>NZ_CP091285.1:1334814-2002221 GCF_021650975.2 Flavobacterium jumunjinense
TACAGTATCAATAGTTATACTTGTAGTTGCTGTACAGTTATTCGAATCTGTTACTGTTATTGTATATGTTCCAGCAGCTGTAATTGGAATATTTGGTGATAAATAAATATTACCCGGATCACTACTTATTTCGTATGCATATGTAGCAACTCCACCAATAATAGTCGGTGTTCCTCCCACTGGGTAAACCGTTATTTCACCATCTTCACATGTCAATGGAATCGTAACAGCCGCAGTAAGCGTTAATAATGGGGGATCTGAAACTGTTACTGTTTCAGTATAGGTACAACCGTCTGAAGTAGAAACATTAACAGTATAAGTTCCAGCATTTAAGTTTGGAAACGTATAGTCATTAGCGTTAATTGGTCCTACATTATTTATTAATGTAGTTCCTTGCAACAGTTCATAAGTATATTGCGGTTCAACATTATTTACTTGAACTCTAATACTTCCTTGATCACCGTTACATAATGCATCGTTCAAAATAACATCTACATTAAAATCTCTATCAAGAACTTGAATATTTGGTATATCGAAAACACAGTTTCCAACTCCACCAGCTATTTGTCTAATATATACAATATGAGAACCAGCTGTAACATTGTTGAAGAAATTTGACGCTTGCCAACTAGATGTATTATCTAAACTAAATTCATAACCACTTGGTACACCATTTACAGTGATAGTTCCTGGTGTTGTACATATTATATCTGTAGCAGTTACAGTAGGAGTGAACACATTTTTATACACATTAAAGTAATACGTTCTAAAACATCCGTTTTGAAAAACTATTCTTACTCTATATTCTCCTGCATTTGCAGCAGTATAATTTGGTCCTGTTCCTACTTGCGTCCAGTTAGCGTCTGGACAAGAAGTGTTAGGACAGTTTGGAATTGGTGTTGATGTACCACAACCAGTTGTTGAAGTCAATTGTTCCCAAACCAATGTTGCATTAAGAATATTTGTTTCTATTAATTGTGTGTCTGTAGCTCCACATAAATAAATTTTAGGTAAATCAGATCCATCAACTGGACACACATCTACTTGATCTGCATATGGAATAACTGGATTTGGTACAATACCTCCAAAATCAACCACATTAAAAGTTTCTGTAATTGATAAACAAGGAGCTGGTGCAGTATTTACAACACTATATGTTCCAGTTGCTGTTACAGTATAGGATTGATTGGTTGCACCAGAAATCAAATTTCCTGCTGTTGGTGGAGACCCACTATGCCATTGGTATGAAGTATATCCACTACCTGCAGTTAATGTTACATTATTACCACAAAGAACTTCTTCTCTTTGGAAAATACAGTCATCAATATCAGCAAGGAAATTTGTTGTTCCAGGTGATAAAATCAAACATGAATTTATTCCAGAAGCACTAGGTTGCTGGTTTTCTACAACATTCCCAGAATTCAAACTACTGTATGTTTTATAAGCCTGATTTGTAATTTCATTCGAACATGCATCTCTTAAATCATTACATGATTCGACAACTTTTACTTTAATTCTTATTTGATAATTAGCACCTCCTTGGGTTACTAGATTATTTGGAATATTAAAAGTTAATGTATTTGATGGTAACCCAGAAAAAGTATAAGTAACTCCAGGAGGTAAAACTAAATCTGCTGGTAAAAAAGTTACGTTTAAAGGTAATTGATCTGTTATCGTAAAATTAGTTGCACCATCATTTCCAATATTTTGAAAATCTAATTCATAGAATAACTCTTGCCCTAAAGCAATCGTTTGGTTTCCAACATCATTATTAGCTAAATCTCTAACTACTTTAATTAAGTTGATTTGTGGTTGAATAACTTCAATAGAAAAAGCATTTAAAAAATAGACATAAGCATCTCCAGAAGTTTGTAGTCGTACTGTTGCATTTGTTGCATTGTTAGCAATAACACCATTACCTAAATTAAGTATGCTTATAATTCCAGAATCGTAGCCTAATAAATTTGAACTATCAATATTCCTATCATCGAATGGTCCATTAATGTCATTAATAGTACTATTAAAAAAGTTATTTGCCGCTCTAGTAGGAGTTAGCATTGATGATCCATTAATACGTAATCTATCTCCATTATATTCATAATCTCCTTCTAAAGCAGCAAAAGCTAACTTTGCTCTTACTGGACCAACTGGAATAGAATTAAACCCAGTAATAGGAATATCTAATGCAGGATCTCCTGGTTGAATATTACTAAATCCATCAAAAAGTGTTATGTTTTTTGCAGTAGCCAATGGGTCTTCATACACCACAAATAATGACCAACCTCCACAAGTATTAGAACCTAATCCTGATTGAATGTTAGCTACACCATAAGTACCATTTGCATTTGGTAATCCTTGAAGCATTGTAGTAACATCAAAATATGACACATAACCTGGTCTATTGTTACCCGAAACTCCTACAGGGTTGGTATTATATAGAACCGTACCAGTAATATTATTATAACCGCCACCAGGCATTCTAAACTTTACCTTGTCTATATCATTTAAAGTAACTTGATTACCTACATTGGCAGTGTTAAAAACTCCAGCCCAATATAATACTGCATACTTTATTTGATAACATCCATTTGTTGTAGCAGGAATTGTCAAATCTGCAGTAGTAGAGTTGAATGTAGTAGCATCACTATCTACATCAATATACTGCATATTAAAATTGTTATTGGGTTCAGAACCATAGTAAGGTACATTTGGCCCATTTGATGTAGTACTTCTATTTAGTATGTTATTACCGATTAGAAGCATGTCCCCTTTCAAACTTTCATTGAACTTGGTGTTTGTAAAGGGTACATAATTTTGGGTGAATGAATTAATACTCACCATGCAAATGACGGCAAATATTAACTTTTTTAGATGAGTAATTTTGTATTCCATAGCTAACGTGATTTAAGACCTTTAAAAGTAATAAAAATTTATTAAAAAATTAACATTTTTATTTATTCAACTTTTACTACTGACATTCTTTTATTATATGTTTTAGTTCCTCTTGCTTGTAATCCTTTCATTGCAGCAGATAAATCTTCAAATTTATCAATATAAACATAGTATGTTGCGTCATAAATATTATAGAATAGTGTAACACTTGTTCCACCTCCTGCAACAACTTGACGAACAAAAGCATCTCTTTCTGATGTGTTTTTGAATTTACCTAACACTAAATAATAACCCGATTCTACTCCATTCAATTTCTTAATAATAGAAATATCATTCGAAACTGGTTCTTCTTGTTCTCCATTTTCTGTGTTGGTAGAATTTGAAGATTGACTTGTACTATTTTTAATAGCCTCTATCGATTTCTTGTCATCTTCTATTCTCTCTTGTTCATTACTATATTCTGCTCGTTTAATTCTTTTTAATCTTTCTTCTTCTTTATCTGCATTTACTTTTTTAATTCTTTCATCAGCAATTTTTTCAAATTGAATATACTGTTGTTTTTTATTTTTAAGATCGTTAATAACAGAATCATAATATTGGTTTAATTGTTTCGCTTCTTCGTCACTAACACCATTTTTCTTTAACTCTTCTAATCTTCTTCTGTTTGCGCTCTCAAAATCAATTATTAAATCATCAAATACTTTTTTATTTGCTGTGATTTCATTTTTAATTGCATTAAGTTGTGCATTTTGTTGTGATGTACTAACAAACTTTTGAGGTCCAGCTTTAAAATTAGGATCATTTTCTGAAATATATGCTTGCAAATCTAACTCTCTTACTTTAACAATCGAATCTAATCGTTTAATTAAGTTATCTGAATTTTTAGTTTTTTGTGCAATTTCTCTTTTATAATTATCCAATACTTTATTAGAAACATTGAATTTTGTTTCAATACTTGAAACTTTTTCTTCAATTGTCTGGTTTGGTTTAGCAGCTTCTCTTGCTAATCTATCCTTCTCAGCTTGTGCATCCGCAGCTTCTTTTGCTAATCTATCTCTCTCTGCTTTTGCTTTTAGAGCAGCCTCTCTAGCCAATCTATCCTTTTCAGCTTGTGCATCTGCTGCTTCTTTAGCCAATCTATCTTTCTCTGCTTGCGCTTTTAATGCAGCTTCTCTAGCCAATCTATCTTTCTCTGCTTGTGCTTCAGCTGCTTCTTTAGCCAATCTATCTTTCTCTGCTTGCGCTTTTAATGCAGCTTCTCTAGCCAATCTATCCTTCTCTGCTTGTGCTTCAGCTGCTTCTTTAGCCAATCTATCTTTCTCTGCTTGCGCTTTTAATGCAGCTTCTCTAGCCAATCTATCTTTCTCTGCTTGTGCTTCAGCTGCTTCTTTAGCCAATCTATCTTTCTCTGCTTGCGCTTTTAATGCAGCTTCTCTAGCCAATCTATCCTTCTCTGCTTGTGCTTCAGCTGCTTCTTTAGCCAATCTATCTTTCTCAGCTTGTGCTTTTTCTGCTGCTTCTTTAGCCAATCTATCTTTCTCAGCTTGTGCTCTTTCTGCTGCATCTTTTGCTAATCTGTCTTTCTCTGCTTGTGCTTTTTCTGCTGCTTCTTTTGCTAATCTGTCTTTCTCTGCTTGTGCTTTTTCTGCTGCTTCTTTTGCTAATCTGTCTTTCTCTGCTTGTGCTTTTTCTGCTGCTTCTTTAGCCAACCTATCTTTCTCTGCTTGTGCTTTTTCTGCTGCTTCTCTTGCTAATCTATCTTTCTCAGCTTGTGCTCTTTCTGCTGCTTCTTTTGCCAATCTATCTTTCTCAGCTTGTGCTCTTTCTGCTGCTTCTTTTGCTAATCTGTCTTTCTCAGCTTGTGAATTAGCAGCTTCAATTGCTAATCTATCCTTCTCTGCCTGAGCTTCTCTTGCTAATCTATCTTTCTCAGCTTGTGCTCTTTCTGCTGCTTCTCTTGCTAATCTATCTTTTTCAGCTTGTGCTTTTTCAGCGGCTTCTTTTGCTAATCTGTCTTTTTCAGCTTGTGCTTTTTCAGCAGCTTCTTTTGCTAATCTGTCTTTCTCAGCTTGTGAATTAGCAGCTTCAATTGCTAATCTATCCTTCTCTGCCTGAGCTTCTCTTGCTAATCTATCTTTCTCAGCTTGTGCTCTTTCTGCTGCTTCTCTTGCTAATCTATCTTTTTCAGCTTGTGCTTTTTCAGCGGCTTCTCTTGCTAATCTGTCTTTTTCAGCTTGTGCTTTTTCAGCAGCTTCTTTTGCTAATCTGTCTTTCTCAGCTTGTGAATTAGCAGCTTCAATTGCTAATCTATCTTTTTCAGCTTGTTCTTTTTCAGCAGCTTCTTTTGCTAATCTGTCTTTCTCAGCTTGATTATTCTCTTCAACCTCTACATTATTCTCTTTCTGAGCATTTGCTTTAGCATCAGCAGCTTCTTTAGCCGCATTGATTTTATCTTCTCTCGCTTGTTTCGCAGCTTCTCTTTGTATTCTTAATTCTTCTATTCTATCTTTTCTAGCTTGATCTTTATCGGCTTTATCTGCCTCAGATGAAGCCTTATCCGTTTTAGGAGTTTCTTTATTTGCTCTTTTTGCTGCAGTTTTTTCTCTTATTTTTTGAGCTCTATCTCTAAAATTATAAGAATCATCATAATCAGTAAAGCTATAGGAAAGGGAAAATTCATGGCTGGAACCAAAAAATAATGAATTACTAATTGCTAAATTATATGAATAACCAATAAAAAACTTTTTAGAAATTGCAGCCCCAATTCCTGCATTAACACCTTTAGAAGTATTATAACCTGCTTCTAACCAACCTAAATCTCTTTGATCAATTAATAAATTACCCGAGATTGCAGTACCATCTTTTCTATTTTCCAATTGAATCATTGTAGAAAAATTACTACCATCGAGTATATTATAGAAACTACTTATTTCTTTAGTGTACATTAAGTGACCAGAAAATGAACTTGAATTATTTTCTTGAACAGCTTCACTTGAACTTAAATTGTATGATATAATGTTGTTTGCAGCTATACCAATATCAAAATTATTTAACCTTAAATTTAAACCTGGCTTCACACTTATTAAAGAAGTTGCGCTTAATTCATTAAATAATGGTTCTGTAGTTTCTGTAATGGCTCTATTCTTATCTAAATTACTACTTGAAAAGTATACATTAACACCAAATGTTAGGTTTTTTTCATCCTCCATTGGTACATTCAATGAATAATTTAACAACCCTCCATTGTTTTTTAACAAACCTGTAGATTGTGAATATACACCAATACCAAATCTAGATTCATTACTTAATCTACCTTGATAATTTAAAAAGTACAATACTGGTGCGTCTTCAAACTTAACCCATTGTCTTTTATTAGCTAAATTTATAGAAGGTGCAACCTCTCTAGCATAGCTAAAAGCAGGGTTGATTAGAAATCTATTTAATTTAATCGAATTGTTTAATGAAACATCAAAAGAGGAGTATGCATTTTCCTGTGAAAATACTACAGTAGATAGCATACATAAAATTACCCCTAGGTATAAATTTTTCAATTGGTTAATAAAGTTTTATTTGATGATAGTTAATATTCCTTCTTTTATTAATTGATTCTCTTTTGATAATTTAAAATAAAAGAATGCTTTTGTCTGAAAAATTTCATTTGTGTCTTCTGGCCAATTATTCTGATAATTGTCTGTTACATAAATTTGCTTTCCAGCCGAATTATATATTTCTAAATTTAAATTATTTGAACTTATTAATTCAAATGGGACTTTGAATTTATCATTAAAACCGTCGTTGTTTGGGCTGATCAAATTGGGAATTTCATCTACATCGGGGCCAGTTACTACTAGAATAATTTCTTTTGTAGCTATACAACCAACTGTTTGTGTGACTTTAACTTTATACTCACCAGTTTGTGTGATTGTTATTGTGTTTGTTGTTTGTCCTGATATCGGATTGTCATTTAAAAACCATTGAAATGTAGGTGTATTTGCATCAGTAGTAACAGTTACTACAACTGAACCACCTACTGCTAATTCATATGGAGAAATTACATCAATACTTGCGTTGAATGTAATTGGAGTTAATACATAGGGTTGGGACTCTGCTATACATGAACCATTATCTACAGATGCATGATAGGAACCCGCTAGTAATGCATTATGCGTATTAGTATTTTGTCCTGTTAATAACTCACCATCTAAATACCAAGATATAACGTTAGGTGGATTGTTTGAAACGTTTAACGACAATAACACACCATTTCCTTCACATATTGTGTTTGTTACTGGATTTGTGCTAATTACAACCGAATTTGCACCTGCTTCAGTAACCGTAACTATTCTAGATTTTGATAGTGAGGAAGATTCGGTACATTGGCCATAATTAGTTTGAACATAATATTTACCTGGTGTTGAAACAGTGTAAGTTGGTCCATTAGCACCTGTAATGGTAACAAAAGTACCTCCTACTTCTTTCTTCCATATATACGTTAAATCGGGGTAAAATAGAGGTGATGAACTTGTACCTGAGTCAAAAATTGATAACGTAAATGTTGATCCTGTACAAAACGAAACATTATCTACTCCAAGGGCATTGTTTAATTTAATTTCCTGATTATGTATCATGTAATACGCAGCAAACACAACTGATTGAGTACTTATTGCCGAAGGAGCCGAACTTCTAACTCTTAATGAATAATTAGTTCCATAAATAGTATTAGGAAAAGAAAAACTCATTTCAAATGTATTCCCAGAGAGTAAAACTGTTGAAATGGGTATTATTTGAACAGTATTTGCTTGGACTGTAAAACCATCATTCGATAATTCCAAACTGAATACATTTCCCGGTAATAAATTTGCTAATGGAGAGACATTAAATTTTAATTTATGAGTTTCATTAACGCCATTTGCTTGACAAACATATGAATTAGTTGGATCAAACGGATTTACAAAACTAGGTACGAGGGTAGTAATATTAACACTAAAAGAAGACTTTGGAGATAGAACATCGTTGTTTTCTGCCTTAATTTTAGGCAAAAAAACTATTGATAAAACAATCCCTATTTTTAAAATTCTACTTAACATATTCAATTACTGATTAAGTTTTAGCATTTTCACATATAACAATCAAACTGTTAATATTAAAACTTAACGTTTATAATATTAACAGTTGAAATATCTTCCTATGTTGATTCCTTTAATTTATACTTCCAATTTTTAATCTAAAATCGGGAGTTCTTTGATTATTTGCATCTACAAATAAATCTTCTGATTTCGCTTTTTCATATCTATTCGCAAAACTTGGTTGAGCATAATAGAACTCTAAATCGTCATTTGAAACTCCACCAACTTCAGAAACAATGTTCTTTTTACAGTTATTAATGAAGATTCTTTGTAATTTAATTTTAGATAAATTTGGATCTGAAATTTCGATATTAGAATTTAACAATAAAGCTGAGTCAAAACCAGACACAATACTGTTTTTGAAAGAGAATAAACAATCTTTATTAATATAAATCGCTTCTTTAATTAGTCCGTCTGTTGAAGACTTTCCGTCTATTTCATTTACTATCGTAAAATTACTCATACTAACGTTTGTAGTTGCTTTTGTTAAATCTGTCATGTCTTTGTTGTCAAAAGATGTAACAGTAACCGCTCTAAAGTTAGTACTACCTGAGAAGAATGGATTTCTTAATACAAGTCCGTTTTCAAGATTAGCAACTGCTCCTTGAGTGAAATAAAAATCACTATTACTTGATCTGAAAGAAACCAATTTTTTAGCTTTAGGATTACCTCCTACGAATTTAAATGAATTACCGCTAGACATACTAACTTGTACAGATTCAATTATTGTACCGCTACCTACTCCGATAAGAGAAACCGCATCATAAACAGAATATCTATCTTTTCCTTTTCCTGCAAACTCAATTCTAACATTTTTAATAGATCCAGAATTATCTGTTGCTACCTCACCACCACCAACTCTAAAGTTACTAGGGATTTCGCTTTCAATTCTAGCAATATTACCATAAGTATTTATTGGTGCATTACCTAAAATGATAATTCCTCCCCAATCTCCTGATTTTCTTTCGTTTACAGATTTATCAGATGTAAATACAATTGGATTAACAACTTCACCGTCAGCAATTATTTTTGAACCTTTAGTTATGATTATTGCACTATACTCACTTGAACTAGCTCTAATAATAGTACCTGGCTCAATTGTTAATTTTGCATTATTGGTTACATAAACTTCACCAACAAGGTTATATGTTTCCAGATTTGTCAATGTGATATCTGAAGATATGTTCCCAGTTAATATTTTTGTTGTTTGTGGATACTCTCTTCCAACTGGGTTGAAAGAAGACCATCCGTTTAACCAATTACTTCTCCCTACAATGCCCCAATCATCTTGCTGAGCCTGTAAAGAAAGTCCGGTTAGGACTAATACAATTAATACGATAGTTTTTTTCATAACTTTAACTTTTAAATTATTCAACCTTTACTCTACTTGTACTCTATGAACAAGTTTTAAGACTTCTTCATAAAATAAAATCGCCTTTATAATATTACTTGTATCTGAATACGGTAATATTCCAGTTAAAAATTGTTCATTATTTTTTAAAAAATTGTCTCTATTCTCAACTTCTGCTTCCAGTGCTTTTACATTTTCTTTAGAAGTAGGAATTCCTAAATCTGTAAATGTCACACCTGGTTTGTTAGTAACTCCAAAATACTGAATAATACTAAACAATATCTTAACTCTCTCTACATACAAAGGTAACAATTGTCCTTTAGTCATAGATTCTAGTTCTTTTCTATCATGGTAAGTTCCAATACCCCTGATATCAATAACAACTTTTTGATCTTTCTGTGCCAAACCATCAATCGATGATAGCATAAATAATGCAATGATGCATACGTAAAATTTTCTCATAATAAAATTTGTTAATTTTCAGTAAATAGGCAAACCAACTACAAATATATATAATAAAATCTTTTAACAAAACTTTTTAATAAAAATGTTGATAAAAATTTTAAAAAAACTTTTTTTGTTCTTGTTTTTAATTCTATAATTAGTTCGCAAAACACTCTTTTTTTTCTCAATATATTGATTTACTGGTATACATTCAAAATGCGTGCCAAAAAATAATTTGTTCAAAATTAATTAATTAATTATTCAATTTTATAGTAAAAAAATTAAAAAAAATTAACATTTAACAGTATTTCAACTAATATATCTATAGATTAAATGCAAATAAAATAGATTATCGTCAGTTTTATATTTTCATAAAGTTACGAATATTTTATCGATTCTACGATTTTTTGAGGATTTTAACAGCAGTATATTTTTTCTATTAAAAGAGCCAAACTAATTTTATTCGAAAAATATTTTGTTAATAACTTTACTATCAGATAACTATCTGAATCTGCTACATTGTAATTTTAAAATAAATTAAGAGTTGTATATTTGCTCATGCTTTTAAAAGATATTTTAGGACAAGATCATATAAAAAATCACTTTATAAAAAGTGCTAGTTTGGGCAGAATACCTCATGCTCAATTATTTGTAGGACCAGAAGGTTGTGGAACGTTAACTTTGGCTATTGCATATGCTCAATATATTTTATGCTCAAATGTAGATGGCGAAAATAATACTGGTAATGCAGCTTGCAATCTAAAATTTGAAAACTATTCGCATCCAGATTTGCATTTTGTATATCCAGTTGCGACTAATGATCAAGTTAAATCGCACCCTGTTAGTTCAAATTTTGTAACACAATGGAGAACTTTTTTAAAAGAAAACCCTTATGGTAGTTTATTTGACTGGTATAAAAGTATTGGTGTTCAAAATAAACAAGGTCAAATAGGAGTAGACGAAGCAAGTGAAATTAATAAAGCACTATCTTTAAAAGCCTATGAAGGAGGTTATAAGGTAATGATTATTTGGATGGCAGAAAGAATGAATATTGCTTCTTCTAATAAATTACTAAAACTTTTAGAGGAACCACCTGCAAAAACGATTTTTATTTTAATTACTGAATCTTTAGACGATATCCTCCAAACGATAATTTCTAGATGTCAAATTATTGATTTTATGGGGCTTAGTGAAGACACTATCGCTAAAGGTTTGATAACTAGAGAAAATTGTGATGAAAAAACAGCTTTAAAAATCGCGCATCAAAGTGAAGGTAATTATAACAAAGCATTGCATCTTTTAAAAAATGATGATAATGAATATCCATTTGAAACTTGGTTTATTCAATGGGTGAGGAGTGCGTTTAAAGCAAAAGGAAATGCAGCTGCAATTCAGGATTTAATTAGTTGGAGCGAAACCATTGCAGGACTGGGTAGGGAAGTGCAAAAACAATTTTTACATTATTGTATTTATTTTTTTAGACAAGCCTTACTTTCTAATTATCAAGTAACTAATTTAGTTTACTTTGAACCTACTGAAGCAAATTTTAATTTAGAAAAATTTGCTCCTTTTGTAGATGGAAGCAATATTAATGATATATTTAAAGAATTAGAATCTGCTATTTATCATATTGAAAGAAATGGTAATAGCAAAATTATTCTTACTGATTTGTCTATAAAACTAACCCGTTTAATTCATAAAAAATAAAATTATGACACAAGCAACGCCCATTCTATTACTTTTGTTACTTAGTGTAACTTTTTTACAATCTGGATATGATAAAATTAAAGATTGGAAAGGAAATGTTTCATGGCTAAAAGGTCATTTTTCTGAAACAATTTTAGCTAAGCAAGTCCCACTTGCGTTATTTATAATTTTGATTTTAGAAATTTTTTCTGGAGTTCTTTGTATTTCTGGAATTATTGAATTGTTTACTAAAAAATCAAGTCTCGTTGCCTATTATGGAGCCGTTTTATCTTGTCTAACTTTGATTTTTCTTTTGTTTGGACAACGAATTGCTAAGGATTATGATGGTGCAAGAACAATAGTAATCTATTTTGTTCCTGCAATTATGGCTGTATATTTACTTAGTTAATCCTGTTTTTATTTTAATGATGCTTTATACAATCTTAATTCATCCCAACTGATTGATTCTCCGTGTTTTTCTTTTAATTCACTTAGACTTTGATCATTGTATCCATTGAAAACTTCTTTTAATACTGAAATTCTATCTTGTGTTAATATGTCAGAAATTTCAACTATTTCCATTTGAATTAATTTTGAAAAATGATTGAAAATTGTTTGCGGTGTAAGTTTTCTCAATACAGCAATTTCTTCAATTGATACATTCTGATTCCAAAGCTCTAAAGTTTCTTCAATAGTAGATTTCTTTGGTGCTTTGGTTTTTATCTTTTTAGGCTTTTCTTCATAGTATGTATATGTCTCTTCTTCTTCAATTAAAGTAGAGAATTCTTTTCTAAACCTTTCAGAAACAGTAACTAATTTATTTATTTTGTATGTAGCAATATCTTGAGATGTTAAATTTTCTTTAGTTATCTTTTTTCCTTGAGTTATTATACTTGTCAATAATTTTGCTTTTTTTAATTTAAGAATTGTATTAATATGAATTTCTTCTAATGCATATAATTCTTCATAAAAAGCCTTTACTTTTTTTATTCTTTTTATTTCTTCCAACTTTAAAAGTAATTCTTCAGCAATTTGATCTAAAATATTGAAAAAGTAATCATAAGCAGCAATACATCGTTCATTCACAAAATCATTATCAATAGAATCTTTAGAAAAAAGAGAATGAATTTGTGATAAAAACTTTTCTGAAAAAATCTCGATTTTAGCTAATTGTTCATATTGATTTTTTGCCCAACTTGTATGCTTTATTTTAACCGATTTAGGAGCTTCAAAATTATAACTATAAAAATGATTTCTCCATTCTTGAATTAAATCTTTGAAATTAAAAGCATTAGTAAGATATTGAAAGACGAAATTTTGTGTTTCCTTAACAAGCGATTTCGCTAAAGCTTCTTCTGTAGATTTATTTTCTGCATAGGAAAGCACATCAACATCGCTAGAAATGCCATTCATTTGTATTTTTGACAATAAAATAAGGCCATTTAAGGAACGTAAACGAGAAAGTGCTACATATGCTTGTCCAGGCGCAAAAACTTGCGATACATCTAAAGCAGCTTTATCAAAAGTTAATCCTTGACTTTTATGAACAGTAATTGCCCAAGCTAATTTAATAGGGTAGTGGACAAATGTTCCAACAACTTCTTCTTCTATCTCTTTTGTATCTTCATTTACTTTAAAACGAATATTTTGCCATTCGTATTTATCAACTTCTATGGTTTTATTTTCTTCTGGAAAATGAACACGAATTTCTTCACTAGATAGTGAACTAATAACACCCATTTTTCCATTAAAATATTGCTTTTCAAAATTTAAATCATTTTTGACAAACATTACTTGTGCACCAATTTTTAATTCTAATTTTTCTTCTAAAGGGTAAATTTTTTCTGGAAAATCGCCAACAATCTCTGGAGAATAAAAACTAGATTTTCCTATTAAATCTTTTAAAGATTGCTCATTAATTAAATCGGCTTTTGAATTATGTGTAGTTAATGTTATATAACCTTTATTGTTTTTTAAATCGAAATTTGGTTGTACGAACTTATTAAGAACTGAAATATCTTCATTTGTGATTTTATTTTGACGTAAATTATTTAAAACATTAATAAATAAATTATCAGTCTGGCGATAAATTTTTTCTAATTCAATATAGAGTGGTGGGTATTGTTGCATAACATGCGAATGGAAAAAAAACATACCACTGTAATAGTTCTTTAATAATTGCCATTCTTCATTCTTAACAACAGGTGGAAGTTGCAATAAGTCACCGATAAATAAAACCTGAACTCCTCCAAAAGGACGCTCAAGTTTTCTGATTTTACGCAACATAAAATCAATGGCATCAAGAATGTCTGCTCTAAGCATTGAAACTTCATCAATTATCAATAATTCCATATTTCGTATTACTGATTTTTTTGTTCCATTCATCTTGAAATGTCTAGCTAAAGTAGCGCGACTTTCAAATTTGATATTTCCTGCAAAACTTGAAATATTCTTATTATCTGGAAGAAAGGCTCCAAAAGGTAGTTGAAACATTGAGTGAATTGTAACACCGCCTGCATTAAGTGCTGCAATACCTGTAGGCGCAACAACAACTGTGTTTTTATGAGTAGTTTTAATAATCTCTTTTAGAAGAGTAGTTTTTCCTGTTCCTGCTTTTCCAGTAAGAAAAATTGATTTATTAGTTTGATTAATAAATTGCAAAGTGTAGTTTGCTTCGGCTGATAAAAATTCCATATGGCAAATAATTTATTTGACAAATATAAACAAATGAAAACCAATAAAAAAAGCCCCAAAAGGGGCTTTATAAAATTATAAAAAAAATTATTTTTTATCTTCTTTCGTATCTGCTTTTTTATCATCTGCAGAAGTTTCATCTTCTTTTTTAGAAGTCTTACCGTTTTTGGCAGCAAACTCTTCGTTAAGTTTCTTTAAAACTTCTTTTGTAATATCATAAGGATCTTTTGCAAACAAAATTGTTTGAGCATCACCTGTTCCATAAATATAATCATATCCTTCTTTTTTACCGTAAGTTTTGATATAATCTTTTAATCCAGTTACAATAGAATTACGGATACTATCACTTTCAATTTGAATTTGTCTTAGGAAAGCTTCTTGTTCCATAGAAAGTTGTTGCTCTCTTTGTTGTAATTCTGCACCTTTTTGTTGTGCCCATGCCATTCCTTTAACTTGAGCGTTTCTTTGAAAACCTGCTGCTTCAGTTTGGAAGGCTTGTAATTTTGCTTCTAATGGACGACCTAATTCTTGAGATTTAACTTTGAACTTATCTTCTTCATCTTTGTACTTGTCATATTCTTTTAAAAGTTCAACAGTATCAATGTAAGCAGTTTTAAAATTTTCTTTTTTATCTTCTGACTTGTTGCAAGAAAATAATGCTAAGGATACTCCTAAAATCAATAAGGCTTTTTTCATTTTTAATTATTGTTATTATTGCTTATGTATATTTAAAATATAATTTTTTGTAAAAATAGTAAATCCCTTTAAAGTAACAAATATTGCGCGTTTATTAATTATAATAAAATCTTATGCTAATTATAGATAAACATAGGAAAATGCTATAAAAAACAACCGATTTAAAGGCTGTTTTCTTAAAGAAATAAATTTGGGTAAATAAAACGCTTAATACACACATCTAAGTGCGCTGAAAACGTCTTAAATTAGTTTTTAGTGCTTTTTTATGATGTAAATATGCGAGGAATACTCTTTTTTTATAATTCCAACACAATTTGAGATAAAACCAATAAAAAAACCTTTAATAAAATTCATTTTCCCATTTTTGTTTTTTTCAGATAAAAGAGAAACATAAAAACTATCAAACCACATTGGTTTCACTTTTATCAATTTCATATTTTGTTTTTGAAAAAGTAAATCAATTCCTTTTTTAGAAAAATGCCATAAATGTCTTGGAACATCGAAAGCAGCCCAAAACGATTTATAATATTTTGCATCGTAAGATTTGAAATTCGGAACAGCTATAATAATTGTTCCATTGGGTTTTAATAAACGTTTCAGTTCTGCAATTTGAAATTCTAAATTGGGTACATGTTCTAAAACATGCCACATAGTAATTACGTCAAAAGATTCGTTTTTTAAATCGGCTAAACTATTTTCAAAACTAACACCTTTATCAATTGCTATTTTTTTAGCTTTCCCACTTGGTTCAATTCCGGTAGTATTCCAATCTGATTTTTTTGCAGCGATTAGAAAATCACCAGTTCCAGCACCAATATCTAAAACGGAACCTTTAGTATTGTATTTTGATAAAAGATTTACCTTTTTCTGAATGGCGCTCTTTTTTACTAAATGGTACATTTTTTCAAACAAGGTTCTTTTTCCATCTGTATGTGAAATATAATCTTCACTTTCATAATAGGAGGGAAGTTTTTCTAAAGATGGTTGAGGATCTGTTTTAAGAATTTGATATTCTTCATTTAATAACAATGAAAAAGATTCTCCCGAAACGGAAAAATCTTTAACTGTGTTGTAAATATTGTTTTTTGTAAAATTCATTATAATTTTAAATAATTCAATAATAATAAGGTTTAACAAGAATGTTTCACGTGAAACATAGTAATCAGGTTGTTTAAAAAACTCATTAACATAAGTAACATATCAAACATCAGAAATATTAACGACCCATATAAATTAACAGTACAGAAATATCACTTGGAGAAACTCCACTAATTCTAGAAGCTTGAGCAATTGTTTTTGGACGAATTTTATTCAGTTTTTGTTTTGCTTCAATCGAAATTGATTTTATTTTATTAAAGTCGAAATTATCTGGAATAATAACATCTTCCAATCTATTCAATTTGTCTGCATGATTTTTTTCTTTTTCAATATAACCAGAATATTTAACTTGAATTTCGGCTTGTTCAATAATTTCATTATCCAAATTATGTATTGCAACATATTCAGATACTTTTTTGAATTTAAGAAAATCTGAAAGCTCTAATTGTGGTCTAGAAAAAACTTTAAACATTTTATCAGGTTGCGACATATGAGCAGAACCTTTTTCTTCAAGAATTGGATTTGCCTCTTCAGGTTTTAAACTTGTCTCTCTAAAGAAAGTAACCATAGCTTCCGATTTAGAAAATTTTTCTTCCATACGAATTAATCGTTCTACTTTAGCCAAACCAATTTCATGTCCTTTAGGAGTTAATCTAATATCGGCATTATCTTGACGAAGTAACGTTCTATATTCAGCCCTTGATGTAAACATTCTATAAGGCTCTTCAGTTCCTTTAGTAATTAAATCATCAATTAACACACCTATGTAAGCTTCATTTCGTTTTAAAACCAATGGTTCTCTTTCTTGTACTTTTAACGCAGCATTAATTCCTGCCATTAAACCTTGAGACGCTGCTTCTTCATAACCAGTTGTTCCATTAATTTGACCAGCAAAATATAAACCTTCAACTAATTTAGTCTCTAGAGTATGCTTTAATTGTGTAGGAGGGAAGTAATCGTATTCAATAGCATAACCAGCTCTGAAGAATTTTACTTTTTCAAAACCAGCAACAGAACGCATTGCTTTAAATTGAACATCTTCTGGTAAAGAAGTAGAAAAACCATTTACATAAACCTCGACAGTATTCCATCCTTCTGGTTCAACGAATAATTGATGACGGTCTTTATCTGCAAAACGATTAATTTTATCTTCAATAGAAGGACAATATCTTGGACCAACACTTTGAATTCTTCCGTTAAACATTGGACTACGATCAAAACCTTCACGAAGTACTTCATGTACTTCGTTTGAAGTATAGGTCATCCAACAAGAACGTTGTACAGAAAGAGGCTTAGTTAAATTGGAATAAGAAAATTTATCTGGAATAACATCACCAGGTTGTTCGGCCATTTTAGAATAATCTAAAGAACGACCATCAACACGGGGAGGAGTTCCAGTTTTCATTCTTCCAGATTCAAAACCAAGTTTTAATAAGTCTTCTGTTATACCGAAAGAAGCACCTTCTCCTGCGCGACCACCTCCGAATTGTTTATCTCCAATATGGATCAATCCATTTAGGAAAGTCCCATTGGTTAAAATAACACTTTTACTTTTAATCGTTATTCCTAGTGAAGTTCGAACACCTACTAGCTTACCGTTCTCAGATAAAATTCCAGAAACCATTTCCTGATAAAAATCCAAGTTAGGAGTTTGTTCTAACATCAAACGCCATTCTTCTGCGAAACGCATACGATCACTTTGAACACGAGGAGACCACATTGCGGGTCCTTTCGATTTGTTCAACATCTTAAACTGAATAGCCGTCTTATCTGAAACAATTCCAGAATAACCACCAAGCGCATCAATCTCTCGAACTATTTGTCCTTTTGCAATTCCTCCCATTGCAGGGTTGCAAGACATTTGTGCAATGTTTTGCAAACTCATTGTAACCAATAGAGTGGAGCAACCCATATTTGCAGCAGCAGCAGCAGCCTCACATCCAGCATGTCCACCACCAACTACAATAACATCATATTCTTCTTGAAATAAACTCATTTAATTTTAAAATTTTTCGATTGATTTTTTTTTTAAAACCAATCGTTCTACCATATAAACAACTTCAATGTTTCACGTGGAACACTCTTGATAGAGTAATGATATTTTATATGTTCCACGTGAAACATATAAAATATTTAAAATAGGTTTTGTACTAATGTTTCACGTGGAACATAGCTATTTTTTCATTCTCTTTTTTACGCATCACTAATTCATCGTTTTTACTTTTGTCTTTATAGCCACAATAGTGCATTACCCCATGTATTATAACTCTCTTTAATTCTTCATTAAAACTAGTATTGTAATCGGATGCGTTGTCTTTAACTCTTTCCACTGAAATAAAAATATCACCACTAATAACATCACCTTCTGTATAATCAAAACTAATAATATCAGTTAGGGTATCATGGTTTAGATATTCTACATTAATCTTATGTAGATATTCATCATCACAAAAAACATAGGTTAGTTCGCCTAGTTTTTTCTTTTCAGAGTGAATACTTAAGGTAATCCAATCTTTATAATCTGTTTCATTTTCTAAAATAAAATCAGTTTCGTAATTAAAATTAATCATTTGTTTTGAAATATTTTTGAACCTTCTGATTGAAATTCGGCTGCAAAGGTAAAGTTTGTCTGTTTAATATTTCAATACTATTTAAATAATCTCTAAACTCTTTCGGTAAGGATTGAGAAGAACCATTAAATTCTTGTTCGTTAGATTTTGATTTACGCTTTGTATCTTCGCCTTGTTGTTGAATTGCATTTTCTAATTTTAGTAATTCGTGTTTTAGATTAAGCATCTTAGATAAGGTTTGATTATTAAACCCTTTATTGATAAGTTGCTTTTCTATATCTTTCATTTGATTTAATGCATTTTGCCCAAGACCAGACATACCTTCTTTTTCTAAAGCTTTCTGCAAAGCATCTCTTAATTGTTGTTGCTCTTTAATAATTTCTAAAACTTTACCAGCATTTCCTTCTTGTCCATTTTCCCCTTCCGATTCTACACCAGAACCTTCGCCAGGTTTATTTCCTTTACCCTCTTGTTTACCTTCTTTACCTCCAGATTTGTCTCCTGGTTTGTCTCCTGGTTTTTTACCTTCTTTTTCTCCAGGTTTATCTCCATCTTTCATTCCATCCTTCATTTTCTCACCTAAACCTTCTTGTTGTTTAATAATATCTGGTAATTGTTTTCCTTTGTTTTCTCCTTTCTTTGGTTTTCCAGAACCACTACCTTGAGTTTGCATATCATCACGAACGTTACTTAGAAAGTCCGCTAATTTATTTGCAGAATTTAAAATATAATGTTGATGTGATGTTCCTTTATTAATCATGTTTTCAGAAAGGGTAGACAGTGATTTGTCAAGATTATAATGTATTTCACCAACTTCATTTAATATCTTTTCACTAATCATCGGGTTACGTAGTGATACTGCAAACAAACTATCATCGATATGTTTGAATTGAATTTTTAAATCTTGCTGCTTTTTTAAGATCTTACTAAAGTGTACAGATTTAGTATTTGATTTTTTTGTAATGTCTAATAAATCTTCTTCATCAAAAGAGAAGGAGAGGAGGTTGTCTAGAATCTGACGAAGTACTTTAGCATCTTCTTCCATCTGTTCTTGTGAACCACTTGACATTGATGCAGCCATTTTTTGACCCATTTCTTTCATCTTCTTACCTGCTTTCTTTTGCTTTTCTTTAGCACTAGACTTACTATCTTTTTGTAATTCTTCTTCTGCTTTATTTAAATCATTTTGAATATCCTTTTGTACATTTTTATCTATAGGAATATCCATTGGTGATTTTAAATCTTTATTATCTTTATCTAAAGCATCTAGCTCTTTCTTAATCTCATCAAATTTATCAGATAACTCTTTTTGTTTCTCTAAACTATTATTTTTATCTTCTGCTAATTGTTCTTCTTTCTCTCCAAGTCGTTCTAGTTTATCACCAATTTGTTCTGCTTTTTTTTCTACATAAAAACGTTTCGTTAACTCTACTAGCTGTTCTAAGTTTTTAGATTGCGTTTTACTATTCTGTTTTAGCTTTTCAGATTTTTCTAATAATTTATTTTTATCTAGTTTTTCAGAAAGCTCTTCCAGTTCTTTTAAAAGTTTTTCGTTTTCTTTAGATTGTTTTTCTGTTTCTTCTAGTCTTCTAAGAAGCTCTTCTTTATTTTTATCAAGCTCTTTTGGATTAAAATCTTCGAGATTTTCAGAGAGTTTTTTAGAAAACTCTTTCATCATTTCATCTTGTTCTTTTTGTTTTTTAATAAAATCTTCAATCTTCTTTTGATCTTTGAAATCAAGGTTGGCTTTTTCTTTATTTAATTTTTGAAGTTTATCTAATTCTTGAAGTTGCTTCTCTTGATTTTGTAAAGATTTTTCTAAACTATTTATATTTTCGTTTTGATCTTTTAGCAATTTATCGTCGATTTGATCGGAAGTTAGTTCGTAATGCTTAAAAATGGAAGATTTTGTGCTTTTGTAATTATTAACTACATCATTATCAAATACTTCAAAGTAATATTCATAGTTATTTCCTTCTTGTAATTCTAAACCAGTAGGAAAAGTATAAATAAAACGATCTACAGCATCATTTTTAATTGAAATTGCTTTTTTAAGTAAAATTTTTGGATTGTTTTTATCATAATAAACAACATTCAATTTAGTTAAACCATAATCATCTGCAAGGTGACCAACAATAATTTTTTCTTTAAGCTTTAAACTATCTGGTGCAAATTGAACATTGATTGTAGGATATTGATCTTTGATTATTGAAATTTGATAATTGAGTTTTTCGAAATTTGAAACATTACTATTTGAAGTAACTATCTGATAATTCAAATCGTTCTTTAATCTTAAGGAATAATCGAAGACAGATTCATTATTTGAAAAAGGATTGCTAATATTATTATATACAAAATCAATATTAGTTGTTGACTCGGTATTAATTTTCCATTTAATAATTGTTCCTTCAGGAACAACTGCATTACCAGAACCAAGAATTGTTTCGGGGTTTTTCTTTAAATAAGAAGGGTAACTCAAAACCATTTGAAAATTAGAAATCGAAGGAACATCAATTACATTCAAACTATATTCTTTAGTAATAACTTCGTTTGATTGAATATGAAATTTTGTATTCTTAATAACGTTTTTAAAAGTATATTTAAACAAACCATTACCATTATTTTCTAAATAGTACTCTTCTTCTCCAATAATTATAGATGCATTTTCAGGTATAACTTTACCAATAGATTGTACTTCTAAAACAAAATCATTATTTTGTTGTGTGATTAACTTTTTATTCAGAACAGAAAATTGAAATGGAGCAGGAGGTGAGTACAATGTTTGGTAGTGTACAACACGATCTAAACTATTTGCAATAATATTTGAATTTCCAGAAACAAAAAACAAAATTAAAAGTAGTACCGGAAAAATTAAGTAGGGTAAAAATCTTTTATTTTTTGAAAAAGAAATAGCATTAGAAAAAGGAATGGGTTGAAGATTACTTGCTTTTTGTTCAATTGAAGCAACTAATAATTCTGATGAAGTATCTTTTGAAGACAACTGTAAGAAGTTTAAAAGTGAATCTTTTACTTCTGAAAAATGATTTCCAATAATAATTGAAGCCTCTTTATAGTCTAAACCTTTTTGAAGATTAAATAATTTAAAAATTGGAAAAAGTATAAATCGTAACAAAAGGAAAACCTCTACTATGATAAACATCCAAAACAATATTGACCTTCCTAAAGTAGACAACCACAAAAAATGTTCAACTAAAAGTATAAAAATAAAATATAACAAACCAAAACCACAAAATAGAATTGCTCCTTTTATAAGTTCGTTGATATAAAATTTTCTAATAAATGATTCTAACTTACTATAAATAACAGACTTCATTTCGTAATTTTTAGGACGTTTAATTATAACTGATAAAATTACGATTTTAATGAATATAAATAGAATAAAAAAAATCGTAACTTTAAGAGTAGTAAAAACAGTAAAAATGAAATATTTATTAGCATATTCAATTCCTTTAATTTCAATTTTAGGAATAAACGAACAAGGAATTGCTTCCTATTCTGGAGTAATATTTTCTTTTGTTATACTCCCAATTTTGGAACTAGTGATGCCAATTGATAAATCAAATTATTCGGAAAGTCGAATTAAAAGTAGATTAGAAAATAATATTTTCGACTATCTATTATATGTAAATATTCTAATTGTTTATGGAGTTTTATTATTTACGCTTATTAAAATAACAAATACAAAATTAGAATTGTACGAACTGATAGGAACAATTTTAAGTTTAGGAATTGTATTAGGAGCAAACGGAATAAATGTAGCTCATGAATTAGGACACAGAAAAAAAAGATGGGAAAGAATTTTAGGTAAACTATTATTAGTTCCATCACATTATACACATTTTTTTGTTGAGCATAATCTAGGACATCATCTTCATGTGGCTACTCCTGAAGATCCATCTACAGCAAAATTTAATCAAAGTCTATATGCATTTTGGTGGCAAACAATAGTTGGAACTTATAAGAAATCGTGGCAAATTCAAATGAAATTAAACAAACTAAATGAAGTTTCATTTCTATCGATATATAATGATATGTTTTGGTTTACATTAATTCAAGTTTTTTATATCACACTAATAGCATTCATATTTGGAACAACAGGGTTTATAGTTGCAATACTAGCTGGAATAGTAGGTTTTCTATTACTTGAAACAATCAACTATATTGAACATTATGGTTTAAAAAGAAAGAAATTAGAATCTGGAAGATATGAAAGAGTATCAGAAAAACATTCCTGGAATTCTAATCACATAATGGGGAGAATTATTTTATATGAATTAACAAGACACAGTGATCATCATTACAAATCTGTAAAAAAATATCAAGTTTTAGAATATCATGATGTAAGTCCGCAAATGCCTTTTGGATATCCTACAAGTATGGTACTCTCATTACTACCTCCTTTGTGGTTTTATATAATGAATAAAAAAGTTCCAAATGAAATGAAAAATTAGCAAACGAATGTATTATATATTATCTTGTTTTTTATAAAAATGCAATAAGCTATCTTTGCATTAGAAAAAATTTAAAAGATGTCAAGACCAGTTAGAGTACGATTTGCTCCAAGTCCAACAGGACCATTACACATTGGTGGTGTTAGAACCGCATTGTTTAATTATTTATTTGCTAAAAAAAACGGTGGTACTTTCTACATTAGAATAGAAGATACAGACCAAACTCGTTTTGTAGCAGAAGCAGAAGATTATATATTTGAAGCATTAGAATGGTTAGGAATTTCACCAGATGAAACTATAGGAAAAAATGAAAAGTTTGGACCGTATAGACAAAGTGAACGAAAAGGAATGTATAAAGAATATGCCGAACAATTGATAAATTCTGGTTGGGCTTATTATGCATTTGATTCTAGTGAAAAATTAGATGAATTAAGAAAAGAAGCTGAAGCGAATAAAAACACATTTATCTATAACCACACTATACGTGAAACTTTAGATACTTCTTTAAAATTATCAAAAGAAGAAATAGAAAAGAGAGTTGCAACTGGAGAACATTATGTGATACGTTTTAAAACTCCAGTGAATGAAACATTAGAAATTAATGATTTAATACGTGGTACTGTAAAATTTGACACCAATCTTTTAGATGATAAAGTATTGTTTAAAAGTGATGGAATGCCAACGTATCATTTAGCAAATATTGTTGATGATCATTTAATGGAAACTTCTCATGTTATTAGAGGAGAAGAATGGTTACCTAGTGTTCCTTTACATTATTTATTATATAAAGCTTTTGAATGGGAAGCACCAGAATTTGCACATTTACCATTAATATTAAAACCAGTAGGAAATGGAAAGTTATCTAAAAGAGATGGAGATAAAATGGGCTTTCCAGTTTTTCCTTTAGAGTGGAAAACAGCAGAAGGAACATCTATGGGTTATAGAGAAAATGGATTTTTTCCAGAAGCAGTTGTTAACTTCTTAGCTTTATTAGGTTGGAATGACGGAACTGAACAAGAATTGTTTTCTTTAGAAGAATTAATTGAAAAGTTCGATTTAGGAAGAATTCATAAAGCAGGAGCAAAATTTGATCCAGAGAAAAACAAATGGTTTAATCATAAATATCTTCAAAAGAAAGAAGATGAAACTTTAGCTAATTTATTCAAAATTGAGTTAGATAAAAAGAACGTAACAACCACATTAGATATTACAAGAGTTGTTAGTTTAGTTAAAGAACGTGCCAATTTTGTAACAGAACTTTGGGGTTTATCCGATTACTTTTTTGTAGCACCTAATGAATATGATGCTAAAGCAAATAAAAATTGGAAAGACGATACTCCAGAATTAATGCAAAAAGTAATAACTGAACTAAATACTATTTCAAATTTTACATCATTAAACATAGAAACGCTTTTAAAAGAATGGATGACTCAAAATGAAATAGGAATGGGTAAAGTGATGCAACCACTTCGTTTAAGCCTTGTAGGCGCTTTAAAAGGCCCACATTTGTTTGATATTATTGAAATGATAGGGAAAGAAGAAACAGTAAGAAGAATAGAGAAAGCAATAGCAACATTATAAAAAAAAGAAACCCAGCAAAATTGCTGGGTTTCTTTTTTTTAAAGATAAACAGTAATCATTCCACTTAGAATACCATAATTGGCCTTAAACTTCTTATCACCATTTAAAAGTTTTAAATCATCACTTTTATTTAGATTGTTCATAAAATTATTTACTCCATATTGATAAGAAACATGTAATCTTAAATTTTTAATACCAGCAGTAACTCCTGCATAAAGGTTACCATTAATCTTAGTAACATCAACAATATCTTTAGCAAGTAATGGATTTATGATTGAAGGACTATCTTTTAATATAGTCGATTCGTCCTCTTTATCAATGGCAAGTTTACCATTAATTTGAAGAACTGGACCAATTTCAAAAGTTAAATGATTTTCAATAATCATATAACTTCCAGTCAAAAATATTTGAACCGCAGATAATTTATAATTAATATCTTTTGTGCCAAATAAAGGTGCTAAACTAAAATTACTTTCAGTAAAATTCATTCCAAAAGCCATTTGCCAATCATTATAATAATTACCTCTTAAAGAAAAACCACCTGTCCAACCAGATTCTGGTTTAGCATTAAACTGATCAGAAAAAACACTCATTTGTGTTAATCCACCAGAAATTCCTATTCTATTACTGTCTCTGTTCCCATATTGAGCATTAGCAGAAAAAGCTAAGAATAATGAAAACAAACAAATAACTCTTTTCATATATGTAAAATTAATTTTTTAGTGACCATAAATAGTATCACTTATTATATTTAATAAATCCAAAAATAGGTTTAATAATTTTATTTTGTAACTTTTTACGATAAAAAGCGTATAATAACTATAAACCAATTAAATCAACATTATGAGTCCATTTGTAATAGTACTCCTTGTACTAGGATTATTTATTTTCTTAAGTTCTTTTTTTACTGTAAAACAACAAACTGCTGCTGTTATTGAGCGATTTGGAAAATATGCAAGTACACGCACATCGGGTCTACAACTTAAAGTTCCTGTTGTAGATAGAATAGCTGGAAAAGTAAATTTAAAAATTCAACAATTAGATGTTATCATTGAAACTAAAACAAAAGATAACGTATTCGTGAAACTAAAAGTTTCTGTGCAATTTAAAGTATTACAAGAAAAAGTATATGAAGCTTTTTATAAACTAGAATATCCACATGATCAAATTACATCATATGTATTTGATGTTGTTCGTGCAGAAGTTCCAAAATTAAAATTGGATGATGTTTTCGAAAGAAAAGATGATATTGCAATTGCAGTAAAAAGAGAATTGAATGAAGCAATGTCAGCTTATGGATATGACATTATCAATACATTAATTACAGATATCGATCCAGATATTCAAGTAAAAAATGCAATGAATAGAATTAATGCAGCTGATAGAGAAAAGACTGCAGCGGAATATGAAGCTGAAGCTGGAAGAATTAGAATTGTTGCAAAAGCAAAAGCTGAAGCTGAAAGCAAAAGATTACAAGGTCAAGGTATTGCAGACCAACGTAGAGAAATTGCAAGAGGATTAGTAGAATCTGTAGATGTATTGAATAGAGTTGGGATAAATTCACAAGAAGCATCAGCTTTAATTGTAGTAACTCAACATTATGATACATTACAAGCTATTGGTGCAGATGCAAATAGTAATTTAATTTTATTACCAAATTCACCACAAGCAGGAAGTGAAATGTTAAATAATATGGTTGCAAGTTTTACAGCAAGTAACCAAGTTGGTGAAGCAATGAAAAAAGCAAATAGTAATAAAAGAGTTGAAACTGGAAAGAAAGATATTTTCGGTGGAATAGAAGAAAATAAAAACGACGAATAGAAATATATTTTAAAAAAGTTAATTTTAACCATCAATTCTAAATTGGTGGTTTTTTTTATGTAAAAAAAGAAGTAAAATTAAAATAAAGCTATTTAAAGAAACATTAATACGATAGTAGTGAATTCATATTACTCATATATTTTAATTAATTAAAAAGCATTTATTTAATCGTTTTATTATAAATATTTTTTATTAAATATATTTATAATATCAACAAAATTAATTAAAACAAAAAACAAGGAGAAAAACTATTTTAAAGAGATTTAAGCTACTATAATTTATAAAATAAAGTATCATATTATTAAAAATTAAAGTTTCATTACAAGTACTATATAGAAGTGAAAATTAATAATAAAAAACTATATAGATTAAAATAAAATAGATAATATATATAATAAATAATTAAATAATAATAAATTAAATTTATAGATAAATTCTATTATATAATAAAAAGTTGAATAAAAAACAAAAAATCTATTTTAAAGCGATTTAAGGTATTTAAAAAATATAATAATAAAAGTATATTATCATATTTAAAAAATGGATTAAATTAAATATATGAAGTTTGTTTTTAATAAATAAAAATGATTAAAAATAATTTAAAAATAGTTAATATTAATAATAAAAAAAGCACTGAAAATTCAGTGCTTTTATAATAAATATCTATTATTTTTTATTTTGACTCAATTTTTGCCCAAGTATCTCTCAAGCCAACAGTTTTGTTAAAAACTAATTTTTCTGAAGTTGAATCTTTATCAACACAAAAATATCCTAAACGTTGAAATTGAAAATGATCTAATTCTTTTGCAGTTGTTAAACTAGGTTCAACATAACCTGTAATAATTTCTAAAGAATTTGGGTTAATATATTCTTTAAAATCTACTTCTTTATTACCATCTGGGTTTTCATGTGTAAATAATCTGTCATATACTCTAACTTCAGCAGCTACAGCATGTTTCGTAGAAACCCAATGAATAGTTCCTTTAACTTTTCTTTTACTAGCCTCAGAACCACTTCCAGACTTAGAATCTACATCATACGTACAATGCACTTCTGTAATATTACCTTCTGAATCTTTTATAACAGACTCTCCTTTAATAATATAAGCATTTTTTAAACGTACTTCTGTACCTAATGTTAGCCTGAAAAATTTCTTATGTGCTTCTTCTTGAAAATCTTCTCTCTCAATATATAATTCCTTAGAAAAAGGTAATTGACGATATGTCATTACTTCATCTTCAGGATTATTTTCTGCTTCTAACCATTCCTCTTGACCTTCTGGATAATTAGTAATAACTAATTTAATTGGATTCAAAACAGCCATAACACGAGGAGCAACTTTGTTTAAATCTTCTCTTATACAAAAATCTAATAAAGAAACATCAATTAAATTTTCACGTTTTGCAATACCAATTGTGTTTGCAAAATTACGAATTGAAGTAGCAGTAATACCTCTTCTTCGCATACCAGAAATAGTACTCATTCTAGGATCATCCCATCCTGTAACATGCTTTTCTTCAACTAATTGCAATAATTTTCTTTTAGAAACAACAGTATGAGATAGATTTCTACGAGCAAATTCACGTTGTTTAGGACGTACTTTTGAATCGTCATAAATTTGATTTAAAAACCAATCATATAACTCTCTATGAGGTAAAAACTCAAGTGTACAGAAAGAATGAGAAACTTGTTCTAAATAATCACTTTCACCATGAGCCCAGTCATACATAGGGTAAATACACCAATCATTAGCAGTTCTATGATGATGAGCATGCATGATTCTATAGATAATAGGATCTCGCATTAGCATATTATTAGCATTCATAGATATTTTAGCACGTAGAACATGAGTTCCTTTTTCGAATTCACCATTTTTCATGCGCTCAAATAGCTCTAAATTCTCTTCTATTGAACGATTTCTATATGGAGAGTCTATACCATTCTGAGTAGGAGTTCCTTTTTGTATCGCCATTTCTTCAGAAGATTGACTATCTACATAAGCTTTACCTTTCTGGATAAGAATAACAGCCCAATCGTATAATTGTTGGAAATAATCGGATGCATAACACTCTTTATCCCATTTAAAACCTAACCATTCAACATCTTTCTTTATAGCATCTACATATTCTTGCTCTTCTTTAGAAGGATTTGTATCATCAAAACGAAGGTTTACTGGTGCGTTATAATCATTACCTAAACCAAAATTTAAACAAATTGCACTAGCATGACCTAAATGCAGATATCCATTAGGCTCTGGTGGAAAACGGAAACGTAATTTATCTTTTGACAAGCCATTTTTTAAATCTTCCTCAATGATTTGTTCAATAAAATTTAATGATTTTTCTTCAGTTGACATAAGAATTATTAATTTTGACAAAGATAAGAATTAGTTTAGAATGTTTATAAGTTTAAATAAGACTTGTATGCTCTAAACTGTAAACTGTAAACATGGGAATAATCAAATTGAATAAAATACGCACATTTTCATATCATGGCTGTTTAGTTGAAGAAGGAAAAATTGGTAGCGATTATACTGTAGATTTAGAAATAAAGACAGATTTAAGGAAATCTGCACTAACAGATGAATTAAATGACACTATTGATTATGTAGAATTAAATAAAATAGTTGTAGAAGAAATGTCAATTAGAGCAAAGCTTTTAGAACATGTAGCACATAGGATTATTGTACGCATTTTCAATGAATTAGCTCAAGTATCTCGAATTAAATTAGCGGTTTCTAAGCTGAATCCACCTATTGGTGGTGATGTTGCTTCGGTTACAATTGAAATGGAAGAATATAGAAATTAAAAAATTGTACTACAAAAAATGTGCAACACACTAGATTTTTTAAAATATATTTATATATTTGCAATCCAATCATAAGGCGTCGTGGCCGAGCGGCTAGGCACCGGTCTGCAAAACCGTCTACTCCGGTTCGAATCCGGACGATGCCTCAAAAGAGTTACTAGAAATAGTAGCTCTTTTTTTATGTTTAAATTTTAGAAAAGAGGACGATAAAAGTTAAAAATAGCTTCATTAACATCAAAAAAAAAAGGATGTATAAAAATTTATACATCCTTTTTTAACTTTTAAAATTTTCTATAACTTCTTGAAGTTTATCTTTTTCCTTTGGAAAGAAACCTTGTAACACAAAAAAGAAACCAAAAATTAAAATAATTATACTAATAACTCTTTTAATTTTATAAATATTCAAAGGTGTCAACTTATGTTTTAATTGTTTAGCTAATAGTATTTTAGCAATATCAAAAATTAAATAAAAAACCAGAATTGCAGTAAAGAAAATAAAAATTCTTTGTGTATTCATTTCCATTTGAGGTCCATAATTAATAATTACCATTAACCAAAAACCTAAAACACCAATATTTATAAAGTTTAAAAGAAAGCCTTTAAAGAAAAGTGCAAAATAATTATTCTTTTGAATATTATCTTCATCTATAATATCTTGTTGTTGTTTTTTAAAATTTCTTTTTAATAATATGAAAGAAACTATACCATAAACAAGCATAATAGACCCACCAATTATAAATAAAAATGGATTATCTTTTACTTGTTCAAGAAGCTGATTTGTGCTAAAATAAGCAATAAGTATAAAGATAATATCAGCAAACACAATTCCTAAGTCTAAGGTAAAAGCTGCTCGAAAACCTTTAACAATACTTGTTTCCAATAAAACAAAAAAACCAGGACCTATAGAAAAAGCTAAAAGCAATCCCCAAGGGATTGCAGTTAATAAATCTTGCCACATAGAATAAGCAATAAATTAATATTAGTAATACGAAGTTAACAAAAAAAAACTACTTCGCTTGTTCAATAGAACCACCAGCAACAATCTTTTGATCTATCTGCTTTGGTTTTCCATAAATTAAAACACTACCACCAGCTCTAACTTTAGCATTAACAAAATCAGTGGCATTTACATCTGCTTTTCCTCCTGTGTTAGCAGTTATAACTGTTTGTTTGGTAACTAATCTTTGTGCTTCATATTTTCCTCCAGAATTAACTAAAATATCTGCATATTCTACTTTTCCATCTAATTCTAAAATACTTCCTTGAGTCAATTTTGTTGTTAATCTATCAACATCTAATCTTAATTTTATATTCGATGATTCTTTCGCTATAATACTAAAATTTATGGCTTTAAAAATCTCATTCGATGCTACTCTAGAGCCTTCATTTGCTTCAACAGCTTCTATTTTTTTATAATAAACTGTTGCAGAAATATTATCGCCTTTCATTAGATTACTAAAATTCATTTTAATTTTTAGTTCTCCATTCTTATTCACTAATTCAACATCTTCAGATTTATCACCTTTTAAAATAACTTTATTCTCATCAGATTGTATTAGATATACATCTATTTTATCAAAAGCAGTTACTTTATAAAAGTCTCCTACCGTTTTTTCTATTTGTGAAAAAGCTACTGAACTGATTAAAAGTAAACTATAAACTATTTTCTTCATATATGTAAAAATTTTATTTATTAATAATCTTAACTAATATCGTTTTAATAATCAGGAATCATATAAAACGATATCAAGATTATTATTTATTCATTTTTTCTTAAATAATTGAAGTCTAGTTGTTTTTTAACTAAATCTGCATTTTTAACTTTAACATAGACTTCATCTCCTAATTGAAGAATATTCTTTGTAACTTCTCCTACTAAGGCATATTGTTTATCGTCGAAAGTGTAATAATCGTCTTTAATCTCTCTAATACGACACATTCCTTCGCATTTGTTTTCAATAATTTCAACATAGATTCCCCATTCGGTTACTCCAGAAATTACTCCTAAAAACTCCTCATCTTTATGGTCTTGCATGTATTTAACCTGCATGTATTTGATTGAATCTCTTTCAGCTTGTGCAGCTAAATGTTCCATATCTGATGAATGTCTACATTTAACTTCAAAATCTTCTTCATTAGCACTTTTTCCTCCATCTATGTAATGTTGTAACAAACGGTGTGCCATAACATCAGGATATCGACGAATTGGAGAAGTAAAATGACTATAATAATCGAAAGCTAAACCATAATGACCAATATTCTCTGTAGAATATACAGCTTTACTCATCGTTCTAATCGCTAATGTATCAACAAGATTTTGTTCTTTTTTACCATTAACATCTTGCATTAATTGGTTTAAAGACTTAGAAATATCTTTTTTGTTACGTAAATCTAATTTATATCCAAACTTAGAAATCAAAGCTTGAAGATTAAATAATTTATCTTCATTTGGTTCATCGTGAATTCGATACACAAATGTTTTTTTCTGTTTCCCTATAAATTCTGCAACTTTTCTATTAGCTAAAAGCATGAATTCTTCAATTAAATGATTAGCATCTTTACTTTGTTTAAAGTAAACTCCTATTGGTTCTGCTGCTTCATTTAAATTGAATTTTACTTCAACCTTATCGAAAGAAATTGCTCCAGAAGCCATTCTTTTTCTTCTAAGAATTTTAGCTAATTCGTCTAACTTTAAAGTAGCTTCAACTATAGCTTGTGGTGCTTTATAGGCTGCACCAGTTAAAGAAACTTCAGCTGGAATAGTATCTGATTTAGATTCTATAATACTTTGTGCTTCTTCATAGGCAAAACGTTGATCTGAATAGGTTACTGTTCTTCCAAACCATGAATCTAAAACTTCTGCTTTATTATTTAACTGAAAAACGGCTGAGAAGGTATATTTTTCCTCATGTGGACGTAGTGAACAGGCGAAGTTAGAAAGTACCTCTGGAAGCATAGGAACCACTCTATCGACTAAATAAACAGATGTTGCTCTGCTATAAGCTTCATCATCTAAGATTGTTCCTTCTTGTAAATAATGAGAAACATCGGCAATATGAATACCAATTTCATAATTTCCATTTTCTAAAACTTGAAAAGAAAGTGCATCATCAAAATCTTTTGCATCTTTTGGATCAATTGTAAATGTAAGTACATCTCTCATGTCTCTACGTTTTGCAATCTCTTCTGCTGTTATAGAAGTATCTATTTTATTAGCATAGGTTTCAACTTCTACAGGGAAATCGTAAGGCAAACCATATTCTGCCAAAATTGCATGAATTTCGGTATTATGTTCTCCTGGTTTCCCAAGTACTTTTATTACTTTTCCAAAAGGTGAATCTGCTTTTTTAGGCCAATCTTCCATTGTAACTAAAACAACATCACCATTTTGAGCATCACCTAATTTATTTTTTGGAATAAAAATATCAGTATACATTTTAGCATTTGTAGTGGTAACAAAAGCAAAATTCTTTTGAATATCTATTACACCAACAAACTCAGTTTTTGCTCTTTCTAATATTTCTAAAACTTCTGCTTCTGGCTTTCTAGAACTTCTTCTGTTATAAACATATACTCTAACTTTATCTTTATCTAGAGCATGATTTAAATTTTGTTTTGGTACATAGACATCATCTTCTAATTCATCACAAACAAAATAACCAGATTTTCTAGAATTCATATCTAAATATCCTTCATAATATTCTGATTTAGATATTACTTGATATTTTCCTATTTCAGTTTCATGAATTTTATCTTGAGCCTTAAGTAATTTAAGATCTCTAATTATTTCATTTCTACTTTTAGTATCTTTCAATTCTAATAATCCAGCAATTTGTTTATAGTTATAGCTTTTAGCAGGATCTTTAGATAATATTTTAAATATTTGTGCGGTAAAATCTTTACTCTTTTTACCAAATTTTTTTGGTTTCTTATTCATTGTATCTTTTTCAATTAATGGTGAAAGTTACGAAATAGTTATAAGTTATAACTTAAAATTATAAGTTTTAATATAATTCTAACAATAACTATCTTTATATAAATAATTTTCCAATGAAAGAATATATCACTGTAGCAATTTTTAATTATCAACATGAAACCTTCATAATTAAGAATCTTCTTGAACAAGAAGGAATTAAATTTATTTTTGAAAATGAAACTTTGGTTTCAATCGATCCTTTTGCTTCTATAGCCTACGGAGGAATTAAATTAAAGGTACATTCTAACGATTTAGAAAGAGTAAAACAAATCTTAGATAGTTTCAAAAATGACAATCATTTAAAAATTGTTTAATTTCTAAAAGTTGAAAGTTTTCAACATATATTAAATACAAATAAAAAAGATTTAATTAATTTTAAAAAAATTGATGGGTATTATAGCTTGTTAATAAGGGGTATAAAATTATTGATTTTAGTCTTTTTTTAAAGTTTTAGATAGTTATACAATTCTATCAACAATGTTATTTTAATGTAAAATACTGATTTTTAACTTGAAGAATGATTTTAGTTTTTACTTATTAACAATTGTTAATTTATGGTTTTACTATGATTTTGTAAATAACTCGACTACTAGTTTTATGTTGATAACCTATTAATAAGTACTCATAACTTTAGAATAAATTCTAAAAACTATTAGTCATTTATTCAATCTAATTTTTGCTTATAAAAAAAAGCTTAGGTTCTCAAAAAATCTATCTTTTTCTATTTTTACTTATTAACAATTTATGTTAATTTAATGTTACTTGATTATCAGTCTATTGTAAAACGTTATTAACAAAGTTGTAAAACGGATTAAAAACTAAGCTTTTTTTGAACTCATTATAAATTCTTATTTATTTTAAAATAAACCAAAAAATTAAAGAATATCATTATAACTATATGTAAAACAATTAATTAACAGTTATTAACAATTGACTCTAATAACTATATAACCAATAAATTGATACTATTTTGAAGTTATTAATATTAGATAGTAATGCTTTTTAAAAAATAATAAGAGATAAACATAACTGTAGTTTATTATTTAAAAATGAAATCCTATTTGTATTTTTGTAAAAATAACAACACAACAATATATTATGATTATTTCGATAGGTAACGACCATGCAGGTCCAGATTACAAAAAAGCTATTATAGCATTTTTAGAAAAACAAGGGCATACTATTTTTAACCACGGAACAGATACATTTGATAGTGTAGATTATCCAGATTTTGGACATGCTGTAGCGTATGATGTAGAAAGTAAAAAAGCAAATTTTGGTATTGTAATTTGTGGTTCTGGAAATGGAATTGCAATGACAGTTAATAAACACCAAGATATTAGAGCAGCACTTTGTTGGACAAAAGAAATTGCAGAATTAGCACGTTTACATAATGATGCCAATATTTTAAGCATTCCTGCTCGTTATACTTCTATTGAACAAGCGATTCAAATGGTAGATGTTTTTTTAACAACAGCATTTGAAGGTGGAAGACACGCAAATAGAGTAAATAAAATTGCTTGTAAATAATAAGTTGATGGTATATAAAAATTGGTCATTTAGATTTTTTATTTATAGTTTTATTTCAGAAATTGTTTTAATTTATAAAACAGCTAATTTTACTAATCTATTTAATAATGATGCGGATTGGTTGTTAACTTCTTTAAGTTTTTTAGCAATAATTTTTGAAGTTGCTTCTTTATTTTTTTTAATAATTAGTTTTATAAAAAAAGAAAAAAAAGACGTTTTTTTTTATATACCATTACTTTATTTCATTTTACATATTCTATTAATACCATATTTTTACATTAATGTCTCATAACCACAATCATAGTCATGAAGTACAAGGAAAAAATTTACTTTTTTCTATAATATTGAACGTGGTTATTACTTTAGCCCAGCTTATAGGAGGAATAGTTTCAGGTAGTTTGGCATTAATTTCAGATGCACTTCATAATTTTTCTGACGTTTTATCTTTAGTTTTTAGTTTTGTAGCCCATAAACTATCTAGACGAAAAGCATCATTAAATCAAACATTTGGATTAAAAAGAGCTGAAATTTTAGCCGCTTTTGTTAACGCAGCAACATTAATAATTGTAGCGTTTATTTTAATTTATGGAGCAATAGAACGTTTTTTTAATCCACAAGCAATAGAATCAAAATTAGTTATTTGGTTAGCATTATTAGGGATTGTAGTTAATGGTTTTTCTGTATTACTACTTAAAAATGATGCCGATAAGAATTTAAACATGAAATCGGCCTATTTACATTTATTAACAGATATGATGGCTTCTGTAGCTGTGTTAGTTGGTGGTTTATTAATGCTTTTCTATGAAATTTATTGGATTGATAGTGTAATGACATTATTAATAGCAATTTACCTAATAGTTGTTGGTTTTGATTTACTCAAAAAAGCTACAAAAATTTTAATGCTTTTTACACCAGATGCTATAAATATTAAAGAAATAATAAAGGAAGTACATAAAATTAAAGGTGTAAATAAATTACATCATATTCATGTTTGGCATTTAAATGAAGAAGAATTACATTTAGAAGCACATTTAGATTGTTCAGAAGATATAAAAATGAGTGAATTCAATAATTTACTTCAAGAAATAGAAGATTTACTACTTGTAAAATTCGAAATTAATCATACAAATATTCAACCTGAATTTAAAAGAGAAGATCCTAAAGATTATATTGTTCAAGATTGATTTTTAAAACGTTATAATTTTCTCTAAAATGTAAAAAGAAGTGAATTAAACGTAAATGTATAAAAATTTATTATGCATGCATAATAAATTTTTATACATTTACGTTCTAAGAACTACAACAACACAACATACATTATGAAAATTACAACAATTACGAAGCTTTTAGTGGCTAATCGTGGTGAAATTGCTATTCGTGTATTTCGAGCAGCAACTGAATTAAGAATTCAAACGGTCGCGGTTTATACTTTTGAAGACCGTTATTCCTTACATCGTTACAAAGCCGACCAAAGTTTTCAAATTGGTGACGATACTGAATCTATCAAACCTTATTTAGATATAGAAGTAATTATTAAAGTTGCTAAAGAAAATCAAGTCGATGCTATTCATCCTGGTTATGGCTTTTTATCTGAAAACGTAACTTTTGCTAAAAGATGTTCTGAAGAAGGAATCATTTTTGTGGGTCCAAAAATAGAAGCAATGCTACAATTGGGAGACAAAGTAGAAGCAAAAAAAGTAGCTAGAGCTGTTGGAGTTCCGCTTATTCAAGATTCAAAGATAAATTTAGAAACCGTTGAAGATGCTTTGTCAGAAGCTAAAGTAATTGGTTTTCCAGTAATGTTAAAAGCTGCAGCTGGTGGTGGTGGAAGAGGAATGCGTGTTGTTAGAAGTGCAGAAGAAATAAAAACAGCTTTTGTAAATGCAAAAAGTGAAGCTTTAAAATCATTTGGAGACGATACCGTTTTTATTGAAAAATTCATCGACAATCCAAAACATATTGAAGTACAAATATTAGGAGATAACTACGGAAACGTAGTGCATTTATATGAAAGAGATTGTTCGGTTCAAAGACGTTTTCAAAAAGTAATAGAAATTGCTCCTTCTATTTTAAAGCCCGAAACCAAGCAAAAATTATACGATTATGCTATTAAAATTGCAAAATATGTACATTATAATAATGCTGGAACCGTTGAGTTTTTAGTAGATAAAGAAGAAAATATTTACTTTATAGAAGTAAACCCAAGAATTCAAGTTGAACATACAATCACTGAAGAAATTACAGGAATAGATATCGTTCGTTCGCAAATAATTATTGCTGCGGGTCATCCGTTATCTCATAATCAAATATTTATTCACGGTCAAGAAGATATTCCTTGTAAAGGTTGGGCCATTCAATGTAGAATTACAACAGAAGATTCAGAAAACGACTTTAAACCCGATTACGGAACCATAATTGCGTATAGAAATGCTGCTGGTTACGGCATTCGTTTAGACGAAGGAAGTTGCTATTCGGGAGTTACTATTTCTCCTTTTTTCGATTCTATGTTGGTTAAAGTTTCGTCAAGTGGAAGAACATTAAAAGGAGCATCCGATAGATTAAGAAGAACATTAGAAGAATTTAGAATTAGAGGTGTTAAAACCAATATTCCATTTTTAACCAATGTAATGTCTAACGAGACATTTAGAAGTGGAGAAGCTACTGTTAATTTCATTCCAGAAAACCCACATTTATTAGTTCCACGTTACGAATATTCGAAAGATAGAGCAACCAAATTAATTAAATATTTAGCGGAGGTTAAAGTAAACGGTCATCCAGATATTAAAAAAGTAGATACTGATAAAGTATTTAGAAAACCATTAGTTCCTGAAGTTTTAGAAACCGAATATCCAAAAGGAACAAAAGACTTATTAAATGAAATGGGTAGAGATCAATTTATCCAATACATTAAAAATGAGACTAAAATTTTCTATACCGATACTACTTTACGGGATGCACATCAATCGCTTTTTGCAACAAGATTGCGTAACCACGATATTTTAAAAGTAACCGAAGGAATGGCTAAAAATTTCCCACAACTTTTTTCATTAGAAGTTTGGGGTGGCGCTACTTTTGATGTTACGATGCGTTTTTTACACGAAGATCCATGGGAGCGTTTGCGAATAATTAGAAAAGCAGCGCCAAATGTTTTACTTCAAATGTTATTTAGAGGAAGTAATGCAGTTGGTTATTCGGCTTACCCAGACAATGTTTTAGAGCAGTTTATTATAAAAAGTGCCGAAAATGGTATCGATGTGTTTAGAATTTTCGATTCTCTAAACTGGATTGAAGGAATGAAGCACAGTATAAAGGTTGTGAACGAAAAAACCAATGCCATTGCCGAAGCTTGTATTTGTTATACAGGTGATATTTTAAATCCAGACAGACAAAAATTTAATTTAGAGTACTATGTTAATTTAGCGAAAGAATTAGAAGCTGCTGGAGCACACATGTTGGCAATTAAAGATATGGCTGGTTTATTAAAGCCGTATGCTGCTCAAGTGTTAATAACCGAGTTGAAGAAACATATTTCTATACCAATTCACTTGCATACACATGATACTTCTTCGATTCAGTCTACAACTTATTTAAAAGCAATTGAAGCAGGTGTAGATGTTGTAGATGTTGCATTGGCATCTATGAGCGGATTAACATCGCAGCCTAATTTTAATTCGTTAGTAGCAACTTTAAAAGGTTCGGAAAGAGAAAATCCTATCAATCTTAAAAAATTAAACGAATATTCAAACTATTTTGAAGTCGTTAGAGAATATTATTATCCGTTTGAAAGTGAATTAAAAGCAGGAACTGCTGAGGTCTATGACCATGAAATTCCAGGCGGACAATATTCTAATTTATTACCACAAGCACGTGGTTTAGGTCTTGAAGATAAGTTTGAAACAATTAAAGAAAACTATAAAATTGTCAATCATTTATTTGGTGATATTGTAAAAGTAACGCCGTCTTCAAAAGTAGTAGGTGATATGGCTTTGTTCATGACTTCTAATAATTTAACAGCGCAAGAAGTTATAGAAAAAGGAGACACATTGGCTTTTCCTGAATCGGTAAAACAACTTTTCCGAGGCGATTTAGGTCAGCCGTATGGAGGTTTCCCAAAAGAATTACAAAAACTAGTATTAAAAAAGGAACAACCGTATACTGAGAAACCAAACGCACACTTAAAACCTATAGATTTTGAAGTTCAACTAAAAGAATTACATCAAAAATTTGATGATAAATTAACGACAGAAGATTTATTGTCTTACATAATGTTTCCAAAGGTATTTGAAGATTTCTATAATTTTAGAAAGTATTTTGGTAGAGTAGAAAAATTACCAACACCAAGTTTTTATTATCCTTTAGTACTAAACGAAGAGATTATTGTGAACCTAGATTTAGGTAAAAACATCATCATAAAATTAAGATATGTTGGTGAACCGAATGAAGAAGGATTTAGAGAAGTATTTTTTCAAATAAACGGACAAACTAGAAATGTTTTAGTAAAAGATAAAGCGATACAGTCAATAAAGGTCACAAACGCTAAAGTAAACGGACCAAATGATATTGGCGCACCATTACAAGGAAGTTTGCTTAAAATTTTGGTTACAGAAGGTGAAAAAATAGAGAAAGACACACCTTTATTTATAATTGAAGCCATGAAAATGGAAACTACAATTTGCGCTCCAAAATATGGAACAGTAGCAAGAGTAGTACTGAAAGAAAAATCAATGATAGAACAAGATGATTGTGTAATTCAGCTTCAATAAAAGACTATTTTTCATATTTATAAAGCTGTTTCATTTTTTGGAACAGCTTTATTCGTTAAATTTACAGCATAACATTAAAAATTTCCATGAGCGAAAATAAGCCACAGTTAAAAAAATTAAATTATCCTATAAATGGTGAGTTAAGACGTTATTTAGAAAAATACAAGCGATTAACACGTATAAATATTTTTTATGATGACTTGTTACGATTTCAAGGTTCAATTTCTGTATTTGACAAAGAAGATAAAGACACACTTTGGGTAAGGGTTTATTATAACGGATTTGAAAAAGAAGAGATAGACAATAGTCTTAAAAAGATATATACACTTTTACATTCTGATGGTGATATAAAAAATATTCAATTTTTAAATGTTGATTATATCGACTTTTGCACCTTTGGAAATTCGCAACCATTTCGTATTAAAATCAGAAATATTTTAAATGATAATTACACTCATTTTTACATAAAAAAAGCCGACGCTTCGCGTGTTTTTGGTTTAGAACTGGAGCATATTTTATCACCAAATAGGATTAATTTTTTAGTTTTTGGAGATACTTTAATCGAAGAGCATATTTTAGGAATCCCAGGAGATGTTTTTTTAGAAAAAAATTTAAAAAAATGTAATGAACATGAAAAAGCACAAATAGCCAAAGAATTTGTAAAGTTTAATGAACGTTGTATGATTGGATTATTAGGAGATATGCGTTCCTATAACTTTGTAATTGTACCAATTTATGATTTTGACCAAATAGTTTTTAAAATAAGAGCTATAGATTTTGACCAGCAATGCTACGAAGGAAGTTTTAGATTGTACAAACCACATTTATTTAAAGAAAATTACCCTTTTAATAGATTAGTACGCGATAAATTAAATAAAGATGCAATTGAACAATATCAAAACGAAGAACGTTCCATTTTAGTAAAGCGACTACTAGACTCCGAAACACGATTACTTGATCTTTTAGAAGCTATGAAATCATCAAAATTAGCTCCTATAGAACATATTGTTCAACTGCAAGAGGAAATCTATGAGTTTACCTTAGATTTAGACTTTAAAAAAGCAAATTCCATGGGAGAAATTGTAGAAGTAGCTTTAAATTTTATGAAACGAAACTTTAAATATGAAGATTTCGAATAAGAAAAATTGAACAGTAAAAAAATGAAAAAACTATTACTAATAGTACCTATATTTCTATTCTTATCTTGTAAAAAAGAAGTAGATACTAAAGAGAATACTAGAACAATAAAAAAAGAAAAAGATACAATTAGTAAGCCTATTATAATTGAAAAAGAAGAGGTTATAGTACCTGAAATAATAGTAAGCGATACTTCTTTTGTTAATATTAAAAACTATAGTTCCGATTTTATTCTAGACATGAAATATGCAACAACCGATAATTTTCTAAATCAGAAAGTATATGATTGTTCCGATTGTTATTTATTAAAAAACACTGTGTTAGCATTAATTGAAGCCAATAAAGAGTTTATCGAAAAAGGATATCGAATTAAACTTTTCGATTGTTATCGACCATTAGATATTCAAAAAAAAATGTGGGAAATATTACCACACACCAACTATGTTGCAAACCCCAAAAGAGGTTCTAAACACAATAGAGGAACAGCTGTAGACATAACTTTGGTAGATGAACATGGAAATGAATTAGATATGGGAACAAAATTCGATTTTTTTGGAAAAGAAGCACATCATAGTTATTTAAATCATTCGGAAGAAGTACTTCAAAACAGAAAATTACTAAAGGAAACACTTTCAAAACATAATTTTAGATCAATTTATACAGAATGGTGGCATTATGAGTTTCGAACAACAATGGATTTAAAAATATCTAATTTTAAATGGGAATGTGATTAATTTCAAATTTCAATACATAGATTTTATCTTTTTTAGACAAATAAAATTATTTTTACAGCCAAATAAATAGCATCATATTCATTAAGTAATGACAAACATACAATTCATAAAAAAAGAAGTAAATACTTCAGATAAAAATATTGAAGCAACGCTTAAACTACTATCAGAAGACTGTACAATTCCTTTTATAGCACGCTATAGAAAAGATGCAACAGGTAATCTAGATGAGGTTCAAATTGAAAACATTGCGAAATCAAAAAAACAATATGATGAGATTTGTAAGCGAAAAGAGAGCATTTTAAAAGCTATAGAAGAACAAAATGCTCTAACTCCAGAATTAAAACAAAAAATAGAAACAAGTTTCGATTTGCAAGAAATAGAAGATTTCTATTTACCTTATAAAAAGAAAAAGAAAACAAAAGCCGATGTTGCTCGCGAAAATGGATTGGAACCATTAGCTAAGATTATCATGTCGCAGCGAAATGATGATATTGAGTTTTTAGCTTCAAAATATTTGAATGATAAGGTAATTAATGAAGATGATGCTTTGCAAGGAGCAAGAGACATTATTGCCGAATGGATAAATGAAAATATATACGTTAGAAAAGCATTAAGACGAATGTTTCAACGTCAGGCTGAAATTACTACAAAAGTAGTAAAAACCAAAAAAGACGAAGAAGGAGCTCAGAAATTTTCACAATATTTTGAATGGTCTGAGCCATTAGCTAAAGCACCTTCACATCGATTATTAGCGATATTAAGAGCAGAAGCAGAAGGATTTATTAAATTTAAGATAGAAGTAGACAAAGAAGAAGCCATTTCTTTTATTGAAGATACTATTATCAAGTCAAATAATGAAACAACACAACAAATTGAACTAGCAATAAAAGACAGTTATAAAAGATTGTTAGAACCTGCAATTTCAAATGAAACCCTACAAGAAGCAAAAAACAAAGCGGATGTAAAAGCGATTGATGTATTTTCAGAGAATCTACGTCAGTTATTATTAGCACCACCATTAGGAGAAAAACGAATTTTAGCGATAGATCCGGGTTATAGAACAGGTTGTAAAGTAGTTTGTTTGGATGAAAAAGGCGATTTGTTAAATAACGAAACTATTTATCCACATGCTCCTCAAAACGAGAGTGCAATGGCGATGAAAAAAATTCGTTCTATGGTAAATGCATATGGAATTGAAGCCATATCAATAGGAAATGGAACAGCATCTAGAGAAACAGAATTCTTTATTAAAAAAATAGCTTTTGATAAACCTGTACAAGTATTTGTGGTTTCAGAAGCAGGAGCATCGGTGTACTCTGCAAGTAAAATTGCTAGAGAAGAATTCTCTAGTTATGATGTCACAGTTCGTGGTTCTGTGTCAATTGGAAGACGACTTTCAGATCCTTTAGCAGAATTGGTTAAAATTGATGCCAAATCTATAGGAGTAGGTCAATACCAACATGATGTAGATCAAACTAAGTTGAAAGAAGAACTAGACAATACAGTAATTCGTTGTGTAAACTCTGTAGGAATTAATATCAATACTGCAAGTAAATCATTATTGAGTTATGTATCTGGAATAGGAGAAAAAATGGCAGAAAACATTGTTGCCTATCGTTCAGAAAACGGACCTTTTGAAGACAGAAAACAACTAAAGAAAGTACCAAGATTAGGAGAAAAAGCTTTTCAACAAGCAGCAGCATTCATTAGAATTAGAGATGGAAAAAATCCGTTAGACAATTCAGCTGTACATCCTGAGTCCTATAAAATAGTTGAGAAAATGGCTAAAGATCTAGGTATAAAAACGAATGAATTAGTCGCTAATAAAGAAAAAATAAGTCAAATTAAGCCAGAAAATTATATTACGGAAGAAATAGGTATTTTAGGTTTACAAGATATTTTAAAAGAGCTTGAAAAACCTGGATTAGACCCTAGAAAATCAGCAAAAGTATTCGAATTTGACCCAAATGTTAGAACAATAAAAGATTTAAAACAAGGTATGATTTTACCAGGAATTGTCAACAATATTACTGCTTTTGGTTGTTTCGTAGACGTAGGAATAAAAGAAAGCGGATTAGTTCATATATCACAACTTAAAGAAGGCTTTGTTTCCGATGTAAATGAATTTGTAAAACTACATCAACACGTTCAAATTAAAGTTGTTGAAGTGGATGAAGCTAGGAAAAGGATTCAGTTGACGATGATATTGTAATTAAAGAAAAGCCAAATTTCAAAAAGTATTGAAATTTGGCTTTTAAAATGATAATAAAATCAATCTAGCTCTTCGCTTTCAAGTTTGGATAAAGCGCACTTATTTTAGCATAAAACTGTTCTCCTACAATTTGATTTCTAGTTAAATTTTTAGAATAACTACTACCAAACATTGAAGTAACATCATTATTAAAGGCTAACCTGTCATGAACTTCTATTGTACTTTTTTGCCCATCAATATCAAAGTTAAAAAAGTATTTAGTAGCAAGAATTTCTTTTGCTTTTGAAGCTGCATTTTCATTACCTTTTGTAGCATCTAATGTTACAGTTGCTTGGTTTAGACGTTCAGAATTAAAGATTAAATGTTCTTTTAAATCACCTTCAACATCAGTACTCAAATAATGCATTTTTCCTTCACTTAATACTACAAAAGAAGGTGTTTCTACTGTTCGGAATTTTACAGTTCCTAAAGTCATTGCCGACTTTAATAAGTCTTTACCAACATCTTTAGCTCTATCTAAACCAGTGTAAGTAATTGATGAGGAAGTGAATGCATCTATTGGAGCATTCTTCATCCATTTATTAATATAAGAATATTCACCACTTAATAGTTCAGTTTGATACTTATCAGTATGTGCTCTTTCTTTTTCTAAATCTTGATTATTAATGTGTTTCTTATTTTTATTTAAAACATAAAACATCATTACAAAACCAATTGAAAGGACGAATCCAGGAATTATTAATGAATTTAAATCCATAATTATACTTCAGTTGGTGTAATATCGTCTTCGTCTTTTTTACCCATATAACTCCATATAATAAGAGCTAAAATTATCCCTAATATAATTTTTCCGCCATATTTATTATAGAATGGTACTTTTAATACATCTTCTTTATTAATTTTATTTTCAGATAAAGTTAAAGCTAACTCTTCTTCGTCAAGGTCATAATATGTTTCAGATTTAGAGCTATATAAAACAAGTTTAGGCTCTTTTGTTATCCATAAAGGAAGAATCCAAGCAATATTAAATTCTTCATGAAGTGTTGCTAAATCTAGGTAATCTAGGCTTCCTTCACTAGTTTCATACATTTCATTGTCGGGTAATTCGCTTACAATTTCAATGACTTCTCTTTTTCCAAAAGGAATTTTCGCTCGTCCAAAAGCATTTGAAAAACCAAATACTAAAACACTAATGATAATAATTTTTTTAAAGTTGTTCATGATTTTTTAAAGTTTTATTTGTTAAAAAACCAAATATATACAAAATGTTTTATAAAACAAGAACACCTTATTGGGCCTAAACTCAATAAGGTGTTCTATTATAAACAGAATAGTATTTAAAAATAAAGCTACTATTCTTTAGTTTCGTCTTCTTTTTTAGAAGTTAATTTTTGGTCTTCTTCTTTCATTGCGTTTTTAAATTCTTTAACTCCACCACCAAGACCTTTCATTAATTCAGGAATTTTTTTACCACCAAAAAGTAATAAAATTATAACCACAACTAAAATTATTTGTGGAGCTCCTACAACGCCTAAAAATATTGTTAATGCATTCATGATTTCAGTAATTAATAGTACAAAGATAATAAGAAAAAGATAAACCCATATTTTTTAACTAATAATTATACGCAATAACTTAAAAAACCGTTGTAATTACTATATTTGTGGGAACAATTAAGAGTAAAATGGCAAAAAGAAGTATAAAGAGAAAATTACTTTTAAGAAAATTACTAAACAAAAGAAGGTTAGTAATTCTTAATGAAGATACTTTTGAAGAAACATTCTCATTAAAATTGAATTTGATGAATGTTTTTGTTGTTGTTACTTTATCAGCAATTTTTTTAATTGGTATCACATCATATATTATTGCTTTTACACCATTAAGAGAGTATATTCCTGGATATGCATCTACAGAATTAAAGAAAAACGCATTAGACTTAGCTATAAAATCAGACTCTTTAGAAAAATCTTTCAAACTGAATAATATTTATATAGCGTCAATAAAGAAAGTTTTAGCAGGAGATTTAGAGTACGCTAAGTTGAATAAAGATTCTTTAAAAGCTACAGAAAAGCAAGTTGTAGACGAAAAAACATTATTAGCTTCAAGTGCTGAAAAGGAATTGAGAGAAAAAGTTATTGCTGAAGATAAATTTAACGTTTTTGAAACAGCTAAACCTAAAGTTAATTTTGTGTTATTTCCGCCTGCTCAAGGAGTAATAATAGAAAAATATCATGCTAAGAATAATCATCTTGCTGTTAAGATAGCATTAGCAAATAATACTCCAATAAAATCTGTTGCAGCAGGAACAATTATTTTCGCAGATTGGACACCTTCAAATGGCTATGTAGTTATTGCCAGACATCAGGAAGGAATTTTATCTGTTTATAAAAATGCTGGTTCTGTTACTAAAAAGCAAGGAGATACTGTTAAATCTGGAGAAGTTATTGCTTTAACAGGAAATACTTCAAATCAAGAAACAAGTATAAATTTACATTTTGAACTGTGGAAAGATGGTTTCCCAATAGACCCAACTCAGTTTATTAATTTTAATTAACCTATGTCAATAAAAGTTTTTGCAGCCAAAATTTTCGCAAAACAAGTTCATAAAAAAACTCAAAAATGGGTTAATAATCCAATTGAAACTCAAAAGAAAGTATTTCAAGAATTAATACAATCAGCAAAAGAGACACAATTTGGAAAAGACCACAATTTCTCTTCTATAAAAACTGCTAAAGATTTTACAAGAAATGTTCCAATAAGAGATTATGAGGAACTTAAGCCTTATGTTGAGAAAGTTGTTCAAGGAGAAGAAAACGTTCTATGGAAAGGAAAACCAATTTATTTTGCTAAAACTTCTGGAACAACTTCTGGGGCAAAATATATTCCACTAACAAAAGAGTCGATGCCGTTTCATATTCAGGCGGCAAGAAATGCAATATTGTCTTATATTCATGAAACTGGAAATGCAGATTTTGTAGATGGGAAAATGATATTTCTTCAAGGAAGTCCTATTATGGAAGAAAAAAATGGAATCAACTTAGGTCGATTATCAGGAATTGTAGCGCATTATGTTCCAAAATATTTACAAAAAAACAGAATGCCATCTTGGGAAACTAATTGCATTGAAGACTGGGAACTGAAAGTGAATACAATTGTGAAAGAAACCATCAATGAAAACATGGCGGTTATTTCTGGAATTCCTTCTTGGGTGCAAATGTATTTTGAAAAGCTAAAAGAAAAAGCAAACAAACCAGTTGGAGAAATATTCAAGAATTTCAATTTATTTATTTATGGAGGTGTTAATTATGAGCCTTATCGAGCAAAATTTGAAAGTTTAATAGGTAGAAAAGTAGATGCTATAGAGTTATTTCCTGCTTCGGAAGGATTTTTTGCTTATCAAGATTCTCAAAAAGAAAAAGGGATGTTACTTTTATTAAATTCAGGAATTTTTTATGAATTTATAAAAGTTAATGAGTTTTTTAATGAAAGCCCAAAACGTTATACAATTGGAGAAGTAGAGTTAGGAATTAATTATGTTTTAATCATTTCTACAAATGCAGGTTTGTGGGCATATAATATTGGTGACACAATACAATTTACTAGTTTAAAACCATATAGAATAATTGTTTCAGGTCGAATTAAACATTTTATTTCGGCATTTGGAGAACATGTTATAGGAAAAGAAGTAGAGAGTGCTTTGCAAGAAGCAATGGAGAATACCAATGTGAGTGTAAATGAATTTACTGTTGCACCACAAATTACCCCAAAAGAAGGGTTACCTTATCATGAATGGTTTATAGAATTTGATGAAGAACCAGAAAATCTTGAAGACTTTTCTTTAAGGATAGATAATGCAATGCGAAAACAAAATGTATATTATGACGATTTGATTGTTGGTAAAATACTTCGTACTATAGTCATTTCTAAAGTACAAAAGAATGGTTTTCAAGAATATATGAAGTCAATAGGGAAATTAGGTGGACAAAATAAGTTACCTAGATTAAGTGATAATAGAAACATAGCAGATAAATTAAATATTTTGCCCTAAAATGAAAGAGCACAGATTTTATGTACTGTTGATGATTTTTATGACCTATTCAATCACAGCTCAAATAAAAGGAGTAGTGAAAGATAGCGTTTCTGGTATGCCAATTTCATTTGTGAACATATGGGTTGAAAATGAAGAAATAGGAACAACTTCAGATTTTGATGGAAGTTTCTCTATGAATGTAAAAGAGACGAATAAAAATTTAGTTTTTTCAGCATTAGGATTTCAAAAGAAGACGATTAAGATAGTAAATGCAAAAGAGGTTTTTCTACAAGCAACTGTTATAGAATTAAATGAAGTAGTTCTTTTAAATAAAAAAGAAACGAAAGTAATAGAGATAGGCAAAACTCCAAATGCTATTTTGCAAACATTCGATAACGGACCAAAAATTGAAGCTAAGTATTTCCCTTATAAAGATTCTTATAAAAAAACTCAATTTATAAAAAAAGTAAGTATTCAAACGGATAGTAAAATAGAAGAATCTACAATAAAAATTCATTTTTACAGTGTTAATAAAGATGGTTCTCCAGGTGAAGAGCTGTTAAACAATGATTTTTTAGTGATTATTAAAAAAGGAGTTTTAAAAAATAAGTTTGATATATCAGATCATAATTTGGTAATGCCTACTAATGGTATTTTTGTAGCCTATGAAAAATTAATGATAGAAAGTAATAAGCTTGAAAGACAAATTGTAGATCCTTATACAAAAAGTAAAAAAACTAAAACAACACATTATCCATTGGTTTTATATAATTATGTAGAACGTGATTTTTTATATAGTTTTTTTGGAGGAAAGTGGAATAAAAAAGTAAATGAGCAAGATTCAAACGATAAATTAACAATATTTGAACCAGCTATTAATCTAACATTAACCAATTAAAAAATAAAAATCTTACCTTTGTTGGTTAGATAAACATAAATATTAATGAAAGACATTAAAAACATTTCGCGTTCTAGAGCGCAAGAGTCGTCAGGAGCTATTGAACGACTGTACATTACAATGAGACATTTATTTAATAGAGGTTTTTATAAACCAATGGGTGTTTCAGGAGATACTTTAAGAGAAGCTTTATTACAACTAAGACCAGAAATCTATGGTAGTATTGCGGAAGAAAAAGTAGAATTAAATGGATTACTTTATGTAATTGAACGTTTACCAATTGGAATTGAAGAGTGTAGATATATTAATCTTACTTCAGATGAAGGGTATTCAAAATCTCATTTTAGAGCAATTGTACCTCCAAAAAGACGTAGAAATTGTTATCGAATTGATGATGAACAAATGAATGTAGAAATTACGCGTGGTAGATCTGATATCTATGATATTTTAACACATTTAACATTCATTTTTATAGAATCTCATAAAATTAAAGATAGAGTTTTAATAGATGATGAGGGAACTGTTTCTAGAGATTGGCAAAAATTAGAGCAAGTAGTAAAACAGACAAAGAAGTTAACTTTAATCGAAAGAGAAAAAGCTCTTTCACATGCTTCTAATGTCTTAGGAAGAACTTTTGCAGAAGTTCAAGATATTTATGATGATTTTGCAACAATAGATGTTCCGGACCGTTTCTTACATGTTATTTATTGGTTAGGAAAATTAGCTATTGAAGAAATTGTTGATAACAATAAAAGAACAATTACTTTTAGTCCAATTTTAAGAGAAAGATTAGGGCACCATATTTATGGAGATATCTGGGCAACCAATATTAAAGATGTTTTATTTGAAAATAACTTAATTGAAAAACCAATACACATAATTAGTGCCAATATGCACAGTGTAATGAATTCAATTTTTGCTGAACCAGTTTTAGGAAAAAAATATAAAGATTTAGCAGAATATCAAGTTTTTGAAGACTTAAGTAAGTCTGGAAGTGATGTATTAAGAAAAAAAGTAGAAGAATATGCTTTACAAAATGGTATGATTTCTCTACTAGATACTTCAGGAACAAATATAGATGTACAAATATTTGACACTTCAAAAATTGATTTTAAAAAGACTGTTTTTTCTAATTCAAAATTTGAAAAAGAAACTCCAATTCTAATCGTTATGGATTATGCTTTTGGAGAACAAGCTTATGAAACTATAGATGAATTACTAAAACCATATAAAACAGAAGAAGGAGAAACATTATTATTAAATGTAGAGTCGGTATCTATTATGGGTAAAGCAGGAATTCTACAAGGAGGAAAAGGTGATATAATGATTCCAACAGCACATATTAATGAAGGAACAGCAGATAATTATCCTTTTGACAATATGTTAACCTTAGAAATGTTTGCAGGTAACGGAATTCCAGTTTTTCAAGGACCGATGGTTTCTGTTTTAGGAACATCACTTCAAAATAGAGATTTATTAAAATTCTTCCACGAATCGACTTGGAAAGCAATTGGACTTGAAATGGAAGGAGCTTATTACCAAAAAGCGATTCAATCTGCTTCAAAAATTAGAAAAAGTATCAATCCAAATGTAAAAGTGCGATATGCTTATTACGCTTCGGATAACCCATTAGAAACGGGAAGTACATTAGCATCTGGAGGATTAGGAACTACAGGAGTGAAACCTACCTATTTAATAACAATTAAGATTTTAGAGCAAATTTTTAATGTAAAATAATTTTAAATGAGTACAAATTCTCAAGATCAAGAGATTGATTTAGGTCAAGTTTTTAAAAAAATCGGTGAGTTTTATCAATTATTTATCGATAAAATTTTTGATTTTATTCTTTTCTTAAAAAGAAACATCATCATTGTTATTGTTTTATTTATTTTAGGAGCTGGACTAGGATTTTATTTAGATAAAGATTCTAAAATATATGATCATGAAATCATTGTATTGCCTAATTTTGGAAGTACAGATTATTTATACTCTAAAGTTAATTTATTAGAATCAAAAAGAAAAGAAAAAGATACTTCTTTTCTAAACAAGTTAGGATTTATAGATAAAAGTGATTTTAAAAGAATTGAAATTGAGCCAATTATTGATGTTTATCAATTTATAGATTCAAAAGAGAGTAATTTTGGTTTGATAAAATTAATGGCGGAAGATGGAGATTTGAAAGAAATAATTAAAGATGATGTTACAAGTAAAAATTATTTATATCACGTTATTAAAATAAAGACAACTAATAAAATAACATCCGAAAAATTGCATTCATCTATATTAAGTTATTTAAACAAGTCAGATTATTTTGAAGTTATTCAAAAACAGTTTATAGAAAATTTAAAGGTTAAAATTGTAGCAAACGATGTTACGGTTAGTCAAATAGATAATTTACTTAATGATTTTTCTAAGACATCTTCAAGTAATCAAAAAAGTGATAAACTTGTTTATTATAATGAAAATAGCCAATTGAATGATATAATAAAAACGAAAGAAGATTTAATTAAAGAACAAGGTTATAATAAGATAAACTTAGTTAATAGTGATAAAATCATTAAAGATATTAATACATCAATAAACAGTAAAAATACTGAAGGATTGAGTGGTAAAACAAAATTGATATTACCATTTCTATTTATTTTGATATTTTTATTTATGAAAGGATTTATTCGTTTTTATAAAAAACAGATGAATAAAAGAAATACTGTTTAATTTATGAAAACTATTTTAATAACAGGCGGTGCAGGTTTTATTGGCGCAAATTTTATTTCATATTTCTTACAAAATAATACAGAATATAATTTGGTTAATTTAGATTTACTGACCTATGCAGGTGATTTAGAAAACCTAAAAGAGATAGAGAACAATCCAAAATATACTTTCGTTCAAGGAGATATTTGTGATAGAAACTTAATAGAGGGATTGTTTACCAAATATCAGTTTCATGACGTAATACATTTTGCAGCAGAAAGTCATGTTGATAATTCTATTTCTGGACCAGAAGCATTTATTAAAACTAATGTTTTAGGCACTTTTAATCTTTTAGATACAGCAAGAAACCTTTGGATGTCTGCTCCAAATGAATATGTTGCTAATTTTAAAAATTCACGCTTTCATCATGTTTCTACTGATGAAGTATATGGAACATTAGGAGAAACTGGTCTGTTTGAAGAAACAACTCCCTATGCGCCTAATAGCCCTTATTCTGCATCAAAAGCTGGATCAGATATGATAGTGAGAAGTTATTTTCATACGTATGGAATGAATGTAGTGACAACTAATTGTTCAAATAACTACGGACCTAAGCAACATAATGAAAAATTAATACCTACAATTATTAGAAAAGCATTGGCTGGTGAAGAAATTCCTATTTATGGAGACGGTAAGAATGTTCGTGATTGGTTATATGTAATTGATCATTGTAAAGGAATTGAATTAGCTTTCAAGAATGGAAAAGCTGGAGAGACGTATAATATTGGAGGAAGAAATGAACGTAATAATTTATATATAGTAGATAAAATTTGCGATATATTAAATAATAAAACACCTCGAAAAGCAGGAAATTATAAAGATTTAATTTCATTTGTAAAAGACAGACCCGGTCATGATAAAAGATACGCAATTGATGCAACTAAAATTGAGAATGAGTTAGGTTGGAAAGCAGATGAAAATTTTGAAACAGGAATCTTAAAAACAGTGGAATGGTATTTAAATAAGTTTAAAGCATGAGTTTTTAATAACTTTCGACTTAAAACTTTCGACTTAAAACTTTAAAACATGAAAGGAATAATATTAGCAGGAGGTTCTGGCACTAGGTTACATCCATTAACATTAGCGGTAAGTAAGCAATTAATGCCTATTTATGACAAACCAATGATATATTATCCACTTTCTACTTTAATTTGGGCAGGAATTAGTGAGATATTAATTATTTCAACGCCTCATGATTTACCATTATTTCAAAAGTTATTAGGAGATGGAAAAAATTTAGGCTGTAGATTTGAATATGCTATTCAAGAAAACCCAAATGGATTAGCTGAGGCTTTTATAATCGGAAAAGAGTTTATTGGAAATGATAAAGTTGCTTTAATATTGGGGGATAATATTTTTTATGGTACGGGGTTAGCAGAGCTTCTACAGGATAATAATAATCCAAATGGAGGAATAGTTTACGCTTATCATGTTCATGATCCTGAAAGATATGGTGTAGTTGATTTCGATAAAGATGGGAAAGTATTGTCTATAGAAGAAAAGCCTTTAAAACCAAAATCTAATTATGCAGTTCCAGGTATTTATTTTTACGATAATTCTGTTGTTGACATTGCTCAAAATATAAAACCAAGTACTAGAGGTGAATTAGAAATAACAGATGTTAATAAAGAATATTTAAAACAAGGAAAACTTCAAGTAAGTATTTTAGATAGGGGAACAGCGTGGCTTGATACGGGAACATTTAATTCATTAATGCAAGCTAGTCAGTTTGTTCAGGTGATTGAGGAACGTCAAGGTTTAAAGATAGGAGCAATTGAAGAAGCTGCTTATAGAATGGGTTTTATTGATAAGATTCAATTAAAAAAAATAGCAGAACCATTACTTAAAAGTGGTTATGGAACGCACTTAATGAGTTTATTAGCAGAATAAATGGAATTTATAGAAACAGATTTAAAAGGATGTTTTATTCTTGAGCCTAGAGTTTTTAAAGATGAAAGAGGCTATTTTATGGAAAGCTATAATGAGTTAACTTTTCAAAATGGAGTTGGACAAAAAGTTAATTTTGTTCAGGATAATCAATCTCATTCTACTAAAGGAGTTTTACGAGGGCTACATTATCAATGTGGAGAAAATACTCAAGCTAAATTAGTGAGAGTATTAGAAGGAGAAGTTTTAGATATAGCGGTAGATATTCGTCCTGATTCAGAAACATATGGACAATATATATCCATTGTATTGACTGCTGAAAATCAAAAACAATTATTCATTCCTAGAGGTTTTGCCCATGGATTTTTAGTTTTAAGTGAATCAGCTACATTCTTTTACAAATGCGATAATTTTTATAATGCAGTAAGTGAAGGAGGAATTATATTTAATGATCCAACTATAAATATAGATTGGAATTTTTCTATTGAAGAATTAATTATTTCCGATAAGGATGGAGAATTACCAATGTTAGCAAATGCCAAGAGAATATGGTAGTATTAGTTACTGGAGCGAACGGACAATTAGGACAAGCTTTGCAGTCTATTTATGAAGATTATCCAGAAATTCAATTTGTGTTTTCTAGTTCATCTGAACTAGATATTACAAAACAAAATGTGTGTTCTTCTGTTTTTAAAAAAATAAAGCCAAATTACTGTATAAATACTGCAGCATATACTGCTGTTGATAAAGCTGAGGTTGAATTAAAAAAAGCATTTGAAATTAATGTTAAAGGGGTTGAAAACCTAGCCAATGTTTGTAAAGAGTATAATACTATTTTAATCCATATTTCTACCGATTTTGTTTTTGACGGACAATCTTCCAAAGCTTATACAGAAAAAGACATTCCAAATCCAAAAGGAGTTTATGGACGTACCAAGCTAGATGGAGAACAAAAGATTCAGAACAACTGGGATAAGCATTTTATAATTAGAACATCTTGGGTATATTCACAGTTTGGAAATAATTTCATGAAAACAATGATTCGTTTAGGAAATGAACGAGAATCATTATTGGTTGTAAATGACCAAATAGGCACACCTACGAATGCTGTTGATTTAAGTAGAAGCTTAATAAAAATCATTCTTTTTCCAAATGATAAACAGCAAAAAGTATTTGGAATTTACAATTTTAGCAACGAGGGGTTTTGTTCATGGTTTGATTTTGCTAAAGAAATTTTTAAGATAAATAATATTCAAATAGATTTAAAGCCAATTTCTACTTTATCCTATCCTACACCAGCAGAAAGACCAAAATACAGTGTATTAGATAAAACTAAAATTAAAACAATTTTTGATATTGAAATTAATGATTGGAAAGATAGTTTATATAAACATGTTCAAATATAAAAAATATGATTAGGAGAATAAGTTTGTTTTTATTTCTTATATATTCACTCTACGCTACTTCTCAAGAAAAGAAGAATATAGCTTATTTTGATGCACAACTTTTTAGGGGAAATGTTATTAAACATACAAATGATGTTGGACACTTAATAACAGGGCATCCAGACGGTTTTATGTTAAGTTATAATTGGAAAACGTTTGGTAATAAAGAGTGGGAACAAGTATATAATTATCCGGATTATGGAATTTCAATTCACTATTTAGATTTTAAAAACAAATTTTTGGGTTATAATTTTGCAATAGGACTACACTATAATTTTTATTTTTTAAATAGAAATTTAATATTTCGTATTTCACAAGGTATTGGGTTAACTTCAAACCCATATAATAAAGAAACAAATAACAAAAATAATGCATTTGGAACAAAAGTAATGGATAATACTTATTTTATGTTGCAATATAAAAAAGAAAATATTCTAGATAGAATAGGTTTTCAAGCTGGTTTTATGTTAACTCATTTTTCAAATGGAAGATTTAAGGCACCCAATAGTGGAATTAATACGGTTGCATTAAATGTTGGATTAAATTATAATTTTAATAATTCTCAAGAGTTTATAAGAGACACATTAGCTAGCAAGGAAACTTATAAAGAAAGAATAAAATATAATTTAGCTTTTAGAACAGGTGTTTCTGAAGGACCAGTTCCTCATTTAGGGCAACGACAATTTTATCATATTGGCTTATATGCTGATAAAAGAATTGGAAGAAAAAGTGCTTTGCAATTAGGGACAGATGTTTTCTTTTCACGATATTTGCGTGATTATATTAAATTTGTTTCTGTAGCTTTTCCTAAAGGACACAAATCCTATAGTGATGCAGACGTTGATTATAAAAGAGTAGGGTTATTTATTGGTCATGAATTATTTATAAATAAATTATCAATTGAAACACAATTAGGGTATTATATTTACAAACCTTTTAAATATGAAATTGATATTTATCAACGTATAGGAGCAAAATATTATATTACCAAAGAATTATTTTCTGGAGTTGGTTTGAAAACACACGGAGGAAGAGCAGAGGCAATTGAAGTAACATTAGGAATACGTTTATAATGAAAAAACACATAAAAATAGCACTTGTTTTATTACTTTTTATAGTTACAAGCTGTGGTATTTCTGAAGATTGCTTTAAGGGCAATGGAAATAGAGTTTCACAAAGTTTCCCTTTAGAAGATTTTACTAAAGTTAAAGTTTATAGTGGAGTTGGTTTAGTAATTAAAGAAGGACCAAATTATGAAGTAAGAGTTGAAACTAGTGATAATATAATTGATGATTTGGACGTTAAAGTAGTTGATGATATGTTGATTGTTAAAGATAATTCAACGTGTAATATTACTAGAGATTATGGATTAACAATTATATATGTAACAGCTCCTAATTTAATAGAAATTCATAGTAAAACTGAACAAGATATTATAAGTGATGGAGTACTAGGTTTTCCAGAATTGAAGTTTGTTTCTATTGATTTGTCTGATGGAGCAGGAACAGGAGATTTTTATCTAACAGTAAATTGTATTAATCTTTTTATAGAAAGTAATAATGTTTCAAATTTTTATATGGACGGTTTTTCTCAAAACTTAAATGTTTCTTTTTATTGGGGAATTGGAAAATTTAATGCAGAAGAATTATTTATTAGTGAAAATTTATTTATAAATCATAAAGGATCAAATGACATAATTTTATATCCATTAAAAAGCATATATGGAGACATATATGGAGTTGGTAATATAATAATAAAAAACAGACCTCTTGAAGAAGGAGTTTTTCAACATTATACTGGAAGGGTTATTCATGATTACTAATCTGTTTTTTATGCATTAGAAATGTAAAAAAAATTAAAGAAAAATAAAACAATCCTTTTTGTCTATAAAAGAAATCTTCTGTAAAATTTAGTAAAAAAATATTTATCATTGTAACTGTTAATAAAAAAGTATTTATAAATTTAATATTGACAAATACTTTATATAAGAATAATAAATAAATTAATAAACTAATAACACCTCCTCCTAGTAAGATATACATAAAATAATTATGTGTTAGATATTTTTTTTCTTTATAAAAATTTGATTGGAAATTTTCTTTATAGCATTGTAGTAACTCACTTTCTATATTGTTGTAGCCTATACCAAACCAAAAATTTTCTTTTGCAATTGAGCTACTACATTTAATAATTGAAACCCTAATATTTGTTGAATCATATTCCATTCCTATTGGAGGATTATTATAGCTATTAACCATTTCATAAAATCTATTTTTAATACCTGGAATATATAAAATGCAAGATAGGGAAAATAAAAAAATAAGTATTGATAATGTAATTTTCTTGAACGAAGTTAGTTTTAATCTAAAAAACACAATATATCCAAATAATATTAATAGAAATATTAAATTAAATTTTGCTAAAAAAGTGAATATTGTAAAGGAAAAAAAAACAATAAAAAATAATTCTGAATATTTTTTTTTATTTATTATCTGATCAAAAGATCGAGTAATTGAAAATAATGCAATAGAAGTATAATATGTTGGATGTATTTTAAAAAAAGGAATTTCATTATAAATATAATCTCTAAATTTTGGAATATTATATTTGTATACAAAAAGATCATTAAAATCATAATAATAAAAGAAACTAAAATAATAAGTTAAGGCAATTATTAATAGCGTATATTTTAAAATTTCAAAATATAAATTAATCTTTTCAAGTGAAAAATGCTTTTTAGGAATATTAAAAAAAAGAACAGGAAAAATTAAAAATAAAAGTGCGTTTTGTAATGGTTTTAAATCGTTTAGACTTTCAAATTTGATAACGCTAACAAATAACACTATCAAAAAAGGAATTGTAAAGATTAAAATTTCTTTGTTTAACGAAAACTTTTTTGTTTGTAATAAATAAAACAAAGTGTTTACAGAAAGTAATATTATCATTAATGAAATGAAGCTCTCTTTCAATAAAGGGAAAATAAATAAAACGGGGATTAAAAAGTAAAAGAATTTATCAAAACGAATATTCATTTTTTATTTTTTATTTTAATATAATGGCAAATATAAGGGGATATTTTTTTTTATTTATTGTTTGAAGGGATTATTAAAAAATAGCTACATTTGCTAAAAATTAATTATTTTTAAAAATGAAAAAAATAGCCTTATTATTACTTGTAGGAGTTACTTTTTTTTCTTGTGGTAGAGAAAAAAAAGAAGAAGCCGATTTTTCTGAAATTGCAGAAGAGTCTTTAAAAACTACTTTAATTTTAGATGCAATTTATATAAAAGATGATAGTTTATCTGTTTTCTGTAAAGTAGACAACTATTTCCTTTATGACAAACCAATTGCTGTCAAAGTAAAAGGATCTGATGTTATTCAAAGAATTAGCATTGAAATTCCGGAAAACACACCAGTAGAAAGTTTTTCTATAGTAGCAAGTACAAATAAAGACCAAAGCACTTTGGTTATGAAAGGTATTTCTGTAGAACAAAACGGTAAAATGGTTTTCGACGGTAGTGATTATAAATATTTGGATTATTTTTTAGCTGATGAATCTTTTAAATGGGATGAAGCTAAACAAAGATGTGACATATCTCACTCAAATAAGTACCCTCCAGGAATTGTGGGAAGTGAAAAAATAGAACACATATTGATTAAATAGTATTACAAAAAGAAGTTTTTTTAAAAACTTCTTTTTGTTTATATAAATATTTTAAAATGAATAATTGTAAAATTTGTAATAGCAAAATTGAAAAAATATTTACAACAAAAATTTTATACAAATATGATGTCGATTATTTTAGATGTATAAATTGTAAATTTGTTCAAACGGAACAACCTTATTGGTTAGAGGAATCATATGCTAACCCTATGAACCTTACTGATACAGGAATAATGTTAAGAAACAATAGATCTTCTAAAATTGTAACAAGTATTATATTGCTTTTTTTTAAGAAAGAATATAATTTTATTGATTATGCTGGTGGTTATGGTGTTTTTACTCGTTTAATGAGAGATATAGGGTTTAATTTTCATTGGAATGATCCTTATACAAAAAACCTTCTTTCGAGAGGTTTTGAACAAAAAGAGAGTATTAAATATGATGTAGTTACAAGTTTTGAAAGCTTTGAACATTTTGAAGAGCCTTTAACAGAAATAGAAAAAATATTTTCAATTTCTAAAAATGTAATTTTTTCAACAGAACTAATTCCTGATAATTCACCAAATCCAGAAACATGGTGGTATTATGGAAGAGAACATGGTCAGCATATTGCTTTATATTCAAGAAAAAGCATGGAATTTTTGGCTAAAAAATATGATGTAAATTATTATAACTTAAATAATTTGCATTTTTTTACAACAAAAAAAATAAATATTTTAAGTAGTATGTTTCTTCGCTTTAAATATGCAAAACATATACTGTATATTTTATCATTTCCATTACAGCTTTTTTTGAAGTCAAAGACAATGTCTGATATGGAAAGTTTAAAAAAATAATTGTAAGTTTTAATTAATGAAATTAATTTTAGACAATATAATATATTCACATGTTAAGCAAGGAGGAGTTTCTAACTACTGGTTCGAACTATCGAAGCACTTAATTAAAAGCAATCATGATGTTACTTTTTATGAAGGCACTAATTCAATTTCAAACTTCCATAGAAAGCTTTTAAAAATTCCTAATGAGAAAATAATTAAGGAAACTAAAAATTATAGATCATCTATTTTAGAAAGAATGGCTAAAGTAAATATTAATGAAAAAGAACCATTTTTATTTCATTCTAGTTACTATAGAAGTTTATCAGATACTACTTTTGGAAAAGAAGTTACAACTGTACACGATTTTACTCATAATTTTCATTCTTCTTTTTTAAAAAAACAAACTCACAATTTTTTAAAATATAAGAGTATTAAAAAAGCATCAGGAATAATTTGTATTTCAGATAATACTTATAAAGATTTATTAAAATTTTGTCCACCGAAGAAAAATCAAAAAGTTACAATAATCCATAATGGAGTAAGCGATGATTTTTTTATTTTAAATAAAGAAAATATAAATCAATTACCACTTTCAATAGAAAAGAATGGTTATATCTTATTTGTTGGAGGAAGACAGAACTATAAAAATTTTGATTTTGTAATTAATATTTTAAAAGAAACATCTTATAAATTAGTTGTTGTTGGAGAAGCTTTAAATAAAGAAGAAAAATTAAAAATTGGTAATGCTATAGATAACGTAGATGTATTAACAAACATCGACAATATTACTTTGAATATTTTATACAATAATGCTTTGGCATTAATATATCCTTCAAACTATGAGGGTTTTGGAATTCCTGTAATTGAAGCAATGAAGGCAGGTTGTCCAGTTATTGCATTAAATAGTTCATCTATACCCGAAGTTTCTGGCTCAGCGGGTTTATTATTAAATGAATTAAACTCTATAGAGGCCAAAGAATACTTAGCAATTTTAAGTAAAAATACCGAAAGAGATATAATTATTGAAAAAGGAATTAAACAATCTAAAAAATTTAGTTGGGAAAAATGTTGTTCAGAAACCGAAGAGTTTTATAAAGAAATTTATTGAGTTAATTTAGTAGCTAAAAAGTCTTTATATGAAAAGTAAAAAATCCAAATAAAGAAGAATAGTTCAGGTGGAAAATAAGTTCCATCACGAAATAGTTTTAACAAAAAATAAATAACTACTCCTTGTGCAAAATATAATTCTTTATGTTTATAGCTCTTTGAAACAAAAAACAAAGCAAATACAATAGATAAAAATCCAATAATTCCAAATTCAGAGCAAATTCTAGTAAATAAAGAATTTGCATCAAATGAGTTGTCAGTTTGTTTATTTTGAGAAACCAAATAAGGTGGTGGTCTCATTTCTTTTAGATAATGTTGGGTATGCATAAAGTGATGACTCCCAATTCCACTTCCTAAAGGGTGTTCAATAACATTTTTCTTAGCTACATACATATTACTAACTAATACATAAGTACTTAAATTAGTATACTCATCAAATTTTCCAGTATTAATAACATTTAAAGAAGAGTATGTTTCTTCAACTCTCATTTTAAAAAACTCAAAGTTATTATAAACATAGATAAAAGTGATTACTAAAAGTGGTGTAATTGCTAAAAAATACTTTACTCTTTTTAAGGTTAAATTAGGCAATAAAAAAAGCAAACCACAACCTACATAACCTAATGAGGAAGAAGAAAGAATTAGAGTGCCAAAAATAACTAAAAACGAAAAGTATTTTTTTTCTTTAAAAAAATAATAACAAGCCGGCAATACAACAATAACATAATGTGCGGGTTCTTTAAATATGCTATACAGTCTTGTGTCTCCATGCTGTCCAAAATTAAATCCTAAAAAAAACATTGGATAACCGATTAAAGCAACCCAAAATGCCATTTTGCAATACACATTAATAATTTCTATTGGTTTGTATAGTTTAACAAAATTGTAATAATAAGTACCAACAACAGCAATTCCAAGAATTTGGGAAAGCATAAAGTTATAGGGAATTTTTATTTTTGTGTAAGAAATAACACCATGAATAAAAAAAAATATAAGTAAGTTAATGAAATTGATATTGAATGTTAATTTTTTATACTTAAGAAGTATTATAAAGTTAACAAAAATTATTAAATACAGTAACTTCCAATCTATAATAAAATTAAAGAAAAAAGCTTCTGTAAATATGGCAAATACAGAAGAATATAATAAGTATTTATTTAAGTTTATTTTCATGAATAATTATTTATACAAATATAGACAAGTATGAGTGCTATTTTGACGTGCATGTAATATCAATAGTTAATTATTGATATTCAAATAATTTAGTTTTTATCATTCTTGAAACCATCACTTAAATCTTCACCCCTTAATTTAATTGTATTATCTAAATACCAGGAGCAAGGAAACTTATCAAAGCATTGAGTATATCTGTTTTTTGGTTCAAAAAGATTAATTTTTAACCCTTCGGGTGTTTTATATTCTAATTGATTATATTCAATTTTTCTTTTATATTTTACATAATAAACATCACTAGGTAAATAATAATAATTTTCAATTTTTTTATAGTTTTTAAATTCACTTAAAAACAAATTATTTCCTATTGTTAGGAATTCATATAAGAAAAATAAACTAAATAAAATAATTGATATTTTTATAACTTTTGTAAAGCGGTAAATATATTTATTTAATAAAATTAATGGAAAAGCACATAAAATTAATAAAGCTGAAAAAGAAAATCGAATATCAGGTGCAGTAAATAACCAAATCAAAAGTGTAACATAGCAAATAATAAATGTAATTGATATATGTAATTTTTTTTGCTTTTTATTCGTAAAAAAATAAAAAGTAAAAATAATTGGAGAAAATAATGAGATTATAAAGATAATTTTGTTTCTCATTAGACAATTCTGCCACCATACAGAAAACCAATCAAAGAAAGATAAAGAAAGTACCTCATTATGATTTTTGAAAGGAATTCTGGCCCATGAGTAAATCCATTTTTGAATATCTACCACACTTTCTTTTGAAACTTCCCAATCAAAATTAAAAACATCTAGACTTGACAATGGATATATTACATATCCGGTTAGTATTACATTTCTAATAATCCAAGGTAAAATAAATATAATACCAAAAAGGAAAGTTTTTTTTATAAAAAAAGGAAAGTTTTGTTTATGAAGATAGATTGAAATTAAACCAATAATTACTATTGGGAGGAGTGAAATTTTAAAAGTTATTATAAAAAAAGAGAGCACAATAAATAACAAACGTTTATTGTTTATTGAATCAGAATTAAAAATTAATTTTAGCATTAAAAAGCCAAATAACAAATTTGGTATTAAATCTGTACTTGGGGAAGATAAATCGGTGTGATATTGATAAAAAAAATAATATCCAAATAGTAATGCAATTAGTCCAAACAAGTTTTTTTTATGAAAAGAATAAAGTAATATCCAAATAAAAAAAATTAAAAAGCACAAGGAATTGGTTGTAAAAATATATTGATTATAAAGTTCATTGAATGAAAAAGCTGCTGACAATACAAATTGAGAAGAGTTAAATCCAAATCTATCATGTAAATTGGCTAAACCAGGTACAACTGAAAATTTTTCATTCCATTGTATTGAATTTATATGATAAAGATAAGAATCATAATTTTTTGGAATTCCTACAGAATATAATAATTGTATTAAAATTATTGCTAATATCAATAAAGAAATAAGTTTGTTTTCTTTAATTTTTCTAAAAAACTTTTTTACTTTGAGATTTAAAAACTTTTTTTGCTTGTAATAAATATAAATTCCAAAAAGCATCAAAAAAAGAATCGAAAATATATTTGTAGGTAAAAAGATTGACCAAAGATTTAATATAGTACCTATAAAACAAAATCCAATAAAAAAAGAGTCAAAAAAAGAATATCTATTCATTTCACTATTAAAAATAGATATAAAGTATACACCATATGTGTAAAATAAAATACATGATAAAAATAAACAAAACAAAAGGACTAGCATAGATTAATCTTTAATAGCAAAACAAATTACAGATAATCCAATTTTTCTAAAAGTAAGCACATCAGCTAATTTGAATATAGGAACCAATTTATTAAACAAACCCATTTGTCCTTCTGGAATTGATTTTTTCTTTAAAACAGAACCAGTAATAAACCAACCTAATATACCTATCACATTAAAAGAAAATGTTTTTTTTATGGTTAATTGATTTTCTATAATTATTTTTTTTAAGCTTTTTTGAGTGTATCTTCTATAATGTTCAAGTTCAACATCAAATTGATTAAATAAACTTTGATAAGCAGGTACTAGAATAATAAGGTGACCTCCTTTTTTTAATAGTTTTTTACAGTTTGTAATTGCTTGTACTTCATCTTTAATATGCTCTACCACATTTAAAGCAAAAACAGTATCAAAAGTTCCTAATAAATTAGTATATTTAGTATCAAAATCAGCATCAACCAAATCAATTTTTATTACTTCATTCGTAAATTTATTTTTGGCTATTTCTATATAATTATCTCTTAAATCACTTAGAATAATATCTTGTTTGTCTTTTATAAAATATTCAGATATATTTCCAATACCACTTCCTATTTCTAGTATTTTTCCTTTACAATGTGGTTTGATGGTGTCAAACATCCATTTATTGAATTTATTTGCTTTTTCAATAACATTTAAAGTTTCTAAACCTTCTAAATCAATTTCTTTAATTTCCATTTTATTTTATTCTAAAAAGTCCATACTTCATGATACAATAAATAGCTCTAAAGCCATCTTTCCAACCAATTTTTTTACCTTCTTCATAGGTTCTACCATAATAAGAAATACCTACCTCATAAATTCTAATTTTTGGTACTCTTGATATTTTTGCCGTAACTTCGGGTTCAAAGCCAAAACGATTTTCTCTTAAAGGTATTGATTGTATAATACTGGTATTAAAAAGTTTATAACAGGTTTCCATGTCTGATAAGTTCAAATTGGTAAACATATTTGATAAAAAAGTCAAGAATTTATTACCTATAGTATGCCAAAAAAAGGAAATTCTATGAGGATTTCCACCAGCAAATCTACTTCCGTAAACAACATCAGCAAAACCATCTAAAATAGGTTTTAAAAGTAAATTATATTCTTGCGGATCATATTCTAAATCAGCATCTTGTATGATTAAATAATCACCAGTTGCTTTTTGAATACCGGTATGTAATGCTGCTCCTTTTCCCTTATTAACCTCATGTTTAAAATATTGAATATTTAAAGTAGGATTGCTGTTCATGTATTTTTTAATAGCATTTTCCGTATTGTCTTTAGAACAATCATTAACTATTATTATTTCTTTCTCAATATCGTTTAACAAGTTTACCTGTTGTAATTTATCTAAAATAAAATGAATAGTAGGTCCTTCATTATATGCAGGAATTATAACAGATAGTTTTTGAAATGTATGCATCGTTATTATGTTTTATTTAAAAAAGACACCATCTACTTCTAATAGTTTGCCTGTGTTTTTGTCGTAATGGCCACTTTCAATCGTGGTTAATTTAAAATCTAAAGATTTAAGAAAATTACTCATCTCTTCAAATGTTAAACTTCCTTCATAAGAAGGAATAAGAGCCATTTCTATTTGAATTCCAGCTATTTTTTTTAGAGAATCTTTTGCACCATCAAGAACCATTTTTTCATAACCCTGTGTGTCAATTTTAAGATAAATATTTTTATCCTTTAAATTAAGTTTTGAAAATAGTGTGTCTAGTTTACTAATTGTAATAGTTTCAGTAGTAACAAAAGTAGCCTCTGGAGCACTACTAGTTAATTGAGGTAAATCTTTTAATATAGAACTACTTACAGAGTTTTTAGATATATTTATAGTTGATTCACCATCCCGCTCTCCTAAAGAAACATTATGAACTTCCCATAAATTGTCACTTGAAGAGGCTTTCTTCAATTTAGTAAATGCCTCAGAAGTAGGTTCAAAAGATATGATTCGGCCTCTATAACCAATATTTCTCAATTCTGAACCATATTGACCAATATTTGCACCTACATCAATTACTAGGTTAATATTATAGTCTTTTAAAAGTTTAATTCTTCTGTCTAGTTCAGGTGTTGGATACCTACTAATTTCAATTCCTGTTAAAGAATTAAAAAAATGTTTAAATTTTAAAAGTACAGCTTTGTTTTTATATATAAATTTATTCATTTATGGCAATAGAATTTACAATTTTGTAGCACTTATATGGAATAAAAATAACCCAAAGTACCATAATAACTAATGAGGACAAAACAACACTGTTTATATCGAAGCCCAAATCTACAAAAAAATATGACAATGGAATTTTTATTATTACACTTATTAATATAAATAAAATATAAAGATTCAATTTACCTATTCCATTTAAAAAGAAAGTATAGAAAGTAACATAAATTCTAATTAAAGTTACTAAAGATATTAATAATATAAAATGACTTGGATATACAATTTTTTCGTTTAGCCAAATAGATAGAATAAAAGGAATTAATAATGCTAAAAAAACAACAGCTATAACAATTACACTAAAAAAAAGATTAAATTTTTTAAAAGCTGTTAATAAAGCATTTTTATTTTTTTCAATATAATGTTTTGCAAACATCGACCACAATGGTGAAAGTCCTGCAAATAAAATTAAAAAAGGAAACTGAAACAACTTATTAACTACTTCATATACTGTAACTTTTGATGTGCCAAAAACATTTGAAATAATATAGTTATCAGAAGTAAATATAAAAATTATACCTAATTCTATCAACATATATTTTGATCCTAATTTTAATAAATTAGTTATAAATAATGGAGGAGTTTTTGTTTTTGTCTTTAAATTTAATTGTTCTCTTTTAAAAAAAGTATAGGTATAAATAATATTTATTATTAATGCGAATGTACCATTTACGATTGTAATCATTAATAATTTTACTTCTACATTAACATTACTAAATGTATTAACTAAAATAAATAATAAAATAAAAAAACCAAATTGATTTAGTGCTATAGATTGTTCAGCATATTTTCCTTTTAAAAAAGCAACATTCAATGATTTTTGAATGTTTATAATGAAGTTCAAACAAAAGAAAAAAACATTTAAAAGAAATAAATTATTAATAAAAGTCCTTGAGTGATTTTCAATATTTAATAAGGATTTTATATCTACTAAATAACTAAATATCAAAAAACTAAAGAAAACTATTAAGCCAATATATGTTGAAAACTTATAAGTTGTTTTAATATAACTTTTTAACAAATCGTGCTTGTTTTCATGTAATAAAACAGGAATTTTTGTTTTTAATGAGCTTTGGATTCCAAAATCCATTAATAATACCCATTGAAAAAAAGTAAAAATAAGCACCCAAAGACCATACTCTTCAATTCCTAAAAAATCTATTAAAATTCGAATAGATAAAAATAAAGACAAGCCAGAAGCTGCTTTATATAAGCCACTCATGATTAAGTGATTTTCTAAAATTTTTTTCATTCGAATTTTAATAGATTTTTTAGAATCCAAAAATACAATTAAATTAAACATTTAAGATAAATTTGATTTAAAGTACTTTAAAAATTAAGTATTATTGCATAAATTTTTTTGAAATGAGTTATCAATTTGTTCAAATATTAGGTATAAAATTCTATAATGGTTTAGTGGAAGGAGCTTTTAATTTTCTAAAAGAAAATGGAGGATTAATGACAGTACCAGCAGCACCAGCTTTAGTTACAATTAAAGATGATAAGTCATACTATAATTCTTTATTAAATTCAGATATCGTAATTCCTGATAGTGGTTATATGGTATTGATTTGGAATTTTTTATATAAAAACAAATTAAAAAAAATATCAGGATTAGAATTTATTAATCATTTTTTATCACAAAATGATAGAGTAAATCAAGGTAAATTGTTTTTAATTAATCCTTCAGAACTTGATGGTCAAATTAATACTCAATATTTAAACAATGCCAAATTTGATTTAGAAGAAGCATATAATTATACTGCACCTTTTTATAAAAAAACCATAATTGATGTCGATTTATTAGACCGATTGGAAGAAAAAAAACCAAAATGGATTCTTATTAACATTGGAGGAGGGACACAAGAAAAACTAGGATTGTATTTAAAAGAAAATTTATCCTATAAACCTGCAATCTTATGTACAGGAGCAGCAATAGCCTTTAAAACGGGAAGACAAGGTAAAATGCCAACTTGGATGGATCAAATTTATTTAGGTTGGTTGCATAGGTGTTTTTCAAATCCCAAGATTTTTATTCCTAGATATCTTAAAGGATTTAAATTAATAAAAATTATATTGCATAATAAGTCTAGTATTTTGAAATGAAAATTTGTCAATTCTTATATTAAAATTATATTTGTAATTGATAATTAATTAATAATTATAATGAAAAAAGTTTTAGTTTGTGGTGCCGGAGGATTTATAGGTGGACACCTTGTTAGTCGTTTAAAAAATGAAGGATTTTGGGTAAGAGGAGTTGACTTAAAAGAAAATGAATATGGTAATACTAATTCAGATGACTTTATATTAGGAGATTTAAGAGATCCTGAAATTGCAAAAAAGGCAGTTAAAGGTATTGATGAAGTTTATCAGTTAGCTGCAGATATGGGAGGAGCTGGATATATTTTTACAGGAGAACACGATGCTGATGTTATGAATAATTCTGCTTTGTGTAACTTAAATGTTTTAGGCGCATCTCAAAAAGAAGGAGTAAAAAGGATTTTCTATTCATCTTCAGCATGTATGTATCCCGAATATAATCAAATGGATCCCAATAATCCAAAATGTTCTGAAGATTCTGCTTATCCAGCAGCTCCTGATAGTGAATATGGATGGGAAAAACTTTTTAGTGAAAGATTATATTTATCATATCAAAGAAATTATAGCATAGAAGTTCGTATTGCAAGATTTCATAATATTTTTGGACCTCAAGGAACTTGGAATGGAGGAAAAGAAAAAGCTCCAGCAGCTATGTGTAGAAAAGTAGCAGAAGCAACAGAAGGTAGTTATATTGAGGTTTGGGGAGATGGAAAACAAACACGCTCATTTTTATATATTGATGAATGTATTGAAGCTGTTATTAGGTTAATGAACTCTAATTTTTCAGGCCCAGTGAACATTGGTTCTGAGGAAATGATTTCTATAAATGATTTTGCAAATATGGCGATTGATATTTCAGGAAAAAACTTAATAATTAAAAATATTGAAGGTCCAACAGGTGTGAGAGGTAGAAATTCAGATAATCGATTATTATATGATAAATTAAATTGGCAACCCTCAATGCCTTTGAGAGAAGGAATGGAAAAAACTTATAAATGGATAGAGTCTCAAATTAAATAAAAAAATAAAAGAGGTTGTTCATCCTTCATTTTTGGACAACCCCTTTTTTAGTGCTTTTATCTAAAATTAATATATTGGAGTTTATTTAAAAAAACACACAATAGTTAAGATAGTTTTTAAAAATAAGATAGGTAATTCTTCAGAATTATTTTCAATAAACATTTTCGATAGAATACATAAAATCATTTAGTTCGTTTTATTGAACAAGTTGCTAATCTGTTTAATATTAGTAATATATTAAAAAAACATAAAATAGTAAGTTCTTTGGCTTATCATTCAAAAATGATTAATAGGGTAATGTTTGTCCTATTAAATACCTTGAGGTTAAGCAAAAAAATGATAAACGGCAGGTTTTCAAAACACTTTTGTTGAATGAATGATGAACATATTTATAAAAGAATAATACGTTGCTATTATACCACTCGGGATATAAGATAGATATTCTAACAGAACTTTCAGAATCTTGTTTTGAAGTCGATTTGTTTAGAAATATCAGAGCGATCTGAAATGGAATTTGTTAAGATAGGTTTTGAATCAGATTAGGTTCATTTTTTGATACAGAGTCTTGCATCATTTTCAGTTACCAAAATGGTTATAGTATAACCGCTAGAGAGATGTTCAGATTATTTCTAGAGATAAAACAAAAGTTATGGAGGGAATTATAGACAAGTGAATACTGCTTAAACACTGTAGGTCAAATACATTAATAGAGAAGTAATTTATAAATATGTTGAAAGTCAAGCTAAAGTAAAGGAATATATAAAAGTATATTCGGGATAGCTTCAGTTCTTTTGATACTTTGAGACTTGCCTAGGGTTATCCATTTATAAATTTTAAAAATATACTTAAAAATAAAGATTTTATAGATATTGCTTTTGCAATTCTAATGATAAGTGTATTTTTGACCGAGTCTTTTTTATGGAGATAAAGAGGAATAATCTTTTTTATTGTTTATTCAATTCAAAAGTAATAAAATTTAATTCAAAGGAAAGTAAATGAAGAGAGTATTAATAACAGGAGCAGCAGGATTTTTAGGTTCACATCTTTGCGATAAATTCATAGCAGAAGGTTATTTCGTTATTGGAATGGATAATTTAATTACGGGTGATTTAAAGAACATTGAACATCTTTTTAAAGAAAAGAATTTTGAGTTTTACCACCATGATATTACGAAATTTGTTCATGTGCCAGGTAAATTAGACTATATTTTACATTTTGCATCACCAGCAAGTCCAATTGATTATTTAAAGATACCTATTCAGACATTAAAAGTTGGTTCTTTAGGTACCCATAATTTATTGGGATTAGCTAGGGTAAAAAAAGCTCGTATTTTAATTGCTTCAACTTCTGAAATTTATGGAGATCCATTAGTTCATCCACAAACAGAAGAGTATTATGGAAATGTGAATACTATTGGACCACGTGGTGTTTACGACGAAGCAAAACGTTTCCAAGAATCAATTACTATGGCTTATCACACTTTTCACGGTGTAGAAACTCGCATACTAAGGATTTTTAATACATACGGGCCAAGAATGAGATTAAATGATGGACGTGTTATTCCTGCATTTATTGGTCAGGCATTAAGAGGAGAAGACTTAACAGTTTTCGGTGACGGAAGTCAAACTAGGTCATTCTGTTATGTAGATGATCAAGTAGAAGGTATCTGGAAATTATTACATTCTGATTATTATTTACCTGTTAATATTGGTAATCCAGATGAGATTACTATTAAGGATTTTGCAGAAGAAATTATTAAGTTGACAGGAACAACTCAAAAAATAATCTATAAGGATTTACCAATGAATGATCCTTTACAACGTCAACCAGATATTTCAAAAGCTAGAGCTATTTTAGGTTGGGAACCTAAAACTGGAAGAGCTGATGGTATGAAAATTACCTATGATTATTTTAGATCGCTTTCTACTGAAGAATTGGCAAAAGAAGAACATAAGGACTTTACTAAATATATTCATTAGGATGCCTAATAATAAAGGAAGATATTCAAAATATATAAGGCCTGTAAGCGCTTTTTTAGACATTTTCATGGTTATAGTTTTATTTCCGTTCTTTTTTAAAGAACTGGAAATAAATTACCTATATTTTAGTGTTTATTTATTCTTAATTTGGTTTTTAATTTCCTTTTTTACTAAGTTTTATGAAATTTATAGATTTACGACACCTGTAGAAATTGTTTCAAAAACAGTAAAGCAAGCCGTTTTTTTTCTATTATTAATTATTGCTTTTTTTCCTTTTAATAGAAAAGTTTTTTTTAGTGGTTTAGCTATAGCAAAATACTTTATAATCCTTTTTTTAGTAATTATAATTTTAAAAACTATACTTTTTTATTATTTAAAAAAGTATAGGATTGCTACTGGAAATAATTATAGAAATACAATTATTATAGGTTATACAGATCAATCTAAAGATTTAAAAGATCTTTTTGATAAAAGGCCAGATTATGGATATAAGTTTAAGGGTTTTTTTTCTGACAAGAAGAGCAATGAAAATGTTATTGGAAAAACAGATGCTATAAAGAACTATTGTATTGAACAAAAAATTGATGAAATATATTGTTCGCTAAACGAAATATCTAATGATAAGCTTAAAAGTTTAGTTGAGTTCTCAGATATTAATGATATTGTGATCAAATTTATACCTGATACAAAGGCAATATTTTCTAAATATTTAAAGATAGATTATTATGGATTGTTTCCTGTTTTATCGTTAAGAAAAACACCATTACATGATCCGTATGTTAAGTTTTTAAAAAGGAGTTTTGATTTTTTGTTTTCAATATTTATAGTTGTTGTTATTTTATCTTGGTTAGCTCCAATTATGGCTGTTTTAATAAAATTAGAATCAAGAGGACCAATTTTTTTTAAACAAAGTAGACCTGGATTAGATGAAAAGGGTTTCGTTTGTTATAAGTTTAGATCTATGAGACTTAATGGAACTACTGAGCAAGAAGCTTCAAGAAATGATCCAAGAGTTACACGTATTGGTAGATTTATTAGAAAAACGAGCTTAGATGAATTACCACAATTCTTCAATGTTCTTCTTGGTGACATGTCTGTTGTTGGTCCACGTCCTCATTTATGGTCACAAAACATAAATTATGGAAAAAAAGTAAAGAAATATATGGTGCGTCACTATGTTAAGCCTGGAATAACTGGTTTAGCACAGGTTAAAGGATATAGGGGAGAAATTGAAACTGAAGAGGATATGGTTAATAGAATCAGATATGATGTTTTCTATATTGAGAATTGGTCAATATTTTTAGATTTTAAAATAATAATCCTTACAGTGGTCAATATTTTTAGAGGAGAAGAAAAAGCATATTAATGAAAGAACTAGTATCCATAATAACTCCTACTTTTAATTCTGCTACTTTTATAGAAGAAACAATAAAATCGGTTCAAAGTCAAACGTATACTGATTGGGAAATGATTATTATTGATGATGGCTCTACAGATACTACTGCTAGATTAATAGAATTATTATCAAAAACTGATAGTCGTATTCAGTTTTATAAATTAGAAAAGAATTCTGGACCAGCAGTGGCCAGAAATATGGGTATTGATAAAGCAAAAGGTGAGTTTATGACTTTTATTGATGCTGATGATGTTTGGTTTCCCAATTTCATTAAAAAGAGTATTGATATAATTAAACAATCGAATATTCCATTTGTTTTTTCTTCCTATAGAAGAGCCAATGAAAAGTTAGAATTTGTTTACTCGGATTTTATTGTTCCTAATAAAGTTACATATACAGACATCTTGAAGTCGAATTCAATTAGTTGCCTGACTGCATTTGTTGATATTAATACACTTGGAAAAAAACGTATGCCATTAATCAGAAAGCGCCAGGATATGGGATTGTGGTTACAATATTTAAAAGTAACTCCCTTTGCTTATGGTATTCAAGAAACTCAAGCAATTTATAGAATTAGAGAAAACTCTCTTTCAAGAAAAAAGGCAGATCTAGTAAAGTACCAATGGCAATTTTATAGAGAAGTAGAGAAGTTAAATATAATCCAATCCAGTTATTATATGTTGCATTGGATGTATAGAGGCTTCATGAAGTATAGAAACTAAAGCAATGATTCAAATTGCTTCAATTTACCTCTTTTGGTACGTTTAAGAATTTCTTTTCTATTGTAGGTAAAATGTAAATTAGGCTCTAAGTATTTAGCAATAGCTTTTTCAATTTCTTGAATTTGTTCTAAAGTTAATGCTACAGAGCTCACATAGTCAATCTCAAATGAATCAATTTTTGTTTGCCTGATAATAAATTCTTTTACATTTCCATCATCTTCAATAATACTTTTTGTAACATAATAAAAAGTTAAGCCAGGTGATTTTTTGCCACTTGGTAAAATTGCTACATCATTTGTTCTTCCTATTAGTTTTTTAAGGATAGGTTTTTTAGAGGTACTTTTTTCATCGAGAACACCAATATCACCAATTTCATAGCGAATGAAAGGATGTGCTTTATTAAACAATGAAGTGATAACAATTTTGCCTTCTGTTCCATTTGGAACGGGTTGGTTATTATCGTTTAAAATTTCAACAAATAAAGTTTCTGCATTTATTTGCCAGTAACCATCTGTGTTTTGAAAAGCAATTAAGTCTAGTTCTGATGCTCCATATTCGTTTACAATTGGAATGCCTAGGTATTTTTCCAAAAGGACTTTATCTTCATCGAAAAGCATTTCTGAAGTAACCATACATACTTTTAGAGTTGGACAAATATCAGTTAATACTATGTTTCTTTCTTTAAGGTATTTTCCAAACAAAACAATTGAGCTTGTATATCCATTGATGTAATCAAACTTTGATGTTTTAAATTTAGATAAAATTTCTTCTAGAATTTTATCGGACAAATCAAAAATTGGAAAACGAAATCGTTTACTTAATATATCTTTTAAACGTTCTTTTCGATAACCTATAAAGTCTAAAGGAATACCATAAAAACGAGCTTGATACGATTTATTAAAGTCTACACCATACCAACCAAATCTATAAATAATAGATGCCCAAGTAATGGCGTGAGCTTCTTTGTCTTTTGCAAAAACAAACGGGTCACCACTAGACCCTGATGTTTTGTTTATAAAAACTGTTTTTTCGGTATATCCCTTAGATAATCGCTCTTGTAAAGGTTGCTGTAAATCTTTTTTAGTTAAAACAGGTAAATCATTCCAATTTTCAAAAGTACTCTTGCCCACTAAGTTTCGGTAGTAAGGATTGTATTTTAAATGATACGCTACAATTTCGTTTTTTTTATTTTCAATAAAATTTGGATATTGTTCTTCTGGAATTTTTAAAATTGTATCGAACTCAGCTTTAGCTTTTTCAACAGGAAAACCATTTAGTTTTAAGGTAAGATTAAATAAGTTGAACATGATATAGATTTAAAATCAAAAATATAAAAAGGAGAAATGATAAACTATTCCGTTGAAACTTTTTTTTCTATTGAAAACAAAGTATTTTTGCGAAATACTAAATTGAATCCGATCCAATTCGGATATAACAACACACATAATGAAAATTTTATTATTAGGTTCTGGCGGACGTGAACATGCTTTAGCATGGAAAATGCTTCAAAGTGCTAAATGTACTTCTTTATTCGTTGCTCCTGGAAATGCAGGAACTGCATCAATAGCAAAAAATGTAACAGTTAATCCTAACAATTTTGAAGTAGTTAGAGATTTTGTTTTATCTGAGAAAATTGAAATGGTTGTTGTTGGTCCAGAAGACCCATTAGTAAATGGAATTTACGATTTTTTTAAGAATGACCCAAATTTAAAAAATGTTCCAGTTATTGGCCCATCAAAAATGGGAGCTCAATTAGAAGGTAGTAAAGAGTTTGCTAAAGAATTTTTAGTAAAGCACAATATTCCAACGGCAAAATATGAAAGTTTTACAGCAGCATCGGTAGAAAAAGGATGTGATTTTTTAGAAACATTATCGGCACCTTATGTTTTAAAAGCAGATGGATTAGCAGCAGGAAAAGGAGTTTTAATACTTCACGATTTAGAAGAAGCGAAGAAAGAGCTAAGAAGTATGTTAGTTGATGCGAAATTTGGTCAAGCTTCATCTAAAGTTGTTATTGAAGAATTTTTAGACGGAATTGAGTTAAGTTGTTTTGTATTGACTGATGGTAAGTCTTATAAAATTCTTCCAACAGCTAAAGACTATAAAAGAATTGGTGAAGGAGACACAGGGTTAAATACAGGTGGAATGGGAGCAGTTTCTCCAGTTCCTTTTGCAGATCAAGTTCTTTTAGATAAAATTGAAAATAGAATTGTTAAGCCAACTATAGAAGGGTTAAAAAAAGACAATATAGAATATAAGGGATTTGTGTTTATTGGACTTATAAATGTTAAAGGTGAACCTATGGTTATTGAATATAACGTTAGAATGGGTGATCCTGAAACGGAAGTTGTAATGCCAAGATTGAAAAGTGACTTGGTTGAAATATTTGAAGCGATTTCTAAACAAGAGTTAGAGAAGACAAGTTTAGAAATAGATGAGAGAGCTGCAACGACTATCATGGTAGTTTCTGGTGGTTACCCAGAAGATTATGAGAAAGGTAAAGAAATCACTGGAATTGAAAACATCACAGATTCTATTGTGTTTCATGCAGGAACAAAATTAGAAAATGACAAGGTGATTACCAATGGAGGTAGAGTTTTAACAATTACTTCTTTTGGAAATAATTTCCAAGAAGCCATAAAAAAATCTTATCAAAGTATAGATAAACTACAATTTGATAAGATGTATTATCGTAAAGATATCGGTTTTGATTTGTAAATAAAGTTCCTCTTAATTGAGGAATTTTATTTTAAGAATGAATGAGCAGTTGTATCTTGCTCATCTTCATTGTTCGCTTTGTATATATTTAATTGTTTAACCCAATATACCAATGCACCACAACAAATTAAAATAAATACCCAGTTTAATGTGTTTGCTGCCCACCAATTAGTTAGTTCTAGTTCTCTTATTAAATCAAAAGGATAGAATAAAAAATCTGAAAAAAGCGAGCCAATTCCTTCAAAAAATGATTTCATTTTAATAATGTATTATATTTACATCACAAAAATATAAAATATCCTGATGATAGCAAGTGTTTTTAATAAAACAAGACCATTTAATTACGTAATAATAGGTACATTGCTTCTAATTGCATTTGTTTCTTATTCATTTTCTCATTCTTTGTTTAAAGGTTGGCAAGGCTTTTTATACGGTAGCCTATACTTTATCAGTATTGTTGCTTCCTGTTTTGTTGTTAATTTTATTTCATTAAAAAATAATTTAACAAGAAATGATAATTATGCAATCTTATTGTTTTTTATTTTCTTATTATTTTTTCCAACTATTTTTAAAAATAAAAACATACTAATCTCTAATTTTTTATTACTACTGTCTTTAAGAAGATTAATGTCTTTAAAGTCAATGAAGAATACAAAGGAAAAAATATTTGATGCTTCTTTTTGGATTTTCCTGTCTGCATTATTTTATTTTTGGAGTATTCTTTATATTGGCTTAGTTTTTATTTCTATTATACTATATGTTTCTAGAGATTATAAAAATTGGTTAATTCCTTTTATCGCTTTATTAAGTGTTACCATTTTATTCTTTGTTTATAACTTTATGAATGCTGGTGAACCGCTAGAAATTCTATTGAATAAAACATATATAAGTTTTGATTTCACTTATTTTGAAAATATCTATCAAAATATTGCACTTGCAATTTTCTCATCAATAGCTTTATTGTTTTTTGTAAGTATGATAATGACAATTAGTGCAACACCAATAAACATGCAATCGTCCTATAAAAAAATCGTTTTCTCTTTCTTATTAGGTCTTGGGATTTATGTTTTGTCTGCTAATAAAAACAATAGTTGTTTGTTATTTTGTTTAGCACCACTTTCCATAATGGGAGCAAAACTTATAGAGAATCTTGAAAACAACTTAATAAAAGAAATTACACTCTATTCTTTGTTTTTTATGGGACTATTCTTTTTTGTAATGCAATTATAATTTAATTCCATAAGCTAAATCTCCAGCATCACCTAGTCCAGGAATGATATAGTTTTTCTCATTCAATTTTTCATCTAATGAAGCAACCCATAAATGAACATTTTCAGGAAGACTTTCTTGTAAATATTGCACTCCTTCAGGGGCAGCAATAGCTACGGCAATATCAATACGTTTAGGTTTTTCTTCTGCATTTAGTTTTTCAAGTACTGCTACTATAGATTGACCAGTTGCTAACATAGGATCAATAAGAATTAATGATTTGTCTTCTAAGTCTGGAGCCGCTTGATATTCTACTTTTATCACAAATTCGTCATCATTATTAGGATGATGTCTATAAGCAGAAACAAAACCATTATCAGCAGCATCAAAAATATTCATAAAACCAGTATGTAACGATAGTCCAGCTCTCAAAATAGAGCATAAAACAATTTTATCAGAAATCTGAGTAGTTTTTTTTATTCCGAGTGGAGTTTGAATATTTATCGTTTCATATTCAAGCGTTTTACTTAATTCGTAAGCCATAACCTCTCCTATACGCTCAATATTTTTTCTAAAGCGCATACTGTCTTTCTGAATTGTAGCTTCTCTAATTTGGGCCAAAAAATGATTTAAAACAGTGTTTTCTTCAGAAAGATAATGGATGTGCATAGGATTAGTTTTTATTTTTCAGGCTAAAAGTACAAAAAAACGTTATTTTTGTAGAAATTTTAAACAAATTTATCATGTTTGCAGAATTTGCATTTCCAATATTTGAGCGTTCTATAAAAGAATATCACGTAATTGATGACGTGTACCAACCTACTCAGAACCCTTATGAAAAGGGATCAATTGAACATTTACTGTTTGCAAAAAACTGGGTAGATACAGTACAATGGCACTACGAGGATATTATTCGCGACCCTCAAATAGATCCTGTAGCAGCATTAGATTTAAAACGCAAGATTGATGCTTCAAATCAAGTGAGAACTGATATGGTAGAATATATTGATAGTTATTTTCTTCAAAAATATTCAGATGTTCAAGTAAAACCAGATGCTAAAATCAATACTGAAAGCCCTGCTTGGGCAATCGATCGATTATCAATTTTGTCCTTAAAGATTTATCACATGAGTGAAGAAGCAAATAGAGCAGAAGCTTCGGTTGAACATAGAGCAAAATGTCAAGAAAAATTAAATGTATTATTAGATCAAAAAAATGATATGTTTGTTTCTATTAGCCAATTAATTGAAGACATTCAGAATGGCGATAAGTATATGAAAGTATACAAACAAATGAAAATGTATAATGATGAGGAACTAAATCCTGTGTTATATCAAAATAAAAAATAATAGTATTAAATAACTTTTAAAACCATTAAGGAAATTAGAATGTTAAGTGAATCTTAATAGTACTAAGTTTTTTAATGGTTTTTTTAAAACTCAAAAAGTTGTCTAAAAACAGAAAACATATATTAATAATAAGATTCTCAGCCATGGGTGATGTTGCTATGACGGTTCCTGTTTTGAGGGCTTTTTCTATGCAATGTCCAGAGGTGAAAATAACGGTAGTTTCAAGACCTTTTTTTAAACCTTTTTTTGATGGAATTCCTAATCTGGAATTTTTTTCAATTGATTTAAAGAAAAAGCATAAAGGTTTTATTGGATTATTAAAACTGTTTACTGAAATTAGAAAATTGCAAATTGACTATGTTGCCGATTTGCATAATGTACTTCGTTCGAAAATACTTCGTACTTTGTTTTTATTATCAGGAAAAAAAGTTTCGGCTACAAATAAAGGAAGAGCAGCCAAAAAAGCATTAACACGATCCGAAAATAAGGTTTTTAAACCAGTAAAGTCAATGTTTGATAATCATTTGGAAACATTTGCAAAGCTCGGTTTTGAAATAGATTTAAACAATCCAAAGTTTCCAAAAAAAGCAATTTTATCCGAAGAACTAATTAATACAATTTCATTTTCTAATGAAAAAAACATTGGAATTGCACCTTTTGCACAATACGATAGTAAAGTATATCCTTTAGATTTAATGCAGAAAGTAATTGATGGTTTAGTAACAAATTCAAAGCAGAATATTTACCTTTTTGGAGGCGGTGAAAAAGAAATTAAATTACTAAATCAAATGAAAAACAATCATAAAAATGTGATTGTTTTAGCAGGAAAATTATCGCTAAACGAAGAATTAGAAATTATTTCAAATTTAGATGTAATGCTTTCTATGGATTCGGGTAATGCTCATATTGCTGCAATGTTAGGAGTAAAAGTAATCACACTTTGGGGCGCAACACATCCTTACGCTGGTTTTAAGCCATTCAATCAACCAGATGAATACTGTATTACTTCAAATAGGGAAGAATATCCATTATTACCCACTTCAATATATGGTAATAAGAAAATTGAAGGATATGAAAAAGTAATGCGTACTATTTTACCAGAGACAGTTATTGCAAAAATTGAAACAATTATTTCTTAATGTAAGACTCTAATTCTTTTAAGATAATAGCTCTTGTTTTATGTTTCACTTCTTGACGGTTTTCAAGAGTTAATTCTTTAGTTTCAATAAAAGGATGTATTTTAACACGCATTCTACCTACAGTTCCGCTAAAAAATCGAAAAGGAAAACGTTTCTTATTATCTACAAAAGTGATAGGTACAATTGGAATTTGATGTTCAATTGCCAAACGAAATGCTCCATCTTTAAATTCGTCTAAAACAATGCTTTCATCATCTGGAACACCACCTTCAGGAAAGATACAAATACTCAACCCTTGATGTAGTCTCTTTTGAGCCAATTCAAATACTTTAAAACGACTTTTACTACTACTTCTATCAACCATAATGCAAACACGTTTGAAAAAGAATCCAAAGACAGGAATTTTAGCTAATTCCTTTTTACCAACAAATACAAATGGATTCTTTTTTACCACAATCAACATTAGCATAATATCTAACATTGAAGTGTGATTGGCAACCAACATATAGCTTTTTCCTTTTTCTAGTTTTTGTTCAAAATCTACTTTATAATAAAAACCCATACCATACAAAATAATTTTCGCCCATAACCTAGCTAAGAAAAAGAATTGCGGATATGTTTTTTCGCTTAGAATAGAAAGAAATAAAAAAGGAAATAAGATTAATATAGGAATAATTACTAATAGGTAAAACCAAATTCTCCATACAATCCAAAAAGCATATTTTAGTATTTTCATATTTTAGGAACTAAATGTTAATGAGTTATTTTTAAATCATTTTCCTGCTCTCCCTTTTATCTTTTATACCAGACAGGTTTTAGAAACCTGTCTGGTATAAAAGATAAAAGGGTTAGACTCAAACAAAAGGCATTTAAAAAATCATTCAAAAATAACAATATTATTCAACCATTTACTTATCATAGCAGTTAACTTTTTAAAACAATAACACCTTTGTCAAAGTTTCAAATATTAAACAAGCTTAAGTAGTATAAGGACATACTTTGAAAATAATAAAAAAATAACCTTTTACCATTTCTTTAAAAGTGCTATTTTTGTAGCAAATAACAATAAAAATGTCAAAAATATTAACAGGAGTCCAAAGCACAGGAACACCGCATTTAGGAAATTTATTAGGAGCAATTATGCCAGCAATCGAAATGGCAAACAACCCTTCTAATGAATCATTTCTTTTTATTGCCGATTTACATTCAATCACGCAAATAAAAGACGGAAAAACATTAAGAGCAAATACCTATAGCGTTGCTGCAACTTGGCTTGCATGTGGTTTAGACGTGAGTAAAGTTGTTTTTTACCGTCAGTCTGATGTGCCTCAAACCACTGAACTTTCTTGGTATTTGAGTTGTTTTTTTCAATACAAGCGATTAACATTAGCACATTCGTTTAAAGATAAAGCCGATCGATTAGAAGATGTTAATGCTGGTTTGTTTACCTATCCTATGTTGATGGCGGCAGATATACTATTATATGATGCAGATTTTGTTCCAGTAGGGAAAGATCAAAAGCAACACATTGAATTTACAAGAGATGTTGCTGAAAAGTTTAATCATCAAATGGGTGAAACATTAGTTTTGCCTGAAGCAAAAATTGATGAGAGTATTATGGTAATTCCTGGAACAGATGGAGAGAAAATGAGTAAGTCCAGAAATAATACGATTAATCTGTTTGTTGAAGATAAAGCATTACGTAAACAAATAATGACTATTCAAACGGATAGTACTCCTTTAGAAGACCCAAAAAATCCAGATACTTGTAATTGCTTTGCGTTGTATAAATTATTAGCATCACCAGAACAAACAGCAGAAATGAGCGCTAATTATTTAGCTGGAAACTATGGCTATGGTCATGCTAAACAAGCACTGTTTGAATTGATAGTTGAAAAATTCGCAACCGTAAGAGAGAAGTACAATTACTACATTAATAACCTTGAAGAAGTTGACGCTTTACTAAAAGAAGGAGCAGCAAAAGCGAGTATAGTTGCTAATGGTGTTTTAGGAAGAGTGAGAGAGAAGTTAGGGTATTAATAATTCGATATAATAAATAGTGAAAGCCTTGTTAATCTGGAATTGTTTCAGAATACCAAGGTTTTTTCATTTAGATGCTGAAACAAGTTCAGCAGGTCAAGATTATCTTTTTACATTTTTTTTATTCTGAACTAGATAAAGAATCTCAACTATTAAAAATAAACAATAGGCAAACCGAAACCATTATTTACTTCTTTTATTAACCATTTATTTTTTATTTTTTTAGAAATTACTATTACTGGGTATATATTATAAAACTTATGTAATTCAATATATGCAATATCTTTTTTATTGTTAAACAAAACTCGTGAAGAATTAATTAAAACTCCATTAATTTCTGGATCATCAAAAAAATCACCTTTAGCAGAAACAGAATCTCGAGAAATAATTTTTATGTTTAAAGGACAGCTATTAAATTCATATTACCTGTTTTTCTTTCACCTTTATTTCTACGAAATTATAACTTTTATAATCCTTGTTTAAATCTGGTTCAATTAAATAATTCATTAAACCAATTTTAAGTTTTTTGTTTTCGAATGCTAAATTTTTTAATGAATCAATATAAATATTTTTCTTAATAATATTTTTTTCTAAAATTTCTTCTTGAATATTATTAAGTTTTAGTGTATCAACATATGGAGGAGGAGGTAATAAATGAAAAGTAGTTACGAAATTTGGAATTATCTCAGGTAAAACATCGCACAAAACTTCTGCTTTAAGTTCTTCGTAGGATTTGTGTGTTTCTTTAATCTTTTCTTGGCAACTACAAACAAATAGTAAAACTAATAACGAAAACTTTGCTTTTTTAATCATATTTCTCTTTTATAATTTCCTGAAAATGCCATTTTTCATTTTCTTTTTTAGCTAGTATTTTATCTAGATATGGTAAACAACCACCTTTATAAATAGTAAAAAAAGCTTTATCTTTTGTATCGTTTAAAACAACTCTTGAAAATAGAAATAATAGTGTGTTCATTATGGTTATGATTACTAGTCATATGAGGTAAGTATTCAATATTATAAAGATTGATTAATAAGGTTGATTTTTCAACTTCTTTTTTTAGAATTGTTCTATCAATTAACGAATCATGTGTTGGGTTAAAGTTTTTTAACTCCTCTGGAAATAGATTCTTATAATAAGTATAGTTCATAAAACGTAAAGTATCAATGATACCTATTTTATATTTGTTCTTTTCTTTTGTTAGTGTTCTTAAACGGTCTTTAGCTATTTTAACCATCTTAATAAACTCCTCATTAGAGTTCTCATTATTTGTTTTTTGACTAAGACTATCTGATGGTAGTGGAGGAGGAGGAGGTTGAACATTAATTTCAGGAATTACCTCAGGCAAAACATCGCATAAAACTTCTGCTTCAATTTCTTCGTAGGTTTTTTGCGTTTCTTTAGTCTTTTGTTGGCAACTAATAAAAAACACGAACAGGAATAAAATAAAAGCACCTTTTCTCATAAAGTAATATTTAAGAAAAGATGCTTCAAAAATTAAGCCGAATTTCGACTTGCATTAATATTACCAAATAGAGAACGCATTACAATTTTTTCATAAACAGCAATTTGTTTTTCATTTTCTATCGGGCTTTCTTTTAATTCTTTAATTTTTAATAATGCATATTGTTGTATAGTTAATAAAGGCAATACAATTTTCTCACGCATTGCAACCGAAGCTTTACCGTCGGGATAGTTCTCCATTAACTCGGTAAAACCAGATATTTTTAATAACAAACGCTTTGTTTTTAAATACTCAGTATGGATAATGGTCCAAAAAGGTCCAAATTCTGGGTCATTTTTCATATAGGCAGTTAATGGGAAAAAAGATTTACTTAGAGCCATCATACTATTTTCTAATAGTGTTTTGAAGAAAAGAGAGTTGTTGTATAGATTTTGAACATCGTCCCACTTTCCATTCTCTTCAAAATATTTTAAAGCGGTTCCAACTCCAAAAAAACCAGGCACATTTTGTTTCAATTGACTCCAAGAACCCACAAACGGTATTGCCCTCAAATCATCTAAATTCAATTGTGCAGATTGTTTTCTTTTAGAAGGTCGACTACCAATATTCGTTTTAGCATAATAATTTAAGGTACTCATGTTCTCTAAATATGGCACAAATTTCGGATGTTTTTTAAAGTCAATATATTTTTGATAACTAATTTCAGAAAGTTTTTGCATTACTGCTTTTTCATCATTAGTTAAATGATTTTCTTCTTTATGAAATACTTGGTTATTTGCTCCAGCACTCAATAGATTTTCTAGGTTATAATGGCAAGAATCTATTGTGCCAAAGTTAGAACTGATTGTTTGTCCCTGTACAGTTAATTGAATTTGTTTGTTTTCAATTTCTGGACCTAAAGAAGCGTAGAACTGATGTGTTTTTCCACCACCACGAGCAGGTGGTCCACCACGACCATCAAAAAACACTACTTTGATATTATATTTTCTAGACATATTAGAAATGGCAGTCTTTGCATTGTAAATTCCCCAATTGGCCATTAAATAACCTCCATCTTTTGTACCATCTGAAAAACCAAGCATTATAGTTTGTTCGTTGTTTCTGCTTTCTAAATGTTTTTTATAGGTAGGATTAGTATATAATTTTTCCATAATTTCATCTGCTTTTTGAAGTGCTTCTACACTTTCAAAGAGCGGAACTATATCTACAGTAGGATTTTTCCAATTGCTTAGACGAAATAATGCAAGTGCTTCTATTACATGTATTGCCATTTCATTATTACTAATAATATAGCGATTACAACCCAATTCTCCGTTGTTTTCTTGAATGGTTTTTATAGCATTTATTGAACTTAGTGTAATCTTTGTTTCATGATTATCGAAATCCTCTTCTTTTAAATCGGCAGAGACATTTGAAAGAATTTTTATTTTTTCTTCTTCATTTAATGTATTATAATTTACCGTAAAGAGTTTAGGATTTTTATCAATTATATCTTGAAATACTGTTTCGTGTATTTTACTGTTTTGTCTAATATCTAATGTGGCAAAATGATAACCAAAAACAGTAAGCTTATTGATTAAATTGTCTATTTCATTTAGATATAATGATTGATGTTTTTCAATTAATAATGTTTTAATTAGTTTCAAATCGGATGCTAATTCTTCTTTAGAAATGAACAACGTTCCTTCCGAATAAAAAACAGAACGATAGAGTTTGTTTTCAATGCTACTGATTAATTCTTCAACACCAGAGAAGGTTAACTTTCGTTTTAATTTTCGAATATCTAAATAATAAGATTTTAAAATAGAAGTACGCAATCGATTAGCAACTTTCAAAGTGATCTCAGTTGTAACATACGGATTTCCATCTCTATCTCCACCTGGCCAGAAACCAAGGTTAAAAATAGGGTTGTTAAGCTCTGCTTTGTTTTTAAAAATATTTTTCTGAATATATTGCATCATCTCACCAATCGTATGATAAAATACGTTTTCTAAATACCAAATTAAACTTACGGCTTCATCAAAAGGTGTTGGTTTTACTTTTTTTATAAATGGTGTTTTTCCAAGTTGTGCTAATGATTCTTTAATCGAATTCAAATCATTTACTTTGATAGCCTGTGTTAAATCGGTTATGATTCCTAAAACGGGTCCAGGGTAAAATTGTGTTGGGTGGGCTGTTAAAACGGGTCTCACTTTGAAATCGTTTAAAAAAGCAATTAGCTCTTCTCTTTTAAAGCGTTGTTCTGCTCTTTCTTTAATATTTCTTAATGAACCTCTTCCTTCCATATTATTCACTACATTGAAAGAAGCATCTTCAATAGCATCAAACAAAACCACTTGTCGTTCAACGTATTGAATGAAACGAAACATTAGATCGATTTTTTCTTCTTCAGTTGGATTCTCTAAATATTTTGAAGCAAAGGCATTGAAGATTTCTTCTGGACTTTGATTGTTTTTATAACCTTGTTCACAGATATCTGAAAACAAAGGCAATAAAACACCAGTGTTATTGATTTCATTGAAGGGCAACGTGATAAAAATACTATTATAAATATTGAATTTTGAAGCAACGTTTTGTTCAAAACGTTCTAATTTTGGTAGTGAGTACATTTCAAAAAAGTTTGTTACTAATTTACAATTTTATTCTTTAAAGCATTGTCTAAATAATGTTATAAATCAATATGATTCGCAAGTATTTATGATTTTTCAGTTAAATAATTTCAAACAGTTTTCCAGGTAACGGACGAATGACTCCTTTTAATTCCATATTTAATAAAATAGAAGAAGTTTTGAAGATAGGAATTTCACAATCTAAAGCTATTGTATCAATAGATTCATTTTCTTTATTTTGAAGATAGTCATATATTTTTTGTTCTTCATCCGTTAAAGAAATGAACAATTGCTTTTGAATTGCTTTTTCGGTATTTTTAGAAACTAATTCCCAATTTAAAATGTAAACTAAATCTGCTGCAGAAGTTAATACGTGTGCACGTTGCGTTTTAATAAGGTTATTGCAACCATGACTATATTTATCGGTTGTTCTGCCTGGAACAGCAAAAACATCTCGATTATAATCATTAGCAATTTGAGCAGTAATTAAAGACCCTCCTTTTTCTGCACTTTCAATAACAATTGTAGCTTCACTCATTCCAGCAACAATACGATTTCGTCGAACAAAGTTTTCTCTATCGGGTTTAGAATGACTCCAGAATTCGGTAAGAAAACCACCATTTTCTTCCATTCTAACCATGTGTTTTTTATGTACTTTAGGATATATTTGATTAAGACCATGTGCTAAAACGCCAATAGTTTGTAAGCCTAAATCCATTGCAGTTTGATGTGCTACAATATCTACACCATAAGCAAAACCACTAACAATTATAGGATTTAAAGGTATTAGTTCTTCAATTAGTTTTTTAGTGAATTCAGTACCATAAGTAGTAACTTGTCTTGTGCCTACAACACTAATTATCTTTCGGTTTTGTAAATTAACATTACCCGATTGAAATAATAATACCGGACTATCGAAACATTGTTTTAATCGTTCAGGATAATTATTATCTTGATAATAGAGTAGATTAATATTTTCATTTTCAATGAATAGCAACTCATTATCGGTTTTTTGAAAAACAGATTTGTCCTGTAAATTAGAGAGTAATGATTTACCGATACCATCAATTTTGGCTAGAGTGGATCTCTTAGATTTAAAAATTTCTTCCGCAGAACCACAATGGTTAATGAGTTTTTTGGCAATAATATCACCTACTCCTTCTACTTGCAATAACGCAAGCGTGTAGTATAATTCGTTTTGTAACATGGCGTGTAATAAAATAATTGGCTTATATATTACACAAATGTAGTTTATATTTTGGAATTTGCAAATAGAATTAATTACATCTAAGTTAGAAGATTAGATGTATTAATTGTCAGATTTTTTCAGTTCTTCAATTCTTTTTTCTAAGTTTCTTTTGGCTAACTTTTGTAGGTCTTCTACCGAATCACTTTCGTCCATTATTTCTAGGCCTAATAAGGTTTCAATAACATCTTCTTGAGTAACTAATCCGCTAAAAGAACCATATTCATCAAGAACAGCAGACATGTGGTTTTTGTTTTGAATTAACTCTTCAAAAAGTTGAGGAATTGGTTTGTTTCTCTTAGTAAAAACAATGCTTCTTTTGATAGATTCTAAAGACTCATTCCCTTTATTGTTTATCATTGCATCTAAAATATCGGTTTTTAAAACCAAACCAATAATATTATCTGATGAAGTGGTATAGATAGGAATTCTAGAAAAACGGAGTTTTCTGTTTGCTTCATAGAAAGTTTCAATAGACATTGCGCTATCTGCAATTTTAACAACAGTTCTAGGTGTCATTATATCTTTTGCAAAAACAGAACCTAAGCTTAAAAGGTTTTTTAATACTTTAGACTCCGATTCTTTAAAAACACCTTCTTTTTCAGCAATATCTGCCATTGCAGAAAAATCATCTCTACTCAAAATTGAAGTATGACCCGTTCCTCCAATTAGTTTTGTAGTAAGCTGTAGCAACCACAATATTCCTGTAATCTTTAAAGGGAAAATTAATAATTGTAGTGTACTAGTTGTAAAACTTGCTAACTCTTTCCAATATTTTGCACCTATTGTTTTAGGTATAATTTCAGATAGAATTAATATTAAAAATGTCATTATAGAGGAAACTATGGCTACAGCATTATTTCCGTTTCCGAATGTTTTTTCAGCTTGAACACCTACTAGGATAGCACCAACAGTATGTGCAATAGTATTTAGTGTTAATATTGTAATTAACGGTTTGTCTATATCTGCTTTTATCGCTTCTAATTTTGGAGCAAAAGCTTTTCCTTCTTTTTTAGAAATGGTTATAAAAGTGTGAGTAACACTTAGTAAAACAGCTTCGAGAATAGAACATAGGAAAGAAAAGAAAATAGAAGTAACAGCGTAAATGATTAATAATGTCATTAAATAATATTTTTAAAGTTCTAAAATACTCAATTATTATTGAGAAAGCAAGCAAAAAAGATTAATTACCAGCCAACATATTTAGGTGGTTTTATTTCGTTAAGGTTGAGGTATACTATAATTTGTCCGCGATGATGTGTAACATGATCTTGAAGTAAGTTCAAAATTTGTAATTTAGTTTTTGGTCCAGCAAAGAAGTCTACTTTCTCTTTTAAGCTTTTCGGCTTTGTTGTTTCAATTGCTTTCGAAACTGCATTAAAAGAAGTTTCTAAAAATGTAATTATCTCTGCTTTTGTATAGGTAGATGCTTCTTTCGGTTTTTCTATTTTTTCTGCACCAAAATAGCTAGTGCTTAGCCAATCCATATTTACTTTAATATGTAATAGTTGTTCACCGAAATCCATTTCTCTTTCCGTAGGCTTGAAATTATATTTATCTTCTGGCATTGCTTCAGCTAATTCTAAAAGATACTTTTTTGAGTTTTCCCATTTTTCTAAAAAGGCACTAATTGGTTCATCTTGTGCGAACACATTAGCAAAAGAAATTACAGAAAGAATAATAATAAAATACTTCATGGTGTATTTATTGTTTAAAAACACAGAGCCACAAATTTTTAGTTAATTTATGGCTCTCTAATATTGATCTTATTTTAATAGTTTCACTATGTCTTTTGCAAAATAGCTTGCAATAATATCGGCACCAGCTCTTTTAAAAGCAGTGGTTTGCTCTATCATTATGGCATCATGATCTAACCAGCCTCTTTCTGCTGCTGCTTTTATCATAGCATATTCTCCTGAAACTTGATAAACAGCAACAGGAACTTCACTCATGTTTTTAATATCTCTAACAATATCTAAATAAGCAATACCAGGCTTCACCATAACAATGTCAGCACCTTCTTCAATATCCATTCGTGTTTCTCTAGTTGCTTCTTCGCGATTATGAAAATCCATTTGATAGGTTTTTTTATCTTTTGGAATGTCTATTAAATCAACAGGAGCAGAATCTAAAGCGTCACGAAAAGGACCATAAAGAGCAGAAGCATATTTTGCTGAATAACTCATTATTCCTGTATTGACAAAATTTTCTTCTTCTAGTAATTCTCTCATTTCTAAAATTCTTCCATCCATCATGTCACTTGGAGCAACAAAATCTGCACCCGCTTTTGCGTGAGACAATGCCATTTCTGCTAAAAAACTAGAAGAAATATCATTTGCTACAAGTCCGTTTTCAATAATTCCATCATGACCATACATAGAATATGGGTCTAAAGCAACATCGGTCATAACAATCATTTCTGGAACTGCATTTTTAACTGTTTTAATAGCGCGTTGCATTAATCCATTTGGGTTTAGTGCCTCTGTACCTCTGTTATCTTTCAAGTTATCAGGTACTTTTACAAAAAGTAAAACAGACTTTAATCCCATTGCCCAAAGCTCTTTTACTTCTTTTTCAAGTAAATCTAAACTATATCTAAAATAGTTTGGCATTGAAGGAATTTCTTCCTTAATGCCTTTGCCTTCTACAACAAATAGTGGTACAAGGAAATCATTTGGCGTTAATATTGTTTCGCGAACTAAACTTCTAATAGATTCGTTTGTTCTTAATCTTCGATTGCGTCTAAGTGGAAACATAGTATATATTTTTAAAACTTTTAGTAATGAATTTATGATAGACAAAGTTAACTAAAATTAGGCTAAAAGGTGGAGTTTAGTAGACAAGTATTGAACGATAAAAACAGAAAAATCAATAATTAATTCTAAATTTGCAAAATGAAAAAGTATATGGTTTTGTGTTTATGCTTATTCTTAACTAGTTGTTTTGAAATAACCGAGAGAATTAGACATAATAGTGACGAAAGTGGTAATTATAGTCTTGTTGTAGATTTTTCTAAATCTTGGTTAAAGACACGCTCTGCAATTTGGTTAGAAGAAGTAGACGGAGTTAGTATTCCGAGCGAACAAGATATAAAAGATAAACTGGCAAATTTCAGATTATTAGCCTCAAAAGTTGATGGAGTTTCTGGTATAACTACAAAATATGATTTTAACAATTACATTTTTACTTTAAAGTTCAATTATAAAAATATTGACGCTTTAAATTCAGTTTTGAATAGTATGAATAAACAAAATGCACTAACACATTTTAGTGGTTCTACAACAACTATTTTTGAACGATTTGCTGCTTATCCAATTCCGAAAAATTTAATAAAAAACGACGACAAAAAAGAAGATTTGCTAGACGCTAAGATTACCTCAATTTATACTTTTGATAAGGAAGTAGTTAAAACAGGAAATCCAAATAGTAAAATTTCAAAAAACAAACATACTGTCTTTTTAAAACATAATGTTTACAATGTTTTAAAAAACAATACAATAATGAATAATACAATTTATTTTTAATTCTTGATTTATGAAAAAACGTTTTAATGTTTTATTACTATTAGCCAGCACCTTTATTTTTGGTCAGGTTGCGCCAAAAGATTTTGATTACTTTGTTCAATTTAATGGAAGTCAGTTCTCTAAAAAAGTGACACTAGACGAAATTATGAACCACAATGCAATAAAAAAAATAGCAAAATCAGAAAAAGATTTTAATATTAAAGATTATACGTCACTTATAAAATCAGATAAAAATGTAACCATTCACGGAAATTTTTCAGACAGTATTCCTTTTTATCAAATTACTATTCCTATTAAAAATAGAGAAGAAGTGAAGGCATTTGTAATGCAAAAAATTAAAGAGAATAGCGAAAAAATATCAGATGAAGTTACGACCCAAATTGAAGATTACGACACCTATACGGTTTATAATTCTTCAAATACTGCTGCATCTATGGCTTGGAATGATGAATATTTGGTTATTTTAGAATTTATTAAACCAAAGAACTCTAGTTATAACGATCCTTATGCTTATGAAGTAGTGGAGCCTTATGAAGAAGACTATGATTATGAATATGGAGTTGAAGAAGATAGAGACTCAGTTCAATTTAATATAGATGATCTTCCACCACCACCACCTAGCGAATATGAAGATTGGGTTGAAGTTGTTGAAGCAGAAGCTGTGATCGAATCTACAGAAGTAGAAGAAGCTGTTGAATGGGTTGAAGTAGAAGAAGAAGTAATTGAATCTACAGAAGATTACGATTATGACTATGAAGAAGAAGACAATGAATATTTAAAACAATTAGAAGAAGAAAAAGCAAAAAGAAAAGAGATGCAAAACATGCAGATTGAGTATCTTTTTAGTAACGGTTTTGTTCTTCCATTTTCAGCAAAAATAAATACAAAAGCAGATATTTCTACTTGGGTAAATTATAAATCAGCATTTAGTTCTATTAGAGACTTAACAAGTTCTATGAAATATATATTTGGAAGAAATACTTCATTTACTGATACTGATATAATTGAGAATTATATTAACGGAATGAATTTCGATTTCTATTTTGAAAACGATAAAGCAAGAGTAGAAGAGGTTATAGAATATTCTAGCTCGTTAGCTGAAGTTATGAATAAGGTATCAAACCGTAAAATAAACAAAAGTATTTACAAGTATTTTCCAAATCAAGATCCTTTAGGATATATGACATATCATATAAATTCTAAGGAGTTATTGAATAGTTATCCAAAATTAATAGAGCAAATGTATAGTGGAAATCCATACTTTGGTCATGATGATATGAGTATTGTTGTCGATTTAATGGCCACAATGATTGATGAAGAAGCGGTTTCTACACTTTTTGATGGAGATTTAAGCATGTTCTTGCATGACATTAAAAAAGAGGAATCGAGCTATACAACCTATGAGTATGATGAAAATTATGATGAGGTTGAAGTTGAAAAAACAATACAAAAAACAATTCCAGTATTCACAATGTTATTCACATCTACACACAAAACAATGGCTGATAAGCTTTTTGATTTAGGTGTTAGAAAAGGTGGATTGATTAAGAGAAAAGGATATTATGAAGTTAAAGGTTCTAGTGATATGGGAGCTTTAAAGTTAATAAAAGACGGAGATGTTATTGTTATTACAAATGGACTTGAGTACCTTATTAATGGAAAAGGTTCTAATTTTTCTAAGAGCATTATAAAAGATTCGAAACAAAATACTATGTCGGCAAGCGTAAATCTAAAAGATTTAATTGTTAAATATGTTACCAATGAAGATTTCGGAAAAGACACTACAAAGATGTTGAAAGTTAGTCAGCAGTTTGAAAAAGTAGAAATGAAATCATCTAAGAAATTGAAGAACAATAAGCAAAGTGTTGAAATGATTTTACATTCATCAAATTCAGATAAGAATATTATATTACAAACTTTAGACTTAGTTGACTTCTTGAACGATTAAGAATTTAAAAAATTAATCCTAATAAAAAAGCAGTAATTCGAGATGAATTACTGCTTTTTTTATTGTAGTATTAAAAGGTATTTTTCTTTAAAAAATCTTTTTTTCAAAAAGTTCAAAAGCTTTCTTTATTTTCTTGTTTTCATTAAAACGATACCCAATAAAGAAATCGAGAAAAAGTTTAGAATTAATAAGCTCAGCTGTTTTGGCACTGTCATATTGATAATCCTTATAATTTACTTTTACACCAGAAAACAAGTTCTTATTGTTATAGCCCAATGAAAAGTTTACATCAAAATTAATATTTAAATTAGTCGATTTTAGTACGGTTTGTCTTTTTATCATTTCTTCATAGAAATAACTTTTAGAATTATTGAGTCCTATTCCTGGATGAAAACCAAGTGTTGTGAACCATTTTTTTCCTAATACAAAATTATACATATAACCATATTGTAAAATAGCATCAAAAGATTTTACCTTAATGAGCGATTTTTCACTTTCATCAATCCTTCTCGATTTAAGGGTGTTGAAATAGTAACCAATAGAAGGAATAAAACTTCCTGCATTTCTTATTTGTCTTTCGGTCATGTTTTCAAAAGCACGATAAGAAAAATTATTGTTTAAAATATAGAATGTTTTTCCACCAATAGTTTTAATCTCAAGATTAGGATATAAGTCTATAGGGACTAGTTCATCAAAATGTTCAAGATAGAAACCTCTAATTTTTTTATATTCTACTTCTTGTCGTAATCTGTCATTATAGAAAAACTTAAAACTCAAATCTAATGTTTTAGTTTTCCCATAAGTTGTCTCATTATTAGAAAAAAAATCAGGTGAGAAAGAGACAAAAAGCCCTAAGAATTTATAATCAAAAGAAAGTCTAAGTTTTGTTTTTTGATTGGGAATAAATTTACTTTCAGAATAAGAACTTGTGTTTAAATTAGGAATAGTATAGTTATCGACATCACCATTTAAATCTAATTTAAAAATCATTTTATCGAAATAGTTTACTCTATAATTTGGATCATATTTATGTCTTTTGGCATGAAGAATTTCTCCTTCATCTTGAGCAGAAACAAAATTAAACACACATAATAACAATAATCCAAGACATTTCATATAATCCAAATAGCTATAATTTTAAACCCAATCTGTAGGATTTTGTAATGTATTAATAAGCTTTTCTTCATCGCTGCCTTCTTTTGGTTGATGATCATATACCCATTGTACATGTGGTGGTAAACTCATTAAAATACTTTCAATCCTTCCGTTTGTCTTTAAACCAAAAAGCGTGCCTTTATCATGAACAAGGTTAAATTCTACATATCTTCCACGACGAATTTCTTGCCATGTACGTTGTTCATCAGAAAAAACAAGTTCTTTTCTGCGTTCTACAATTGGGACATAAGCTTCTAAAAAACTATTTCCAACTTCGGTAACAAAGTTATACCAATCTTCCATCAAAGTTGTTTCTGTAGCCTTACAATAATCAAAAAACAAACCACCAATGCCACGTGCTTCATTTCGGTGTGTGTTCCAAAAATAGTCATCACATTGTTTTTTATATTTCGTATAAAATTCAGGATTATGTTTATCGCAAGCAGTTTTACATGTTTGATGAAAATGTTTTGCATCTTCTTCAAACAAATAATAAGGCGTTAAATCTTGTCCACCACCAAACCAACTATTGATTACATTTCCATTATCATCATACATTTCGAAATACCTCCAATTCGCATGAACAGTTGGTACCATCGGATTTTTAGGATGTAAAACCAAACTTAATCCACAAGCAAAGAAATCGGCTTCACCAACATTGAAAAGTTTTTGCATAGAATCGGGAAGTTTTCCATGAACAGCAGAAATATTAACACCGCCTTTTTCAAAAACAGTACCGTTTTCTATAACACGTGTTCTGCCACCACCACCTTCAGGTCTGTCCCACAAATCTTCACGAAATTTGGTTTTCCTATCAACCTCCTCTAAGCCTTTACAAATTTGGTCTTGTAATTTTTGTATGTATGCGTAAAATTTATCTTTCATTAAAATAATAGTTTACTGTTATCAGTTGACAATTTTAAAGTATTGCGGTTATTTTTCTTAATATTAGAAAATCATATTTATTACTCCTGAAAAAGTTAAAACTAAAAAAGGAATTGTAATGTATTCATAATCTGTATAATATTTATTTTCATAAATTTTATTCAATATCAAGAGAATTATTAAAGTAATTATAGAAAATAGGATAGTAAAAATTGGTAGTCCAATCATTAAGTATCCTGCTCCACAAGGTGATTCATTAGCAAATGATTTCATTTTAAATAAAAAGAAATATAACACATATAAACACCAAATTAAATAAAGTGTAATTGGTATTAAATTAATTCTATTTTCAATTTTTATTCTCATTTAACTGCTGACTAACTGCTGAACACTACTTTCTTTTATACTCTTTAACCGCTTCTACAAATGCTTTTGCATGGTCTACAGGAATGTTTGGTAAAATTCCATGACCAAGGTTCACAATATAATTATCTGGACCAAATTCATCAATCATTTCATGAACCATTTTTTTAATTACTGGTATTGGAGATAATAATCGTGAAGGATCAAAATTTCCTTGTAACGTTTTCTTTCCACCAGTTAAATATCTTGCATTTTTAGGAGAACAAGTCCAGTCAACACCAATGGCAGCTGCTTTAGATTTTGCCATATCATCAAGAGCAAACCAACACCCTTTTCCAAAAACGATAACTTTTGTAGAATCAGCAAGAGCTTCAACAATTTGGTTGATGTAGTTCCAAGAAAACTCAGTGTAATCAGTAGGAGATAACATTCCACCCCATGAGTCAAAAATTTGAACAGCATTTACACCATGTTTCACTTTTTCTTTTAAATATAAAATGGTTGTATCTGTGATTTTTTGTAATAATAAATGTGCAGCAACAGGATTAGAAAAACAGAATCCTTTTGCTTTGTCGAAACTTTTTGAACCTTTTCCTTCAACAGCATAACAAAAAATTGTCCAAGGTGAACCTGCAAAACCAATTAAAGGCACTTCATTGTCTAGTTTTTCCCTAGTCATGTCAATAGCATCCATTACATAACCTAAAGTTTCGTTGATATCTGGAACGAGTACTTTGTCAACATCGCTTGTTTTACGAATTGGATTGGGTAAAACTGGTCCGATTCCATCTTCTAACTCTACATCAATTCCCATTGCTTGTGGAATTACTAAAATATCAGAGAATAAAATAGCTGCATCTGGCTTTATAATTCGAATGGGTTGTATTGTAATTTCAGAAGCTAATTCTGGAGTTTTACAACGTGTAAAAAAATCATATTTTTCTTTGATTGCCATAAATTCTGGCAAATATCGTCCTGCTTGACGCATCATCCAAACTGGCGGACGTTCTACAGTTTCATTATTTAAAGCTCTTAAAAAAAGGTCGTTTTTAATCATCGTTTATAGGTTTTAAAGTTCTAAGTTTTTAATCGTTAAGTTCAAAATAAAACTTAAGTCAGAAAGACTAAAAAACTATTAATTATAATATTTTATTATTTCTTCAATTACATTTTCAACAGATGGTTGTGTAATTATTTTTATATTTTGTGTTTTGTTCTCTAATGCTTTTGCGGTGGTTTTACCAATACAAAAACAAACTTCATTCTTTAATTCGTTGTTCTTTAAATAACTTGAAACACCTGATGGACTAAAAAATGCTATTCCGTTAAAAGCTGTTTCTAATTTATGAGGTTTTAGATAGGTTTCATAAACAGTTATTTCATTATATACAACATTGTTTTCAATTAAAACTTTTGGTAAATCGTTTTTTCTAAGGTTACCAGAGAAAAAGGTAAATGTCTTTTCTTTGTGTTTAGTAATTATAAAATTAGCTAGTTGTTCAGCATTATTTCTATAATCAATCACTTCAAAACCTTTTTTCTCTAAATACTTTTTAGTTTTACTCCCTACACAAATGCATTTTTTTGAAGTAAGTGAATTTGAATTTTTTAAAACACTTTTTACAGCGTTTTTACTTGTGAAAAGTAGAATTTCATTTAGAATATTTATTTCAAATGGAACTATTTTCGTTTTAATAAAGTTTTTATCTACAACTTGTAACCTATTATTCTCAAATGATTTCTTCTGAGTTTTAGTAAGCTTTTTGGTTGCTAAAACAGTTATCATTTTAGATTTTTTTGTTTCTTAAATCAAATTCTTCTTGACCCATACAATACATTTCTATATCTTTATTATAGCCATAAACTACTAAAATATCATCATCTTCAACCACAGTTTCAGGAGTTGTTCTTCCGATAGTTTCTCTAGTTATTGTTTTTTTTCCAATTAGATTTCGTTTCTCTTTTTTACGAATAATTGTAATTAAAGTAAGGCTATATTTATCGATAGAGTCTAATTCTTCAAGTGTTTTGCCGAAAAATTCTTTCTTAGCTTTTACTTCTGAAATAGTATAATTATTATCTAATTGATAATTTTCTAAAGTGGATTTGAAATTGATTTGTTTTGTTAGTCTATCAGCAGAATCTTGTTCAGGATGAATGATACTATATATTCCCATTGCTTCAAGAACTGTATCGTGTATTGGTGATAAAGCTCTACTGATAATTTTTACATCACTGAGTTTCTTGATAATTGCAGTTGTAATAATTGCAGCACCTTCATTCTCTCCAATTGCAACAACAACCTTGTCTGCATCTTTTAAAGGAACAGCATCATAAGCAAGTTCATTAGTTGAATCCATACAAATGGCATGAGAAATTTTATCTTTTACAAGATTTATCTTGTCCATTTGTTTATCGATACCTATAACTTCATTTCCTGTTTCGGTTAGACTTAAAGCTAAAGACATACCAAAATTACCAAGTCCAAAAACGATTATTTTCATTTAAAACTTATTTAGTTAATCAATATATTTTCTTTTGGATACTCATAAAACTGATGATTCAATTGACGTAATAAGCCAATCATCAAGTTGAGCATTCCTATTCTTCCTATAAACATTACGGCCATAATTACATATTTACTAGGCTCAGACAAAGTCGAAGTGAAATTCAAACTTAACCCAACTGTACTATATGCAGAAAAACATTCAAAAACCACGGTTAATAAAGGTGTGTCTTTTGGTTCTAATATGAGTAGCGCCATTATAGAAATTCCAATTACGATTAATGAAATACATAAAATCGCAAAAGCCCTAGATGTAGATTCGCTACTTATTCTTCTTCCGAAGATTTGAATTTTGTTTCTCCCCCTTGCTACAGCATAAATATTTAATGTTGCTAATGCAAAGGTACTTGTTTTTACTCCACCACCAGTAGAAGCAGGAGAAGCACCAATCCACATTAAGAAAATAATGAACAACAAGGATGGAACGGTAAATTTAGTGAAGTCTACTGTATTGAATCCAGCTGTTCTTGGAGTTACAGAATTAAAAGCAGCATTTGTGATTTTTCCAAATGCGGTTTTATGTTCTAATAATGTGTTATTGAATTCTGAAATAAACAAAAACACCCATCCAACAAATAATAAAATAATAGTAGTATAGATTACTATTTTAGTATTAATTTTAATTACTGGTACTTGTTTATGTATTAATTTTTTATCAAATATTTCTAATATATAGGTTTTTAAATATTTATAGAAATTAAAAATGATATTATGTCCTAATCCTCCAAATATGATTAAAATTATGATTATCCATTGAAAGAAATAATGAAAACGAATAGATTCATCATATAAACCATTTGAAAAAATTGAAAATCCAGCATTACAGAATGCAGAGATAGAATGGAAGACAGAAAAGAAAAATTTATTGTTTATAGAGTTGTTGTTCAATATGGAAGAATAAATAAAAAGTGCTCCAATTATTTCTACAGCAACAGTAAAAATTACCACATTTAGTGCTGCTCTAAACACATCTTTTAATCCTTCTGTAGCAATAAAATCTTTGGTGTTCAATCCTTCTTTAAATGAAGAACTTCCTCTAAAAAAGAAAGCAAAGAATGAAGTGAAGGTTAGAATTCCAATACCTCCTAATTGTATAAGTACTAATATTATTGATTGCCCAATAACAGTAAAATCTTTACCAGTATCTACTACTGCTAAACCAGTTACACAAACAGCACTTGTAGAAGTGAAGAGTGCATTTGTAAAGCTAATTCCATTTGTTGTTGCACTTGGAAGCATTAATAAGAATCCTCCAGATAACGCAAGTATTAAAAAACTACCAACAAAAACAATGGCAGGATTAAAGTAAATATCATAGACATGTCTAACTAGAACTAGTAATCTTAAAAGGAAATAGACGATTAAACCTCCTTCTAGAAAGGCTTTTATTTCTTGAAGAATATAATGATAACTAAAGTCAGTGTTAATTAACGCAATAATTCCAGACGTAATAAGTAAAATGGAGATGATGACCATGTTTACCAAGGCGACTTTCTTATTGCTTTTATATTTATAGATGAAAAATTTAAAAGTATTAAATACCAGTAATAGAAAAGTTAATATTAATAGACCAACAACGTGTGGTGTATTGAAATTTTCTCCAAAGTCATAGCCAAAATCAAATACAATGAAAAGTAATACAATGATATCAAAAAAGCGGTAAATATAATTGAGTAATGATTCTCTTTCCATTATTTAGAGTGATTTATTTCACTTTTAAGGTTTCTCTAAGTTTTTCCATAAGGAAACTTCCTCCATTATTTAAAATCTCAGTTGCGCAGTTTCTTCCAAAAAAAGTATAATCCTCAAAATTACAACTTTTTTTGATTTCATAGTTTTCTTTTCCGTCTAAAGAATGAAGTACACCTTCAAAATAAATCTTTTCACCCTCAAATTTTGCAAGCGCACCAATTGGAGCTGTACAACCACCTTCTAAAGTTTTTAAAAATTGTCTTTCAATGAATGTACAAATTTCAGTTTCTTTATGATTTAATTGTGAAAGCGCTTCTTTTGTATATGTATCATTTTCCATAGCAACAACTAACATTGCTCCTTGTGCAGGTGCAGGAACCATCCAATCTAAATTCATATAGGTGTCTGGTTTTAAATTGATACGTTCTAAGCCAGCGGCAGCAAAAATAGCTCCATCCCAAGTATTATCTTTCAATTTTTGCATGCGTGTATTTACATTACCACGTAAATCTTCAACAATATGGGAAGGATATTTGTTAAGCCATTGTGCTTTTCGTCTTAAACTACCTGATGCGATTGTTCCATTTGTGTTTAAAAAGTCTAAACTTCCTTTATGTACAAGAATATCTAGTGTGTTCGCTCTTTTTAAAACTGCTGCTTGGACTATTCCAATTGGTAATGCAGTTGGAACATCTTTCATCGAATGTACTGCAATATCAATTTCACCCTTTAGCATTGCAATGTCTAAAGTTTTTGTAAAAATTCCAGTAATCCCTAATTCATATAAGGGTTTGTCTAAGATGATATCTCCTGTTGATTTTACAGCAACAATCTCTGTTGAATAACCTAAATCGTTTAACTTTTTTTGAACAGTATGTGCTTGCCAAAGAGCTAACTCACTATCTCTTGTTCCTATGCGTATTGTTTTTTTCAAAAGGGGGATTTTAATTATTTAAACGAAATACTTTTTCGATCCATTCAATACTTTCATCAACCATTGTATCTTCGTCTTTTAGATGATTTGCAAAATGAGTTGTGATTTTTTGTATAATTCGATTGCTTATTATCTCAGCTTGTTCTTCATTAAAATTATCCAATTTTTTACGTTGATAATTTAATTCAGATTGCTTTATTAAAGCTAATTTTTCTTTTAGAGAATGTATTGTTGGTGCAAATTTTCTCGCTTTTGTCCAGCTTAAAAATTCTTCAATGATATCTTCAATGATTGCCTCAGCTGCAGGAATGTGTAGTTTTCTTTTTTCTATTGTCTCGTCTGTAACTTGAGAAAGGTAATCTAAATGTACAAGTGTTACTCCTTCAATATCTGAAACGTTACTGTTAACGTTTTTTGGTATAGATAAATCTAAAATTAATAGCGGTTTTTTTAGTTTTAAAACTTCAGAATCAATTGTAGGGTTTTGTGCTCCTGTAGCAACAATTAGTACATCTGCTTTTTGAATTTCTAATTGTAAGTTAGCATAGTCTTTAACAAGCAGATTAAATTTACCAGCAATTTTTTCTGCTTTTTCTTTTGTTCTGTTAATTAGAACGATATGGTCATTTTTAGTATGTTTTACTAAGTTTTCACACGTGTTTCTACCTATTTTTCCTGTACCAAATAGTAAGATATTTTTATTGCCAATATCTTCTACATTATTCATAATATATTGTACAGAAGCAAAAGAAACAGAAGTCGCACCTGAACTGATTTGGGTTTCATTTTTTACTCTTTTGCTAGCTTGAATAACTGCATTTACTAGTCGTTCTTTATAAGAGTTTGCAAGGCCAAGTTTTTTACTCGCTACAAAACCAGATTTTATTTGAGAGATAATTTCAAAATCTCCTAAAATCTGACTATCTAAACCCGTTCCTACTCTAAAAAGATGATTTATAGCTTCTTTATTTTTGTAAACATAGGCTACTTTTTGAAAATCTTCAACAGTACCATTACTGTGCTCACAAAGTAATTTTATTAATTGAAATGGGTGTTGCGAAAAACCATATATCTCGGTTCTATTACAAGTTGAAATTAGAATTAAAGATTCTATACCATCTTCTTTTGCTTGAAGGAGTATGTCTTCTTTACTTTTTTCATCTAAACTAAATTTTCCTCTCATTTCAGCATCTGCTTTTTTATAGCTTAAGCCAATGGCATAAAAAGTAGTGTGCTTCAATCCTGTAGTATTATCCATAAATTGTACTTTGCTTAAAGTAAGAACAAAATTACTGTAGTCGCTTTTATAAAAGTAACGCTCAAAGGACTTTTTGTGTCGATTGCAGAATTTTTATAAAAATAATGTTCAGGTTTTATATTTTCACCTATTTTTGTAGTAGAATTAGCTGTTGGGAATTTATTTATTTATAATGAATCTAAATAAATTCAAAATGACAAGTTCAAAATCACTCTTAAAAAATAACGCTATGAGTTCTTTTGAAGAAATAAAAATAGAGCAAGATTTCACATTACTTCGTTTTCAAAATGATTCGGAAATAATGGAACGAATTGAAAAACAAGTGAAAACAGGTTTGATTCAATTTCATTTTAACCTAAAAGGTAAAGCAAAATTTATTTTTAATCAGAGAAGTTATGCATTAGATTTAAACGAAGAGAAATCGTTACTTCTTTATAACCCTCAAAAAGAATTGCCGTTGCATTTAGAAGTGAGTCCGAAAACATGGGTTATTTCTGTTTTAATTTCAATAAAGAAATTTCATGCCTTGTTTTCAAATGAAGCAGAAGTAATACCTTTTCTAAGTCAAGAAAATTTAGACAAAAAATATTATGGAGAAGAAGATATAAGTCCTTCAATGGCAATTGTTCTCAATCAAATATTTCATTATAATCAAAATTCATCTATTAAAAATCTCTATCTAAAAGGAAAAGGATATGAATTAATGAGTTTGTATTTTAATCAAAATGAAGATCCAAATGCAGAACATTGTCCATTCTTAATTGATGAGGAAAATGTACTTAAGATAAAAAAAGCTAAAGAAATAATTATTGAAAACATGGCTGAGCCACCTGGCTTGCAAGAATTGGCAGATAGAGTAGGGTTAACACTGAAGAAATTGAAAGTAGGTTTTAAACAAATTTATGGAGATAGTGTTTATAGCTTTTTGTTTGATTATAAAATGGAATACGCCCGAAAAATGCTAGATTCTGGTTCTTATAATGTTAATGAAGTAGGTTTAAAAGTAGGGTATAGTACTTCGAGTCATTTTATAGCGGCCTTCAAGAAAAAATTTGGAACAACACCAAAAAAATATTTAATGAATTTAAATTTGAATGTTTAGTATTAACGTACAATATCAAATTATTGAATACTACAATAGATAAAAAAAAGTTAAGGAGTCTTAGTAAGCTATTAAGATTAATTACTTTTATCGAACTTTTATAAAGAAGAAAATAAAATAGAAATAATAATGAAAGGAGTATTATTAGTAAACTTAGGTTCACCAGAAAGTCCAACACCTAAAGATGTAAAGCCTTATTTAGATGAGTTCTTAATGGATAAATATGTAATTGACGTTCCGTTTTTATTACGAGCTTTATTAGTAAGAGGAATTATTCTTCAAACAAGACCTAAAAAATCTGCAGCTGCATACAAAAAAATCTGGTGGGAAGAAGGTTCTCCGTTAATAGTTCTTTCAAAAAGGATGAAAGAAAAAGTAGAGAAAGATGTTAGCGTTCCTGTTTCTTTAGCCATGCGTTATGGAAATCCAAGTATAGAATTTGGATTACAAGAATTGAGTGATAAAGGAGTAACAGAAGTATTATTGTTTCCACTATATCCGCAACATGCAATGGCTTCAACGGTAACAATTTTAGTTTTGGCGGAAGAATTGCGTAAGAAGAAGTTTCCACACATGAGTTTTACGATTGTTCCTGCATTTTATAATCAAAAAGATTATGTTAGGGATTTATCAAACTCCATTAAAAAACATTTAGAAGGCTTTGATTATGATCATTTATTATTCTCATATCATGGAATTCCAGAACGTCATATAAGAAAAACAGACGTAACAAAAGGTCATTGTAAAATTGACGGAAGTTGTTGTAATATACCTTCTCCAGCTCACGAATTTTGTTATCGTCACCAATGTTATGAAACGACAAAACAAGTAGTTGAATTTTTAGGAATTGAAGAAGGAAAATACAGTCAAACTTTTCAATCACGTTTAGCAGGAGATAAATGGTTAACGCCATATACTGATGTTGAGATTAATAAAATGCCAGAAAAAGGGATTAAGAAGTTAGCAGTGGTTACACCAGCATTCGTTGCAGATTGTTTAGAAACATTGGAAGAAATAGCTATGGAAGCAAATCATGAATTTAAAGCTCATGGTGGAGAAGAGTTTAGAGCAATTCCTTGTTTAAATGATGATGATGATTGGTGTAAAACGTTGAGCCGTTGGATTGATCAATGGGCTTTTCAAAATGAAGAACAAAAAGCATAATGGCAGTTTCTTCTAAAGAATTAGGATCATTAGATATAAAAAAATTATTGATTAAACAATCGGTACCCGCTTCTATAGGTATTTTGTTTATGTCAATTAACATACTAATAGACACTATCTTTGTAGGACAGTGGATTGGTTCATTGGCAATAGCAGCTGTTTCAGTGGTATTGCCAATTACTTTTTTAATATCCTCCTTAGGAATGGCCTTAGGTATTGGAGGAAGTTCAATTATTTCAAGAGCATTAGGAGCGGAAGACAAAGAAAAAGCACTCTTAACGTTTGGAAATCAGTTAATGATGACGATTTTACTTGCTGTACTATCTGTTGTTGTTGGTTTGTTTTACTCGGATGAGGTTTTGTTGCTCTTTGGAGCAAACGGAGCAATTAAAGAACCCGCTAAGGAATTTTTTATGCCTGTTTTATATGGAGTGCCTTTTTTAGCACTTAGTATGATGGGTAATACAGTAATTAGAGCAGAAGGGAAGCCAAAGTTTGCCATGATGGCTATGATTATTCCTGCTTTTAGTAATATTATATTAGATATTATTTTTATAAAATTTCTAAATTTAGGTATGTTTGGAGCAGCTCTAGCTACTTCAATTTCTTATTTTATGTGCTTTGCTTTCATTCTTTGGTTCTTTATTTATAGAAGTGAATTGAAACCGCAGTTGAAGCATTTTTTATTGCAACAAAAAGTAGTGTCTGAAATTTCTTCTTTAGGTTTTGTAACCTTTGCAAGACAAGGAGTTGTCGCAATTTTATCAATAATCTTAAATCATACCTTATTTACCTATGGTGGAGAAGATTCTGTTGCAATCTATGGAATTATAAGTAGAATGCTAATGTTTGCATTGTTTCCAATTCTAGGAGTAACACAAGGGTTTTTGCCAATTGCAGGTTATAATTATGGTGCAAAATTATATGCACGTGTAAATGAGTCTATCACAACATCAATAAAGTGGGCTGCGTTTTTAGCAACAATAATTTTTGTAGTTATCTTAGTATTTGCGAGCTCTATCGTAACGATATTTACTACAGACGCAAAAATAATTGCTGAAACACCAAATGCATTACGAATTATATTTGCAGCATCTCCAATTATTGCCATACAACTAATCGGTGCGGCCTATTTTCAAGCAGCAGGAAAAGCAATTCCAGCATTACTATTAACACTTACTAAACAAGGGTTTTTCTTAATTCCTTTAGTACTTGTTTTACCAAATTATTATGGTATTTTTGGAGTATGGATTTCTTTTCCAATTGCAGATATTTTGGCAACATTAGTAACAGCATTCTTTTTAAGAAGGGAAATGAAGCGGGAATTAGTTTAATTAGACTTCACATTATTTGAGAGTTTATATTGTGAGTCTTTAAAGATAAATGGAACATATTTAAGATTCTAAACAAATAAATTTATACATACTATGAAAAAATGTTTTGTACTTTTTGTTGTTTCTGTTTTTGTTGTTTCTTGTTCAATACCAAAATATGTTTTTGATAATAAAGGACAATCTACAGGTGTCGATTTTACTACTGGAAAATGGTTGTTAAACAATGTTGACGCTCCTTCAAATGTTGAAAATCAATTAACAGCATTGGTTCTGAAAGATTTTAAAGGTTTCCTAAATGACAGAGTAATTCCTATTAATGAAGCAAAAGGCTTGTTATTGCCAAGGAAAATAAATGTTAACCCTGATAAGAAAACATTAGAAGATTTAAAAAAAGGAACAAATTTTAATTTTTTCATTAATATAAAAGCTTCAAAAACCAAAGAAGATTTTGGATCGGTAGATTTAACTCCCAGTAGATTCAACGACGGGGGAATGAACCAAAGTGAAGTGCTTTTAGAAGTATATGATTTAAATATTGCAGAAATTATATATTCTCAAAGAGTAATTGGTTCAACAGAACTGTCTCAAGACAATCAAGATGTTCACATATCAAAATCCTCCCAATCACTTTTAATAGGCGCATATAAAAAGTTAATAAAAGATATAGAGAAAAAGTCTATAAAATAAATACAATGGAATATAATTATATAAAATCACTTCATCTAATTTTTGTTATAACATGGTTCGCTGGGCTTTTTTATATTGTTCGTCTGTTTGTTTATCATGCAGAAGCAAAATTGAAGGAACAACCAGAACAAGATATTTTAATAAAACAATATCAATTAATGCAATATAGATTGTGGTATATAATTACTTGGCCAAGCGCTGTATTAGCTAGTTTATTTGCTTTTTACTTATTATACTTAAATCCTAATTGGTTAACGCAATCATGGATGCATGTTAAATTGGCATTTGTTTTGCTACTCTACATTTATCATTTAAAATGTCATCAAATATTTAAACAGTTGCAAAATGATGAGGTAAAGCATAGTTCCAACTTTTTTAGAATTTGGAATGAAGGTGCAACAATTATTTTATTTGCAGTGGTTTTTTTAGTAATTTTAAAAAGTGCAATAAATTGGATTTTTGGTGTAGTCGGTATTATTACTTTTTCTGTTTTGATAATGCTAGGATTTAAATTTTACAAACGAATTAGAGAAAAAAATAAAGAATAGTATATATCGTGTTTACTTTAAAAATAAAAAAATTATCACTACGAGTAAGAATATTTTTATCAATGATATTCTTAACCCTAATTGCGTCTATTTTAATTGCATTGGTATCCTATTATCAATTTAAAAAAGAGGCAAGAGAATACCATCAAGACAGATTAGAACGTAAAGAAAACGCAATTATTGAGAATATTAATTATGTTTTAAATAATACAACCTATTTGTTAACTACAGAAAATATTCAATTTATATTTAAAGATAAAATTCACGAATTAGCCGATATTCATAGTTTAGAAATTAACTTTTTTAACCTAAATGGAAATTTATTAATATCATCCAAACCTGTTTTTAAAATGGATAGTATTAAACCGAAAATTAATTCTTCTACTTTAAAAATATTAAGAGGAACAATTGAGAAAAGGTATGTTGAATTCACAAAAATTGACGGACTACCATATCGAACTTCCTATAGTTATATTAAAGACAATAAGTTTAAACCATTAGCTATTTTAAGTCTTCCTTATGAAGAAGATACGGAGTTTTATGATAATGAAATTAGAAACTTCCTAATTCGATTTAGTCAGGTATATTTCTTGATGTTTTTAATTGCTATTTTCCTGTCTTACTTTTTATCAAGTTATATTACAAAATCATTAAAAATAATTTCAGATAAAATTCAAGAAACCAATTTCAATCAATTAAACCAAAAAATTGAATTAGAAGAAGGTAGTAGAGAAATTAATCTTTTGATAGAATCATATAACAATATGGTTGATAAATTAGAAGATAGTGCTACAAAATTAGCACAAAGTGAAAGAGAGCAGGCTTGGAGAGAAATGGCAAAACAAGTAGCACATGAAATTAAAAATCCATTAACACCAATGCGATTAACGGTGCAAAGTTTTCAAAGACGTTTTGACGAAAATGACCCTAAGATTAAAGAAAAACTAGATGACTTCTCTAAAACTTTAATACAACAAATCGATACGATGAGTTCTGTGGCAAGTGCTTTTTCAAATTTTGCTTCTATGCCGGCACAACAAAATGAAACATTAAATGTTGTTAAAATTGTGCAACTAGCATTAGAAATTTTTAATGAAGATTTTATTGAGTATTCTTTTATAGATGAAGAAATAATTGCCCGTTTAGATAGGACTCAGTTAATTAGAGTAATAACGAATTTAGTTAAAAATGCAATACAATCTTTGCCAGAAGAACAAGAAAATAAATCGGTTTTAGTTCGTATTTTTAAAGAAGACAACGAAGTTAAAATAGAAGTAAAAGACAACGGTAAAGGAGTTTCTGAACAAAACAAAGCAAGAATTTTCGAACCAAAATTTACCACTAAATCAAGTGGAATGGGGTTAGGGCTAGCTATCATTAAAAAAATAATTGAAAACTATAACGGAAGAATAACATTTGAAAGTAAAGAAGGAGTAGGTACAACTTTCCTTGTGTGCTTTCCGATAACATCATAAATAAAGAAATGGAAAATATTTTAATTGAAAAACAAGAAAACATTGCAATTGTAACCATTAACAGACCAGAAAAATTGAATGCTTTAAACAAAGCAACAATCTTGGAACTGCATGAAGGTTTTAAAACTCTTAATGAGGATGCAAGCATAAAAGCAATAATTATTACAGGTAGTGGTGAAAAAGCATTTGTTGCTGGAGCAGATATATCTGAATTTGCCCATTTTTCGGAAGAAGACGGTGGGAAATTGGCAGCAAAAGGACAAGAATTATTGTTCGATTTTGTGGAAAATTTAAGTACACCAGTTATAGCTGCTGTAAACGGTTTTGCATTAGGAGGAGGATTAGAATTGGCAATGGCTTGTCATTTTAGAGTAGCTTCAGATAATGCAAGAATGGGGTTGCCAGAAGTAACATTAGGAGTAATTCCTGGATATGGAGGAACACAGCGTTTATCGCAATTAGTAGGTAAAGGAAGAGCAATGGAAATGATAATGACAGCAGGAATGATAGATGCTACTACAGCAAAAGAGAGTGGACTTGTTAATCATGTTGTAGCTCAAGCAGATTTAATTGAGTTTACAAAAGGAATTGCTTCAAAAATTGTTAGAAACTCTAGTGTTGCTATTTCTAAAGCTATCCAAGCGGTAAATGCTAATTTTAAAGACGGAGTAAACGGTTTTGAAGTAGAAATCGAGAATTTTGGAGCTTGTTTTGGAACCGAACACTTTAAAGAAGGAACAACCGCATTTTTAGAGAAAAGGAAAGCGAATTTTAAATAGAAAGAATACGATATTTTAAAAAGGCTGTTTGAAAACTTCAAACAGCCTTTTTTGTTTTCTTAGATTGAATATGAAACTACACGTTCTGTATTTTCAGAAAAATTTTCATTAAACACTGTAGTTACAAAATTCCATTTCGATTCTACAGTACTAGAAGTAAAATGAACCGTTAAATAGCCTCTGTCGGAAGCATTTAAATAATTAAGATCATCAATTAGTACTTGCATTGCCGTTTCAAAACCACCAATGGCAGAAGCATCAAGTCCTAAATATTTTTCTAAACCAGGAGAAGTCACAGAGGAAGTCGCAAATTCTCTTCCTTTTCCATTGGCATTACTATCATTTAAGTTACTATACCAAGCATTGTGTGTGTCTCCAGCAAGACAGATGATTTTTTTATTTCCAAAACTATTGTAAAGTATTTCTCTTTCTACAGGATAACCATCCCAAGCGTCTAAATTATAAGGTAGCACTGTTGTTATTCTTCCAATTTCTGCATTAGTAAGTGTTGGGTCTCCATTAGTATAGCGTAATTTTATACTAACAAGTTCTGTTAGTGTTTGTTGAAACTGTTGTAATGCTGCTGCAGAACCTCCTAATACAGAACCTAGACCAATTAATAATTCAGCAGGAATCATCATTTTTCCCATTAATACTTGTTGCCCTAAAACTTGCCAAGGAGCACTACTTCCTGTTACTTGTGATATTAGCCAATTTCTTTGTGTTGTTCCAAGTAGTGTTCGGTTTGGATTTAATAAATCGGTTTGAAAACTTGGAATGTCAAAGTTTCCAGAATTATCAAAATAATTAGAGTATTCTAATTGTTTATCACGTCCAATTACACGTGTGTCTAGCATTACTAAATTAACAAGGTTTCCAATATTGAAATTTCTATAGATCAAATTAATGTCATTTGTTTTCATAGGTAGAAATTCACTATAAGCTTTAATTGCATCTGCTTTTCTTGCTTCAAAACTTCCTTCGTTTGGCTGATGATTTTCTGCACCATCTTTATAGGTGTCATTGGCTATTTCATGATCATCCCAAACACAAATGAATGGTTTCTTTTGATGCGCTAATTGTAAGTTTTTATCCGTACGATATTGTTTATAACGTGCTCTATAATCATTTAATGTTATAATTTCATTTGCTGGAGAATGCTTTCTGTTTAATGCATTTGTATATTCATTAGTACCATATTCTTCTTGTGCATATTCATAAATGTAATCGCCAAGATGTACAATAATATCAGCATTAGAATTAGCCATTGCCTGGTAAACATTAAATAAACCAGCAGGATAATTTGCACAAGAACAAACCGCTAATGTAACTGCATTTGTAGCAACAGGTAGTGTAATTGTTTCACCAATTACAGAAACACTTCTGTCTTCTTGATTAAAGAAACGATAATATAGTTTTTTATCGGCTTCTAAATTCTGAAGTTCAATGGCAATTGTATAATCTCGTGAGTTATCTGTAGTTACTCCTCCACTTCTAAAAACGGTTTCAAATTTAGCATCATAAGCTACTTGCCAAAGTATTTTAACACTAGGTTTTCCAGTGTTATATCGTGTCCAAATAATTATTTGGTTATGAGTTGGGTCAAAACTAGCTACTCCATGTGCAAAATTATCATTTGAATAATCATCTGGCACACCAAAAACACTATCATCATCTGAGCAACTAATAAAGTTGGGAGCTAAAAGAATTCCTCCAGTTGTTAAAATAGAATTGATTAAAAATCGCCTTCTTGACAAAGAATTTTGACTCATTATTTCTGTATTTAAATTTTTACAAAATTCAAATATTAGATTTAAGAAGGTATTATTTAGAGATTAATTAACTATTAAAAAATAAGTTTCAAAAGTGTTGAAAAAAGTAAGTTGTTAAAGAAAAGAACAAGAATTCATCATTTTAATATTAAATGATAGAAAATGAAAAATAGTTGTTATTTTTCACCTTCCCATTCTGCATAAAATTGCGACAAGAATTTCTCCATGAAAATATGTCTATCTTTTGCAATTTTTTTTCCAGTTTCGGTATTCATTTTATCTTTAAGAAGTAGTAGTTTTTCATAAAAATGATTCAATGTTGGAGCATCACTGTTTTTATACTCTTCTTTGCTCATATTCAATTGAGGTTGAATATTCGGATTATATAATGCTCTGTCTTTGAAACCACCATAATTGAAAGTCCTAGCAATTCCTATTGCACCAAGAGCATCTAAACGATCAGCATCTTGAACAATATCAAGCTCTTTAGATGCGAATTTTTTGTCGAAATTTCCACCTTTAAAGGAAATGTTTTCAATAATAGCAATAACATGGTTTATGGTGTTTTTGTCTACATTTTGACTTTCTAAAAAAGTAGTTGCTATTTTAGGACCAACAGTTTCATCTCCATCATGAAATTTACTGTCGGCAATGTCATGTAACAGAGCACCTAGTTTTACAATTTCAAGATTACATTCTTCATCTTTAGCAATTAAAAGAGCATTTTTATAAACCCGTTCAATGTGAAACCAATCATGTCCTCCTTCTGCATTTTGAAGCTTCTCTTTTACGAAATGTATTGTAGTATCAATTAATTGCATTTTTAACTTTTATATATATTTTGGAATCTATTTATCAAAGACAGCAATAGCTCTAACTGGAGAACCTGTACCACCTCTTATTTTTAAAGGAAGAGCGATGAATTGAAAACGTCCTCGTGCGACTAATTGATTAAGGTTAATCATGTTTTCATAATGAGTAAAACCCATTTCACCACAAATATAATGGACTTCTTTATTGGTTAATTTAGGAATTCCTGGCGACATAGTTTCTACACCAAAAGCAGCTATCTTTTTTTGACCTAACCATCTTGTTGCTTCAGCGGTTAGACCAGGACCATTGTTCCAGTTTTCTGTGCCAAAATAATTTCTATAATGATCTGTATAGAATAATACGGTGTCTCCTTTTTTTATTTCTAACTTATCTTTTTCACAAGCTTTCTCAATGTCTTCAATAGAAATTAATTCTTTCAATTTTTTATATGAGAAATCTAGGCAGATGCCTTCTGTATAGAACATCGAAAGTGGCATTTTATCTATAGATTGGTCTTTAAATTCTTTTCCCATGTGATTAATAGCATCAACATGTGTCCCTGTATGCTCTCCAAGTTCTAATTTGTAAACACTAGGTGTTTCGGTTGTAGGGTCTAATTCTTTATTCCATTGCTCATGAGTTGCATGAACAGTAAAAGATACTTCTGGAAGCCCATTGAAAACAGGCATTCCAGAATATATTTCTTGACTTAAGTCGATGATTTCTTTCACTAAAAAACGAAAACGATTATTTGATTAAAGCAGGTTGTACCCATTTGAATACATGTCCAGTTTCTGGAATCACTATTCTTTCAGATACTCTTGCCATACGAGCAGGAAGTTTCATAAGGAAATCTCTCGCTTTTTCAGCTTCATCAGTTAAATTAACAATTTTATCAATTTCCCATTTATCAATTAATTTTTGCATAATATCTACATAATCATTTGCAGTGTAGACACCAATTCTTTGTGCAGAATCTGAAAATTGTTCAAAAGCAGTACTAATTTTTTGACCTGATTCTCTTAGGAAATGTGCAGGCATTGTAATTTTATGTTTCATCATGTGCTGAAAAGCCAACATCATTTCACTTGGATCTACTTCGAAAATTCGACTTACAAATGTGCTATATGCTTGATGATGACGCATTTCGTCTCCAGCAATTAAACGACACATTTTTGCCAATTTATTATCACCAAACTTCTTTGCCATTTGTGCCACTCTATTATGAGAAACATATGTAGCTAATTCTTGAAAACTAGTATAAACAAAATTCTTATATGGATCGTTACTTGTTCCAATATCAAAACCATCATTGATTAGGTGTTGGGTTGTCATTTCAATTTCGCGCATATCAACACGACCAGATAAATATAAATATTTGTTTAAGGTATCACCATGACGGTTTTCCTCTCCTGTCCATTGTCTAACCCATTTGCTCCAGCCATTTCCACCATTATCTTGGTCTACACCCTCGACTTGCATTAGCCAAGATTCATAAGTTGGTAAAGCTTCTTCTGTAATTGTGTCACCAACAAGAACTACCCAAAAATCATAAGGTAAATCTTTTGCAATTTCTCTTAGTTCTTTTACTTCTTCAAAAAATTTTTCGTTTTGAGAGTCTGGAAGTAAATCGGTTGGTTGCCAAATTTTTTCTACAGGAATTAGAAATTCATCTACAAAAGAATCGATTTTCTTTTCTAGAAACTGCATTACTTCTAAGCGTACATTTTTTATTGACATTTTAATTATTTTTTTATGTGTTGTGTAATTATTGCTTCAGTTTTTTCAAAAATAGCATCAAATGAATATTCTGAAATTTTTAAAGGTTCGTGTACTTGAAATTCTAATTTATTCCCTAACCCAAGCGGAAATTTTCCAAATCGAGTCATTTTCCAAGAATTATTTATTGTAATAGGTGCAAAATAAGCATCTGGAGCAAATTTATAGAGCATTTTTAATCCATTAACAGAAAATGGTTTAGGTACTCCAGTTTTACTTCTTGTTCCTTCAGGGAAAATAACAACGGAATAGTTGTTTTGGTTAATAAACTCGGCACATTTTTTTATTTCTGCAAGAGACTGTTTTCCATCTTTTCTATCGATAAGAGCAGAACCACCGTTTCTTAAATTATAGGAAACACTTGGAATTCCTTTACCTAATTCTTTTTTACTTATGAATTTCGGATGCCAACCGCGTAAGAACCAAATTATGGGTGGAATATCGTACAGACTTTGATGGTTTGCAACAATGATTAATGGAACGTTTTTTGGAAGTTTTTCAATTCCTTTGAAAGAATGTGTTGTCCCAAGAACAAGTGTACTTCTTACCAAGAACAAGTTCATTATTGCAACACATTTCTTGTGTGCATTATATCCAAAAATATTAAAGCACAACCATTGAATTGGATGAAATACGCACAGCCAAAATAGAAACAAAAATGTATACAATATAGAAATTGGGTAAGAAATAATCTTTTGCATAACTCTTTAACGTTTAGACAAAGGTACTATTAAAAACAAAAAAAAACATTAGAATCACTAATGGTTTTTTTGTTTAAAAAGTAAAATTGATTGGTTAGTCTATAATTGTGCAAACACCATCAACACAGCCAATGTTTGTGGGAGGATTTACAATTGCACAATCAGAAATTGCATTAATTTGGATATTATACGCATCATCTAAATTATTGTATTCATTTACCATTTGTTGTAGTGTTGGTAAATCGATATCATTTGAGAAAACTAAATATTCTCTTGGACCACCACAAGGTTTTGCTCCAAACGCAATACTATTACAGCCAGAAGAATTAGCACAAGAAAAACTATTGATATAATCTGTGATTTCAGTTTTTTTAGCATCTAATTGTTCAGGTGTAATGTTTGTTGGCAAAACATCGTCTTCACATTGAAAACTCTGTAAAAGTAATGCAAGCATTAAAATTCGTATTATAATTTTCATAGCATTTTTATATAAAAGATACACATTATTGTTTTTGGTTGCGTAAAAAAGAAAAACCCTTTCAAATTTTATTTTGAAAGGGTCTTTTTATTATTGTTTTAAAGGCTAGCAATGTTCGCTATATGCATCTTTTAAATTTTCTGCAATTAATTCTGCTGGTCTTCCTTCAATATGATGACGCTCTAACATGTGAACTAATTCACCGTTTTTAAACAATGCCATACATGGTGAAGAAGGAGGGAAGGGAAACATATGTTCTCTTGCTTTGTCAACAGCTTCTTTATCTACTCCTGCAAAAACAGTTACAATTTGAGTTGGTTTTTTTGCATTATCTAAACTCATTTTTGCTCCAGGTCTTGCATTTCTAGCTGCACATCCACAAACTGAATTTATAACGACTAAAGTTGTTCCTTCTTTTGCTAATACTGCATCAACGTCATTAGCATTATGTAATTCTTGAAAACCAGCTTCTGTAAGCTCAGCTCTCATTGGTTTTACCATTTCTTCTGGATACATATTTTTTATTTTAAATTTCTTATTAGGTGTTTAGATTTTATAAAATCCGATACAAAGATAATGAGAATTATAAACTTAAGAATTAAAGAAATCATAAAGATTTATTATAATGCTATAAACAGATTTAAAATTTAAAAACTCTTCTAATCAATGCTTTTATAAAAGGTGTTTTTGGACATTTCAGGATAACTTTTAAATCTTCCCAATAGTTAGTTTCTTCATCTAAAAATTTAAAAATAAGATTTGGATTTCCTTTTTTGAAAAGTGAAGAAAAAACAGTCGATCCTAAATTATTGTTTTTAAATAGCACCTCTATAAATAATAGATCATACAACCAAAATTTGTCTTTCTTATGAAATTTTCTAAAATCAACTTCATGAGTTAAAAATTGGGTTAGTGCTTTGGATTTCTTTGTTACATTTTTGAAAGTAAAACCAGTACTTGCTTTTGTCCAACCGCCAGCAGAACCAATATTTACAATGTTTTTTGTGTTTTGTTTCCAAAATTCATAACATGTCATTGGAATATTGCCTTGCTCTTTTTCAATTATATGATAGTCATTTATCCCTAGGTTTTTAATGTAATTGACAATTCCATTTTCATATTCTTCTTTTGGAAGTAAATCTTTAGAAAACAAAGTATACTCAATTAAAGCTTCTGTTGAAGAGGTTGGTAAAACATACATGAAACGTGTATTTCCTTTTTGTGAGATAGAAAAATCCATAAATGTAGCGCAACTAGAATCAAAGACAGGTTCTTTAGATTTGATAAACCAACCAATAAAATGCTGCTGTAGTAAAGGGAATTTTGTTTGTGATTTAACAATCTCAATATCTAGGATAGAATTGAAAACTTTCTTACATTCAAAACTGCTTTTTTCGGTTCTTACTATACAGTGACTATTTAAATCTTCAAAATGAGTTACTTTTTCATTTATAAACGTAATATTTTTTTGTTTTGAAATTGTATTAAAAACATAATTGTAGAAATCTATTGCCTTAATCATTTTATATTGATAAGGTGAAAAATTTAATTGTGTCTTTGTTGTTGTATTTGAAAAAAAAGCCTTGTTCCAAGTTTTGGAAATTATTGCTTCAAAAAGAGTTGAATTATCCCAGAAACACCAAGTTCTATCATTATACTTTTTAAGGTTTTCATCGATTAATAGGAAAGATTTATCTTGGAACTTCCCTGAAAGTATCATTTCATAGACAGTCATTAAAGCAGATAGCCCAGAACCGGTAAAGATATAATGATAATGTTGCATTTTTCAAAGATATTGAAGTAATATAAAAAACAAAAGCCAATCTTTTATTAAGATTGACTTTCTAACTAATTAAATATAACGCGTAATTGTTTAAAGTGTTTTTAGGAACTCAAGTATTTTTGTTCTATCGGCTAGCGATAAGTTTTTAAAACTATTTTTTGCATTTAAAGCTTCTCCACCATGCCATAAAATAGCTTCTTCAATACTTCTTGCTCTTCCATCATGAAGAAGAAATGTATGATTGTTAACTGTTGGAATGAGTCCAATTCCCCATAAAGGAGGTGTTCTCCATTCATTTCCTGTGGCTAAATAATCAGGGGCGTTGTCTGCTAATCCATTACCCATATCGTGTAATAATAAATCCGTGTAAGGTCGAATTACTTGATTTCTAAACGCTGCGATAGCATAGTTATTACTTGTTGTATGTTTAGGAATGTGACACTTTACACATTGTAATTCTTCAAATAATTTTTTTCCAGCTAGAATATTTTGATTGTCATAATTTCTTCTAGCAGGTACTGAAAGTGAACTAGAATACAAGACTACTTTATCTAAAGTTTCATCTGTTATTTCTGGATTCCCTCCATTTGGAGCAGGTGTTCCATTGAAATTACTAGGATAGTTTTCGTTAGGGAAAATGGAAGATGTAATACCAATATCTCCGGCAAAAGCTCCTGCAACTTGCTGTTTTACGCTTGGTTGGTTTGCTTTCCAACCAAATCTTCCCATTTTTATTGATTGACTTTCCACGTCGAAAACATAATTAGCTTTTCCAGAAATTCCATCACCATCTGCATCGTTCGTGTCTTGTAAACCTAATAAGGTTGCTTCAGGAATGGCTTCTAATAATCCCATACCAATCATTTGATTTGCAATTCTTGGAGAAACCTGTGTTGAAGCAGATAATGGACCATACCCTAATTGTCCAATAGAATATATTGGTTTGCGAAGTTCAATACTAGTTCCATCGGCATAGACTTCATTAAAATACTGATAGGTTATTGTGTAATTACCTTGTGTAGTTTGACCTGCAATTGCAATATCTTGTAATTGACCACCATAAATAGGATCAGGCAAATAGCCACCATGTGCATCTGTTTGTGGAATATTTAAACGTAACAATAAACCTTTTGCCAAATCACCATCGAAAGCAGGTGGTCTTCCTCTTCCATCTTTAAAGTGACAACTCGAACATGCTATGGCATTAAAAAAAGGCCCTAAACCATCTCTAGCTGTAGCTGTAGCGGGCGAAGTTATCCAGTTTTGTCTAAAAAAAGAATTTCCTATTCCAAAATCAATTTGTTGACTCGAAGTTAAACTGAAACTAAAAAAACCAAAGGCTTCTGCAGAAGTATTAAAAGTGGTCCCATTTTGTCCTCCAGAGTATTGTTCTTCCACTTCTGGAATTAATTGATAATCGGAATCATCATTAGTACTACAGCTGAATAGGAAAACACTTATTAATAAAAAATAATATAATTTACAGTTTAACTTCATTTTTATTATTGAATTGTTATACCTAATTTTTCAGCACCTGCTTTTAAGTTTGAACCTAAAAGTTGCATAGCATCAAAAGCACTTTTCACTTTCGCTCCTTCTATAGAAGTTGGACCATTAGCAATGGCTAAATCGAAAGGAATTAATGTAGCATTTGTTTTTGAAACGGCATCAGTTATAGCATTTGAAGTATCGTTTGCAGCCGTTGTGTTTACAGAATTAACTAAATCTTCTAATGATTCACCAGCAACCGATCCATAAGTTCCTTTGTATACATTAATTACACCTTTAAGGTTTAATCTAACATCTCTATGCGTGTTGTCACTAAAACAAGAATGTTCATCTTCTTGGTCTTGATTGTATAATGCTGTACTAACACGTTCAACGGCTAATTCAGAGTAAACAAGTACTATTGCACCAGTAAATATTTTAGTTATGGCAGTTTTATTATTTAAACTTACAAATTGATTTCTATACGTTCCATTAGGTTTCCATTGGTCTACTAAATAATCTAAATGATCCGTTAACAAATCGGCACAAATGCTTAAATATTGTCTTCTTCTATTTTGATTTGCAGCTGTTCCGCCATCAACATAATCAGTATATTGTCTTTGTCCAGCAAGATTTGCACTTGGAATCGTTAAATCTTGACCCCAAAGTAAGAATTCAATTGCATGATAACCAACACTTACATTTGTTTCATTAGCTTCGTCAATCGCATTTAAATCTACTAATAAAGTTTTAGTTATATTAGGATAAGTTACTAAATCATTTATGATACCAGAATTTACAGCTCCATTTACATAATCAATGTAATTCTCATCTAATGGCCAAGAGTTCAATAATGCTTCTGGTCCGTTCGCATCGTCAATTGGACCATCAATAAAACGAAAAGCTTCAGTAGTACCATAACTTTCACGAGCTGTTTTCCATGCATTTTTAGCATTATCAAAAAGTGTTTGATCTGGATTAGCAATAAAAGCATTTATTGCTGTTTCTAAACTAACAGCATCATTATATGATTGTAAATAGTTTTCATACACTAAATTAGCATAATTTTCTATGACTTTATCTTCTAGTATTTCTCTACTATTATCTGTAGTTTCGTCATCTTTTTGACAAGAATTAAATGCTAAACCTGTTATCAAAACTAAGGTTGATAATTTTAATATGGATAATTTTTTCATGTTTTGTATTTTATTTTGCAAACCTATAAATTTATTTAGACTTAATACAAATAAATCTTGAAAAAAATCCAAGATTTATCTGTAAGGTTAAAAATATTTAAAAAAATGCTTTTTTTAATTGAGTATTGATTTATTGTAGAGTAATGATTTCCAGTCTCTATAATGCACAAATAGTAGATATAAATTTGCAACTAAAAGTGCTGTAACTAGTACTAATTCTCCAATTTCATGAGGTTCGAGATAAAGATGAAATAAAAAGATATTGATGGTTAACGGAAAAGTTACAAATGCCCCAATTTTTGCAAAAACTTGACTTACTAAAAGAAAACCTGCAAGAAGTTCCATAATTCCTAAGAACGGCCAGAAATATCCAGTTTGTTTCATTCCAAAAATATAGTTTTTTATAACTAGAACGGTTTCATTTGGAGCAATTTCTTCTCCATTTTTTACTTGTTCAATAACTTTATCTGGACGTGGTGTTTCTCCTTTAAATTTTCCAATTCCACCATAGATCATGAATCCTCCAACAAAAAGATTTAGCGCTATTATTATGATTTTTAATAGTTTCATATTAGTTTAATTTTGAATATTCAAAAGTTGTTGTACCTCTTTCACTAGCAGTATTTAACATAGCTGTAAATTTTACTTTGTATAAATTTCCTGCGGTATCTTTAATTACATAAAAACGATCTGTTTTTACTGATGGAGAAGGATATGTTGATCTCCAATTTGAACCAATTGCTCTTCTATCTTTAGCATCATTTGTTGCAAAATTAGAAGTAATTACATTGCTTTCTACGAAAGTATCATAGGCAAAATCACTTGTTGAAACACTATAAGCAACTGTTCCAGATAAAGCATTTGTTAGAACTACATCGCTATAGAAATAAGAAACATCTTGCCCGTTATATTGTGTATAATTCATAAAAGGAGTAAGGTTTAAATCCCATTTGTTTTTCTCTGGTTCTGCAGCTACTACATTGTTTGTAATTAAACTGAAAAAGGTGTGATTGAAAGCTGCATTTTTAGTAACAACAACTTCATTGTGAGTAGTAGCATCTATATCTGCATATTGTAATTTATAGTTACTTCCATCTCTTAGAATTCTAATTTTTTTCCAACCTCTATTATTTCCAGTTAAGGCTGTTCCCGTTCCAGATGCATTTGTTGTTGCAACATCTTGACCTAAGTTGACTAAGTAAACTTTATTGTCACTATCTGTTGCAGAAATTTCAGCAATTGAAGTACCAGATAAATTACCGTAAGGTTGATCGATATATGGAGCACTTGTTGGACTATAATTTCCAGTGGTTACATTCGCATCGGCAGTTTGCACTTCATCAATATTTGTAGTTGCTAATTGTTTTACAGCAAATTTATTGATAGCTGGGTTTAATACTACTCTAAATTCATTACCAGAATGAAATCCTAATTCCCAAGCAGTTCTTGAAATTGAAGTTTTTGTTCCAGAACTTAAGTCGATAAATACCTGATTTGGAAGTGTATTTCCTCCATTTTCTACTACAGATGTATTAGTTGTTATGGCAGTTTCATTGAAATTTAATTGCGTACTGTTTGTTGCAGTTGGAATCTCAATATTTGAAAGAGAACTAGAAGCAATTGTGAATTTCACATTTTTTGTTTCTCCTTCTATTGCTTCAATTAATTTTGTAAAAGTAAATGTTGCATTACTCGCGCTTGCAGTAAAAGGTACTGAAATTGTTGTTCCAGAACTTGTTGGATTCGTGTTGAAATCGGTTCCATTAGTAACATTTGTTGGCACAACATTTAAAATAATAGTTCCAGCAGATGTTGCAGGACTTGAAAAAGCAATTGTAACGGTTGTTTCGGTAGCAGAAAGATTAATTTCTGAATTCATGAATGCTGCTTGAATAGTTGACAATGTTTCTGCGTCGTCGTCTTTACTACAACCAAAAATGGTTATAGCAATTATAGATAAAAATAATAGGACATTTTTTTTCATGGTAATATAAATATTTAGTTAATAATTCAAATTGTATGCGATTTTAATAAAGTAGGAGCGACCATATCCAAGGAGAATAGTAGATGAATTGCTATGTGCACCTGCAATTGTGCCTTGATTTGCATTGGTTACGTTTAATAAATTTCGTGCTCCAAGATTAATTTCAAGTTGTTTTTTATAGAAGAACTTTCTAACTGAAGCATCTAGAAAAGAGTAATTATCAATTTCAGAAAGTTTATAAACGGTTTCATTGTTTTCTACGCTACTAATAAATTGTTGTTGTTTCCCATTAAATTTATAATAGGCAGAAAATTGAATATTGCTTTTCGGAACTTCATAAGAAAGACTTCCGTTTAATTGTAGGTTATATAAAAACCGATCATCAGATTTTGCTTCTCCATTATCTATAACCTGAGAAATTCCAACATATATTAATCCAGTAGAAAAATTCCAATTTTTATAGTGCAATTGATGTGTGGTTGAAACATTCCACATTTTATAGGAATTAATATTAATGTATTGATATATTGGATCTGTTGTTCCAGTTTCGAAACCAACGAATGCCATATCAATACGGTCATCAACATTCAAAAATGCAGATGAAACTTGGTTCGACATTTTTAATTGAGAAGAAAGAAAGGCTGTTTTTTTTAAGTTAAAATCGTATGAAGTACTTTGTTCAGGAACTAAATTCTCATTGCCATAGAATTGATGACCTGAAAATTTTATTTTAGAATATAATTCTTCAAAAGTGGGTACTCTAAAAGATTTTCCCATAGATGAGCGTACTTCAATATTATTTTCAAATAAATAGCGTAAACCTATTGAGCTGGCTGTTTGATTATCAAATTTTGATTGAATTGAAGCTCTAATTCCAGTTCTAACTAATAATTTTTTAGTTGCTTTAATTTCTGATGCTATAAAGAAATCATAATTTTCAAATCGTTTTCTTACTAATATCAAGGATTGATTTTCACCATTTACTAAAGCATGGCCAAGATTATTTACAAGTTCATATCCTATTTGCAAATCGGCTTTCTTATTTTTAAAAAAGTTACTAATTGTTCCTGTTGAATATAAAACTTCAGCAGATTGATTTGTTGTTGTACTATTTCCTTCTTCATTATTGTTTTGGAAATTATATATAAAATCTTCGGTTTCTCTACTTTGTTTTTGATGAGAGATAGATACATTATATTTTAAAGAAAATAATGTTCCAACACTATTCAAATGATGATAAAACCGAGCTGTTTTGTAACGCTTATCTTTTGCAAACGTATTTGCTCCAAAAGGAGGATTAGCAATGACTAATAGCGTTGGATTGTAATAATCTATATTCTCATTTAAGTAATCGAATTTATAAAAAGCCCTAAATGCGTTTTTCTTATAAGAAAGCATTCCGTTTGTGAAATATTGCAATTTTGGAAGCCAAGTATAGCCTCTTTTTCCGTCAGATTCTGTGTGATTTTCTCCTTTTCTAGTATCTAAATAGCCTTTAAAATCATTTCTATTAACTCCTATTGAGCCAAACCAATTATCATTTATTTTATTAGAAACTTTAACGGTTTGAATATGTTTTCCTTTATTAAAAACAGCATATTCTTTTCCAACAGTTTCTTCTTGTACGCTTGCTGAAATTTCCCATTCGTTCTGCGAATTTTTCTTTGTTATTATATTTAGAATTCCTGTTACAGCACCAGCACCATGAGTTACACCCATAGAACCTTCTATAATTTCTATTTGCTCAATATCATCTAGATTAATTTGGGTTAAATCGATATTGTTTCCTAAGCTATTATCACTAACAATAGGAATATTGTCTACAAGTATTTTAAAATAACTACCATCTAAGCCAAACATAGAAACGGTTGAACGACCCGTTCCTGAACTTGGAACAATGGTAATATTTAGGTATTGATTTAACACGTCGGATAAATTATTTGCTGCTAATTTTTTTAGATCATTATTTGTTATAACTCTGACATTATGAACTGATTTTTTTAGAGATTGTGGTTCGAACTGAGCAGTTACAACAACTTCATTTAGTTTGTTAGTAGTTATACTGTCTTTTTTTAAATCCTGCGTAAACCCCTTAAAAAACAAAGGGATTAGAAAGATATAGAGTAGTCTTTTTTTCATTATTTAGAAAGGTTCTTAATAAATTTTGGTCAAAAGTATATCTTATTTTTATTTATTCCAAATAAATATAATATATTTGCAACAGAAAAAATTTTAAAAAAAACACCATGAAAATTAAATTGAAATTAATTATTGTAGCAACCCTATTTAGTAATTTAATTCTAGTTGCTCAAAAATCAAACAAAAAAGAAGACATTAAAGCGATAAAAGCAATGTGTGGTTGCTATGAAGTGAAATTCAACTTTGCAGAAACCTTTCAAAAAGAAAAAGATTCAACGTATAAAGCATCTCCTGTAAAAAAAGATTACGGTCTAGAATGGGTAGAGTTAGTTGAAGATGCATCAGACAAACTTGTTTTGCAACACTTATTGATAGTGGGTGATGATGCAATTGTGAAGCATTGGAGGCAAGATTGGATATATGAAAACACTAATTTTTATCAATTTTTCAAAGATAAAACATGGAAATTTGAGCAATTAGAAGCTAAACAAGTAAAAGGACAATGGACACAAAAAGTATATCAAGTAGATGATAGTCCTAGATATGAAGGAACAGCTTCTTGGGTACATGTTGATGGAAAGCATTATTGGATGAACACAACAGATGCTCCTTTGCCAAGAAGAGAACATACAATCCGTAAAGATTATGATGTATTAGAACGAAGAAATATACATGAAATTACTGATTATGGTTGGTTGCACGAGCAAGACAATAGAAAAATTGCAAGAGACGATAATGGTAAAGATGTTGAAATTGCACAAGAAAAAGGATTAGATCTATATATTAAGGTAGAAGATTCAAAATGTCTTGCAGCACAAAACTATTGGAAGGAAAATAAAAACATGTGGAAAAATGTTAGAGACAAATGGCAAACATTTTTTGATATGAACCAAACAATACACTTAGAAAAAAGTGTAGACAACAAGCCTCTTTTCATGCATTTATTCGATTTGAAAGGAGATACTCCAAAAGCAGAAACAGACAAAATCATAGATTCATTTGTAAAAAGATAAATATGTGCCGATTAGAAATAATAAAAAGAACGACAAATGGACTTTTATTATTTTGTCCAAATGCAAACATGTTTCAATTATTGTTCAATAACGTGTTATTAAACTTAACCGATTTTGAACTAAAAACATTTACTAGATATATTGATAAAGTTGATGAAGAATATTGGGAAAAAGAATATGAAAACTCTATCTACGACAAGAAAATTCCAATACCAACAAGTCAAAAGAATTTAATGATAATGTTAGATATTTCTGAAATTAAAGAATTAAGAATTCTAATGGGTTTGAAAAAAAAGCAAAGTTTTTTAACCCTTAGTGAAATAGATTACAAGTTAATTTTGAATTAATTTGTGCTTTGTGTATAGTTGGTTAGTTGCAAAGAGTTTCAATTTTATTGAAGCTCTTTGTTGTTTTAGATTACTTGAACAAAAGTTAAAAGGAATAGTAAAGCTACATTTGTCTTTGTAAATAAGTATTTTTGTTTAGATAATCAATATTGGAAGTTATGTTTAAAGAGTACGAAAAAGCTTGGGAACAATATAGAAATGGTTTAGATATTGTGTCTTTGCCATTAATTAGTTGGGAATTCTATAATTTACCAAGGATTGAACAAAAAGAGTTTAATGCTGTTCAAAGTTTATGGAATGAAAAAGTTAATTATAATACGATTATTTCTAAAATGAAGAAAGCAATTGTAGTAACCGATGCTAATTTTAGAATCATTTTTGCTTCAAGTTCAATTTCAGAAATGACAGGATATGATTATCAAGAAATAAGAGGAAGATCTCCAAAAATGTTTCAGGGTGAAAAAACATCTGAAGAAACGAGAGAAAAAATACGTATTGCTATAAAAGATAAAAAGCCATTTAAAGAAGTAATTCTAAATTACAGAAAAAATGGTGAAACGTATTATTGCGAAATTGAAGCACATCCAAAATTTGATAAAAACGGAAATTTCTTAAACTATATAGCTTTTGAACAGGCAGCATAAAAAAATCCCGAAATTTTCGGGATTTTATATTTTTAGTCTACTATAATTTTTTCAGCTGATTTATTTTCATTAATAGCAACAAAAGTAAATTCTCCAGTAACAGCTTTCTCACGAGTATCATCATACATTTTTTCTATAAAAATATCTACTCTAACTTTTATACTTGTATTCCCTAAATAGGTGACTTTTCCAATAAGTTCAATAATAGTTCCATGAGGAATAGGCTTTTTAAAGTCTATTTTGTCACTACTAACAGTAACCATTTTTTGTCTACTAAAACGAGTTGCTGTAATAAAAGCAACTTCATCCATTAATTGCATTGCAGTTCCTCCAAAAAGAGTGTCATAATGGTTGGTTGTATTTGGAAAAACAGCCTTAAATACTCTTGTAATCGAATTTTCTATTCTTGATTCTAAACTCATAAAATGTAAATTATCTCGCAAATTTTGTGCTAAAATTCTTGAACTATTTTGAATATCAAAAATAAAACATATAAATGTTAAACTAGCAATTTTTTAGTTTTAATTTAAAATATAACGAAGTCCTAAAAACCCACGAATACCTTGGTTTGGTCCATAAACAAAACTTGGATCAAAAGTTAATGCATAAGGATTATTGGGAGTTGCTGTAGCGTTTCCATTATTATCAAAAACTACATCATTATCGAAAGGATCATTAGCTCTCGCGATTAAAAACGGGTTACTTTTGTTAGGTGTCCAATTCAATAAGTTTTTAACACCACCATATAATTCAAAATGCGTTATCTTTTTATAAGTAAATTGAATATTTTGAATACTCCAAACGGGTGAATATTCACTTCTAGGATCTAAAGAGCCTAATAACGGCAAACGCATTGGGCCATATAAATTACCCGTATAATCAATTGATAAATACCATTTAGGAATATCATAAGAAATTCCCCAAGTTGCACTAAATTTTTCAGTTAAAATTGGAGTAGATGTTATTCCATTTCTTTTGTTTTTAGATTCCAAAAGTGTAAAACCAAGCATCGTTTTTAAACCAAAAGGAAAAATTAATTCTAAGTTTCCTGTAACACCATACGTTTTAGAATATCCATTTAAATTGGAATATATAATTTGATTTGGATTTGTATCATAATCCGGTAGAATTTGATTTTCAAAATGAGTATACCAACTTGAAAATTCAATTACAGAATGGATTCCATTTTCAAATTGAAATTTTTTCAGATAATTCAAATTAATATTGTACGACGTCTCAGGGTTTAAGTTTTCTGTAATGATAACGTCTCTAGATCCAGTTAAAACAGCATGCTCTTCAGTAAATAAATTAACAATTCTAAAACCAGTTCCAACATTAATTCTAAAAACATCATTTGGAGAAGGTTTCCATTTGTATGCTATTCTAGGGGTAAAAATAGAACTATGAACAGAATTATAATCATAACGAGCTCCTAAAAGAACACTGTGTTTCTTAGCTAATTTTATTTCGTCTTGAATAAAAAAACTACTAATTTTACTCTTTTCCGATTGAATCGTAGCTGTCGTATTATCATCATAATATTGATAGCGATAAGCAATTCCAAGGAGTAAATCATGATTCTTGATTTCTTTATCCCATGTCAATTGGCCATATGCTATTTCTTGTTGTGCTAAGAAGAGTATATCTCCATAGACTGAATTTTGATCGTGATTAGTATAGGAAAAAGAAGCATACATGTTCTCGGAAACGGGCAATTGATATTTCCCTAACAGTTCGTAACGTTTAGTGTAAATGCTTTCACCATATACTTGATTGCCACCGCGAAAATCTTTATTCCATTGCATTTCTCCACCCCATCGATCTTCATAGAAAAACCGACCAGCAACGCTTAGTTCTTTCTCACTTTTTCTATTAAATGTAAATTTATTAAAAACAGAAACTCTATCCTGAAGGGTAACATCTGTAAAATTATCATTGTTATTGTCGATCGGATTGTTGTAATTGAAATAGTTTATTCCTAAGAGCGAATTTACTTTTTTTCCGATTTTATATTTTGCGCCCAAATCAATATTGTTTTCTAACCAAGAAGTAGTAAAAACATCGGCATAAATTAATGGAGCTGTTTCTGGGCTCTTTGTAATAATGTTTATTAAACCACCAACAGCTTCACTACCATATAAAGACGAAGCTGGGCCTTTAACAATTTCAATTCTCTCTATTAACGAGTTAGGAATTCCAGATAAACCATAAACGGTTGATAAACCACTAACAATTGGCATTCCGTCTATTGTAACCATAGTATAAGGCCCTTCTAAACCATTAATATGGATGTCTCCAGTATTACAAATATTACAGTTTAATTGAGGACGAACACCGTTCACATTTTGTAAGGCTTCAAAAATATTTGGTGTTGGGTTTTTCTTTAAGAAGGTAGCGGTATAGACCTCTACAGGAACAGGTGTTTCTAATCTAGAAACGGCCTTTAAAGTTCCAGTAACCACAACTTCATCTAAACTATGACTCTCTTCAAGGTTGATATTTACAGTTAATTGATTTTCATTAGTTGTTGTGATGTTTTTCTTTTGTGTTTTAAAACCTATAAAAGAATAATGGATTGTATATTCTCCTTTTGGTACATCTTTAAGAATATATTGTCCATTTTCATCGGCATTAATACCAATATTAAGTTTGGGTATAAATACAGAGGCGAAAGCTAATGGTTCTTCTTTAGAAACAATTTTTCCTTTAATTGTTGTTTGTGCAAAAGTGAACGAAGAAAGCAATATGGTTAATATAAATATTTTTTTCATTAATGCTAAAATAAAAATTTAGATAAAACTAAAAATATTATTTCACCACACAAAACTATTTTGTTTATATTTGTTAAAAAATAATAAATGACTGTTTCAGAAGAAAATTATTTAAAAGTAATTTATCATCTATCTTTAGTTTCTCCAAAAGGAGTAAATACAAATGCAATTGCTGGAATGCTAGATACTAAAGCATCATCGGTAACGGATATGATTAAAAAAATAGCAGAAAAAGATTTAGTAAGTTACATCAAATATCAAGGTGTTTCTCTAACAGAAAAAGGATTATATTCTGCTAAGATGATTGTTAGAAAGCATCGTCTATGGGAAGTGTTTTTAGTAGAAAAATTGCATTTCTCTTGGGATGAGGTTCATGAAATTGCGGAAGAATTGGAACATATTAAATCAGAAAAGCTAATTAATAAGTTAGATGAATTCTTAGAATTTCCCGATTTTGATCCGCATGGCGATCCAATTCCAAATGCAGATGGAGAAATTAAAAAAGTTCAAAAGAAATTACTTTCAGAAGTTGCGTTACAAATACAATATCAATGTGTAGGCGTAAAGGATACTTCGGTTGAGTTTTTACAATTTCTAGATAAGAAAAATATTGCCCTTGGAACATTTATTACTATTCTAGAAAAGGAAGCATTTGATGAAACATTAAAAATTGAAGTGAATAGCAAAACGATTACGATATCAAATAAAATAGCAAATAACTTATACGTTCAATAATTATGTATCAAGATTTAATTCAATATTTAGAAGGCATAGATCCTATTTTGGCAGCTTTTTATGCTACTATGTTTACATGGTTAGTAACTGCTTTTGGTGCGTCATTTGTGTTTTTCTTTAAGACGATGAATAGAGCAGTTTTAGATGGAATGCTTGGTTTTACTGGTGGTGTTATGGTTGCCGCAAGTTACTGGAGTTTGCTTGCTCCTGCAATTGACATGAGTGAAGGGGAAGGATTCGTTAAAGTAATGCCTGCAGCTATAGGTTTTTTAATGGGTGCTTTGTTTCTATTTGCTTTAGACAAAACATTGCCTCATTTACATATTAATTTTAAAGAAAGTGAAGGAATTAAATCACCTTGGCAACGTACAACTTTATTAGTTTTAGCAATTACGCTTCATAATATTCCAGAAGGTTTAGCAGTTGGTGTTTTGTTTGGAGGAGTTGCAGCAGGAATTCCTGAAGCATCTATAGCTGGTGCAGTTACTTTGGCTATCGGTATCGGTATTCAAAATTTCCCTGAAGGAATTGCTGTTTCTATGCCATTGAGAAGAATGGGAATGACAAGAAGAAAAAGTTTTATGTACGGACAAGCTTCTGCAATTGTAGAACCTATTGCAGGTGTAATTGGTGCAGTGGCTGTAACTTTTTTCACACCAATTTTACCTTATGCTCTTGCTTTTGCGGCTGGTGCAATGATATTCGTAGTGGTTGAAGAGGTTATTCCAGAAACACAACAGGATAAACACACAGATATTGCAACCCTTGGTTTTATTGGAGGATTTATAGTTATGATGAGTTTAGATGTTGCTTTAGGATAAAATGTTTACATTAGTATAAATTTTATAAGATGAAGACAATTTTTATTTTTCTAACTGTTTTTTTATCACAATGTGCACCTAAACAAACAGAGAATGCTATGGCAGAAAACACAGTTGAAGTTTCAGATACTATACTTTTGAATACAAAAGAATTCGTTACTATTGGAAATGGGTACGAAATGAAAATTAGTAAGTTCGTTTCAGATTCTCGATGTCCAGAAGGAGTAAACTGTGTATGGATTGGTCAGGTTGAGATGAATGTTGCTGTTTATAAATCTAAAAAACTGGTAGAAGAAAAATTAATTCTTGTTACTTCTACTACCTTTGAAGAGAATAAAAAGTGGTTTGCTAAATATATTTTTGGTGATAATAAATCAATTACATCTATTGAAGTAAAACCAAATAGAGTAAAAGACATTGAGATTAAAGAAAACGAATATTTACTTGAAATTTTAAGTAAATAATTATCAATTAATGACAAGCACAATCGTCACCACAAGATCCGGTTTTCTTAGGTTTCTTTTTCCAAAGGAATTTTCGAACTAAGAATCCTATCGCAACTGAAAGTGTTATGTAAACTAATATTTCTTGAATGTCCATAATTTTATTTTTTAAAAGTAAATCCCTGCACCTAAAGTTACAAAATTATAAGTAGGTTCAGCAATTTTTAAGTGTTCAAATCCTAAAGAGAAATAATAATTTTTCTTATGAAGCTTACTTTGTAGTTCGAAAGAATTTACAGGATGTGTATTAATGGAACTCCATTTTGCTGTTCCTGTAAAACTAATTCTTCGACTTAAGAAATAATCAGCATTTAATCCGTAGGCAAAACCAGCTTTCTTCACTTCATTACCAATATAAGTTGCTCCAAGACTCCACCCTAAATTAAAGCGATTGAATCTGATTCTGTCATAGCAAAGGTTAAATTGGAAAATTGAAAGCTTGTAACTTTTATCATTAATTCTGTCAAATTCATAGAGTTGATGAAAATCGGTTTGAAGATAAAAATACTGAAAGGGTCTTATTTTTGCTTTTAGATGATTACCAAATAAATTCTTACTATTATATACAAAACTGTTTTCTAAGTCGAGGCGCATTCTGTTTTTGTAAAGAGAATCATTACTATTGAAATTGCCATAACTATCTTCTTTAAACGGATAAGGAGAAAGTTTGTTGTGTAGATGTTCTTCATTGTTATAATTGCCTATTAATCCATATTTGAATGTACCGTAAGTAATATATATAAAACCTTCAATAATTACTTCTACAAATAAGTTATCTGATGATGAGGATGAAGACGAACTACTTCTTGAAGACGATGTTGATGAAGAATTATTTCTAACTCCAGAACTTTCTGTAAGAGCTTCTTTCGATTTTTCTATCTTTTTTTGACTATTTATGTTTGAATGAAACCCACAAAAGATGATGACAAAAAAGAGCAGTAATTGATTTTTCATAAAAACATTTTATACTAACGTATCAAAAACTAAACCATTTTATTTTAAAATTTGATAAGCAATTAAAGCTGTTAAATAGGCAAAACCACTCATAAAAACAAATTGAATTAATGGCCATTTCCAAGAATTAGTTTCTTTTTTAACAATAGCTATTGTCGACATGCATTGCATTGCGAAAGCATAAAATAACAATAATGAAACGCCCGAAGCAAAATTGAATATTTTTTCACCAGTTACAGGATGTACTTCAGCAGCCATTCTTTTTCTAATAGTCACTTCTTCTTCGCCATGATTTCCAACATTATATATTGTTGCTAATGTTCCAACAAAAACTTCTCTTGCAGCAAATGAACTAACAACTGCAATACCTATTTTCCAATCATAACCCAATGGTTTAATTACAGGTTCGATGGTTTTACCCATTATACCTATATATGAATTTTCTAGTTTATAACTATTTGTTTTATTATCAATAGCTTCAGTAGAAAGTTCTTCTTTGTTTTTAGTCATTTCCTGAATGACTATCTTTTCTGCATTTTTAAAATTAGAACTTGGTCCATGCGAACCTAAGAACCAGAGAATAACGGATAAAGCCAAAATAATTTTCCCAGCACCAGCAACAAATGATTTAGTTTTTTCAATAACATTTAGCGCTACGTTTTTAAACATTGGCACTTTATAAGAAGGCATCTCTATAACAAAATAAGATTTGCAATTTAATTTTAGAAAATAATTTAAAAGCATTGCCGAAACTATAGCCATACCAAAACCTAAAAGATACAATAGCATTAATGTTAGTCCTTGTAAACTTAAAAAACCAAAAACTCTTTCTTCAGGTATGATTAATGAGATTAGAATTGAGTAAACAGGAAGTCTTGCAGAACAAGTTGTGAAAGGAGTAACTAAAATGGTTATTAATCGTTCTTTCCAATTTTCAATATTTCGAGCACCCATAATCGCTGGAATAGCACAAGCAGTTCCAGAAATTAAAGGGACAATACTTTTTCCAGATAATCCGAATTTACTCATTATTTTATCCATTAGAAAAACAACACGACTCATATAGCCACTTTCTTCTAAAACTGATATAAATAAGAATAGAAATGCAATTTGAGGAATAAAAATCACTATTCCGCTAATTCCAGGTATTATTCCTTCACTCAAAAGATTAGTAAATTCTCCAGCAGGAATGTTGTTTTTTGTATATGTACTTAATGAGGTAAATGTCTCATCAATAAAATCCATTGGAATAGTACTCCAGTCAAAAATAGATTGAAATATAAGCATCAATATCCCGAAAAAGATAAGATAACCATATATTTTATGAGTAAGAATTCTATCTAATTTTGCTCTTAAATTGGTAGCTTTAGTTTTATCAACTTTTTGTCCAATTTTTAGTGTATCATTAATGAACTGATACCGTTTTATAGTTTCTTTCTGTTGTAGTCTCTTTAAATCACTATGTGATTTAGTAAATGAATTTTTGATTTCATTTCGTTCTAAATTTAAAAAGTTAACATCTTGTGTAATAACTAGCCAAAGCTTGTATAATAGCTGATTTGGAAATGCTCTTCTTAAGTTATCAAAATATTCTGGATCAATTATAGATGCGTTTAAACATGGTTCCGTTGATAGAGAATTATAATTGATTATTAAAGATTTAAGTTCATTTATTCCCGTCTTTTTTCGAGAACTAACAAGCGCAATCTTGGTGTTTAGCTCTTTTTCAAGAGCAGGTATATCGAGTTCAATTCCTTTTAATTGCATTCTATCTGCCATATTAATGACAAGTATAGTTGGAATCTCAAGATCTTTTATTTGTGTAAATAAAAGTAAATTGCGTTTTAAATTTTCTACTTCGGTTACAACAATGGCAACATCGGGAAAGTCTTCGTCTTTTTTATTGAGTAATAATTCAATTACAACATTTTCATCAATTGAACTAGCATTTAAACTGTAGGTTCCAGGAAGATCAATAATCTTAGCCTTTATCGTTTCGGATAATTTACAGATACCTTGTTTTTTTTCAACAGTAATTCCAGGATAGTTTCCGACTTGTTGATTTAAACCCGTAAGCTGATTAAAAACAGAAGTTTTACCTACATTAGGGTTTCCAATTAAAGCAACTTTTATTGTAGCGTTTTGCATTAAGTTAAATAGCGTTTTCGGTAATTATAATAATTTCATTTGCTGTTTCTTTTCGAATAGCTACATGAGAATCATTAATATTAAAATAATAAGGATCGCCTAAAGGGGCAATTTGAATAAGTTCAACCAAATTTCCAGGTAGACAGCCCATTTCTAATAATTTCAGAGGAATTTCATCAATGTTAATTTCATCAATGTATCCCTTTTCACCAATTTTTAAATCTGATAATATTTTTTTCAAGCTTATTTAGATTGAATTAAAATACAAATGTACTTAATAATTAGAAAAGGATTCATAAAATAAGAATAAAAAAGCAGATGTTACTCAGATAAGTATAGAATGTCTTCATAGAGCTTTTTCACCTCTTCTAGGTTCGTTCCATCATAAAAGCCTCTAATTCTTCTTTTTTGGTCAATTAAAATGAAATTCTCAGTATGAACCATATCATACATCTCTTCTGGTTTACCGGTTTTAACAGCTAAATATGATTTTCGGGCTATATAATAAATGTCTTTTTTGTTTCCAGTAACCAAGTTCCATTTAGAATCAATAACTCCTTTTTCTATGGCATATTTTTTTAGTACCGAAACACTATCAATATCAGGTGTTACAGAGTGGGAAAGTAACATTACTTTAGGGTTGTTTTTTATTTTATCTTGAAGCCAAACCATATTGTCCGTCATAATTGGACAAATTGTTGGACAAGTAGTAAAGAAAAAATCAGCAACATATATTTTACCTTCATAGTCTTTTTGAGAAATGAGTTTCCCGTTTTGGTTGGTAAACTCAAAATCTGGAATTATATGATTGTAGCCAATATGTTGAACAGTAGTGTCAACTAATTCAGGATTCACATCTCTTGGGTTGTAAATACGTAACTTTTTCTGAGGTTTTAAGAGTGTATAAATCCCTACGAATATGCTGGTTAAAATGAAGGCAAATACAATAATAAAACCAATATGTTTTTTATTTTCTATTCTCATACGTTTACAAAATTAAATTATTATGTTTGAATTCTAATAAAACAATTGTTAATGTTATAATAATCAATGAATTCTAAAAAAAAACCACTTATATTTGCGAATTACTAAATAAAAATCTTAAATGATGAAAAAAACCTACATTTTACTATTATTAACATCATTTTGTAGTTTCTCACAATTTAATTCTTCGGCACCGTGGAATATAAATAATGAGAGTGCAAAATCGGGTGAAATGACAATCAATGAAGAGGTTACTTTATTTAATCAGTATTGGTCAAATAAAGATAAAAACGTTAAAGGATCTGGTCATAAACCATTTATGAGATGGGAAAATTATTGGAGAAATAATACAAATGACCAAGGATATTTAATTACACCTCAAGAAATTAACAATGCTTTTCAACAGAAACAGCAAGCAAAATTAAATAAAAGCGCGACATCATTACCACCAAGTAATTGGCAACCAGTAGGTCCATTTACACATACAAATTCAGGTTCTTGGTCTTCTGGACAAGGAAGAGTTAATGTGGTCTATGTGGATCCTTCGAATGCAAATACTATGTATATAGGTACTCCAGCTGGAGGTATTTGGAAATCGGTAGATGCAGGAGTAAATTGGTTACCGCTTTCTGATGATTTACCGCAAATTGGAGTGTCAGGAATTGTTGTAGATCACACGAATTCTAATGTGATTTACATTGCAACTGGAGATAAGGATGCAGGAGATACTTATTCTGTTGGAGTTATGAAATCTACTGATGGAGGAGCGACATGGAATACTACAGGATTATCCTTTTTAAATACAAGTACAAGAGCAGGAGATATTATTATGCATCCAACAAATAATCAGATATTATTATGTGCAACAAGTCAAGGAATCTTTAAAACAACAGATGCTGGTGTAACATGGACAAATGTGCAATCTGGAAATTTTGCTCAAGGTTCTATAAGGTTCAATACATTACTTATTAATAACATTTATGCTGTATCGAACAATAGGTTTTATAAATCAACAGATACAGGTTCAACATTTACAAGTACTGCGACAGGATTGCCACCACCAACAACTAGTAATCCAACTAGAATGATAATGGAAATAACACCTGCTAACTATAGATATATTTATATTTTAGCATATTCAAGTAATAAAACCACTTTAAATGGACTTGTAGGTCTTTACAGGTCAATTGACGGAGGAGATTCATTTGAATTAAAAAGTGATACAAATACAGCTTCACCTACTGATTTTTTAGAATCTCGCCAAGGTTATTATGATTTGGCACTAGGAGTATCCCCAACAAATGCACAAGTGGTATATACAGGTTGTTTAAATCTTTGGAAATCTACTACAGGTGGAGGAGCTTTTACAAAAATTAATGATTGGAATCAGCCTACGACAAATCAATACACACATGCAGATATTCACTATTTAGGTTTTCATGGAAATAAATTGTTTTGTGGAAGCGACGGAGGTGTATATGTTTCTACCGATAATGCAGCGAGTTTTACAGATTTAACAGCGAGTGCACAAATAAGTCAATTCTACAGAGTTTCTGTATCAAAACAAACTTCTGCGAATATGGTAGGAGGTCTACAAGATAATGGTGGACATGCTTATAGTAATGGGCTTTGGAAAAATTATTATGGCGCGGATGGTATGGATACAGGAGTTGATCCAACAAATCAAAATTTATATTATGGTTTTATTCAATATGGAGGAGGACTGTACGGTTCTACAAATGCTGGAAATAGTAGAAATATCTATGTAGGAGCACCGTCAGCTGAAACAGGAGCAAATGATGATGGAGGAAATTGGATTACACCATTAAAAATTAATAGTATTGGTGAAGTTTTTGCTGGATATGGAAACTTATATAAACTAAGTGGAAGTAGCTGGGTACAACAAAGTAATGCTGCAATTGGAACAGGAGATATTGAGTATATTGAAGTTGCTCCTTCTAATGATAATATAATGTATGTTGCTAATGGTAATCAGCTATATAAAAGTTCTAATAAAGGAGTAGCTAACTCCTTGTCTTATACAGCATCTAGTGCTATTACTTCAATAGAAGCACATCATTCGGATGTAAATATTGTATATATAACAACAAGTGGAACAGGTGGGGAAGTTTTAAAGTCTACAGATGGCGGAACTAACTTTACTAGTATTTCTACAGGATTACCAAACATTGCTAAAAATATAATTATTCATCAAGGTCAAAACAGCGATAACCCTTTATATGTAGGGACAAGTTTAGGTGTTTACTATAGAGATGATTCAATGGCACAATGGGAACCTTTTGACACAAACTTACCAAATGTATCTGTGAGAGATTTAGAAATCAATTTAATAGATTCTAAATTAATTGCTGCAACTTATGGAAGAGGTATTTGGCAAACAGATATTCCTCAAGATCCATTATCTAGTGAAAGTTTCAAATTAACGAATATTAGTATTTATCCTAATCCATCAAGAGGGTTGTTTACAATTGCTCTTGGAGATGTCCAACCTAATTTAATTGAGGTATACGACATCACAGGAAAAGTTATTCTTTCGAGAACGAATAATAGTATTACTAATTTCGAAACAAGTTTAGATTTGAGTTCTGCATCACAAGGAGTTTATTTTGTTAAAATAGGTTCTGATACAGGAACAACTACTAAGAAAATTATTAAAAAATAAATTTTAATAGAGCTGGCTGAAAAGTCAGCTCTATTTTTTTATACTCCATGTTTAACTTTATTTTTTTGCATATGAGATTAAATAGTATTCAAACACTTTTTTTGCTTATTAACCTTACATTGTTCTCTCAAAATAAAACAGTTCAAAAAAAGATCTATTTTAATTCTGAAAATATTTCATCTAAAGGAGCTATAACAATTTTTTCAAAAGAGTATAATTTTGTAGGAGATTATGGGTTTATTCCTCAATATTCAAATACTGATAGAAAAGGAACTACTCATCAAAAATTTCAACAATATTATAAAGGGTTAAAAGTAGAATTTGGAACAGTAATAGTACATTCAAAAAAAGATAAAGTTTTCTTTATTAATGGTGAATTGTATAATGCTAATGATGTTTCGATAGTTCCAGAAAGAACTGCAAATGAATGTTTTCAATTCGCAATAAAAAGAGTAAATGCGAGCTCTTATTTATGGGAAAACGAGATGCAATCTAAGTTAATGGATTATAGAAAACCAGAAGGTGAATTGGTTTTAATTCCGAACCTTAAAAAAGGAATAGTTAATCTAGCCTACAAATACGATATATATGCAACTAATCCAATTTCAAGAGAAGAAATATATATTGATGCAAATACTGGAGAAGTATTATTCTTAAATAAAATCATTAAACACGCAAATGAATTAATTTCAGATAGTGATATTCAAAAACAAAGAGAGAAATTAGAAAACAAAATACTTTATGCAACAGGATCTGCAGATACAAGATATAGTGGAACAAAGGAAATTGAGACAACCTTCGATGGTATTAATTATGTTTTAAAGGATCAAACTAGAGGGTTTGGGGTACATACATTTAATTGTGAAAATACATCTTCTTATCAAAATGTAGATTTTACAGATAATGATAATAATTGGTCTGCAGCAGAATATGATAATCTAGCAAAAGATAATGGAGCGCTTGATGCACATTGGGGAGCAGCAACTACATATGATTTTTGGTTAAATATTTTCGGAAGGAATAGTTTTGATGATAATGGAGCAAGGATTAGAAGCTATGTTCATTTTGGAAATAATTATAACAATGCTACTTGGAATGGTGCTGTTATGACTTATGGAGATGGAAATAGTTTTGATATTTTAACCTCAATTGATGTGTGTGGACATGAAATTGGACATGCTGTTTGTACTTATACGGCTAATTTAGTATATCAAAATGAGTCTGGAGCCATGAATGAAGGGTTTTCGGATATTTGGGGAGCATGTATTGAACATTATGGAAGAACTGGTGGACTTCAGAATCCTATTCCTAATAATGTTTGGCAAATAGGAGAAGATATTTCTAGTACTCCACTACGCTCAATGAGTGATCCTAATTCGGTTAACGACCCAGACACTTATTTAGGAACTAATTGGTATTCTGGAACAGCAGATAGTGGAGGGGTTCATACCAATTCAAGTGTGTTGAATCATTGGTTTTATATTCTTACAGTTGGAGAATCTGGAACAAATAATGCACCAGATCCTGATACTTATAATGTAATTGGTATAGGTATGGAAAAAGCTTCAGAAATTGCCTATTTAGCAGAGAGAGATTATCTTACTCCTAATTCTACCTATGAAGATGCAAGAAATGCAACAATTGAGGTTGTAAGTTCTATTTATTGTTCAAATAGTCCAGAGGCAATTGCTGTAACAAATGCATGGTACGCAGTAAATGTCGGAGAAGAATTTATAGCAGTTCCTGACGATATTGCTTTGTTATCAATAGAAAGTTTAAATAATATTCCTTGTTCATCTAATTCAATAACTAGAGAATTAACTTTAAGAAACCAAGGTTTGAACACAGTTACATCAGCAACTATTTCATACGTTTTAAACGGAAGTTCACCAGTAACTTCTACTTGGAACGGGAATTTAGCACCTTGTACAGAAACGAATCATTCAATAACAATAAATGGGTTAACGAGAGGAGCTCACACACTGGAAGTAACTACGACAATTATTAATGATGGTAGAGCTGAAAATAATAGACGAATTGTTTTATTTTTGATAAATGATGAAGGAGTAATAAATCAAATAAATTCATTTACAGATATTTCAGATGCCTTAATTTCATACGATTCGGAATCTATAACTTCCCAATGGGTTAGGGGAGAAAGAGCGGGTGATGCAATGGAGACAAATGGGAATATTGTTTATACTACCAATCTAACAGCAAACTATCCTAATAATGTAAAATCGTATTTAGTTTCTCAATGTTATAATTTAACGACTGTTTCAGATCCTGTAATCAGTTTCTCAATGCAATATGATTTAGAAGTAAACTGGGATATTGTTTATGTAGAATATTCAACAGACTTTGGAGCGAACTGGCAAGTGCTTGGTGAAATGACAACTAATTGGTATAATAGCGATAGAACACCACAAACTACAGGATCAGATTGTAATAATTGTAAAGGAGCACAGTGGACAGGTTCAGAAACAAATAATACAACTTATTCTTACCCGTTAAGTAATTTAAGTACTCAAACAAATGTTGTTTTTAGAATCGTTTTTCATTCAGACCAAGCCATAAATCAATTAGGAGTAAATATTGATGATTTTGTAATCAGTGGAGCTTTATCAAATGAAAGTTTCAATACCAATACGATATCTATTTATCCCAATCCTTCTAAAGGAATTTTTACTGTTTCGTCTAACACTATAAAATTAAACACGATTGAAGTATTTGATGGTTTAGGAAAGCTTTTGTTTTCTGAAAACGAGGGTTTAAAAAATGCGACAGAAACAAATATAGATTTAACAGGAATGTCTTCAGGAATCTATTTTATTAAAGTTAATTCTGAAAACGGAATTTTTTCTAAAAGAATTGTTAAAGAATAGTTCTATTTTATAAGAACTAGTTCAAAAAAAGTATATTTGTCGTTAAGACTACTTTAAAAAACTAAACAATAAAAATGAAAAATTATATTTTTAAAGGAAGCATATGCTTCCTTTTTTTAGCTTCCTTGTTTAATTCCTGTAAACCAACTCAGCCTACTAAAAAGGTGCCAGTGGGAATAAACACTAATCATATGGACAAATCAGTGCGCCCAGCAGATGATTTCTTCAGATTCGTAAATGGTAAATGGTTAGACAATACTGAAATCCCAGCAGATAGAACAAGATGGGGAAGTTTTGATGAACTTCGTAAGAAAACAGATCAAGATGTAATGCTAATTCTTAAAAAAGCATTAGTAGATAGAACAATAGATCCAAATTCTGATCAAGGGAAAGCAATTAGTCTTTATAAATCAATATTAGATACAGAAACTAGAAACAAGCAAGGAATCACTCCATTAAAACCATATCTAGAGAAAATTGAAGCGATAGAAAACTCAAAAGATTTAGTCGCTTTTATAACAGAAATGGAAAAAGAAGGTGGACTTGGTTTCTTTGGAACTTATGTTGGAACAGATGCTAAAAACAGTACTAGAAATGTAGTGTATTTAGGAACAGGAAGCTTAGGTTTGCCAGACAGAGATTATTATACTTCTGATTCTGCCGATAATAAAGAAAAAAGAGAAAAATATGTTGAGCACGTTTCTAAAATGTTATTGTTTTTAGGGCAAACTGAAGAGCAAGCAAAAACAAACGCAGATGCGATTTTAGCATTAGAAACAAAAATGTCTGAATCAACTTTTGATAGAGTTGAAAGAAGAGATAGAAGAAAGTCATACAATCCAATGACAATGAAAGAGCTAAATAAATTAGTTCCTGCTGTTGCTTGGGAGAATTATTTTGAAGAGATTGGTGTTGGAAAATTAGATACTATCATTGTTTCTCAACCAAAATATATGTCAACACTTCAAGAAATCATCAAAAAAAATGATGTTGCTACTTGGAAAGAATATATGAAATGGACACTATTACGTCAAACTTCTGGCTTATTAAGTACAGAAGTTGGTGATGCTAATTGGGAATTTTATGGAAAAACATTAACAGGAGCAGTAAGGCAACGTCCAGAAGATGAAAGAGCTTTGCAAACCGTTAATGGAACACTTGGAGAAGCCTTAGGGAAACTATATGTTGCTGAAAAATTTCCTGCAGAAGCGAAAGAAAAAGCACAAGCAATGATTGCAAATGTTTTTAAGGCTTTTGAAAACAGAATTGATAATTTACCTTGGATGACAAAAGAGACTAAGGAAAATGCAAAATTGAAATTACGTAAATCAAGAGTTAAAATTGGTTATCCAGACAAATGGAAAGATTATTCTCAATTAGAAATTACAGCTCCTAATGAAGGAGGAACTTATTTCGAAAACATGAAGAATGCTTCTATTTGGGCAACTAGAGAAAACATTGAAAAATTAGGTAAACCGGTCGATAAAGAAGAATGGGGAATGTCACCACAAACGGTAAATGCTTACTTTAACCCTTCTTATAATGAGATTGTATTTCCAGCAGCTATCTTGCAACCACCTTTCTACGATTATAAAGCAGACGAAGCTGTAAATTATGGTGGAATTGGAGCAGTAATCGGACATGAAATTTCTCATGGTTTTGATGATTCTGGATCAAGATATGATTCTGATGGGAATTTAGTAAATTGGTGGAGTGATCAAGATTTGTCTCAATTTACAGGTTTAGGAACTGCTTTGGCAGATCAATATTCAAGCTTACAACCTTTACCAGGTATATTTGTAGATGGTAAATTTACATTAGGTGAAAACATTGGTGATTTAGGTGGTGTTAATGCTGCTTATGATGGATTACAGATTTATTTAAAAGAAAATGGTAACCCAGGTTTAATTGATGGGTTTACGCCAGAACAACGTTTCTTTATTTCTTGGTCAACTATTTGGAGAAGTAAAATGCGTGATGAAGCAATTAAAAACCAAGTAAAAACAGATCCACATTCACCAGGAATGTATCGTGCTTATGTACCTTTACAAAATGTTGATGCATTCTATGAAGCATTTAGCATTAAAGAAGGTGACGGAATGTATATAGCTCCAGAGAAAAGAGTTAAAATTTGGTAATCAAATTTATAATAACATTAGAATCCTAAGTGAAAGCTTAGGATTTTTTTATGCCTTTTTAATTGCTTTATTGACAAGGAATAGACCAATAAGAGTAACAGCACCTCCAATTGCTATAGAAACAGTTAAAGGTTCGTTAAACAATATATAACCAAAAAATAAAGCAACCATAGGGTTAATATAAGCATATAAACTACTCACTTCTTTAGGAAGATTCTCTAAAGCATAGATGAAGGCAATAAATGTTAGTACAGAACCAAAAACCACTAAATAGCCGATGGACCACCATGAAATAGCTGGGATTTCAGATAATGGTACAGTTTCTCCTGTAGTTTCAATTACACTAAAAATAGCAACACAAGAAATTAGCATTTGCAATCCTAAACTAAAATAAGGGTTAAAATTAGTTTTGTTTTCTCGAATATAGATAGAAGATAATGCCCAAGTAAAAGTAGCAATAATAGACAATATTATACCAAATCGAAATTCTGGTTCTAAAAAGTCGTTGAGGTAATCATAAAAAATAACACAAATTCCAGAAAAACAAATTACCAAACCTAAAGCAGCTCTCCAAGATATTTTTTCTCCTCTAAAAAAACTGATAACAACGATCCAAAGTGGAAAAATAGAACCAATAATAGCACCCAAACCACTAGAAATATATTTCACGCCCCAAGTGCTTAAACCATTACTCAACATAAAGTTTAAAATACTCAATATGAGAATATTTCTCCATTGTCTTTTGTTTGGCCAAGGTGCTTTCTTAATTAGGAAATAAGCTAAATAAATGAGCCCGCCAAACAACTGACGGATAGCTACTAATTGCATGGCAGGCATATGTTTTACACCTTCCTTAGATGCAATCCATGTGGTGCCCCAAAAAAAACTAATCCAACAAAGTGCAATAAAAGGTAAACCAACAGCACTTTTTTTTCTTTTAATATATTCGTGAAAAACACTAAAATAAGCCATTTTTAAATCTCTTTTTTGAAAGTATAAGATAATAAAGATTCAATTTTTTTGCTTGAAATGATTTTACCCTTACTTGTAGAATTTTTTGCAAATGTAGGTAAAGCTAAATTCATTTTTTTAGCTTTTTTGTGATAATATTCTATCCTTTTTGGATGTTCAGGAGCAACAACATTAAAGACTTGATTATTTTGCATTTTGTCGGATGGATTTAGTTCGAGTTTTTTCTCAATAACACCTTCAATAATTCCAATACAATCTTCTTGATGAACAAAATTAATAGGAGCATCTGGATTTTCAACATTTTCTTTTCCTGCAAGGTATTTAATAGGATGTCGATCTTCACCAATCAATCCGCCAAATCGGATTATAGTTGAGTCAAAATGAGTGTTTTTTACTAATAATTTTTCAACTTTAACCAATTGTCTGCCACTTTCAGTATCTGGATTTGTTGGTGTTTCTTCTGTAATTTCTTTAATCGGAAAGGTATCACTATAAACAGAAGTGGAACTAATGAAAATTATTTTTTTTACACCAGACTTTTCAATTTCAGTAATTAATAATTTTATTTTATTTACGAATGAAATAGAAGTATCCCTCCTCAACCCAGGTGGAATATCGATAATTAAAATTTCAGAATCGTTTAAAAAATCAGTTATATTTCCTTCTATCTTGTTTTCGAATAGAGAAACTAAATACGGTTGAATTTTATTGGTTTCTAATAATGAAAGTTTATTTTCTGAAGTAGTTGAACCTTTAACCGAAAAACCGTTTTCAATTAATGCTTTGGCTAAAGGCAATCCTAACCAACCACAACCTAGTATGGAAATTTGTTTATTCATATATTTCTTCATCTTCGAATTCTAATATAGGTAATGGTAAATTATTGAAATCTATTTTTGATATTAACTCTAATTGTTTAGCTTCAACCATATAAAAATATAAAATTTGATTTGGAAAATATGCTATTGTAAAATCATCAACTCCTTTTTCTCTACCAATAATTTGACAAGCTTTAAGATATCCTTCTCTTGAATAGGAAAGAAGTTGCATATAGTGGAAAAACAATGGTTTTTCTGGGAGTTCTATTGAAATTAAATAATTTTCATTTTCAGCTATTTTTTTAGCAATAGTATTTGCAATTTCATTACAAGAAATAGGATTGTTGTTTAAAAGAATTTCATTTTCATTTGTTAAATGTAAAGTAATAAGATTTTCATAGTTAAGCTTAAAAGAATTATTTTCAAATAGACCAACAGAATGTTCTTGGTAAATAGCCTCTTTTAATTTTATTTCTTTTGGATATGCAGCAAAAGCGACCTGATAATTTGAATTTCGATTTATTATTCTTAGTATTTTATTAAGATTTTTCATAGAAATATTTTCATCTACATTTAACTGAACAAAAGGGTTGAAAGTACTTGAATTATCATAATAATACTCATCTTTTAGATTTTTGATTAGGGAAACAGAATCGAGTACTTTATTGTTGTAAATAATTTTTAAATCTTTAGTTATAAAAATTTCTTTCTCTTTATGTTTTAATGAAAGTGATTCAGTAAAACGGACTTTTGGTAAGTGGATATTTCCTTTTATATAAGGATTTTGAGAATGTTTTTCTTTAAAATAAGATTCAAAATCAACTAAGTTAATTTGGCTAAAACCAAAAGCTAAAACGGAAATTAATAGAAAAGAGCCCATTAAGTATTTGAAATAATTGCGAATGGTTAAACCTAACCCTTGCCACGATTGAAGAAATAATACAAGTACAATCAATACAAACAAATAAAGATATTCTTCATAAAAACTAAAATACTCATAAAAAACAGGAGCATAATTTACTTTTTGTCCAAAACCAACCATATTTAAAAAACTATACATGGTTGCGAATCTAAAAATCCATAACAAGAAAAACCAAATCCATATATTTTGGTTGTGCACTATTTTTTTCCGCTTGAATTGAATTCGTTTTTCTCCAAATTTTTTACTGGTGTCGAAAATAATTTTTAGAAAAAAACTTTGTCCAATAATTAAAGCTAAAAAAGCATAGAATAAATTATAAAAAAGTAATTCGTTTTCAGAAAAATCTAAATAATTGAAATGATCACTAAAAGTAAGTAAACGAAGTAAATCTCTACCTAAAACAAAAAATTGGTAAATTGAAAAACTAAGTAACAAACCTATTGAAAAACCACACCATAGTCTGAATTTTGAAATAGGAATATTTTGTTTAAAATGAATTCGTTTAGCTAAAGTATTTACTGCCATTTATAATGCTCAATATAAGTATTGTTTGAAATATCGTATTCGTAATATTTTTTGTATTTGAAACCAGTTTTTACAAGAGTAAGTGAGTCGGGTTCAATTTGTTTGTCTAAATGGATATAATTCTTTTCAAGGTTGTTTTTATCAAATGTGACAAGAAAATAATCATTTATAATGTCTGATCTATGTTCTTATTCATCCTCTAAAGTTTGTTTACCATAATAAAGTTTGTTTTTATAGTAAAAATAAAACTTTATAGAATGTGAATTCTCACCGCGAAATATTTTTTTAGTGTAAGCTATACTTTTGCCATCATATTTTTCAATTTCTTCTTGTTTTTCTCTTTTGTTATAAAAGTCTAGAACAAAAAGAAAAACAATTAATAATAATCCAAAAGCATATATGTTACTTTTTCATTCTTTATCTTTTTTCTACAACTTAACTATCTTTCTTAACCAAAACAAACCCATCATTTTCAATTGCCATATAACCTTGGTCGTATATGAAATAATAGGTGTTTCCTGTTTTTGTTTTATAAATCGAAGTAAAAAACTCAAAGTCGAAACCTTTACTCACTAATTTTGTTTTTGTGGTTTTTGTTTTATCCTCTGGATTCAAAGCACATAAAATACGATAGTTTTTACGCAATTTATTATTAATGTTGCGCATTAAATTAGTTTGATCTTTATTTCGTCTATTATTGTAAGAATTTCTACAACCATCGGAACAGAATTTTTTATCTTCTCTTCCTATAATTTTTTCGTTACATTCTAAGCAGTTTTTACTCATGATAATTCATTGTGAGGAACGAAGCAATCTAATCATTCCATTTGTTTGTCTTATTTACCTTTGTTAAAGTTTTAAAATTTATTCTTTCTTGAATCACTTTCGAGAATGGCATATTCAAAATTATCCGACCAACCCGATTTTAATGGTAATATTTGTCGGCAACGTCCTTCTCTTGTCATTCCAACTTTTTCTAAAACTTTAATCGAACCCAAATTTCCCACAGCACAACCTGCTTGAATTCGGTGTAATTTTAATTCATCAAAGCAGAAAATAATGATACTGTTTACTACTTCAGTGGCATACCCTTTATTCCAAAAATCGGAGTGAATCTTGTACCATATTTCTGCTCTATTGTATTTCTTATTTCCGATTTTTATTCCAAACAAACCGATACTCTTATTGTCACTTTGTTGTTTAATTATAAAAGTATAATTGACTATTTCAGTTTTTTTATTTTCTTCAATCCAAGGTGTAATGATGGATTTTGTTTCTTCAATATCTTTTGGAATTCCTAAGGTATTGTATTCGTCGGTTTCAGTTAACGAATGTAATTCATGAATGAAATCTAAATCCGTGTGCTGAATCAATCTTAATTTCGTTCTTTCAGTTACTAATTGAATTTCATTCATTCTTCAAACTGATTTTTATAGGCTAAAGCTTGTTTAATATGTGCCAAATGATGATTACAATGCCATGCATATAAACTCGCAACTTCTTTTAATTGGAACGATTTTTTAGATTCTGGATGAAAATAGGTTCTTTCCCAATCTTCATTTGTCATTGCATTTAGGATTAAAGACCACTTGTAATGAATGGCTTTTAAAATCATCATAGAATGAGAAATATCATCGTTTGAACCATCAACTAAATTTGCCCAGACATCTTCTGCATAAGGTTTTATAGTTGGATTCTCTTCTGTGAGAGCCAATTTAAATCGCATAAATGCATTGATATGACTATCGGAACAATGATGTACTACTTGTTTGATGTTCCAACCCTTTGGACGATACAACCAATTTAATTGTTGAATAGTTAAGTTACTAGTTATTGTCTCTACTTCTTTTGGGAAATTAGTAATTGTTGCTATCCAATTTTCTAATTCTTTTGTAGAAATGGTGTTTGGTGTTTCAAATTCTCCAATTGGAAATTTTAGTTTTTGTAGATTCATCTGATTTGTTTTTCTTAGTCTTAATAGAATTCAAAAATCTGTTGGGTTTTATCTTTCACTTCTTAAAATTAAACACAACTTCTTTTTTAGAATCTTCAAAATAGGCATAGACATTCACTTCATTGTTGGATATTTTTTCAAACGTGAAGTTGTCAAAATACATTCTGTTTTTTTCTTTTTTGATGAATCTAAAATCTTCGGATTTGTCTTTTTCTTCCCAACCTTTTAAGTTACCATCGAAATGTTTAATTTGATACAACAAAGTATTGTCTTTCTCTACAATGTGACCTAATTCATAGAATGCAATTTTACCATCTGAAACGAGTTTGAAACTAAACAGCATTGAGCCACCAGAGGGTGCACTCCAGTTTTCTTCAAATTGTCCTCCAAACGCTTCTCCTTTCCAATTGCCAGCAAGCCATTTAATGTCTTCGAGCGTGGCTTTTTCTGAACCTTTTTCATCATTATAATGCAAGGTGTTTTGTGCAAAATTAGAGAAGCATATTAATAAGAAAAGGAAAAGAAGCTTCTTCATTATTTTAGCTTTTTAAGTTGGTACAAATCGTGCCTTCTGTCTTTCATGGTATTTACACTACCATGTTCATGTAGCTCCTTTAATAAGTTAATATCAACATCTACAATTAATGTCATTTCAGTGTTTGGTGTTGCCTCTGCTTTGATTCCATTACTTGGGAAAGCAAAATCAGAAGGGGTAAACACAGCAGCTTGTGCATATTGAATATCCATATTATTTACTTTTGGTAAATTACCCACACAACCTGCAATGGCAACATAACACTCATTTTCGATCGCTCTAGCTTGTGCACAATGTTTCACACGTGTGTAACCATTCTGTGTGTCTGTAAGGAAAGGAACAAATAAAATATTCATACCTTCATTTGCCATTAAACGCGATAATTCTGGAAATTCAACATCATAACAAATTACAATTCCAATTTTTCCACAGTCAGTATCGAAAGTTTGAATTATGTCTCCACCGGTCATTCCCCAATGGAAAACTTCATTTGGAGTGATGTGAATTTTACGATACATTTCATAAGTCCCATCTCTTCTACATAGAAAACCAACATTAAATACGTGTCCGCCTTCTAAATAAGGCATACTGCCACTAATGATATTAATATTATAGGATATAGCATATTTTTGAAATTTTTCACGAATAGCATCAGTATGTTTTGCTAATTCCTTTATAGCTTCAGCTTCTGAAAGATGATTATAATCTGCCATTAATGGAGCTGTGAATAATTCGGGAAATAAAGCAAAATCGCTTCCATAACCAGAGACAGCATCAATAAAGAATTCGGCTTGTTCGAATAAAGCGTCTAAGTTGTTCAAGGAGCGCATTTGCCACTGTATTAAACCTAAACGAACAACACTTTTATCTACATTGATTAGTTTTTTGTTGTCTTCATAATAAATGTTATTCCATTCTAATAATACAGCATATTCTAATGATTCTGAATCTCCTGCTAAATAATTTTTTAGTACACGAACTTCATGGAAATCATTGCTTAACTGAAAGGATAAAACAGGATCGTATACTTCTTTTTTCTTTACTTTTTCTATGTAAACTTTTGGGGTAATTTCGTTTGCGTATTTTCCATAACTAGGTATTCTTCCTGCAAAAATAATGGAACGAAGGTTTAATTGTTCACATAATTCTTTTCTAGCGTCGTAAAGTCTTCTTCCTAAACGTAGACCTCTGTAATTAGGATTGATAAAAACATCTATGCCATATAAAACATCTCCAAATTCATTATGAGTCGAAAATGTATAGTTTCCTGTAATATCTTTATATGTTTTTGTTTTGAAGGCAAAATTTTCAGTTACTAAAATAGATAAAGCAGAACCAACAACAACACCGTCTGCTACAATAACCAGTTGTCCTTCTGGAAAAACTTTTAATAGCTTTTTAATATCGTCTTCTTTCCAATATGAACCTGCCATTTCTGGATATGACTCAATCATTGATTTCTTTAATTCTTTGTAATCTTCAATCTGTAAATTTCTTAATGCTACTTTCTTAATTGTACTTGACATATAAATTATTTGGTTTGTATCAAAGATAGAAAAAATACTATCCGTTTACAAACGCTTACAATTATTTACAACCGAAAGTAAATAGATAACTACCGAATAATTTTTGAAAGCCGAATAATCTTTGCACTGTCGAAATGAAACAAGTGAAATTGTATTATCAACAAGCAAATCTTTTATTTGACAAAGAACAAATTATATAAATATTAAATTTTACACGCCATGAAAAACAAAGTGCAATTAATCGGACACGTTGGTCAAGAACCAGAAATTAAAACATTAGATGCTGGAAAAAAAATAGCTAATTTATCTATAGCTACTAATGAAGTATATTATCGTGACAATGGTGATAAAGTTGAAAAAACAGAATGGCACCGTGTTACTGCTTGGGGGAAAACAGCCGATATTATTGAAAAATATGTTACTAAAGGTAAAGAAATAGGTATCGAAGGAAGATTATCAAACAGAAGTTATGATGACAAAGAAGGTGTTAAGCGTTATGTTACCGAAATAATAGCGCATGAAGTTTTGCTTTTAGGGAAATAATTTTCAAAAAATAGCCATCGTTTTCTACATATCGGTGGCTATTTTTAAAATATAGATTTTGCTGCTTTATATGTATTTGCATGAGCATCAATAATAGTTTTAATATCTGGTGAATAACCACCACCCATAGAAACTTGTACAGGAATTTGAAATTGAGAACAAAGATTGAATACAATTTCATCTCTTTTTTTGCATCCATCAATAGAACAAGATAGTTTGCCAAGTTTATCGCTTTCTAAAATATCAACACCAGCTAAATAGAAGATGAAATCTGGTTTTTGTTCATTAATTAGTTTTGGAATTATGCTTTGTATTATCGTTAAAAACGCATCATCAGTTGTGTTATTTTCAAATGCAATATCTAAGTCGGATTTTTCCTTTTTGAAAGGGTAATTCGTTTTTCCATGTGTTGAAAAAGTAAAAACACTTGAATTTCCTTGAAAAATTTCGGCTGTTCCATTTCCTTGATGTACGTCTAAATCAATTATTAAAATTTTTGTAGCGAATTTTTTATCAAGAAGAAATTGTGCAGCAATAGCTTGATCGTTTAATAAACAAAAGGCTTCGCCATGAGTAGAATAAGCATGATGAGTTCCACCAGCAATATTAAATGAAACTTTAGTCGTTAATGCTTTTTGAGCACCGACAATTGTTCCTTCTGCAATTCTTAATTCACGTTCCACTAATGCTGCGGAAAGTGGAAAGCCAATTTTTCGTGCAGATCTAGGGTTGAGACTTAAGTTTAGTAAATGGTTTACATATTCTTCTGTGTGAATATTTAGTATTGGTTCAATTTTACAGATTTCTGGTTCAAAAAAATCAGAGGCTTCTGCAATTCCTTCATGTAGTAATTGTTGTGGTAACAATTCATATTTTAACATGGGAAAACGATGTCCTTCGGGTAGAGGATGTTTATATATTGGGTGATATGCAATTGGGAACATATAGGTTTACTATTGAATTCCGTCTTGAAACTTTGTTAATACTATCGCCTTGTTTTTTTTATCATAATGGCATAAAATGTAATAGTTGTCAAAAGGGAAATAATGTTCGTATCTGATATTTTTATTATTAGAGGTAAATTGATTTATTTTATCAATGAATAGAGGTTCATTATTTTCAGTTTCTTCAAAACTAGAATTTAGTACAACTTCAAAAGTGGTATTTTGAATGACTAAATCACCACTAAAAGTATCATAATCAAATCCATTATAACCAGCTGCAACAGAAGTCATCGCTAAACCAACTCCAAGTAGTAAATCGCTATTTCTTCTAATGTCTTTAGAGCCTCCAAAAGTAGCAATGTAATTTCCGTTGTAATTATAAATTAAAGCTCCAATTTTTGTATTGGAAGTTTTATTGATGAATTTTTTAGTATTCTTTAATTTCCGAGGAGAACTGTTCGAAGTCTGACTATAAAATGTGCTATTTTTAAAAGGACTTGGGTTAATTTTGTCAATTGTATAGCTGTTAATAAGATTCTTATTCGTGTAATCTAGGATTTGTATTTGGAATATATCTTTATTAGATTTTAATTGGAACAAATAATTATTAACTAGTAATGAGTTTGATTGTTTTATGTTTTTTTCGGTAGTGTTTTGCAAAAAAACAGATTCATTAACTTCAAAAGTAGATAAGTTTAATTCTAATACTTGGGTTTTAGTAGTAACATGATCTAGAGTAAAAATGAGTGTGTCGTTGTGTAAATAGTATTTCAATTTACTTGTTCCTGCTTCAAAAGAATTAAATCCTTTTTTTTCAATTTTGGTTAATCCATATTCCTTGAGTAAATCAGAAATAGTTGTCTTGTTTTGTTTGTCATCTTTAAAGTTATATTTCGAAAAATCTAAAGTGTTTTTTTGAATTGTTTTCCCTTTTAAAGAGATTAATTGTATTGCTTTTGATTCTTTATCTTCAATTAGAAAATAATAGGTTCCTTTTTCTGAAAATTCATTAAATATAAAAGCTTCTTTTAAGTTTACATTTAACTCAATTGTTTTCGTTACTCTATTCTCAAAATCAAATTCTATTCCTATAATTTCTTCATAATTTTTTGTTGCCCAATACAATATAGGATTATTGTTTTCTAAGAAACTGGAACCTAATAAAAAGTTGTATTCGTTTGGTTTTTTAATAGTTAAACTGTCAGAGAAGAAAACGGAACTATTAAATCTTGCACCAAAAATAGATTCTTTGTCAGATGCAAAAGTAAAAATTTCGGAAGTAATGGGATTAACATTAGTTGTTAATTGATGGTAATCGTTATTTTTTTTAAATTCAAAATTTACATCCGTCAATCGGATTTGGCTAAAAAGTGAAAATGTTATAATAAAAAAAAATAAAAAGAAGCTCTTTTTCATGTTCAATTAGAATCAGTTATGAATCAAATATAAAGGAAAAAGAGCTTATTATAAAGTTAAATATTTTGTAAAACTTATTTCGTAAGGAAATTTATGAATTTAAAACTGTTTTTACATCGCTAATATTTGAAAGCGCTAAAAACTTTTCGTGTTCAACTTTAAAATCAATTTTTTCATATTCCCAAGTAGTATGGTACGGAATATGAATTCCATAACCACCAATATTTAAAATAGGTAAAACATCCGATTTTAGAGAATTTCCAATCATTAAAAAATCTTTCGCTCGAATATCCAAACGACCTAGCATTTTCTCATAATCTATTTCTTTCTTGTCGCTTAAAACTTCAATATGGTGAAAATAATGACCTAAACCGGAGTCGTGTAATTTTCTATGTTGGTCTTTTAAATCTCCTTTAGTTGCAACAATTAGTTTGTAATTTCCTTGCAGGGCTTTTAAGACTTCTTCAACATTGGGTAATAACTCTACAGGCTTTAGTAATAAATCATTACCTATAGCAATTATCTTTTCGATTCCTTTTCCTGATATTTGATGTTTGGTTAATTGTAAAGCAGTTTCAATCATTGACAATGTAAAAGCTTTAATTCCAAAACCATATAATGGCAAGTTTTTAACTTGGTGATTTAATATTGAACCTAAAATTTCTTGACTAGAAGCATAATCTTGAAATAATTCGCAAAAACGCTCTTGCGCTTCATCAAAATAAGGTTCGTTGTGCCAAAGCGTATCATCTGCATCGAAAGCTATAGTTTTTGGAGAGAAATTCATTGTTTTATTGTTTTTTAGAATGGTGAACAATCAAAATTACTATTTTTGAAATGATAAAGAAAGAATAAAACTAATAAAAAATTCATTTAAATAAAACTACACTTTAGGGTAAAGCACTATGTTTGCATTAGCGCTATTTTTGTATTAAAATTAATGAAATGGAAACACGATATAGTAGAAACAGAATATACCTTACAGAAGAGGAACAAGCTTTAATTAAGGATTACCCTATATTGCTTGGAGGTAGCGGAATTGGTAGTGTAATTGCAGAATGTGCGCTACGTTTTGGTTTTGAGAATATAACTATTATAGATGGTGATCAGGTTGAATTAACCAACTTGAATAGACAGAACTATACGGAAGAAGATATAGCAGTAGATAAAACAGAGGCACTTTTCAAGAGATTAAAACAGATAAACAAGAATGCGAAGATTACCTGCCATAATTGTTTTCTAACGACAGCTAATGTTGAAGAATACATTACAGGTCATAAAATCGCTATTAATGCATTAGATTTCTCGTCTGATGTTCCATTAGTGTTCGACAAAATTTGTCAAGAACAAAACATACCCGTTTTACATCCTTACAATTTAGGATGGGGAGGTTTAGTAACCGTAATTACACCAGATAGTTTATCATTAAGTTCTTTAGCAAAACCCAATGAAAAGTTTAATGAGGTTAATATGGTAGAATATGCTTCGAGTTATTCCAGATTTTGGGGAAATCCACAAAAATGGTTAGAAGATATTATTGAGGAGTATAAAAACGAAAAAGAAGTTTTACCGCCACCACAACTTTCTATTGCTTCTTGGATAGTTGCTGCAATGTGTACCCATTTACTTTTTAATATTGCTACAGAAAAAGAATTTAAAATTTTTCCAGAGTTTTATCTACAAACAATAAACAATTAAATGAGTTTATTGTTTGTAGCATAAGCTACGGCTTCAGAAATATTATTTACTCCTAATTTATCAAACAGTTTTTTTCTGTGAAACTTAACAGTATCTGGTGAAACAAAAATAGCTTCAGCAATTTCATTAATAGTAAATCCTCTAATTGAAAAGCTTAATACTTCTTTTTCTCTTTCTGATAATTCTATTTTCCCTTCCGACTTCCAAAAATCACCTTCAAGGTCATATCTAAAAATTTTATTATCTCCTTTTTTAAAGATTCTTATATTTCCAGAATCATGTTCGTTAGATAACGAAACAATGCAAATTGCTTTCCAGATTTTACCATCGTTTGTTAGGAATAAAGGAGTTAACTTTTGATTAATTAAGATCGTTTTTTCCTTCTTGATTTTTTAAATGGAAATCATAAGAAATGGTGTGAAATTTACGATCTTCTATTGGTATTTTCTCATAAAATTCAAAACCGACTTCATTTACTTTTAAAAGTAAATCAAGATCTTTTTTAATTACATATTTAAAATAAAATAAATATCCCATTTCTGTAACTTCATCTCCAGTATGTCCACAAAGAAATAGTGGATTGTCAGAAACGTAATCAAATCCTTTTTTTTGATAATCAATAACATAAATACTATTATAAGTAGTTCTTGATAACGCTTTTATAGGTTCTAAATAGTTTTCTGTTTGTTTCTGTTCGTCATCAGAAATGTTATTAACTGTATTTTTAAATGAAAAAAAACCGTCTATATCTTCCATGTTTATTTATTTGTACCCAAATATAAGTTTTTTTTAGAATAAAATCTAGTTTACTACACTTAAGGGTAGTTTTTATGTAACATGTTCATTACTACTATTTTGGGTAATGGATACCTTGAGTAGGTTGAATAGCTTTGAAAGTAAATCAAGGCATTATGATACTTATAGAAAACCACTTAGAAAGATTAAGAACAAACGAGATAAAAAACTTATCTGAATTTGTAGTTAGAGAAAATTTTAAACATCATACAAATAATATACTTCCTACAGGTTATGAAAATGATGTAATGGAAATTTACTTAGAAGAGATGAATTACATTAATAATTCTGAAATTTTTGTTACTAGAGATTCTTCAGGAAATATCTTAGGTTCTATTCGTGTTTTAAAATGGGACTATGTAAGCACACTTCCTTTACAGAAGATTTTTGATATTAATCCTTTATCAGTAATTGGAGATATTCAATTAAATGACATTTGGCATATTGGTCGATTTGCAATTAATAAAGAGGTGAGTGATGTCAATCTATTTAAAAAATTAATGGTTTGTGCTATTTCTCCAATTTGTCAGTATAAAGGGAATATCGCTTTTGCAGAATGCGATAGTAAGTTATTACGTGTATTAAGACTATTAGGAATTAAAGCAAATGTAATAGGAGAGTCAATAGACTATTTAGGCTCGGAAACAATTCCTGTTAGTATGTCTTATGACGGTTTGATTGAGTTTTATAATGCTAATAAAGGATTAGTATCTAATGAAGTACTAAATCAGTCACCTGAAAAAACGGAACTACCTGAAAGTGTAGTTTTTAGTACTCTTAGTTACAACTACTCTTTGGTGTAGTAAAGAAGGGAGAATTGTTGATTAGTTTTGAAGTGTAGTTAAAAAATAAGAAAAGATGAAAAATATAATTTTCAGTTTAATAGTCCTTTTTTCAAGTTCAATAGTTTTATCACAAACTATATATTCTGGTAAAGTAGTTGACATTAAAAATGAGCCAATAGCTTTTGCAAATGTTGTGATTTATAAAGCAAATGATAAATCAATTGAGAAAGGAGATATTACAGACGAGGATGGTAATTTTAAAATTGAAATAAACGCAAAAGAGTCTCATTATTTAGAAATTAGTTTTCTGGGCTTTAAAACAAAGAGGTTAGACTTGACAGAAAACAATTTAGGTAAAATTACTTTAGAAGAAGATGTTAATAGTTTAAAAGAAGTTGTCGTTAAGGGTAAAAAGCAAAACCTAATAAGAAAGAACGACCGATTAATATTTAATATTGAGAATACAATTGTTCAGGAATTAGGATCGGCTGTTGATGTACTAAGAGTTACTCCAAACATAGTAATGAGAGATGATAAGCTCACAATGTTAGGAAAAAACTTTGTAAGGGTTATGGTTAATGGTAAAATGATGCCGTTTCAAGGAGATGATTTAAGAAATTATTTGGCAACTATTAATAGTAACGATATTAAAAGTATAGAAGTAATAACTGTTCCTCCATCTGAGTTTGAAGCGGAAGGTAATGGAGGTGTAATAAATATAATTCTGAAGCAGCAAAAAAATGATTTTTGGAGTGTAAATGCAGGTCTCTCTAGTATACAACGTACCGAATTTTCATATGATAGAAATATGTCCTTTAACTATAAGAAAAAGAACACCTATTTAACGGCAAGTGTTTCTAACGGTAAATTCATAAAGAATAATGTTTTTAAAAACAATAACTTTTATGAAGATGAAACTTGGGATGGTAATGGAGATAGTAAATACGATAATGATTATTTAAACTATAGATTATCAGTCACACAAAACATAACTAAGAATTGGGAAATTGGAGCGAGTTATTCTGGATCAAATTCAGACACAGATAATCGAACATATAATCTAGATAAGATTTATGATTTATCGGACAATCTAAAATATAAGATGGATTCAGATGGTTTATCTGTGAGTGATTCCAAAATACATACATTAAATTTTTATAACCTAATTAAGTTAGATAGTCTAGGAAAAAACATATCATTCGATGTCGACTATTATAAAGTATTATCTCAAAAGAATGGAGCAAACAGTGGAGAAAAGACAGAAAATAACCTTACAGCGCCTCTTTTCTCTAATGATACCAATATTGATTATGATTTTGAAAATTTTTCAAGTAAAATTGATGTTTCTCTACCTTTTGAAAAAATTGAGTTGCAGTTTGGAGGAAAAGCTTCTCTATCTAATACGAATAATAATTTTAAGTTTTATAATACTTTTAGTGGCACACCAGTATTGGATGAAAATCAATCAAATGTATTCGATTATAAAGAAAATATATTTGCAGCTTATGTTTCTGGAAGTAAGCAAATTACAGAAAAGCTTTCAGCAAAAGTAGGATTGAGAACAGAAACAACAATGACAGAATCGTATTCTAAATCGAATAATCAATTCAATAAAAACGATTATACAAAGCTATTTCCAACACTGTATCTTACTTATAATTTAAAGGATAATAAGTCGCTCTCTTTCAATTATAGTAAACGTTTAAACAGACCCGTATTTGAAAGTTTAGACCCTTTTAAAATAGTTTTAAACCCTTTTAAAACAGCACAAGGAAATCCTTTTCTAAAACCATCTTACATTACAAATTTTGAGTTACTGTTTAATACTAAAAAGAATGAACTAAAGGTTTATACTCAATTGCTAAAAGATGGTTATGATCAAATTAGTGAAATAGACCCCAATACTAAAATTATAAATTATACCTATTATAACTATATAGATACCTACAGTTATGCAATATCAGACACCTATATTTTTGATAAAATGGATTGGTTAACATCCTATAATACGGCTGAAGTGGGCTATTCTAAAATGACGTCATCTATACCTCAAACAATAAGTAGTCAAAGTGGTTTTAATGCATTTGTACAAACACAAAATTACATCACTTTAGATACCAAAAAGAATCTTTCACTAGGAGCAAACTATTATTATGTTTTCCCAGCGAAACAAAATTTATACAAAATGGAAGGGTATGGGGCATTAGATCTATCATTACGATTGAAGCTTTTAGAAGGTAATTTAAACCTCTCTTTATTTGCAAACGATATTCTAAAGACAAGTAGAACATTAGTGACGAATTACTACAATAATGTAAGAACAACCTATAAAAATTATTACGATACCAGATCGGTAAGTTTCAATATAAGATACACATTTGGAAATACTAAAATAGGATCTAAATCGAATAGATCGGGTAATTATGACGTACAAAATAGAGCAACTAAATAAGTAGATAAAATATTCCTGGCCAGGAATTAGACCGAAGAGCAGTTAATGTCTTTAAACTAAAATTGAAGTAATAATCATTAAAGTCATATAAAAATTGAAAAAAGTTCAATTAAACAAAGGATTAAATCTAAACAAAGAGACAGTTACAAAGTTACAAGAATCTCAATTGCCGAATTTAAAAGGAGGAGTTAATCGCGTAAATGCTGTAGCTACATGTGCAAATATGTCATGTACAGATACTTCATGTAATGAGAGCTCTTGTATTGGATAATAACAATCTAGTAGTGAAAAACAAAAAAGGAATGGTTAAACCAACCAAAGTATCAACCATTTCTAAATATTAATTTAAATACATAAACAAAATGAAAAAAATTCAATTAAACAAAGGATTAAATTTAAACAAAGAGACAGTTACAAAATTACAAGAGTCTCAATTATCAAACTTTAAAGGAGGAGTAGCTGGTGTTACATGTGGAAATGCATCTTGTGCAAATTCATGTAATGAAGGATCTTGTAATAAGACAAAAGTTGCTCAACTACAATAACAAAAAAAGAAATGGTTAAGCCAACCAAAATATCAACCATTTCTAAATATTAATTTAAAAACGTAAACAAAATGAAAAAAATTCAATTAAACAAAGGATTAAGTTTAAACAAGGAGACGGTTACAAAATTACAAGAGTCTCAATTATCAAACTTTAAAGGAGGAGCAGCAGGATTTACATGTGCAAATGCATCTTGTGTAAATTCATGTAATGAAGGGTCTTGTAACAAAACAAAAGTAATTCAAAAGTAATAAACAAAAAAAGAAATGGTTAAACCAACCAAAGTATCAACCATTTCTAAATATTAATTTAAAAACGTAAATAAAATGAAAAAAATTCAATTAAACAAAGGATTAAGCTTAAACAAAGAGGCAATTACAAAATTACAAGAGTCTCAATTGTCAAACTTTAAAGGAGGAATTAATCGTGTAGACCAAGGTTTAACATGTGGAAACGCTTCATGCGCAGCATCATGTAATAAAAACTCTTGTAACGCTGCTCAATTACAGTAATAATAAAAATAAACAAAAAAAGGAATGGTTAAACCAACCAAAGTATCAGCCATTCCTTAAATATTAATTTAAATACATAAACAAAATGAAAAAAATTCAATTAAACAAAGGACTAAGCTTAAACAAAGAGGCAATTACAAAATTACAAGAGTCTCAATTGTCAAACTTTAAAGGAGGAGCAGCTGGAGTTACATGTGCAAACGCTTCATGTGCAGCATCGTGTAATAGAAATTCATGTAACGCAGCTCAATTAGAGAAGTAAAATAAACAAAAAAGGAATGGTTAAACCAACCAAAGTATCAACCATTCCTTGAATATTAATTTAAAAACGTAAACAAAATGAAAAAAATTCAATTAAACAAAGGATTAAATCTAAACAAAGAGACAGTTACAAAATTACAAGAGTCTCAATTATCAAATTTTAAAGGAGGAATTAATCGTGTAGACCAAGGTTTAACATGTGGAAACGCTTCCTGTGCTAATTCATGTAATGAAGGATCATGTAACAAAACAAAGATTGCATAATAAAGAAAAAAGGAATGGTTAACCAACCAAAGTATTAACCATTCCTTAAATATTAATTTAAAAAACGTAAACAAAATGAAAAAAATTCAATTAAACAACGGATTAAGTCTTAATAAAATAGCTATTACTAAGCTTCAAGACGCTCAAATGTCAAAATTAAAAGGAGGAGTTAATCGTATCAATGATAGTATTTCTTGTCTTCAACTTACATGTAACACATCATGTAATAATGGAACCTGTAATGGTGCTGTTTTAAAATAATCTTCTTAAAAACAACAGGAATTATTCTTTCCTGTTGTTTTTAAACTAAAACTTTAGAAATATGAAAATCAGCTTAAAAACAAAATTAAAATTGAATAAGAAAGCGGTAATAAAACTTCAAAATTCAGAAATGGTGACTTTAAAAGGTGGTGGAGATTCTCTTTCTTGTCGTTGCATGTCTTGTCATAAAAATTCCAATTTAGGAATAGAGTAATATCAGAACAAAAGTAAATCCTTTTAGTGACTTACATTAAAAATAGTTTAAAATGAAAACAGCAAATCAATTAATACAAAAAATAGACGACCTAAATACTCAAGAGTTAAATTCTGATAGTCTTTTAAATGGCAGATTAGGGTTAGTATATTTCTACTTATCGTTATACAAACATTTCAAAGAAGAAAAATATTTAGATAAAATAGAATCTAATTTAGGAATGGTTTTTAAGAACATCGAAGATCAAACATCTAGTTTGTTATTAGATGCTTCAATTGAAAACGGCTTAAGTGGTTTAGGATATGTATTACAGCTATTAATTGATGAAAATATATTAGATGCGGAATATAAAGATCAAGTTAAAGAAATAAACAATATGGTTTATGAAGATGCTTTAAAATTGATTGCTGAAAAAAATTATGATTATGTACGTGGTCCATTTGGTATACTTTTTTATCTAAATTCTGTTAAAGACGAAGCATACGTTAACATTATTTTAGAAGAATTGATGAATAAATTTAAAGAAGATGAAGACTTCTTTTTTTACAACGAATATAGCTACATAGAAGGAGTACATATTGGATATGCTCATGGACTATGTGCTATAATCAAAGTACTTAATGATATAGAAGATGAGAGAGCTGAATTTATAGTTAGAGAATTATTAAAAAAGCTTTCTCAAATCATTAAGGAGAATAACTTTTACATAAAAGATAAAAAATACTACCTACCGAGAAGTATCCATAAGGGAGATACTTTTGAAGGAGGATTAAACTTTAGAGCAGTTTTAGCATGGTCAAACAGTGACATTAACTTTTCAACGCTCATTTTTTCCCTTAAAGAAAAATTCATAAACAAAGAACTATTAGAAATAGCAAATCAGATTGCTTTAGAAAGTATCGATAAAAAAGAAGAAGAGCATACTAGGGTTTGGGACCATCGTTTTTATTTTGGTAGTTCAGGGGTTTTAAAAACATATAATTTTTTATATGAGAAAACAGGAATTGAAAAATTTCAAAAATCTTCACAATACTGGTATGAAAAAACATTAGAACTTTTGGAAGAAGATAACATAGAAGAACATTCATTAAATTTTCTAAATAACCTTCCAGCCACAACATTATCAATACTAGAATTTGAAGAAAAAAAAAATATTAACTGGTCAAAATTATTACTAATATGAAAAATGAAGATATAAAAATAGGACTTTTAGAATTAGGCTTGAGCGATAAATTAAATTCATTAAATGCTCTTGAAGATATTTTTACCTATGCAGCAACTGCAGATGAATTAGGATATTCTAGATTTTGGATTTCAGAACACCATAGAGCTAATCCATTGCACCCATATAATAATCCTGAAATATTAATAACACTTATAGCAGGAATGACTAACAATATAAGAGTTGGATCTGCTGGTTCTTTAATTGGATATTATTCTCCTTATACACTTGTTCAAAATTATAAGTTGTTAAATAATATATATGATAATCGAATCGATTTTGGATTGTCAAAAGGACGCCCTGAAAACTCTCATTTACATAATTTTTTCAATTTAGACGACCAGTCTTTTGAAAACAAAAAATACATAAGTAATCTAGAAGGAATTTGCGATTTATTACAAAATGAGGAAGCAAATTTTGAAGAAAAAAAGATAGTAATACCACCTTATAAAGGACTTTCTCCTTCTTTATGGTATTTATCAAATAGCTACAGATGGAAAGATTTAGCAGTTAAAAATCAATTAAATATTTGTAGATCATTAATGCACGGCCTAGATGTTTTTGACTATGATGCAGATTTAGAAGGTTTATCAAAATATAAAGAAGAATTCTATTCATTACATAATAGAATACCAGAAGTATCTGTTGCTATTGCAGTTTCTTTCACCGAATCGGAAAAGAGTTTAAAAGAAAGAGAATTAGCAATAACAAATATAAGAGAGGGAATTAAAATTTTGCCAGTATCAGAAGACAATTTTATAGAAACATTAGATAATCTTCAAAGAAAATATAATATAGATGAGTTTATTATTTATGATACTGAAAATAACATAGATAAAAAGATTGAAAATCTTAATCTAATGAAAGAGTTAACTAGTTATAAAATTTGTAAAGCGGTCTAAACATGAAAAATATTAATATACTATCAGATAAAATTGTTCGCGAACCATTATTTCCGCTAAGCGATTATAAAAAAATACCTAAAGAGATTAACGAATTAAATCAGTTTGTAGATTCTTTATTTCTTGACAAGAAATTTTCTGAAGCCATTTATTTAGCATCTCCAGTTTTGCATGAAGAATGGGAGAAAATAGTTAATGGAGAAAAAGAGAGAGGAAAAATTAACGAGTCTATTCTGAAATATTATTTAAGAGCAATTTCAAATACGGTTCCGTTCGGACTTTTTACTTCCTATTCAGTTTTATCTGAAGACAATGACACTACGGAAGAAGGTGAATTTAAGAGATTTTCAAATGTTGACATGGAGTATTTATTAAAAGTACTTCATTATTTAAACGAAAATGAAACGGTTAGAAAAGTAGTTACTTACAGAAAAAATAATTCTATATACAAAGTTGGAGATAAATACAGATATATAGAACCTAAATATACTAATGAAAATCTTGGATATACATTATCATCAATTGATAGTGATGAATTAATGGATTTTTTAATGACTACTGCAGAAGATGGTATGACTTTTAATAAATTAAAAGATACAATTCTGGAGTTAGTTGAAGGAGTAACAGAGGACGATGTTGAAGGTTATATTAATGAATTAATTAATTCTAAAGTGTATGTTACTTCTTTAGAAATTGGTTTGAATGAAGAACATTTAATAGGTCAAATTACAAACTTCTACACAGAAAATAGAGATATATTAGATACAGATGAAAAATTGAAACCTATTTTTCAATCTTTAATTAAAGTAGACGAGAAAATTAAAAACATAGACAAAGCAGTTTTTAACTCAAAAGAAGAATATCAAAAAATATTCGCAGAGCTTTCTAGTATAGAAATACCATTTCAAAGCAAATATGTTATTAACTCAAATTTAAGAAGAGATAAGAAGAAAGACATAGAGCAAGAAAACATTAATTCAAAATTGAATAAGCTTTTAGGAAGCTTGTCTAAAATTTCACATAGTGATATTATACCTCAATCGAACTTAGATTTATTTAAACAAAATTTCTATAACCGATATGAAGATCAAGAAGTTTTACTATTGGAAGCACTAGATAATGAATTAGGTATTGGTTATTTGGCTCATTTAAAAGAAGATGTTCTTTTTTCAGACCTAATAGACGATATAACAATTTCACCAGCAGCAAAAAACACTAGTGAGAAAAAGACAGAACCTAAAATATATAGTTTCTGGATGAACCAACTAATGAATGCTTCAAACAGTGAAGAATTGGATTTAGAAAAATTAAACCTAGATGTTTATAAAGAATCTAGTAGGGTTAAAAACGGAGCATTCTCTTTGTCATATACTTATGCAAATGATAAAGTTTATTTAAAATATGCAGGAGGAACAACAGCAACAAATCTAATTGGAAGATTTAGTAATAATGATAAAAATGTACAAAGTGTAGCAAATAAGGTTGCAGATTTTGAAAAGGAAATGCATAAAGATAAAATTACTGCAGAAATAGTTCATCTTCCAACAAATAGAGCAGGAAACATTCTAATTAGAAAAGTAGATAGAGAAGCAGAAATTAGTCTAATTTCAAAAGCATCAAAAGGTATAAAAACAATAGATATTAACGATTTATACGTTAGTATTAAAAACAATAGAGTTTTTTTAAGATCAGGAAAAGAAAACAAAGAAGTAATTCCTTTTTTAAGTTCTGCTCAGAATTTCCATTTCAATTCTTTACCTGTTTATCATTTCTTATGTGATTTACAAATGCAAGATCGATTAATTGATTATTCAATCAATTTTGGTGGGTTTAATGTTGGTGATCTTGATTACTGTCCAAGAATAGTAATCGGACAAGATATTGTGCTACGAAATGCAACATGGTTATTAAGAAAAGAGAAGTTTAAAAATATAAATGATTTAAGAAACTATTTAAACAAAATAAATGTTCCACAATTTGTTTATTTAAGTGATGGAGGAGAAGACAAAATGATTATTGATATAGATAACCCAAGTACTTTAGGTATTTTATTTAATGAAATAAACAAAAGCAACATTGTAAGAATCACAGAATGTGTTTACAATATGGATCAAGAGAATCTATATGCAAATGAACATATTAGTATTATAAAATCACAAAAGGATACTATTTTAGATAGAATAGTAACCTATAATAAAAAAGAAGAAAACGGAGTAAAGAGATCTTTTATTTATGGTGATGAATGGGTATATTTTAAAATATACACAGGAAGAGTAACATCAGATACGATACTTATAGAAAATTTATCAAGAATAACCAATTCGTTGTTAGAAAAGAAAATTATAGACAAATGGTTTTTCATAAGATTTACAGATCCAGAATTTCATTTAAGAGTGCGATTTCATTTAACAGATGAGAAAAAATACGATGAGGTTTCTAAAATAGTAAATCAAGAATTATCTCAGTTAGTTCAAGAAAGAAAAATATGGAAACTAGACTTATCAACATATAATCGAGAATTAGAAAGATATCACTGGAGTAATATTGATAATTCTGAAAACATCTTTTTTATTGATTCAGATTTTACAATCAAATTACTAGATTTTTTGAAATCGAATAACGAAACTAGGGTTTGGTTATATGTGCTAAAATCGATAGATGATATTTTTAATGCTTTCAACATAAGCTTAGACGAAAGACATAAAATAATTGAGAAAATGTTTACTAGTTTTTGGATAGAACATGGAGAAGTAAAATCAGTTAAAAAAGATATTAGTAACAAGTTCAGAAAGTATAATGACGAGTTAACACAATTAATCAAATCACCTCCTACAGCATTAAATGCTATTTATGAAGAAAGGTTAGAGCGTTTAAAAAAGATAACGTTAAGTGATGAGGTTAAAGAGGATACAACAAATTTACTATGGAGTTATATCCACATGAATGTTAATAGATTCATACAAGCAAATCCAAGATTTCATGAATTAATAATGTATGGTTTATTGGAAAAACAGTACAGTAAGGAGAAAGGAATGAGAAAGTATAATCAAAAACTGGTAGAAAATGAAGCTTATTAGACAATATGATAAAATGGATTGTGGACCTTCATGTTTAGGTATGATTGCTAATGCTTATGGTAAAGATATTTCTTTAAATTCTTTAAGAGAAAAATGTCATATAACAAAAGAAGGAGTTTCTTTATTAGGAATTGATGAAGCAGCAAAAGAAATGGGTTTCGATACTTTCTCGGCTAGTCTAAACCTAGAAGAACTTAAAAAGATTGAATACCATAATTATCCTTGTATTCTACATTGGAACAACAATCACTTTGTAGTGTTAAGAGGATTTGATAAAAAAAATATATTTAGCAGAAAAAAAAGGTGGCAAATTGCAGATCCAGGGCATGGTTTTATAGAGTTAAATGATGAGAAGTTTCAAAAATCATGGTTAGGAGAAAACGAAACAGGAATTGCTTTTTTTCTTAAACCTAAAGAGAAATTTTTCAATACTGAATTTAAGCAGCCTGAAAAAATATCTTTGAAGTTTTTTGTAAAATATTTTAAAGAACATAAGAAAAAATTAGGGATTGTATTTTTATTGATGTTATTGGGAAGTTTAATCAACATGATATTTCCATTTTTAACGCAGTACTTAATTGATAAAGGAATATCTAACAAAGATGTAGATTATATTCAACTTATTTTATTTTCTCAGTTGAGTTTATATCTAGGAGCTATTATTATAGAAATATTTAGAAATTGGTCATTGCTGATTGTAGGAACCAAGATTAGTATAAAAATTATTTCAGAGTTTCTGACTAAGATATTAGAGTTGCCTTTACGTTTTTTTGATTCGAAGCTAATAGGAGACTTTCAACAAAGAATTCAAGATAATGATAGAATTGAATATTTTCTTACGTCTCAATCAATAGCAACATTTTTTTCAACCATTACATTTTCAGTGTTTTTTATTGTATTGGCTTATTATAATTCAAATGTATTATTAATCTATATTTCTTTAACAGTATTGTCTATTTTATGGTCTAATTATTTTTTAAAGAAAAGGAAAATTTTAGATTATCATAGGTTTGTAGAAAACAGTAACAATCAAGAAACCATTTATGAAATTTTAAATGGAGTTTCAGAAATGAAGCTAAATAATTTTGAAGATCATAAGTGTAATCAATGGAAAGAAGTTCAAGATAGATTATTTAAGATAAACCTGAAAATATTAAAATTAGATCAAATTCAAACGTCTGGATTTAATTTTATAAATCACGTAAAAAACATTTGTGTCTCTTTTTATACGGCAGTTTTAGTAGTTCAAGGGGACATGAGTTTAGGAGTTTTATTGAGTGTTTCTTACATTATAGGGATGATGAATTCTCCAGTAGATCAATTAGTCTCATTTTTAAAAGCATTACAAGATGCTAAATTGAGTTTGGCAAGATTAAATGAAGTACAAAGCGAATTACCTGAAGAAAAAGAATCATACTCAAAACTAGAATTATCTAAGTCAAATTTAAATTCCGGCATTAAATTAAGTAATGTTTCGTTTCAGTATGAAGGACCTCGTTCTCCATTCGTTTTGGAAAATATTGACATGTATATTCCAGATGGAAAAATTACAGCAATTGTAGGAGCAAGTGGAAGTGGAAAGACAACATTAATGAAAATGCTTTTAAGATTTTATAATTCAATTGGCGGTCATATTAGTTTTAATGGACAAAATATTTTAAATATTTCTCCTAAAGATTTAAGAAAAAACTGTGGAGTCGTGATGCAAGATGGTTTCATTTTTTCAGACACAATTAAAAGAAATATAGCTACGTCAGATGAAGAAATAGATTATGATCGATTAAAAAACGCTGTTAAAGTGGCAAATATTGAAGAATATATAGAATCATTACCACTAAAGTATGATACTAAAATTGGAGCAGCTGGTAGTGGTCTTTCAGGAGGACAAAAACAAAGAATATTAATAGCAAGAGCAGTTTATAAAAATCCTCATTATGTGTTTTTTGATGAAGCAACTTCAGCATTAGACGCTGAGAATGAAAAAATAATTCATGATAATTTATTTGGGTTCTTTAAGGGGAAAACAGTAGTTATTATAGCACACAGGTTAAGTACAGTAAAGCATGCAGACCAAATTGTTGTTCTGAAAAAAGGAAAGATTAGTGAAGTTGGAAGTCATGCTCAATTAGTTGATAGAAAAGGAGATTATTTTAGTTTAGTTAAAAACCAATTAGAATTGGGAAGTTAAAAATATAGATATGGAGACAAAAAATATAATGACAGAAAATGAAATAATTGTAGAAATCGAGAAATCTATTACAGACAATTATGATGTTTTTACATCAATGGGTGTTGTAAATGGTTTAGCAGGTGTATCATTATTTTATTATTATTTAGGAAATAAAGAGCTTACAATTTCCTTTATAGAAAAAGCAATTGAAGGGCTAAATGATTCGTATCAAGGAACAAATATTGTTGAAGACATAATTGATATTGGTAAGTTGCTTAATTTTTACGAAGAAAAAGGGATATTGACTTCAGATGATATTGATTTTTATTTCGAAAATTACGATTCTGTAGTTGAAGAGTTATTAATGGATAGTTTGAAAGAAGATAATTTAAGTCCTGTTTCTGGAATATTAAAATATGCAAACTATTTTATTTATAGAACAAGATACTCAAATAAAGATTGTAGTTGCTTGTTTTCAGAAGTGCTCGATAAAATTGAGAAACTATCTCATAATGATGTGGGAACAGGTGGTACTTATTGGATATCAAATGTAGAAAGAGATGGAAGAAAGCTAATTGAGTTAGGGATAAAGCATGGTGTGATGGGAATTGTTGATCACTTAGTAAGTTTGTATAAAATAGGCTTTCAAAAAGAAAGGGTTTTAGGTTTAATAGTAAGCGGATTAAAATATACGAGTAGTTTTAAACTTGAAAATAAAAAATTTCTATTTCCTTTCTGTTCAGATAATGTTCCAGAAGCACAATCTTCATCATTTGGAATACTTTATGGAGATCTAGGTGTTGCATATGGAATTTATAGAGCAGGTTTAGTTTGTGAAATTGAAGAATATAAGAAGCTAGGGACAGAAACATTGATGCTTTCTACTAAAGTAAAAGATGACAACAATGAATTTATAACCGATGCTAATTTGTTTTATGGAAGTTTAGGAATTGCATCATTTATGACATTCATGAAAAAACAATTACAAGTAGATTTCTTTGATTCAACTATAGACTATTGGTACAATAAAACGAAAGAACATAAAATTCATCAAGGACAATGGGCAGGATTTGATACTACTTTCAATAAATTCGATATTAATGCACAATTATCTTTTTCGCACGGAATTGTAGGAGTTGGAATAGCTCTTTTAAACTTTGAAAAGCAATTAGATTTTGATTTTTTAAAATTTGTAGGTTACGAATTTTAAAGTTGAATTAAACTAATAACAAATCCCTTTATGAATCTTAAATATAAAAGGATTTGTTATTTGATTACATTAGCTTTCTTATTCTCATAAAAAGTAATTCCAATTCCTAAAAGTAGAATTAAACCACCTATTATCATCTGTAGCGTTATTTTTTCATCTATAAATAACCAGGCTAAAAACGTAGCAATTACGCCTTGACTTAATAAACTGAGAGATACTCTTGTAGCTCTCATATTTTGAGTTGCATAACTAATTAGTAACCATGCAGCTAATTGACAAATAGCTCCTTGTATGAAAAGAACAAGCCATGCGTTAGAAGAAAAACCAAAAAAGGACTCATCTGCAATTAAACAAATAGCACCTAAAAATAGAGTGGACGCAAATAAACTGATGGTCATAAATGAATAAATATCTACCTTAGATAAGACGTTTTTACTAACAAGAATATATATAGCGTACAAAACACCTGACAGTATAGCTAATGAAAAGGCTAAATCAAAGTTCATTTTGATAAAAAAATCAAATCCAACTAGTGTTATCATACCAAAAAGAGCAACGACTGTTCCAATCCAGAAATTAGTCGAGGGCTTATTTTTTAAGAAAAAAAACGAAATAATTCCAACCCAAACAGGAGCTAAATTAGTTAAAAGCGTTGCTTGTGTAGCACTCGATTTTTGTATAGCAATATTCCAAACTGCTACATCAGAAGCAAATAAAATACCACAAAAAATAGAGACAAATAATAGCTTGCTTTTAGGAACAACCATCTTTTTCGTTAATATAACGTAAGGTAGTAATAAGCCTAGAGCAATTGCCATTCTATAAAAGGCAGAAATTAATCCTGATGTTAATTGTAATTTAATTAATATAGGAAAAATAGAAATACAAATTATCCCTATTAACAGAGCTATTCTAGGCTTATTCATTATGTTTTTAACTAATTAAAGCACCATTTAAAATGCCTTCAGTATCTGGATTAACAAATACTAGTTTCCCTTCAGCATTATTGGTCATTAAAATCATTCCAGCACTTTCCACACCTCGTAAAGCTCTTGGAGCTAAGTTAACTAAAACAGTTACTCTTTTACCAACTACTTCTTCAGGAGAAAAATGCTCAGCGATTCCAGAAACAATAGTTCTAACATCAATTCCGGTATCTACTTTAAGAACTAAAAGTTTATTCGCTTTTGGCATTTTTTCAGCTTCAAGAATTGTACCTACACGAATATCTAATTTTGTAAAGTCATCGAATGTAGCAATCTCTTTTTGTGGTTCAGCTTTAGTATTTTCTATCTTGTTGGCAGTTTTTGTTGCTTCTAATTTATCCATTTGTTTTTGAATTTCAGCATCATCTATTTGAGCAAATAAAATTTCAGCTTGTCCAATTTGATTATTAGAAGGGATTAATTCTGTTTTCTTAGAAATGTCATTCCAGTTTAATTTTGAATCAGTAAGTTTTAAAATTGATTTTAACTTAGTAGATGTAAAAGGCAAAAAGGGTTCACATAAAACACTTAATGCCGTTGCAATTTGTAGCGCAACATACATTTGTGTTTTCACTCTTTCTGGATTTTCTTTAACCATTTTCCATGGTTCTTCGTCTGCTAAATATTTATTCCCTAAACGAGCGACATTCATAACTTCTCCTAAAGCTTCTCTAAAACGGTAGCGTTCAATAGAACTCGAAATAACAGCAGGATACGCTTTTAATTCAGCTAATGTTTGTTCGTCAATTGCTGTAAATTCATTTGGAGCAGGAACAATTCCAGTATAATATTTGTTTGTTAAAACAACAACACGATTAATGAAGTTTCCATAAATTGCAGCTAATTCGTTATTGTTTCTTGCCTGAAAATCTTTCCAAGTAAAGTCGTTGTCTTTTGTTTCTGGAGCATTTGCAGTTAATGCATAACGTAATGCATCTTGTTTATCTGGGAAATCCTGTAAATATTCATGTAGCCAAACTGCCCAGTTTTTAGAAGTTGATAATTTATTACCTTCTAAATTTAAAAATTCATTAGCAGGAACATTGTCTGGCAAAATATAACTTCCTTCTGCTTTTAACATCGCAGGGAAAATGATACAATGGAAAACAATATTGTCTTTCCCAATAAAGTGAACTAATTTAGTATCTTGATCCTTCCAATAAGGCTCCCAATCTTTTCCTTCTTTTGCAGCCCATTCTTTAGTCGCAGAGATATAGCCAATTGGCGCATCGAACCATACATATAGTTTTTTGCCTTCAGCACCTTCAACAGGAACATCAATTCCCCAATCTAAATCACGCGTTACAGCTCTAGGTTCTAAACCACCATCAACCCATGATTTTACTTGTCCGTAAACATTAGATTTCCAGTCATTTTTATGACCTTCTAAAACCCATTCACGCAAAAAAGCATCATATTCATTCAATGGTAAAAACCAATGCTTTGTTTCTTTTAAAATAGGTGTTTCACCTGTGATAGTAGATTTTGGTTGTATTAAATCGGTTGCATTCAATGATGAACCACATTTCTCGCATTGATCACCATAAGCTTCTTCATTTCCGCATTTTGGACAAGTACCTGTCACAAAACGATCGGCTAAAAATTGATCCGCTTTTGCATCATATAATTGTTCCGTAGTTTGCTCAATAAATTTACCGTCTTCATATAATTTTCTAAAGAATTCCTGCGCAGTATCATGATGGATTTTTGCAGAAGTTCTGGAGTAATTATCAAAAGAAATTCCAAAATCTAAAAAAGACTGACGAATAATTCCATCATACTTATCAATTACTTCTTGCGGTGTAATTCCTTCTTTTTTAGCCTTCATCGAAATCGCAACTCCATGTTCATCACTTCCACACATAAAAGCAACGTCTTTTCCTTGCAAACGTAAATATCTTGCATATATATCACTTGGAACATAAACACCTGCTAAGTGACCAATATGAATTGGACCATTAGTATACGGCAAAGCAGCAGTAATTGTGTATCTTTTTGGATTCTCTAACATGTTTTTAAAATAATTTTAGTTGCTGAAATTTCTTCAGAATTCATGCAAAAATAATTCATTGATAGTGAATAAGCGAATTTTAAATTGAATTTGTTTATTTTTGAAAGAAAGTATTAATTTAACTCCTACCAAATGATAAGATTATTAATTTTACTTTTTTTATTTTCTAATTTAAACTATTCTCAAACTGAAATGAAAATTCCACCATTTTTAAAAAAAGGCGACACTATTGCAATTGTTTGTACTGCTCGAAAATTTATGCCCGAAGAAGCAAAACCAGCTATTGATTTATTAGAATCTTGGGGATTAAAAACGAAGCTAGGTAGAACAATTGGATTAGATAGTTGTCAGTTTGGAGGAACTGATGCAGAACGAGCTGCAGATTTGCAAGAACAGATGGATGATAAAAACATTAAAGCAATTTGGTGTGCGCGTGGAGGATATGGAACGGTTCGAATTATCGACTTGTTGGATTTTACAAAATTTAAGGAAAACCCAAAGTGGATTATGGGCTTTAGTGATGTTACTGTTTTGCATAGTCATTTAAATACTTTAGGAATTGCTTCTTTACACTCAATTATGCCTTTTACAGTGCCAAAAGCATCAGATACTGTTAAACGAACATTTTATGATGCATTATTTGGTAAAAAATTAGAATATGTAATTCCTTCTAAAGATTATAATTTAAAGGGGAAAGCTAAAGGGGAATTAGTTGGAGGAAATATATCTATTTTGTATAGTCTTCTAGGGTCTAAATCATCTATAGATACAAAGGGCAAAATTCTTTTCATTGAAGATTTGGATGAATATTTATATCACTTGGATAGAATGATGTATAACATAAAAAGAAATGGGTATTTTGAAAATGCAAAAGGAATCATTGTTGGAAGTATGTCAGACATGCATGATAATGAAATTCCATTTGGACAAAATGGTGTTCAAATAATAGTAGCAATAGCAAAAGAGTACAATATACCAATTGCATTCGATTTTTGTGCAGGCCATCAGAAAGATAATAGAACACTTGTTTTAGGTAGTCAAGTTGAGTTAGAAGTAAATGATAATGAAGTAAAACTAATGTTTAAAAACTAATCATTTTACTAATTACTATTCACTCGAAAAATGGCAGAACACAACGATTTAGGTAGGATTGGAGAAGAAAAAGCTGTTGAATTTCTTTTGGAAAAAGGATATGATATCTTAGAAACCAATTGGGTTTTCGACAAGGCTGAAATTGATATTATCGCTCAAAAAGATAATTTTTTAGCTGTTGTTGAAGTTAAAACAAGATCAAGTTTAGATTTTGGTTTGCCTCAGGATTTTGTTAAACCTAAGAAAATTCAATTATTATTAAAAGCTGTAAATGAATATGTTATTTCAAATGACTTAGATGTTGAAGTTCGTTTTGATATAATTGCTATTCATAATAAAAAAAATAAATTTAACATTGAGCACATAGAAGCGGCTTTTTATTATTTTTAGTTATAAATATAACATTTTGTGTTTTTTTATTACATTTGTAAAAAACATACACAATGAAAACTATTTCTTCTGTTGTAGAACAGTACATTAAATCGAAACCTTTTCTATTAAATTCTTTATCTCAAGGAATTATAAATTTAACTTCTTTGGCAAGAGTAATGATGCCGTATTTAGAAAAAGAGTTAGGGAAAGATGTAAAACAAGGAGCGGTAGTTATGTCTTTAAAAAGACTTTCTGAAGAATTAGATTTTAAAATTAATCATAAAATATCTAGAGTTTTAAAAAACACTGGGGAAATTACAGTTCGTTCTTCTCTAACCGATTATGCTTTTGTAATCTCTGAAACATTATTAGATAATCAAGCTAGATTATTATCTGAAATTAATAAAGAAGCAGACGTTTTCTACACATCATCAAGAGGTGTGAATGAATCTAATATTATCATTAGTACATCAATGTCTTATTTAGTTGCAGATTTATTAAAAATGGAGAAAATTACTCATAAAATCGAAAACTTATCTTCAATTACGGTAAAGCTACCTCAAGAAAATATTTCGGTTCCGGGTGTTTATTATTATATTTTTCAAAGATTAGCTTGGGAAGGTATAATTATTCATGAAGTTATTTCAACTACAAATGAATTTACTATAATCGTAAGTGATAGTCAGATAGATATTGCATTTAAAGTAATCAAAGATTTGAAAAGCATACAAGACTAGTAAAAAAGGTCTTGTTTTTTTTTACATCAAAAAAAGAAGTGTATTTTTACCAATCTATTATACTAAAAATAGAAAATTGAAGTTAAAGAAATAAAGCTTTTATCTTGAAGAACAATATATTAAAATATTCATACACTTTTGGCCTATTATTTTTTTTGATAGCATGTTCTGTTAAGAAAGATAAATTCGTCAATAGAAATTTTCATGCAGTAACTACGGAGTATAATGTTCTGTATAATGGAAATATTGCGCTAGATGCTGGAAAGGCAGAGTTAGTTTTGACCTATAAAGATAATTTTTGGGAAACATTGCCTGTTGAAAGAATAGGCGATAAAGAGGAAGAGGTCCTTCCTGGTCAAGCTAAAAACCCTAATTTTGAGCGTGCAGAAGAAAAAGCAGTAAAAGCAATTCAGAAACATTCAATGAATATTGATGGTTCAGAAAGAAATCCGCAAATGGATGAAGCTTATTTACTCTTGGCAAAAGCTAGGTATTTCGATAATAGATTCTTACCTTCATTAGAAGCTCTAAATTATATTCTTTATAAATACCCTAAGAGTGATAAGATCTATCATGCAAAAGTTTGGAGAGAAAAAGTAAATATCCGACTTGAAAATGAAGAAACAGCGATAAAGAACCTAAAGAAGCTTTTAGAGAGTCAAAATATTGAAGGGCAAGATTTAGCAGATGCTAACGCTATGTTGTCTCAAGCATATATGAATATTGGGGCAAATGATAGCGCAATTGCAACCATTAAAATTGCAAAAGAAGAAACACGCGATAAAGAAGAAAAAGCGAGATATTCTTTTATTCTAGGTCAGTTATATGAATCTTTTGAATATAACGACAGTGCCTATGCTACTTTTCAAGAAGTTATAGATATGAATAGGAAATCTCCTAGAAGATATGTTATTCAAGCACATGCTAGACAAGCTTTACAGTTTGATTATAAAAATGGAGACACTTTAGTTTTTACTGAAAAATTCAATGAATTAATAGAAGATAGAGAAAATCGTAAATTTTTAGATGTCTTGTATCATCAAATGGGAGTTTTCTATGATAAACAAGAAATTGATAGTACTGCTAAGAAATATTATAACAAATCGATAAAATCAACATCGCAAGATAAATACCTAGTAGCATCCAATTACAGAAATATGGGTGAAATTTATTTTAAAAATGCTGAATATAAAATTGCGGGTAAATATTATGATAGTACTTTACTTCGCTTAGACGATAGAACAAAAGAGTTTAGGAAAATCAAGAAGAAGAGAGATAATCTAGAAGATGTAATTAAATATGAAGATATTGCTAGAGAGAATGATAGTATACTTTCTTTAGTCGCAATGTCAGAAAATGAAAGAAACGATTATTTTCAAAAGCATATTGATAAAATAAAAAAAGAAGATGAGTTAAAAGCAAAAAAAGAAGCAGAATTAGCCGAAATTGAAGCGATTAAACAAGCAAATAATGCTAACTCTTCTGCAACAAATCTTTCTAAATTAAATCAAAAAGGAAATTTGGCTTCATTCTCTCCAAATGGACTTCCTCCTTCTGCTGGAAATGACGAACAAAGTACATTCTATTTTTATAATCCTGTAACAGTAGCGTTTGGTAAAAAAGAATTTAAAAACAAATGGGGAAATAGAAAGCGTAAAGAAAACTGGAGGCTTTCAAGTAGTTCTTCGGATAATTTTTCAAACTCAACTAATAATACTGATGAGGGTAGTATTGATGAAGATTCTTTAAGTGTAGATATTTTTAAGCCAGAATATGAGATAGAATTCTATACATCTAAATTGCCTACAGATAAAAAAGTTATTGATAGTATTCATAAAGATAGAAATTTTGCATATTATCAATTAGGAGTAATATATAAGGAGAAGTTTAAAGAATATGAATTGGCAGCGTCCAGATTAGAAAGGTTGCTAAAGAATAATCCTGAAGAAAGATTAGTATTGCCTGCAAAATACAACTTATATAAAATTTATCAGATAATCAACCCAACTAAAGCAGAAGAGTATAAGAATCAAATTATAACGGAATATCCAACGAGTCGTTATGCTCAAATCATTCAGAATCCTTCAATGGCTTTTGAAGATGAAACAAATCCTCAAGTTGTCTATAATAAGTTATATAAAAAATACGAACAAAATTTATTAAGAGAAGTCCTTGCAGAAGTAAACGAAAGAATAGATCAGTATTTTGGAGAAGAAACATTGCCGAAGTTTGAAATGTTAAAAGCGACTGTATTAGGAAGGTTAAATGGTATTGAAGATTATAAAAAATCACTCAATTATATTGCATTAACATATCCTGATATTGAAGAAGGAAAACAAGCTGAGCAATTGTTGCAAAGTGATATACCTAAATTAGAAGTGTTAGATTTTGGAACGAATGAACCAACTTCTTGGAAAGTGATTTTCCCTAAAAATGAAACGGATAAAGAGAGTGCTACTATATTAATTAATAAGATTAATATGTATTTAAAGGCAAGGAATAATGATGATCTAAAAGTTTCTACAGATATTTATTCGTTAGACCAAGATTTTATTGTAATTCACGGATTAATTACAGAAGAAGTGGCAAAAGCAACATTGAGTGTGTTGGAGGAATATAAAGATTATAAGATAAAAGACAAATCATATATTATTGCTTCAGAAGATTATAGGATAATTCAAATAAAGAAGAAATTTGAAGAAAGGATAAAGTAAAAACATAAAACCCCAAAAATATATTAAGACATGTTCGATAAAACTAAGCAAAAAGAAACACCACTCGGAAAAACCAATAGAATTGTTCAGGGTACAATAATAAAAGGAGATATTGAATCTAAAGACGATTTCAGGTTAGACGGAGTTTTAATAGGGAATTATAGTTCGCCTGGAAAATTAGTAATTGGTCCATCTGGTGAAGTACAAGGAAATATTAAGTGTAAGAATGTCGATATTGAAGGGAAGTACTTAGGAAAGTTAGAAGTTGACGAGTTGTTGACGATTAAGTCGACTGCTAATATTCAAGGTGATGTAGTAATTGGAAAATTATCAGTTGAACCTGGAGCTGTTTTTGAAGCTACATGCGCTATGAAGTCTAAAGGAAAAGAAATTGAAAAGCCACAAAAAGTATAAATTTTTTATAACTATGCTAAAGCCTGTATTTGTACAGGCTTTTGTTGTTTTATGACTCTTTTCTTCATTTAAATAGAACTATTATTTAGAATAGTTCTATTTATAATTATTTCACAATTTTTTGTAATTATTATTAAAAATTCACAAAAAAGGGAATAAAATTAAATTATTCGTGTTTTAGGATTTTTTTTTGTTAAAAAAACAACACGTTTTTAACAAAAAAAATACATTCTAAAATCATAATTAAACGTTAAAAGTTCATGATTAAACTGTTCGTAATTAGGTACTATTTGTTTAATACGTTTTTTTTATAAAACCTTTGCACTTTAATACAAAGTACAATTTTATGAAGAAGAATTTTTTTTACTTATTAATGGTATTATCCGTTATGAGTGTGTTTCAAGCAAATGCACAAAGTAAATTTAAAGGTATTGTTAAGGATAATCAAGAAAGACTTAGTCTTTATGGTGCTACTGTAAGAGTATTATCCCCAGGTAGTAATTTAGAGGAAAAAATTACTGTAGATTTTGATGGAACTTTTAAAATTAGTTCGGTTAAAGCGTTTGGAACAATAGAAATTTCTATGAATGGTTATCTAACCAAAGAAATTCCTTTTTACAAAACTAAAGATGACACTGTTGATTTAGGGACTATCTATTTAGAAGAAAACTTAGTAGTTGAGCGAGATGTTGTGGTAACAACTTCTAGTATTGACGTTATTAAGGATAGAAAGACTCCAATTTCTTCTTCTACAATGAGAAATTATGAAATGCGTGAAAAAGTTTCTAATAAAGACTTTATTGAGTTAACGAATCAAATGCCAGGTGTTTATACATCTAAAGTAGGTGGTGGTTATGGAGATACGAGAATCAATGTAAGAGGGTTTGAGCAAAACAATATTTCACCAATGATTGATGGTATTCCTGTGTATGATTTAGAGGCAGGTATTGTTGATTGGGCAAATATTGCTTCAATGAATGATATCGCAACTTCTATTCAGTTACAAAGAGGATTAGGAGCGTCTAAGCTTGTAAATTCATCTGTAGCAGGAACTATGAATATGATTTTAAGAAATGCGAATCACGATAAAGGTGGTTTTCTTTATAATTCAGTAGGTAATGATGGTTATAAAAAATTTGCAGGTTCTTATTCAACTGGATTGTTGAAAAGTGGATTCTCTGCGAATATGTTGTTAAGTGCTACTTCTGGTGATGGATATGTTAATTCTACTAATTTTGAAGCGTATTCTTATTATTTAGCCTTAGGATATACAAAAGGAAAGAGTGATTTTCAGTTTAAGGTTTTTGGTTCGCCACAAACACATAGTCAAAGAGTTTCTGATATTAGATTATCCGATTATATTGCAAGAGGTAATGGTGTAGACGAGCCTGGTTATAAGTATAATCGTGACTGGGGATATTTAGATAATAAAGAATATGCTACTAAGGTAAATTTTGGACATAAGCCATTAGGAATTTTTCAATGGGATTTAAATTTCACAGATAAAACACAGTTATCTACAAAATTTTATGGATCTAAAGGAACTAGTGGAAGTACAAATTTCTCTGGTGTAATTGATGGAGATGCAGCATTGACTTGGCCAGATCTTAATGGCCAGATTGACTTAGAATTTATTAGAAACTTTAATTCAGGTAATCTTGCTGTTTGGACTAGTCCTACTACTGGTAATGCTTTTACTTATCAAAGAACTCCTAATTATAATGGGCAGTATATTAATTCAGATTTCACAGGAACTTCTAATACTACTGGTATTTCGTTAGTTTCAGAAGTTACTAATCAAACTTTCTACGGAGGAATTGTGAATTTAAAAACAGAATTGGCTAAGAATTTAGTGCTTAGTTATGGTCTTGATGCAAGAAATACAGTCTATAATAAAACAAGAATCGTAAACGATTTATTTGGTGCGGATGGTTATGATCCAGACTTTGCAACTACGCCAAGTTATTCTCTTAATACAAATAATACGGCTTTACCAGAAGCAATGTTCGATTTTACAAAGAAAAATTTGGGTGCGACTCCTGTAGATTATAAATATGACGCTAAAATTGCTTATTTAGGTTCTTATGCGCAAATTGAATATGATATTTGGAAATTAAATTTATTAGCACAAGGAGGTTTTAATAGACAATTTATTCAAAGAGTTAATTACTCTTTGGGTGATTATGCTGAGTCGACTCCTGGTTCTGGAGTTTATGATATTGATAATAATACGAGTGAGTCAACTAACGAGTTGCCTATTGATGGTTATAACGCTAAGTTTGGTGTGAATTATAATATTACAAATAAACATAACTTCTGGGCTAATGCTGGTTTTGTTTCAAGAGCACCTGTATTCGTAACTGTTTATAGTGGATTAAATAATGATATCAATCCAAATTATAAAAATGAAAAATTCCAATCTATAGAGGTAGGATATGGATTTAGATCTAAGCATATAAGTTTGAACTTAAGTGCATACTCATCAACTCATGATGATGCAGAAACTCCATATTATACTCCAGAATTAGGTAACTTTGGTACTACTTCAGGAATAAATAGAATTAATAAAGGTGTTGAATTAGCAATAACTGCTGCTCCGATAAGAAAATTAATTTTCAATGGTACTTTATCTTTAGGGGAATGGACATATAGTTCAAATGCAATTTTTCAAGATTTAAGACCAACAACAGGTGGTGGTTTGTCAGATCCATCTGAACTTTTAATTAAAGATCAAAAAATTGGTGGTGCTCCACAATTAATGGCTTCTATTGGTGCAAATTATGAATTATTTAATAACTTTATTTTTGGTTCAAATCTTAAATATTCAGATAAAATGTATTCTTCGCCAGCTTTAGAGAGATATGATCCAGTTTTTTACGGAGATGTTTTCGCTTTTAAAGACCCTGTAAGATTACCTTCATTCGCAGTTGTTGATGCATTCGCTTCTTATAGATTTAAAATAAATGTTAATGATGCTATCGATTTACGTTTAAATATTGATAATTTCTTTAATAAGAAATATATTTCTGAGTCTAATACAAGTTACCAACTGGATAGTGTAGATCCTACAAGTGGTACAGGTTCTACTTTTAGAAATAATGGTAATGTTTATAACGGTGTTGCGGCAGGTAACAATGCATTCTTTGGTTTAGGAAGAACTTGGAACTTTACAGTAAGATACGAATTCTAATCATTTAGAATTATAGTTTAAAAAAGGAGTTGCTTTTGCAGCTCCTTTTTTTTATATTTACGTTTTATTTTAAGAGAGAATGAATAACAAACCTAATAAATGGTTATCGCTTATAACAATCCCATTTCAAATGGGATTTATTATATTCATAGCTAATAGATTAGGTTGTTGTATTGACGAGAAGTATCAAACAGATGTATATGGTAAAATAATTACATTATTAGGTGTTTTTATAGCAATGTATCAAGTGATTCAGCAGGTTAATTTTATAAACAGAAACGATAAATAAGGTGAGAGATAATATATATGTAAGGTTTTTGTTTTTATGTGTTTTAATCTTATTGGTAAACCTTGGTGTGGTTTATGGCTTAGGACTTAATGTAAGAATGGAAATGGAAAATGTTCAAATGTTTAAGATGATGATTTTTTTTCTTTTAAGCAGTGCTTTGATGTTGATTGCACATGTTTATATAGATAAAGATAAAAAAGAGATTTTAGGCTATGTGTTTTTGGCGACATTAACAATTAAGATGATTGTTTCTTATGTTTTTCTTTCATTAGTAAAAGGAGCAGAGGTTTTAAAAGAATTAGAGAAAATTTGTTTTTTCGTTCTTTTCATTGAATTTTTATTTGTAGATGTCTTTTTTACAGTAAAATTATTAAATAAAAACGATTAGAAATTAAAAAAAATAACAGGTTGTAAAAAAAAGTCCAGATTAAATAACGCGATGTTAATTAATATTGTACTTTTGCAAAAATTTTAACGACCGTAAAAATGATATTTTATAACGATATGGTGATTTCAAGAAAACCACTTAGTTTAATTGTAGCTATCGCATTTTCGATACTGCCATTCATTAGTACAGCTAACACGACATTGGATAGCACATCAGTTGCTGTCGAACACGTACAAGAAGTTCATGTAGAAGACCATTCTAGCCATGAAGGTTTGTCGCAAAAAGAAAAAGTTGAGGCTCATATTGCGCATCACTTGCAAGATTCTTATGATTTTGTATTCTTTTCAGACGAAGCAGAAGGTAAGCATTATGGCTTTTCATTACCAGTTATTTTAATTGATAATGGATTGAAAGTGTTTTCTTCTTCAAAGTTCCACCATGGTGAAACCCTTGCAGAAGTAGACGGGCAACATTATAAGTTGTTTCATAATAAGATTTATAAAACAGGAGCAGAAGGTGTATTGGATTTAGATGAGCATCATCATCCAACAAATGTAATGCCTTTAAATTTTTCTATAACGAAGAATGTTTTTTCTTTGTTAATAACATCAATTATAATCTTCTTTTTGTTTTTTGGTTTAGCAAAAACATATAAGACAAGTCATAACAATTTACCAAAAGGGTTTAATAGAGTTTTAGAGCCATTGGTAATTTATGTTAGAGACGAAATTGCAAGACCAAATATTGGTGAGGCAAAGTATAAAAAATTTATGCCGTATTTATTAACTGTATTTTTCCTTATATGGTTATTAAACTTAATTGGTTTAACACCTTTAGGGATTAATGTTACAGGGAATATTGCAGTAACTATGTGTTTGGCTATATTTACGTTCATTATTACTCAGTTTAGTGCAAACAAAGATTATTGGGGACATATTTTCTGGATGCCTGGAGTGCCTGTTCCAATGAAAATAATTTTGGCTCCAATTGAAGTTTTAGGAATGTTTACAAAGCCATTCTCTTTAATGATACGTTTGTTTGCAAATATAACTGCAGGACACACAGTAGTAATGGGATTAATTGCAATTATATTTGTATTGAAAGAGCAATTAACAACTGTAGGAGCTACAACAGTTTCTTTGGCATTAACCTTGTTTATTTCTGTAATTGAAATTTTAGTTGCATTTTTGCAAGCCTATATATTTACAATGTTATCGTCTTTATTTATTGGTATGGCGGTACAAGAGCATCATCATGATCATGAAGAACACCATGACGGTTTAGATCATTCAGATAATGCAATAGTTTAAGAATAAATTTTGTTTAATTATATATAAATATTTCATGATGACAATTCCAAATTTAGTAGGTGCAGGTTTAATCGTAATCGGAGCTGGTTTAGGTTTAGGTAAAATTGGTGGTTCTGCAATGGACGCTATTGCTCGCCAACCAGAAGCTGCTGGTAAAATTCAAACTGCAATGATTATTATTGGTGCATTATTAGAAGGTTTAGCATTCGGTGCTTTAATCTTAGGAGCATAATTAAAACAACAACACCTTTAGCGGTTGGCTTAAGGTGTTGTTTTGTTAAACAATTTTTTTGAAACGTATTTTAAAGTTTATATAATGGATAAATTAATTAATGATTTTTCATACGGTTTGTTTTTTTGGCAAGCTATTATACTTGTAATTTTAATTATATTATTAGCTAAATTTGCTTGGAAGCCAATTATAGCTTCATTAGCAGCACGTGAAGACGGTATTTCTAATGCTTTAATGGCAGCAGAAAATGCGAAGAAAGACTTAGCTAATTTAAAAGCTGATAATGAAAAATTACTAGTTGAAGCTAGAGCGGAAAGAGATGCTATGCTTAAAGAAGCTCGTGAAATGAAAGATGCTATGATTGTAGAAGCTAAAAACGAAGCTACAGAGCAAGGAAACAAAATGATTGCTCAAGCAAAAGCAGCAATCGAAAACGAGAAAAATTTGGCTATGGCAGAATTGAAAAATCAGGTTTCTTCACTTTCATTAGAAATTGCAGAAAAAATATTAAAAGATGAACTTTCTAACAAAGAAGCTCAAACTAAATTAGTTGAGAAAATGTTAGGAGATGCTAAATTAAATTAATTATGGCAGGAACTAGAGCAGCTATACGATATGCAAAAGCTATTCTGGATATGGCTAAAGCAAATAATAATGAAGCAAATGTAAATGTCGATATGAATTCGATACTTACTGCTGTTAAAGATAGTGACGAATTAAAAGATTTTTTAAAGAGTCCGGTAATATCAGGAACATCTAAATTTTCTGCTTTATCAGAAATTTTTGCTACAGCACAAAATGAAACTAAAGGATTGTTTCGATTACTTTTGGAAAATAAAAGATTTGGAATACTTTTAGCTATTGTTTCAGAATATAATAAATTATCTGATGAGGATAATGGTTTGGAAACAGTTGCTGTTACAACAGCAGTTCCTTTAACTTCAGATTTAGAATCGAAAGTATTGGCGAAAATTAAAGAATTTTCAAAAAATAAAATCACTATAAACAATATAGTAGATCCATCAATAATTGGAGGATTTATTATTAGAATGGGTGATAAACAATATAATGCATCTGTAGCTAACAGATTGCAACAATTAAAAAGAGAGTTTAGTAATTAATAATATAGATCGCACACTTAATTGGTGTTAAAATTATAAATTAAGATGGCTGAAATTAAACCTGCTGAAATATCAGCAATATTAAAAAAACAATTATCAGATTTTCAATCTGGTGCTACATTGGAAGAAGTGGGAACAGTTCTTCAAGTTGGAGATGGAATTGCTCGTGTTTACGGATTAGCTAATGCTCAATATGGAGAGTTAGTACAATTCGATAACGGATTAGAAGCAATTGTTCTAAATTTAGAAGAGGATAATGTTGGTGTAGTATTATTAGGTCCTTCAACAGGAATTAGAGAAGGTTCTACAGTTAAAAGAACACAGCGTATTGCTTCCTTAAAAGTAGGTGAGCAAATTGTTGGACGTGTTGTTGATACTTTAGGAAACCCTATCGATGGTAAAGGTCCAATAGGTGGTGAGTTATATGAAATGCCATTAGAGAGAAAAGCTCCTGGTGTTATCTATCGTCAACCAGTAACTGAGCCGTTACAAACTGGTATTAAGGCTATTGATGCTATGATTCCAGTAGGTAGAGGACAACGTGAATTAGTAATTGGAGATCGTCAAACAGGAAAAACTTCAGTTTGTATTGATACAATCTTAAATCAAAAAGAATTTTATGATGCTGGAAAACCAGTATTCTGTATATATGTAGCTGTTGGGCAAAAAGCTTCAACTGTTGCTGCAATTGCAAAAACATTAGAAGAAAAAGGAGCAATGGACTATACAGTTATTGTTGCTGCTAATGCTTCAGATCCTGCTGCAATGCAAGTTTATGCTCCATTCGCTGGTGCATCTATTGGTGAGTACTTCCGTGATACTGGTCGTCCTGCTTTAATTATTTATGATGATTTATCTAAGCAAGCAGTGGCATACCGTGAGGTATCTTTATTATTAAGAAGACCGCCAGGTCGTGAGGCATATCCAGGAGACGTTTTCTATCTTCACTCAAGATTATTAGAAAGAGCAGCAAAAGTTATTGCTAATGACGAAATTGCCAAAAACATGAACGATTTGCCAGATTCGTTAAAACCAATAGTAAAAGGTGGTGGTTCTTTAACTGCTTTACCAATTATTGAGACTCAAGCTGGTGACGTTTCTGCTTATATCCCTACTAACGTAATTTCGATTACTGATGGTCAGATATTCTTAGATGGTGATTTGTTTAATTCAGGTGTACGTCCAGCAATTAACGTTGGTATTTCTGTATCTCGTGTTGGAGGTAATGCACAGATTAAATCTATGAAAAAAGTTGCAGGTACTTTAAAATTAGACCAAGCACAATACCGTGAGCTTGAAGCTTTCGCTAAATTTGGTTCAGATTTAGATGCTGTAACATTAAGTGTTATTGAAAAAGGGAAACGTAATGTTGAAATCTTGAAACAAGCGGTAAATGATCCATCTACTGTTGAAGATCAAGTTGCAATTATCTATGCAGGTTCTAAAAACTTGTTAAGAAACGTTCCTGTGAATAAAATTAAGGAATTTGAAATTGACTTTTTAGCGTTTTTAAATGCTAAACATAGAGATACATTAGATGCTTTAAAAGCTGGAAAGTTTGATGATACTATCACAGACGTATTAGCAAAAGTAGCTAAAGAAATTTCATCAAAATATTAATTAAAAGGTATAACGTATACTGTATTAAGTGAGAACTATAAATACAGTATACATTATGCAATATCTACAATATACAATTTGTAAGAATGGCAAACTTAAAGGAAATTAGAAATAGGATTGGTTCAATTTCATCTACGATGCAAATAACATCGGCAATGAAAATGGTTTCTGCAGCAAAATTAAAAAAGGCTCAAGATGCTATTACGGCTATGCGTCCTTATGCTGAGAAGTTAACAGAATTATTGCAAAACTTAAGCGCAACTTTGGATGGTAATTCTGGAGGAGCTTATGCAGAGCAAAGAGAAGTTAATAAAGTTTTAATCATTGCTGTAACTTCAAATAGAGGTTTATGTGGCGCTTTTAATTCTAATGTTATTAAAGGTGTTAAAAATAGAATTGAATTTTATTCAGGTAAAACGGTTGATATTTTTGCTATAGGTAAAAAAGGAAATGATGTGTTACGCAAAACAAATACGGTTATCGAAAATCGTAGTTCTATTTTTGATGACTTAACTTTCGATAATGTTTCTGATGTTGCTGAAATAGTAATGAAAAAGTTTGTTGATGGAGAATATGATAAAATTGAAGTAGTTTATAATCATTTCAAAAATGCAGCAACTCAAATTGTAAAAACTGAACAGTTTTTGCCATTAGAGCCAATTACTGGTGGAGAAGCAATTGCATCTGATTATCTTTTTGAACCATCAAAAGAAGATATTGTATTAACATTAATACCAAAATCTTTAAAAACTCAGTTGTATAAATCAATACGTGATTCATTTGCATCTGAGCATGGAGCACGTATGACAGCAATGCATAAAGCAACTGATAATGCAACAGAATTAAGAAATCAATTAAAATTAACATACAATAAAGCAAGACAAGCTGCAATTACTGGAGAGATTCTTGAAATTGTTGGTGGAGCAGAAGCTTTAAATAGTTAATTCGATATATAGGCATTATTTAAAAAGGCTATTTGGTTTTCCAAATAGCCTTTTTCTTATTTTTGAAAATAAAAAAAAATAAAAATTGTAACTTTAGCAAAGTTTTTACGTATAATAAAGAACAACGAAATAATAAATCAATGTCAAAAGAAAGTTTTAATTGGAAAAGTTTGTTTGTTAATGATGAAGCTAATTCAAAAATAAATCAAGAAAAATCGTCTAAACCCGCAGAGAATAATGCTTTTACTGCTCCTGTTGAAACAAAGAAATTTCCTGAAGAAAAAATGGCTACCAATACAATGAGTAGTGATAATTCTTCTAATCCATTTGTTAATGAAATTTTAGGAGTATATGAAAAAGGTTTTGAATCTTTAAACTTAAGTGATTTTGATTTTTTCGAAATGTATAAGTCTGTTGTTGCTGTTGGAATAACTAATCCTCAAAGTTATCAAATGGCATTTACAATGGGGAAATCTATTAAACCAGATTTAACCAAAGAATTCCTTATTGAAAAATCTAAATTTTATATAGATGAGATCAATAAAGTACATGTAAAATATGATACTACTGGAAATGCTAAAAGGCAAGATTTAAGTAATTTAGTTCATAATGAAAAAGAATCATTAACAGTTTCTATTGCAGATCTAGAAAATAGAATTGCCCAAATGCAACAAGAATTGCAACAGAAGAAATTATTACTGGTTAATATTGATAGTAAAAACGAAAATGAATTAAGAGAACTTCAATTAAAAATTGATGCAAATAATTTTGCTAAACAAAAAATACTAGACTCAATTAACTTGGTAATTAGTGGTATAAATCAATATTTATAATTTATAGGAAACGTATTTTTTTAATAGGTTTAACATAAGATAAAAAAGCAATTAAAAAACATTATGAATAAATTCGAACAAGAAAAAAGTACTCTTTTAGAGTTACCTATTTTAAAACACTTTGATGAGTCTAAAGGTGAAATTGCCTTAAATACTAAGTCGTTAAAAAAAGGCGAAAAATATATATTTTTTGCTATTGCCCTAGGATTATTGGGTATAGGAGGTTATTTAACTTGGACTTACATAATTCCGCCATTATTCACTATGCTTGGTCAAGCAATTGCGCTTTCAGCAACAGCTGTATTCTTGATTTTTTTAGTGATGATGTTTCCTGTAATAATGAAAGCATTACGTTTTGCAACTAAAAACCTTCATAAAGCTTTAATTCAAAGTAACCCTTTTAATGAGTTAGAAGAGCAAAAACAAAAAATGGTGAAAAACCGTGAAGTTTTTAAAAATACTAAAGCAAAGCTTAAAGGTTTAAAAAATGAAATGGAAGTAGAAGCTTCAAAATCTGAAAAAGAAGCAAAAGATTATCAAGAGGAACTATTAAGCCTACAACGTCAATCTGAAAGGTTAAAATCTGCAATGGACGAGATGGTAAGGGTTAATGGGTTAGCAGCAAAAGATACAGACGAGTATGTTACTTTACAAAGTGAGCTTGCTAAAAAATTAAGCAACTCTCAAAGGATTTCTAATCAATATGAACAAAGTAAAAGCTTCATTCAAAAATATGGAGTTAGAGCAAATGTTCTTGGAAAAATGGATCGTAAATTAACACTGGCTGGAACAGCAATTGATATTAAAATTGCCGATTTTGATGCTACAATTACGATGTTAAGAAAGGAATATGAGTTTGCTAAAAATGCAAAAGCAGCGACTGAAAGTGCTAAAAACGCAATGATGTTCACTAAAGATTGGGAATTAGAATATGCATTAGAGGTAGTAACTTCAACAATTGCTCAAGATATTGCTAGAACATCTGAAAACTTATTAGATATTGACACATTAACATCTCAGTATTCGGTTGATAATGACGAATTGTATTCAAGATTAGACTCTTTGGCAGATAAAATTAAAACTGGAGATAATACTATTCCAGATTCGACTAGATATTCAAATCCTAACTATAAAATGTCTAAAGAAGACAAGCAAAATGCTAGTGGATTTGGAGATATTTTTTAAATTAATCAAAACTAAATTACTTATATAACATGGGAAAAATTCTTAGAACAAAAAAATTAACCACTTTATCAGAATTACTTATTGTAATTATTGGTATTGGAGGAATTTTAGGATCAATCTATTATTTGGCTCCAGGACTTAGAACTGAAGTGTCTAAAAAATTAGACGGTATGACTTTAGATAAAACTGTAGTTGATAACGTTCTAAATGCAGATAAAATAGAATTACCTTCAAAAGATATTTCTTCTGAGGTGTCTAATGCACCAAAGATTAGAATTGCTGGTTATGCATGGAATGCGCAATCTGGAATAATTGTTTCTAATGGTGGACCAAAAACGACAAAAGGTTCGTTAATGGAAAAAAATGGAGTTAATTTAGAAATCATTCGTCAAGACTGGTTGTCTGAACTTCAAAACATGCAAATGAAATTTATCGAAGAATTTGATCAAGGAACGAAATATCCAACATCAGATAAATCTGCATTCGCAGTTATGATTATGGGAGATGGAGCACCATTCTATATTAGTTCTGTTCAAAAATCATTAGATGATAAATACGGAAAAGACAAATACCACCTTCAAGTTATGGGAGCAATTGGTATGAGTTATGGTGAAGATAAATTAATCGGACCACCAAGTTGGAAATCTGATCCACAAACTATGAAAGGTGCTGTTGTTTCTGCTGTATTAGGAGATGGTGACTGGGTTACAACGGTAAATTACTGTTTTGCGAATGGCTTAAAAGTAAATCCAGATCCTTCAACTTATGATGCTGATGCAGTTAATATTTATGCTTCAGAGAACGATGATTATATTAAATCAGCTGAGGAATTAATTAAATCGCAAACTACTGGATGGACAGTTTCTTTAAAAGAAGTTTCAAATGGTAAGTTAACAGGTAAATCAGTAAATAGAAAAATTGATGGTTGTGCAACTTGGACGCCAGGAGATAAATTGGTCTTTGATAAATTATCTGGATTTGTAGATATTGTTTCTACTAAAGAATTTAACAATCAAATGCCAACTGTTTTAATTGGTTTAAAAGAATGGGCTGCTCAAAACCCTGCAATTGTGTCTAATATTTTAAAATCTTCTTTAACAGCATCTAATCAAATGAAAAATTATGATGATTGGAGAGTTAGAGCATCAGAAGCTGTTACGGATACTTATCAAATGGAGTCTCCAAAATATTGGTATGACATGTTCAAAGGACAACAAGGAACTAAAAATGGTTTAACATATAATATGGGTGGTTCTAAAGTGTTTAATAATTCAGATGCAATGCAATATTTTGGATTATTAGATGGTGTAAATAGATATAAATCAGTTTATAATCAAGTATCAACATATTTGACAGAATTAAACCCATTTGGTTTTAATGAAAATGTAGGTAAAGTTTCAGCTTATGAAGATGCTGTGAATTTATATTACCTAAAAAACATTAATGACATTCAATCTACTGCTCCTGAAAAAGTAGATTATAGTGCACAAGCTACAGAGGTAATGGCTTCAGGAGAATGGAGAATTAATTTTAATACAGGAAGTGCTCAAATTTCAAGCAGTTCAACTAGTGAATTAGAAAAAATTTACAACCTTTTAATTCAAGCGGAGAACACTAAATTAACAATCGTAGGACATACTGACAATGTAGGTAATCCAACTTCAAATGTAACGCTTTCTAAAAATAGAGCTGAAGCAGTGGTTGACTATTTGAGAGGTAAAAATATTCCTTTAAATCGTTTTCAAATGATAGATGGTAAAGGAGCAAACGAACCAACTGCAGATAATAACACAGCAGCTGGGAAAGCAAAAAACAGAAGAGTAGTAATTACGCTATTGAAATAATAAAAAACCTTAAGAGCTATCAAATTTGGTAGCTCTTTTAATTCAATCCATGATAAAATTAATAACACCATTTGAGAAAATTTCCAAATCAAAAAGGATGATCATTCTTTTCGCTTGGATTGCAATCTTAATCCTTATTTGGATTATAGGTACTTCTGGAGAGAAACATTTGTTTCCAAATCCGCAACAAGTATTTAAAGGTTTCACAGAGTTATATAATGAAGGTTTGGTGGTGCATATTTTCAATTCGTTGAAATTGTGTTTTTTATCTGTATTTCTTGCCACTGTAATTTCATTATTATTTGCCTATAGTTGGCCAATACCTTTAATGAAACCTGTTGCAGAATTTATAACGAAATTCCGTTTTCTTCCTTTTACAGGTTTGTCTTTCTACGTGACTTTAGTTGTTCACGATGCTAGAAATATGCAAATCTGGATAATGGTAATTTTCCTAACTACTTTCCTAACCACATCGTTAATTTCAGTAGTAAAAGATATTCCACAAGAAGAATTCGATCATGCAAAAACCCTAAAATGTAATCGTTTCGAAGTATTATGGCAAGTAATTGTTCTAGGAAGATTGGATTATGTAATAGATGTTATTCGTCAGAATTTAGCCATTACATGGATGATGTTGGTAACAATCGAATCGATAGTCGTTGCTTCTGGAGGCTTAGGTTTCTTAATTAAAAATTCAGATAAGTTCATGAATCATGGACGAATTATAGCATTACAAATAATCATCTTAGGAATTGGTTTATTATTAGATTGGTTTATTAACTATCTAAGAAGAGCCGTATTCAGATACTCTAAAATATAAATTTATGGATTTCGAATTTAAAGAAACGCTTTTATATGTGGAAAATCTTAGTGTTGCCTATGATGACACTGTTATTATTAAAGATATAAACTTAATTGAAAAAGATGTGGTTCGAGAAAACCACAATAGTACTTCACAAGTTATTGCTGTTGTTGGTCGCTCTGGTAGAGGAAAATCAACTTTTTTTAAAGCTTTAACTGGTTTGGTAGCACCAAGAACTGGAAAAATTCTAATTAAAGATTTTAAAAGCACTGTAGAAGGAGCTGCAAAAGATATTAAAGAAGGAGATATTGGTTTTGTAGACCAAAAATATACTTTGTTTCGACACAAAACAGTATTGCAAACGCTGAAATTTGCTTTAAGAAAAACGAATTTAACAGAAGAAGAAAAGGAAGAAAAGATAAAAGAATACCTTCATAAATGGGGATTAGATAACTGTACTTACAAGTATCCAAATGAGCTTTCTGGCGGACAAAGACAAAGAACGGCAATCATTGAACAATTATTTTCTTCGGAACAGTTTATTGTAATGGATGAGCCTTTTTCGGGTTTAGATGTTGGAAACATTAAAGAAGTGAAAAAATCTTTCGATTTGTTAAATTCAACTTCAGAATACAATACCATAATTTTTTCTTCACACGATATAGAATTAGCAGTTTCGCTAGCACAAGTAATTTATGTTATTGGTTACCCAACAATTGAAGGAGAAAAGCAAAATTATGGTTCAATTGTTGCAAAGTTCGATTTAAGAGAACTTGGATTAGCTTGGCAGGAATTTGGTGAAGCACATTTAAAATTGACAAGAGAAATTATCAATCAAATGATGCTTTCATAAGGTTGTTTGGATGAATCACAATACAAAGTCAAATTATAATCAAGAAGTTGAATCGAATGGCTATGCTATAATAAATGATGTTTTTTCGAATGAAGAAACCCAATCGTTTATTTATGAAATAGAACAAATTAGTGATTCTTTAAACAAAACTTTTAGAAAATCAAAAGACCTTTTTGCAATTAGACAGTTTCTTAAAGAAGTTCCAACTATAAATAAAATACTATTCAATGATGCATTGAAAAATATTTTGGGGCAGCTTTTAGGAAATGATTACTTTGTTGTAAAATCCATCTATTTTGACAAACCAGAACAATCCAATTGGTTTGTTTCCTATCATCAAGATTTAACTATTTCTGTAGATAAAAAACTGGAATGTAGTGGTTTTAATAATTGGACAATTAAACAAAATCAATTTTCAGTTCAGCCAACAGAAAAAATCTTAGAGAATATTTTTACAATTAGAATTCATCTAGATGATACTGATGAAAAAAATGGAGCATTACGTATAATTCCTAAATCACATGCGAACGGTATTGTTCGATTAGATAGTTTTGATTTTAACGAAGCTGAAGAGCAAATAGCAAAAGTTAAAAAAGGAGGTATAATGATAATGAAACCGTTATTGTTTCATGCCTCAAACAAAACGATTAATAATGAAAAACGAAGAGTTATTCATGTAGAGTTTTCAAATTTAGATTTACCAGAAGGAATTTCTTGGTCAGAAAAAATTAATATATAGGTAGAAATGGGAATGTTATTTACTAAAGAATATATTCAAGAACTTAAAAATGCAACAACAGCAGTTTTAAGTGTTTGTGATACTTTAAATTCAGATACAAAATGTATTTCAGAATTGAATGCACTTTTGCCACAAAATAGCACGAATAAAGTACTTCTTAAAGCAGAAAAAATATTTATTTCAGATTTTATTTTTGTCTTTAGTAAGGTTAAAAATCTTTCCGAAAGTTCGCAGTTTGGATTAGCCTATTATTATGATGCAATACGAAATCAGCATTTTGCAAATGAAAATGAGATAGAGAGCTTAAATAAACTTGTAACAACTAATCCATTTAAAAGTCATTTCAATAAGATTATTCAATCTAACATACTTTTTGAGTTAGATCAAAGTAGGACTTTTCTATTGAATTATTTAAAGAAAAATAAGCACCCAAGATATAAAGAAATAGTAACGATTTTTAAAGTCTTTTTGAAGTTAGTTTGCGTTACAGAAGATCAAAATAATAACAAATTAGATGAAATTTTAGGAATCGATTTTAAAATAAATGATGTAATAGAAATTTCAGACGATTCGTTAGAAAAAGTGCTAGAAGAGTTAAACGGACTTATTGGTTTAGAAAATGTAAAAAAAGATGTAGCTGAATTGGTAAACCTTTTAAAGGTGCAACAAAAACGCACAAAACAAGGGTTGAAAAATATAGAGATTACATTGCACACTGTTTTTCTTGGTCCTCCGGGAACGGGGAAAACTACTGTTGCAAGATTATTGGGTAGAATATTTAAACACTTAGAGTTTTTATCAAACGGACAAATGATAGAAACAGATAGAGAAGGAATGGTTGCTGGGTATGTTGGTCAAACAGCTACAAAAGTTGATGCAATTGTAGAAGAAGCTAAAGGTGGTGTTTTGTTTGTAGATGAAGCTTATGCTTTAAGTCAAAACGCATTGGGGAATGATTATGGAGGAGAAGCAGTGAATACTTTGTTAAAAAGAATGGAAGATTTTAGAGATGATTTTGCAGTAGTTGTTGCAGGATATGATGAACCTATGCAGATTTTCATAGATTCTAATCCAGGATTACGATCAAGATTTAATCGTTTTTTTCATTTTGACCATTTCAAACCTTCTGAATTATTTTCCATTTTTGAATTGAATTGTAAAAAAGCAGATTTCATAGTAACCGAAGAAGCAAAAGAAAAATTAAAAGATACTTTTGAGTTATTATATGAAAAGCGAGACGATAGTTTTGGTAATGCAAGAGTTGTGAGAAACCTCTTTGAAAAATGCATTCAAAAACAAGCAAATAGAATTGTTACGATTAAAAGAGTATCAAAAAAAGCATTAAAAACATTATTAGAACAAGATATTCCGGAACCAAAAGAAACAATAGAACAAGTATTTTATAAGCATAAAAATGATGAATAGAAATTTTTTTAAAATAGCTGTATTATTAGTAACAACAGTTGTTTTTTCACAAGAAGAAGTAAAAGAAGAGAGTAAGTTAAAAGTAGATTTTTCAGGATATCTAGAAGCTTTTTACGGATATGATTTTAATAAACCCACAACAGATAAAAGACTAGATTGGATTTATAATCATAGCAGACATAACGAATTTAGTATCAACATGGGGATGCTACGAACAAGCTTAACCTATGAAAATGTTTATGCAAATATTGCAATTCAAGCAGGAACAAATGTTGACGATAATTATAGTGCAGAAAGCATGAAATTATTTCACGAAGCTTTTATTGGAGTGTATTTAGATAAAGATCAAAAGCATGTTGTTGAAGCAGGTATTATGCCTTCTTATATTGGTTTTGAAACTTCGTCATCATTTTCTAATTTGACACTAACAAGGTCAATAATGGCTGAAAGTTCACCATTTTATTTTACAGGAGTAAAATATAACTATGTGCCAAACAATAAATGGTGTTTAGCATTTGTAACTACTAACGGTTGGCAGAGAATAGAAAAACCAAATAGTAAAGCACTACCGACATTTGGAACGCAAGTAGTATATTCTCCAACAGATAAGACAACATTAAATTGGAGCACTTTTATAGGAGACGAACCAATAGTAACAGATGCTTTGAGAACAAGATATTTTAATAACTTGTTTTTAGATCACGGTTGGAACGAGAAATGGAGAACTATTTTAGGATTTGATATGGGTTTCCAAAAAAGTATGATTGATGATACTTTTCAAGATTGGAAAACAGTTACATTAATTACACAATATTCAGTAACACAAAAATGGAATGTTGCAGCTAGAGCAGAATACTTTGAAGATAAGGAAAATGTAATTGTAGGTGTTGGTGCTCCATTTGAGGTATTCGGAGCATCATTCAATGTCGATTTTATTCCAAATTCCAAATTGAAATTAAGAACAGAAGCAAAATGGTTCGATTCTAAAGAACCAATTTTTAATAAAGAAACGGGTACAACGAATTCTAATTTTTTCTTAGTGACATCTTTAGCATTTGAGTTTTAATTACGAACTCCAATTTTTTTAAACAAATACGCCCCATTAATTTTAATGGGGCGTATTGTTTTTTAAGAAAAATGAGTGAAAATCACTACTTTTTCTTAAATAGGATAATATACTACAATCTTGGGGTAATATTCTATTGTTTTGCTTTTATGTAAACTACTATTTTTGGCATTAAAGTTTATTAATCTCGTTAAAATTGTTAATATTGTGAAAAAAGAACACTTTTTTTTGATTTTTTCTTTATTTTTTATTATTGATTCAATTCAATCTCAAAATCATAATTCTCATACCTGTACATCTCCAAAAGAGCATGTACGAGATGAAAATGAGATTAGAATGTTCAATCAATTAAATAAAGTTAATGCCGCTAAAGCAGCAGGAGTTAATGCTTGGGTTGAAAGCATTCATAGTTTTGCAGCAACTTGGGTATCGGGTGGATATGACTCTTTTTCAATTGGAACAGGAGCAACACCAAATGGTGCTAATCGTCAAAACATTGGATATACACAGGGATTGTATATTACAGATAAAACTATTTATGGTTATAGCTACGAAGAGCTAAGATTGGCTGCATTGTCAAATCCTCTAGGATCAACTGTTTTTAACTTAGGGCAAAACTTCTACTTACATTTATATAACGGAGGGACAGATGATGTTTATGGGCCTTTTCAGTTCAATTGGGAAAATCTAGGAGCAGCGGCAAATGATGTTTCAGTAAATGTAGAAACTCAATTTGGAATAAACGGAGTTGGACCTTTTGCAAATTGGCAACAAATCAAAATAATGGACTTTTATAATAAAGTAATTCCAATTATTAAAACAGTATATGGTCCACCTTCATTAAACCAGACTTTAAATGTAATTAATGATGGCAACTCAGTAGGAATAAACACATTTTATAATGGTCCAAACTGGATTACATCTTCCTATTTTGTAAATGCATCAGGAGATCTAGATCAACCTCGCTTATTAATTCACGAACTACTTCATGGCTGGAGAGATAACGTAGGTTTGTCATCTAATAACTTATGGCATTACGATCCAACTCTTTCAGGATTTGAAGAAGGAATGGCAGAAGCAGTAGCAGTAATAGTGATGGATAAGTTTATAGAACAATATCCAAACTATTTTAACGATACAAGGTTTAATATTCGTTGGGGGGCAGAACCTGGATATGCTTTCGATTGGGATTATGATTTTCAGAATCATCAACAAATAACAGGAACCGACTTTTGGTCTAGTGATCAAGGAACGGGAGTACATTGGGAACGTTATGGGACAGCATCGGCAGCATTTTATAAAATGTATATTGAAGACAATAATATATTTAAAAGTTTTAATGCTGAGTATTATAAACGAATGAATAATAATCACTCGCTACTAACTTCAAGAGCTTTAATAACAGATATTTTAGCTACAGTTCTACCAAAAGTTGAAGAAGAACAAACACTAACTTGGATTAATAATCAAAGGATTTTTGATTGTAATGTTTTACCAGGAAAGAAAGTCCATATGTTAAGTTTTCAAGGTGCTGACGGTATAATAGATATGGGACATGATAATAGAATCCAAGTTATAGAAACACAAAATTTACCTGGAGGAAACGAATGGTCTTGGGATGTTTATTCAGGTGGAAATCTAACACAAAGATGGTATCAACAACTTAACAATCTTTCAGGAACAATAACAGTAAAACGATATGACGGAACTACATTTGCTACAAAAAATATTAATAATAATTTAGATGCAAATGGATTGGCAAACGGAAATGGTGGTCCTCATCAAGGACCTTGTGTTACACCTAACATTAATGGGCCAGGTGCCTGTTTTCCAACAGGAATTAGTCAATTTGATTTTTATACAACATCAGCAGACCCAGCAATTACAAATGGAGGAATGAATGATGGAACTTGGTATACTAACCAAGGTGTAAAATCATCTCGTAATATCTATAAGATTCAAAATAGAGGTTTATACTCTTATAATATTTCATTTACAGATCAAGGACAACAAATAACAGGAAAGTATTATCGACTACATGGTAATGATTTTATTAATAATGATGGTGTTTATGCTGGAATTAGAAATAATAATGATACACCAGTTACAGGAAGAATGTATATTGAGCAAAAAAATGATGCAGTTGCTGCAACTGCAGATGAAGAACCAACAATTCCGATTGTTAACGGAACTGTTTTAGCCTCTAGAGTTTGGGGTTCTGTTCCAGAAACAGATGTAACTAGACAAGCAGGAAGAACAGACAGAAGATATTCCAAATTAGGAAAAGTTCATGCAATATATATTAGTGAAGACCCAACAGCAGCAGATCCATCAATTCCAGAAGATAGAAGTACAAAAAAAATTGGTTTTAGAAACATTGCTTATGGTGCATCATTAAGTGGAACACAAATGTTTTTATTTAATGTAGATGAATTAAAAGAAATTATTTTCACAGCTGAGGCAACAACTGCAAATTGTGAAGGAGAACCGGTTGATTTAACGGCTGAAAACAATTTCCCTACTTATTTAGATACCGATACACGTATCACCTACCAATGGGAAGATCCAATTGGAAATGTAATAGCAAATACAAAAAATTATACAATTCCATCAATTAGTAATGCAAATACAGGAATTTATAAATTGAAAATTACTTTTTTTGGAAATACTAAGCCAATTATTATAGATAAAATGGTAGACATTGGCACAAAAAGATGGAATGGGGTAGTAGACGGAAACTGGGATAACCCTATGAACTGGACACCAAATGGTTCAATTCCTAATAATACGGACTGTGTAGTTATTCCACCAGCAACAAACGAACCAGTTATTTCTGGAACAAATTATGCAGGTTTTGCAGGTACATTAAAAGTATTATCTGGAGCGGTTTTAACTGTTAAATCATCAAACACAATCGCAGTTACTGATAAGGTGACTGTAGATGCAGGTGGAATATTAGAAATAGAAAATTCAGGAAGTTTAGTTCAAATTAACGATATAGCTAATTCGGGAGATATAATTTATAAAAGAAATAGTATTGTTAGAAATTTAGATTATACTTTTTGGTCTTCACCAGTTGCTAATTTTAACGTTAGTAATATTGCAACTCCAAATGTACTTGGTCCAATTTTTAAATGGGATCCAGTATTTGCTAATCCAAATGGTGGGCAAGGATATTGGATAAATGCTGCTGGAAACACTATGGATATTGCAAAAGGATACATTGTTAGAGCTCCAAGTACATTTAGCCCGTCAGTACCAACCAGTTTAGGAGGAAGTTTTGAAGGTGTACCCAATAATGGAACTATAAACGCTTCAATTATAAGAGGTAATGATATTGATACGAATCCGCATTATGGACAAAATGGAATTCCAATTACTAACTTAAGTGATAACTTAAACTTAATAGGTAACCCTTATCCATCATCAATTAGAGCGAATCATTTTTTATACAATAATGCAACGAAAATATTAGGAAATGTAAGATTATGGAAGCACGAAAGTTTGCCTTCATCAGCTATACAAAATCCGTTTTATGGAAGTTATGGAGAAAATTATAATCCAAATGACTATTTAACCTATAATCTTTTAGGAGCAAATTGTTGTCCGGCAATAGGTTCAGATCTGTTGATTGGTTCTGGACAAGGATTCTTTGTACAAATGTTAGATGGACCAACTGCAACAGATAATGTAACTTTTGATAATCAAATGCGAAATGTTACATATGATAATAGTCTTTTCTATAAAGGAATGAATGCAAATTTAGAGCGTCATAGACTTTGGATAGATGTAACGAACCTATCAAACAACCAATTTGACAGAACACTTTTAGGTTATATTGAAGGTGCAACCATGGATGAGGATAATTTCTTTGACAGTACAGTTATTCCAAATAATGATGCTATGACTTTTTATAGTTTAATAAATAACAATGCATTCACAATTCAAGGAAGAGCATTACCTTTTGATGAAAATGATGAAGTGTTTTTAGGAATCGATATTATAACTCAAGGAAATTATACTATTGGAATTGGTTCTTTAGATGGTCTTTTCCAACAACAAAATGTGTATCTAGAAGATATGGAATTAAATATAGTTCATGATATTAAACAATCACCTTATCAGTTTACATCGAATGTTGGTAAAATCATTAATAGATTTAAAATAGTGTATTTAAACACAACATTGAATACAACAGATTTTGATTTGGAGAATGATGTTACGGTAATTAATAGTAATAATGATATTAAAGTTATATCAAATAACGAACTATTAGACTCAATTGTAGTTTATGATGTTTTAGGAAGACGTCTTGCAAATTATGGACAAATTAATTTAAAAGAATTTACATTGGACGACTTTACTAAAAACAATACAACATTACTATTACAAATAAAACTACAAAACGGGTCAGTAGTTAATAAAAAAATGATTTTTTAATTCAGATTCTGAGGAAATGTTTATTAGATAATTATTTTGGGGGCAAGCTTAATTATATTTTACAACTGAATGATCAATGTTTTAGATTTAACAAATTTTTATTGTTACTTAAAAGAGTCAAAGAAATTTGACTCTTTTTTTATTCATTTAGGTGTTCCCAAATAAAGCTATAAAATTCGTCTAGGTTTTTTACTGAATTCTCATAGTTTGAAATTTTTCCATAATGACCAGCATTACTGTTTATTTGAAGATAAATAGGATTTGTTTGAGCTTTTCTGTTTTGTAATTTTGCAGCAAATTTATAAGAGTGAATAGGAGGAACTCTATCATCATTTTCAGATGTTATAATTAATGTTATAGGATAATTTATATCTTCTTTGATGTTGTGATATGGAGAGTAACTTAATAATGATTTGTATTCTTCTTCAACTTCTGGATTTCCATATTCATCTAAATGATATTTTCCAGTTGTATATTGGTCAAATTTAGCCATGTCAAAAACACCAACTTTAGGAACAGCTACTTTAAATAAATCGGGTCTTTGTGTCATAGCCACTCCAACAACTAGCCCTCCATTAGAGCCGCCAGTAATTGCTAATTTATTTGAAGAAGTGTACTTTTCATTAATTAGAAATTCAGCTGCATCGATAAAATCATTAAAAGAATTCATTTTTTTTAATCCTTTTCCATCTCTATGCCATTTTCTCCCTTTTTCACCACCACCTCTTATTTGGGCAAATGCATAAACGCCTCCTTTTTCAAGAAAATGTAATAACCCAACATTATAATTAGGTCCACTTACTGACCCAAAACCGCCATAAGCTTTTAATAAAGTAGGGTTGTTTCCGTTAAGTTCTATCCCTTTTTTGTGTATAATAGTTATAGGTACATCCTTTCCGTCTCTACTTTTGTAAGTGATGGTTTTGTTTTCAAAATGATCAAATGGAAAAAGAGTTGGCTTTGGCTGAATAAAATAATTATAATAAACATTAGTATCTCCTGTTGTAATATTTAATCGATAGTTTAAATATGAAATAGTATTGGAATAAAAAGTAACATATAATTCATTTGTCTTACTGTCTAAAAAACGAATAGAAAAATCCATTTCCATAGGAGCTTCAAACTTTCTTACAAAGCTTCCATCATATTTATGAATGTTAATGTAGTTGTTTCCTAAATTTCGATATTTGCAAATTATATAGTCATTTGTGAAGTCAATATCAACTAATAAATGCGTGTATATTTGAGGTATTATTGAGGTTTCTTTATTAGAATCATTTATGTTAAATGATCTAATGTCTCCCCAGTCATATTTTGTATTAGTAAAATAAACTCTATCGTCTTTAAAGTATAAGAATGAAAAATCATCAACTTTGTTAACACTAAACTCGTTTAATGTAAAAGTCTCATCAGTTAGATCAATATAATGATATTTTGTATTTGATTCTTCTTTATTGGTTTCAAAAACAAATAACTTATTCTCTCTAACAAAAAAACTAAAATTACTTTCGTCATTAGTTGTATCGAAAACTAATCGATCTTTTTCTTGAATATCTCTTAATTTATGATAATAAAGTTGGTAAGTAGAATCTTTAGTAAAAAAATTTTGGTTTGAATTTTTTTTATAAAAAACACCATCATCATTGTTCCAAACAACATTTGAAAATTTGATATCTTTTAGTACTTCATCTAAATATTTTTGATTAGCAATATCTACAAAACGTATTTCATGTCGATCACTCCCATTTGGGCTAATTTTATATGCTAAATATTTTGAATTTTCAGAAGGGTAGTAACCATTTAAAAGCACATTTTTATCTTTGTATACTTTATATGGGTCGACTAATTCTAATGGAGAATCATTTAGTTCTTTTCTATAATGTAAAACGGATGGTTTTTTCTTATCCAATCTGTATAAAGAATAGAAATATTTCCCCTTTTTTATAGGGAGTCCATTCGTTGATAAATAATCGTAATCTTTTATTTTGAATAAGAAGTTAGTAGCTTTAGTAACATCTTTTAAGTGATTTTCAGAAAAATTGTTTTGTTCATTTACCCAACGAACTACTTCATCAGAATTAGTGTTTTCTAGCCAAGAATAATCATCATCGATTATTATATTGTGTTTAGTAAATTGAGACGGTTTTTTTTGAGAATCGGGTTGAACTTGTCCTATTATATTTTGAAGTATAAAGAAGTAAGTAAATAAGAAATAAATATTTTTCATTATAGAATATTAGATTTCAAAAATATTCCTTTTTCAATAAGTAAGCAATAATTAAATATATTTTATTCCAAATTGATATATTTGTTTGAATCAATTTTTTTATCATGAAAAGATATCTTTTGTCCCTTTTTGTATTGCTTTCCATTTTAGTTAATTCCCAATCACTCCAATTAGAGCAAATAATGAAGGGAGATGGTTTTATAGGAAATCAACCAGACAATACGCATTGGTCTATTGATGGAAGTACTGTATATTTCGATTGGAATCCGAAAAATGAAATAGGAGGAAGCACCTATTATTGGAATGAAAAGTCAAGTAAAGTGCAATTATTGGAAGAAGATCAAAAAGAATTTTCAGAAATAAATGCGCAGTCTCAAAGAGAATATGATGTAGTTTATTATTCAAAGAGAGGAAATTTATATGCATATGTTCGAAAAACTAAAGAAATTAAAAAACTATATACTTCTTCAGATAAAATCTATGGAATTGAAAGAAGTACTAATCAAGATGTACTATTCTATCAGCAAAACCGTAATTTATTTCAGTTGAATGTAAAAGATTTTGCAATAAAACAATTAACGAATTTTAAAAACGGTAATGAATCAACTAAGAGTACTAAAATAGATAATTATCTAGGGAAGCAACAGGAAGAACTATTTCAATTTGTTAGAGATAATAAAGCAAAAGAAGATTGGTGTGATAAAAAAAATGAAAATAGTAAAAGTGATTTGCCAAAAACAATTTATTATGGAAGTGAGTCGTTAGAACAAATACAGGCTTCTCCCGATGGTAAATTTGTAACGTTTAGACTTTCTACTTATCCCTCAGAGACACAAACAAAAGTAGAACATTTTGTTACTGCAGACGGTTATACTAATAATGAAGTAGCACGTACAAAAGTATCAATAGATAATTTGAGTAAGCATAAAATGGGTGTTTTTAATATAGAAAAAGATACAGTATATTATGTTTCATTTTCGAAATTATCAGGTATAAAAGAATATCCAGCATATTATCAGGAGTATCAAGAATTAAAAGAGAAAGAAAAGGAAGAAAAAGCAATTGTAATGTTGCGTCTAATTTATAATAAAGATGGAAGCAGATCCGTTTTTGAAATTAGAAGTCAGGACAACAAAGACAGATGGATTGTTCAATTAAATTTGAATACAGGTGAAATTACAGAATTAGAACACCAACATGATGAAGCTTGGATTGGTGGACCTGGAATACCTAATTATTCTTTTTGGGGAGGAAATTTAGGTTTCTTAAATGATAACGAGACAATCTATTTTCAATCAGAAACTACAGGATATTCTCATTTATATACTATCAATTTAAAAACAAAAAAGAAAACGCAATTAACCACTGGAAATTGGGAAGTGAGAAATGCGACACTTTCTCAAGATGGAAAATCGTTCTATTTGACTACCAATACTAATCACCCTGGAAACAGAGAGTTTCATAAATTAGATATTGCTTCAAAAAAAATGACAGCAATTTTAAATGCTGATGGAGCACATGAAGTTGTATTATCTCCAGATGAGAAGAAATTAGCAGTTCGTTATTCCTATAAAAATAAACCATGGGAATTATATATTGCAGACAACAAACCAAACACAACGTTAAAGAAAATAACACATTCAACTACACCAGAATTCGAAGCTTATAATTGGAGGAATCCAGATGTTATTACTTTTAAAGCAACAGATGGGGCAAATGTTAATGCAAGGCTCTATAAACCAAAAGAAGAAACGAAAAACAAAGCAGCAATTATATTTGTACACGGTGCAGGATACCTTCAAAATGCACATAATTATTGGAGTTCCTATCATCGTGAATTTATGTTTCATAACCTTTTGTCTGATTTAGGTTATACCGTTTTAGATATTGATTATAGAGGAAGTGATGGTTATGGTAGAGATGTTCGAACAGGAATTTACCGACAAATGGGTGGTTTGGATTTATCAGATCAATTAGATGGAAAAAAATATCTAGTTGAAAACTTAGGAATCGATGCGAATAGAGTAGGGATTTATGGTGGATCATATGGCGGTTTTATTACATTGATGGCATTGTTAACCAAGCCAAACGAATTTAAAGCTGGTGCAGCCTTGCGTTCTGTAACCGATTGGGCACATTACAATCAAGGTTATACTGCTAATATTCTAAATTTCCCAGAAACAGATAGTATTGCCTATAAACAAAGTTCTCCAATTTATTTTGCTGAGAACCTTCAAGACCGATTACTAATGTTACACGGAATGGTTGATGATAATGTTCAATTTCAAGATGTTGTTCGTTTATCGCAGCGTTTCATAGAATTAGGGAAGAAAAATTGGGACATTGCAATTTTTCCAGTGGAAGAACATGGTTTTGTAAAAACATACTCTTGGGTGGACGAATACCGACGAATATTAAATTTATTTAACGAGAATTTATTAGAGAAAGAATAATGATTGAGGTAAAAGAAATCGCTACAATAACAGAAATGTTGGAACAAATTGAAATTATCCAACAAATGTATCCTGATTATACTTTGGAAAAATATGAAGCATTGTTAAATGAAATGCTACCTTTACAATATAAACAAGTTTTGGTTCTTGAAAATGAAGTTTGTATTGGTTTGGCAGGATTTTGGATAGCTACTAAACTATGGTCGGGAAAATACCTTGAATTAGATAATGTAATAGTACATACAGAGCATCGTTCAAAAGGAATTGGAGAGCTAATTGCGGAATATCTAAACAAAAAAGCAATTGAAGCCAATTGTAATGTTGTTGTTTTGGATGCCTATACCTCTAATTATAGAGCGCAAAAATTTTTCTTTAATCAAGGTTTTGTTCCGCAAGGATTCCATTTTGTAAAACATTTAAAAAAATAGAAAAGATGAAATTTATAATTAATTTATTGTTAGTCAGTTTGCTTTCCTGTTCATCTGTTAAAGAAATGAAACAAGATACTAGTATGATAAAAATTCAAGAAGTATATTTTCAAAAATGGGTTGCAGGAATACAAGGAGGAGGAAGCGGAATAGATGTATACTTAAATCTAGAAGAGTCATTAGAAGAGGGAGTTAGCTTCAATAGAATTCAAATAAAAGATATTGAAACAACTGTAATTCAAAAAACAGATGATTTGAAATATGTTGCTCGATTTAAAACCGATTTGAATCAATTGAATTTAGATAAAAACACTGAAAAGGAATATGGTAATCAAGCTCCTCAGAAAAAAGAAATCAAATTAAAAGAAGGACAAGTAAAAATCTATTTCACGAAAAACGGACAAGAATTCTATAAATTGATAGAAAATGTACAAGAAAAACCAATGATGGCCTATCCTTCTATGAAGCCACAAAACAATGAGGAATAAACAAAAGAATTAGTTACTTTTGTCGAATAAATTAGAAAACAATTTCCATTGAGTCTTTATAAAAAATTACTGAATCAGACGGCTATTTATGGTATAGCAACTGTTTTGCCAAGAATGTTAAGTTTCCTATTGGTAAGACTATATGTAGACTATATGCCTACAGAAGAATATGGAGCTGTTTCAGTTATTTTTGCCTATTTAACCTTTTTCAATGTTGTTTTGTCTTACGGAATGGAGACTTCTTTTTTCCGTTTTTATAATACCGAAGTAGAAAAGAAAAAAGTAGTTTCAACTAGTACAATTTCACTTTTAGTTTCAACATTACTATTCTTATGTTTAGGTTTGTTTTTTAAAGAAAACATTGCCTTGTTGAGCGATATTAAAGTAAATTACATTCTCTATACGGTACTAATTTTAGCCTTAGATGCTTTAGTAATTATTCCTTTTTCAAGATTAAGAGCAGAAGGACGTTCCTTAAAATATGCAATTATAAAAATAACGAATGTTGCTATTAATTTAAGTTTGAATGTGTTTTTAATAGTTTATTTACCAGAATGGTACTCCAAAAGTAGTTTTTTAGAAGCTATTTATATTCCTGATTTTCAAGTAGGTTACATTTTTGTATCTAATTTAATAGCGAGTTTTTTCACACTGCTTGTATTACTTCCTGATTATTTTAAATTGCATTGGAAATTTGATACCGAGCTTTGGAAACGAATGATGCAATATGGTTTTCCTATTTTAATTGCAGGAATTGCCTTTGCTATTAACGAACATTTCGATAAAATTTTATTGAAATATATGGGCGTTTCTTTGTCCGATATTGGTGCGTATTCAGCGTGTTATAAGATTGGGATGTTTATGGTACTTTTCAGAACAGCTTACACTTTAGGCATTGAACCTTTCTTTTTTAGTCATGCCAATAATAAAAATGCTCCAAAAACCTATGCAGAAATCACCAAATACTTCGTTATTTTTGGTTCTTTTATTTCACTAAGTGTCATCGTTTTTGCAGATGTTCTAAAGTTGCTTTTAGTACCCAAATCAGAATATTGGATTGCAATGGATATTGTTCCTTTAATTGTAATTGCTAATTTCTTTCTAGGTATTTATACGAATCTTTCTGTTTGGTACAAATTAATTGATAAAACTAAAATTGGAGCTTATATTTCTATAGTTGGAGCTCTTGTTACCTTATTGTTAAACATCGTTTTAATTCCGTTTATAGGATTTGTAGGTTCTGCGATTGCAACGATTTTAGCATATGGTACAATGATGGTTATTTCCTATAAACTAGGACAAAAAAAATACCCTATTCCTTATGATAAAAATAAAATTGGACTTTATTTAGGACTTTCAACCGTGTTGAGCGCGTTGTCTTTTTATGTGGATATTTTTAGAGAAACTTATATTTTTGGAGTTGTATCTATTTTACTTTTTGGTTATTTTGTTTACCGTAATGAAAAAGAATTGATATTGAAGATTGTGAAGAGGAAATAGAAAATCCTCATTTACACAACCAGATTTTATCAATCAAATTATATAAATGAGGGTTTTAAAATAATAGTATATCTCTACTTTCTCAGCACATCTTTTATTCCATTCAAACCTTCTGAAAATTCAGATAGCAAAGCAATAACTTGAGCCATTCTATCGTCTCCACCAACACCTTTTAAAAGTTTGTTTTTCATAAAAGTAGTTTTGATTTCTTCCCAACGTTTTAGTTCGTCTTCGGTTTGAATTTGCATCAATTCTTTTAATTTCAATAAATTGGCTTCAGCACCAGTAGTTAATGTTTGTGATTCATTTTGATAATGATTCAAAACAATCGCTTCTACTTCTTTTTCAGTTAAAATGGGCTGAATTTTTGCCACTAACTTATTCATATCACGATAAGAACCTTGTAATTTAAAGTTAGGTTCATTTCTATAATCATCAGACATAGCAGCCGATTTTATATAAAGAGCATTTGCTTGTAAAACCGTATCTCTCACTTGAATGATCTTTAATAAAACCTGTTTAAAGTCTTCAATTTCTTGAGAAGAGAAGTTGCCTTCTAAATCATAATTGGTATTATTTTGTTGAATGGAATCATACAATTTGTACAAGTTTTTATACGATGGTTGTGTTAATCGAACCATATATTCATTCGACATCAAAGCATTTTCAATCAAACTTAAGTCAAATAAATCACTTCTAGAACCTGAAATATCTCCTAAATTGTATGTATCTGCTCTGTTGGCCAACATGTCTGGAATTTGGAATTTATCACCACTTTCTGTGTACGGATTTCCTGCCATAATCAAACAAAAACGTTTTGAACGTAAATCGTATGTTTTAGCTTCGCCATTATAAATACCTTCAATTTTTCGTTGTCCGTCTGCTAATGAAATGAATTTCTGTAAAAACTCTGGATTACAATGTTGAATATCATCTAAATACAACATTACATTATCGCCCATTTCAAAAGCAAGATTCAGCTTTTCTAACTCTTGTCTTGCACCAGCATTTTTAGCTTCACTCGGATCAGTCGAAGTAATATCATGACCAATAGAAGGACCATTAATCTTCATAAATACCAATCCCATTCTATCGGCTAAATATTCCATTAAAGTTGTTTTTCCATAACCTGGAGGAGAAACCAATAAAAGCATTCCCATTCTATCGGTTCTTTTATTGTCTCCAATAGCTCCTAATTGTTTGGCTAAATTGGCTCCAATTAAAGGAAAATAAACATCATTAATTAATTTATTTCGTACAAAAGAAGTTAAAACCTGACTCGTAAATGTATGCAGTTTCATTTCTTTCTTTTTAACGTCTACCCATTTCTTTTTAAGTTGTTGTAATTCTAAGAAAGCGGGTCTAAGTTTGGAATGAAAATAATCCAATCGCGCAGAAAATTCGTAATAATCTAAAGTATAGGTAAGGTTACTTTCTATCGATTTCAAACCTGCAATTTCAACAGATGAATTTACATTAACGATTTGTCGTTCATGGTAATTTTGTGTCAATACAAAAGCGGCAACTTCTTCTACAAAACTTTGAGAAATTGTTGTGTTTTCTTCTATGAAAAATGTTTTTAAGGCATTTTCCACAATATCATAACAAGCAGAAGGGTAATTGTATAAATCTTTTACCTGATTAACAAAAACAATGTCTTTACCTTTTTCTTTTAAGCTCTTGAAGAAACGTTCGTAAGCATCGGCTGCAATTTTTGAAATTGAAAAAGCTTTACGATTTTCTTTCTTTAAATAAACTGCTGCTCTGTAGGCAGAAGTAAAATCAAAACCATCAAAGGTGCTATTGAATTCTTCAACCTTTTGCGATAAGCGTTTGTTTAAATATTTGAATTGCTCAGAACTTGAAAATGTTTCTTTCAACAAACTTACAGCATCAAACTGTTTTTCATAAAACTCTTTATCTTCTTCATTAAGGAAAAACCAAAATAATTGTGCCAAAGCTCTTTCGGAAGGAGTATATTTTAAAACGCCTAATTCGTTATTAATTTGTTGTAAGTGTTGTAAAATTAACAAAGCATCGATATCATGAACACCTTTAACTAAACCTTCACCAAAATGCGTTGCCATGAATTCTTGCACTCTTTGTAAATTCACCGATTCAGGAACAATGTTTTCTTGTTGCAAGAAAATCTCCCAAGCCATGTATTCAAAGCGCTTTACCTTTTGGTTTTCAGATATGTATTCTTGATTCCAAACTTCTTTGTATTGTTCAATTTCCTCAAAATCTACCGCTTGATAAAAATTAGTTCCTGTTAAATGATAAAAATAGTGTTGGTCTTTTAAAACTAAAGTCAAGTCTAATTTTTGTTTGTTAACTGCAAATTTATGTTCGCCAAAAGCAATTACAGCATCACCATCTTCATAGATTTCATTTTTGTCTTTCAATTTTCTAACCGATTCTTGCTGTGCAGTTTTTAGTAAGGTATTTACTTCCTCTGATTTGTTGGTGTCGCTTAGGTTTTTTAATTGATTAGCAATATCACGTACCTTTTCAATCATTAAATCGGAAGCAAAATAACCATTGATTTCGGTTTCGGTTGCAAAAGAAGCGGCTTTGTTCTTGACACTTTTCAAGATACGCTCAGCCGACTGAAACAACATAGTTGTTCGCTTATTTTTAGCTTCGGTTAGCTGGACACTTTTGGTTTGAAAATGACCATAAACTTCTTCTCGTTTGTCATTGATTTGTTGAATAAAATCGTCAAAATCAACAAACTTCGCTTCCATTTCTTCTAACTGAATGGATAATTTGTTTAGGAAATCATCGCATTTTTCAGCAGTATTAGCTAATTCTAGAAAGTTGATAACTGTTTGGTCATAAAGCGTGATTTGTGCTTTAAAATCGGCAGAAAGCTCTTTTCCAGAGATTTGTCTTTTCTTGTTATTTAGCTCTATTCGTTGTTGATTGATTTGGGCAAAAATTAAAGATATATTTTCAATAATTTGAGTTGAATGTGAAGTGTCTTCAATCTTTAAATTATTAACAATATCTACTAATAGCTCTAACTGTAAAGCCAATTCGTCAATGTCTTTTTCAAGTGTTTTTGCATCAATAGTCTTTTTAAGATCAGCTATTTGTTGGTTAATCAACGTAACTTTCTCTTGATAGGGAACTAAGGCATTGTCTTGTAAAAGAAAAGAAACACATGCATTGGAAAGTTCATCAGCTCTTTCGTGCAATTGTTTTTCTAACGATTCAATTAAAGCAATGTCTGCATATTTTAATTCTCGTGCACTAATTAATTCGCCTCGTAAAGCACGAATTTGTGCTAAAACAGCAATAAATTGATCTAAAGATTGATACGAAATGACACTAGTATCGGATAATATTTTTTCACACTTTTCTTTTAATTCAGCTATGGTTTGCCCCGTTTTATTTTTGACTTCTTGTGCTTTTTCAAATTCGTTAATTGCAGCATGTGCAATTTTTCTAATCTCTAGTAAAGGTTCATTTAGTTGATGAATTTCTTTTTCCCCTAAGAAATAATAACTATCTAAAATTATTGTAGCTTGCTTAACGATATCATTATATAGACCGGAATAGGAATCTTTTTTAGATAATAAAATATTCAGTTCTTGACATTCGGCCATTACACGAACTAAATCTTTATTTCCAATTTTATATAATAAATTAGATTTTAAAGCATCGTCAATAGTAACTTCTTTGGTAAAAGGTGTTTGCCAAATTTGAACGAGATGATGTTTTGTTTCTTCATTCGATTTGAAATACGCTAATTTTCCATTATCAAACAACGTAAAACCATTACAATTGATAGGAGTTTCTATCGTTTGTTTAATAATATTGTATGGAATTAATAAGTAATCATGTGATTGTTCATCATAAAAAACAAACATAAAATTTTCTCCATTAATACCTAAAATTCTACGGTTGAAATATACAGGTTTATCATCTGTAGCAATTACTTTTATTTCACCAGTTTGTAAGGCATAACCATTTGGATAAATAACACCTTGATTTTCGGGTAAAAGAATAATCGAATATTGTAATGAATCTACTCGTGCAACTTTCTTTTCTTTGTGATTGTATATAAAGTAACGTTCTGCTTCTTGATAAGGCTTAATTTTGAAAATGACTAAATTATTATAGTCAAAATAATGAATTTCAGCATCATCAAGCGTTTGATCTTTATGCGTAACGTCTTCACTATAAATTCCTTTTCCAGAACTGGTATTGTCTTCTATTTTTATGGTAATATCACCACCAATAGCTTCCACAAAAACTTTATCAGCTAATGAAACGTGTGGATGACTTCCGGTACGTTGCATATCGCGCGTAACTTTCGTCCAAGTAAATTCTTGTTGGTTTGGATACTTTACTTCCGCTGCACTTCTAGCATCAACAAAAGTAAGAGTGTAGTCTTTAATTAACCATTTAAAGACTTTTATATCGGAAGGACTATTTGATAATTGAAATACAAAATACAAATAGTTTTGTGTAATATGAAAACGAACAAAAATGGTATTTCTGTAGTATTTATAGAGGTTTTTAAATTCTTCTATAAAAACTGGATCTTCAATAAATTGAATGGATTGAGGTTCAAATCGGTTATCTTTTGAAAGGTATGCTGAAAAGACATCATTTAAATTTATTTCTGTGCGTAATCCTAGATGCGTATTGTATCCAACTAAACATAATCTTCCTAAAGAAAATATGTCTTTTATATTACAATTTTGGTCTGTAGAAATACGTTCATTAGCGATTAATGAAAAATCAACACCTCCAAAAACTTTTTTTCGATCTTCATTTAAAGATTGAATGCGTTGAATTAAATCCTCTTTTTGTTCATTCAATCGGTTTTGAATGATTTCGTATGTACCCGTATTTAATTTTTCGTTGCTCATTAATTTTTGGTAAATTTTTGGAAGTCTTTAGCTTAATGACTTTAATTTGCTTGAAAGTGAAGAATAAGCAAATGGAAAACTATAACAATTCTCTACTTGAAAAAGTAAAGAATTGTTTGTAGTTTAAAATGAATCGATTAAATATTACTTTAATGGTTTGTTGTCGATACCTAAATGTTTTGCCATATTCATAGCTCTAGATAAAATACCTTGTTCGTTCTCGTTAGCCACACCTTTTAATTGAAAAATTAAAGAAGCTACACTTAAGTTTTTAATGTCTTCTGATGAAATTTTATATTTTTCAACCATATTCATGACTTTTCCAATAAGGTTTTCATCACCATCATTGCTAAGTAATGCTTCTTTAACTATTTGAGCATTTTCACTATGTTGAATGAATTTATCGATTCCTTTTCCAGCAGAAATTTGTTTTATTACATTGTCAAAGAATGAATGATCTCCACCAACAATATCAATATTTGCAGTTTTAAATGCTTCTGCTAACACAAGTGCTTGTGCTTGAGCAATATCTTTTTGGATAGAGATTTGTGCTAATTCTACTTCTTTTTCTTTTGCTAATGTTAACCTAAACTCTTCATGCTCTTTACCAGCATCATTTAGTTTTTTCATTGCCTCTGCTTTTTCAGTAATTCCAGCTGCTTCTGCAAATGCTTTTTCTTTAATTACTTCAGCTTGTGCTAAACCTTCTTGTTTGTTTGCAGCTGCTTTCTTTTCAATAATGTTAGCTTCTACAAAACCTTGTTTTTCCATAGCTTCTGCTTTAGCATGCATTACTTGTGCTTCAGATAAACCAACGGTTGCTTCTTCTTTCGCTAATGCTTCTGCAATAATTTTACGAGCATCACCTTCTTTTTCTGCAGCATCACGTTTGGCTTGTGCTTCAATTACATATTTTTGAGCATCTTTTTCTGCAGATAATTTACGCGCTTCAGCTGCACGAGTTAATGTAATTAAGTTTTCTTCCGCTTCACGAGATGCAACAATTAATTGCACTTGTTTCTCTCTTTCTGCTGTTTTTAAAGCTTCAACATCTAAAATGTTTTGTTGTTCTTCTACAACTGTTTTTTCTTTTACTAAACGTTCGCGAATTACATCTTGAATGTTTTTCTTTTCTACTTCGACAGCTTTATCTTTTTCAATGTCTGCTAGAGCGACAACTCTTTCTCTTTCTGTAGCTTCAAGAGATCTGTCTTTCTGAACTCTTTCTGTTTCTACTAATTCAGCTCTTTCTTTATTTTTAGACGCAATAACAACTTGTCTTTGCTTGTTTTCTTCAGCTATTTGAAGTGTTTCTTCTGTTGAAATTCTAACGGATTCAGATTTTAATCGTTCTTCTTCAGCAACTTTTAAGATTTCGGCATTTTCTCTAGATTGAATATTCGAAATTTCTCTACGTTGTTGTTCTTCTTTTTCTGCTAATTGTTTTTCTAATTCAAGAATTGTCTCTCTAGCTTCAACATCTTGTTTTTTGATGGTTTTTTCCTCATCTCTACGTACTAAATTAGCTTTAATGTTTTGTGTAGCTGTTAGTTCGGTAATTTTCTTAATACCTTCAGAATCTAAAATATTGTCTTTATTCAGATGTTGTATAGATGTTTGCTCTAAATTGTCAATAGCACAGTCATCTAAAACATAACCGTTTAAATCTGTACCAATGATATTTAAGATTTCTTGTCTAAACTCACTTCTTGCTTCATATAATTCAATGAAATCGAATTTTTTACCAACAGTTTTTAAGGCTTCAGAAAACTTTGCTTCGAATAATTCTCTTAAAGTTCCAATGTCAGAAGCTCTTTGGCAACCAATAGTTTGTCCTACATTTACGATATCATCAACCGATTTGTTCACACGAACGAAAAAGGCTACTTGAATATCCGCACGCATGTTGTCTTTACAGATTAAGCCATCTTTTCCTTCTCTTGAAATTTCCAGTTTTTTTACTGAAATATCCATGTGTTCTAAACGATGAATAACAGGAATTACAATACCTGCGTTGAAAAACACTTTAACACCGCCATATCCAGTTCTTAAAAGGACAACTCCTTGAACTGTTTTTTTGTACATGGATAATATCCAGAATATTAAGCCTAAAAATGCAATAATTATTACTGCAATTGTAATGTAAAATGTAGTCATAAATCTATTTTTAATTATTTAATTATGATTGTAAAGTTTTAAATTTCGTATGATTTTTCCACAAAGTAAAATTTCTTTTCAGGATGTTCGTCTACAATGCTGACATTTTCTCCTTCTTTCAAAAGTGATCCGTCTTTACTTTTTACTAATAGTTTTATTGGGTCCTTATTAATGAATAGTTCTAACATTCCTAATTTGTCATTCTCTATGGTGGATTTTAGTTTACCAATTCTACCTAAATAATCATAAGCCACTTCTCCCTTATGATTAATTTCCTTAAAAATAGGCTTTAGAGGCATACTTATATATTTAGTTGCAAAAAGACTTACTATAAATGCTGGAATAATCGTTATAAAATACATCCAAAAAGGTAAGGGAATCATGTAACTGATATTAACATTAATAAGCCAAGTGAATAACAAAACAAGAGTTAAGAAAAAGGTTATAGGTATAATATCCAGATTCAAAAATTTCAAAAATTGAATGAATGAAGAAGGGTCTTGTGGTACTTCTATCATTCCGTCTGGAGTTTCTACATCAGCATCAAAATCAGCATCAAAATCGATATCAAAATCGCCAATTCCAGTAATTATTGTAAAAATCCAATATAACACACTTAAAATTAGCAAAATAGACAGAACACTATTTGCTGGATTGAAAGAAACTTCTATTAACTCGTCAAAACTCATTAGCCTTTATTATTGAATTGTTCTTTTAGTCTTTGTAATTCGTTTTCTGCATGCGAATCTGACGTGTCTACAGCTGCATTTATTTCTTGGTCAATACTTTTTGAATTATCTGCAATATGACCATATGCATCTGCAAGCGCTTCTTGTTGCAAAACTTTATCTTTCATCTTTTCAAGCATAGAAATGGTGCTGTCAGAATCAATTTGTGTCATTTTTTTATTAATATCTTGTGTAGCCTGGCTCACTTGAACACGAGCTCTAAGTGTTTTTAATTCACTTTCCCATTTAGAGATACTTGATTTTAATGAGTTAATATTAATTTGCATTTTTTCAACATCACTTTCCAGTTTCTGACGTTCTTTATCAGCAATTTGAGCATCAAAGATAGATTGTTCTTTCTTTTTTAATGCTTCTTTTGCAAGTCTGTCTGCGTCTTCAATAGGCATCTCTTCTTTAATTCCTTTTTGTACTAAAAGCATGGCTTTGTTTTGATAATCTTCGGACTGATTAACTAAAGCTTCTTTTTCGTTTTTTCTTCTGATAGATAAAGCTTTAACTTGCGCTAATGCCTGAATACTTTGATCTAATTGTTCTTTCATTTCACGAATGCCTTGTTCGGTCATTTTTATAGGATCTTCAAGGCTATTAATTGCCGAGTGAGCTTCTGCTTTACCTATTCTAAAAAGTCTTTTTATAATGTTCATAATACTAAATGAATTATAATGTTAATACTACGTTTTTTTTTCGAATTATCTAAAAATTAGAAATAATATTTTAGTTAAAAAACAAACTATATGAAAAATTAGGAATACCATATTGATTTTAAGTTTTTTAGGACTAATACTTTTTTGTAACTATTTACTAAAAGCAATCATTTCAGTTGAATATTCACTAATGAGTAAACTCAAAGAATTTATTGTTGCAATCAATTCATTCTGATTTAAGTTTTCCGCTTGAAGTGTGTCTCTGAAAATTACTTTTTCTCCTGTTTCATCAATAACAAAGGCTCCATGTACAATGTCTCTGTTTTTAATGAGCAACTGTTTGTAAACGTTTTGCTGATTATTTTTGCAACGAAATAAAAACTGTTCAATTATTAAAATTTGAGGAGCAATTACAATCATCATATTTTTTATTCCTTCACTTTCTTTTTCTATGATAAAAGATTGATGCTCTTCACTTTCTAAGTGAATGTTATACTCAAGTTCGAGTAACCAATTTTTAACTTTTGAAAACAATTTTGAATGATCCATAAATTGAGAGATTAGTTTATTGATTAAGCAAATTTATATAAAAAAATCAATATTGCAAATATTTTTAGCAAAAAAATAAACTTTAGTTTGTATATTTGCAAAAAAGAATAGCGAAATGACATATTTTGGAACAAATTTAAAGAAAATAAGACAGATAAAAGGATTGAGCCAGCAAGCCTTTGCAGAACTTATCGATTTGAATAGAGGTGTAATTAGCTCCTATGAGGAAGGGCGAGCAGAGCCAAAGATTGAAACACTTTTACGAATTGCTACTTATTTTGGCATTCCGACAGATGATATCATTTCAAAACCGCTAACTGTTAATCAATTGGCAAATTTTACATTGATTGAAGATAGTATAGCTACTTTAGAAGATGTAAAAGAATGTAATTTAAAGGAACTGACTAATAATGGTGAAAATAAAAACATCGAATTGCAAAAAATATTTGCACAATTTGATTTTGTTTATTTTGTGGATGAAAATTTAGCAAATAATAGTGTCTTTGAAAAAGAAGCAACTTTGTTTTTAAAAGAAATAAAAAAAGATTTAAAGAAATATAAAAACTATTTAACGCTAACAAATGGTGTTGCAATGGTTTCAAACACTTTTCTTTCTGATGTTGAAAACTATGCTATTGTTGGTGTTTTGGGAAGTGATTTCTACGAGGAGCAACAATCGATGTTAAAGCGTATTGAATTATTAGAAAAGATGGTTTACGGCAATTAAACGTTTTACGTTTCTTTTTTTTATAGCTTTATATGTATCCAAACTCAAAATCGAGCTATATATCTTTATTTTTTTTAACTTTGATGATTAAATTCTCTTAAATAGTATAAAGAGTTAGTATAATTTATTATCAAGATTAAAAAAATGCAAATTAAAATCATCAATAAATCTCAACATGAACTGCCTAATTATGAAACCATTGCTTCAGCAGGAATGGATGTTAGAGCAAATGTTTCAAAATCTATCGTTTTAAAACCTTTAGAACGAACTATAGTAAAAACAGGACTTTTTATTGAATTACCCATTGGTTATGAAGCACAAGTGCGTCCAAGAAGTGGTTTGGCCGCAAAAAAAGGAGTAACAGTATTAAATGCCCCTGGAACAATTGATGCCGATTATAGAGGAGAAATAGGTGTAATTTTGGTTAACTTATCTAATGAAAATTTTACCATAGAGAACGGAGAAAGAATTGCACAAATAGTAATTGCAAAACATGAACGTGCAGAATGGATTAAAGTTGAGGAATTGTCTGAAACGACTAGAGGAGAAGGTGGTTTTGGAAGTACAGGAGTTAAATAATATTCGGCTGTATTATCCGTTTAATTTTAAATTATAAAAAATAAATTTTGAGCAAAATATCATGTAAATTAATTATCCTGTTTGTTGTAGTTTTTACTATAAGTTGCTCAGATAATAGTTCTACGGATGATGATTTAGGGAAGAGAACTTTTTTCATGGGAACTACTCCTTGGCCAGCAGATTTAACGGTTAATGAGGTTGATAAAACGTATGATTTTATAAATCAGCATTGTGATATCGTCTCACATCATTTTGATGAAGGGGTGCCGTATGATGAAGCATTCAGTGGAACAGCAATGCCTCAAGAACTGTTAGATAATATTTATACTAGAAAATCGAAGACCGATAGTGGTAAAAAAGTGTTTTTAAGTGTTTCTGCATTATCTATTACTAGAATAGCAAAAGCGAAATATTATGAGTCAGTTTCAACACCACAAGCTGTTAAAGAAAGTTGGGAGCAATTACCATTCGATGATGTAAATGTTGTTACTGCATATGTTAATTATATGAGTTTTTTAATTGATGAATTTAACCCTATCTATGTAAATTATGGAGTAGAAAGTAATGGGCAATTTTGGGATCCAATAGCATTTATAAAGTATAAGCAGTTTTTAGGACAAGTGTATTCACAGTTAAAAATCAAGTATCCAAATATTCCTTTTTTTATAAGTTTTATAGTCGATGAAAGTAATCAAGGGTTTGGTTATGCGAGTCAATTAACTCAATATTCCGATTTCGTTGGACTGAGTGCTTATCCATATGTTTCTATAAGTTCTTCTCAGAATGGAAACACAAATCCAGAAAATTTTCCAGCTAATTATTTTGAAAAATTCATTGCATTAGATTCAAATAAACCCATTGCATTTGCAGAAACAGGTTATATTGCAGAAAATTTAGTTGTTCCACTTTACAGTTTAAATAAGCAAGGAAATGAGAATTGGCAAAAATTATATTTAGAAAAAGTACTTGAATTAAGTAATTCAAAAAGAGCTAAATTGTTTATATGGTTTTGTCCAAAAGATTATGACGCCCTAATTACTACATTTCAAAATCAAGGAATGAATGATGTTGAAACAGTAAGTATATTAAAATTATGGAGAGATACAGGCTTGATCGACGAAAACGGAAATAGTAGAGCGTCTTATAATAGTTGGCTAACTTGGATGAATAAAGAGAGAATAGATTAAAAAGTAGAATTAGTAAAAAGAATTAAAAAAAATGAAAATAATTGTCCCAATGGCAGGACGTGGTTCACGTCTCCGTCCACATACATTAACCGTACCAAAACCATTAATTCCAGTAGCAGGAAAACCAATAGTTCATAGATTAGTAGAAGATATTGCAGCTGTTTTAAATCAAGATATTGAAGAAGTAGCTTTTATTATTCATGAAAGTTTCGGTAAACAAGTAGAAACAGATTTAATTGCAATTGCTGAAAAATTAGGAGCAAAAGGAACTATCTATTATCAAAATGAAGCTTTAGGTACAGGTCACGCTATTATGTGTGCTAAAGAATCATTAAATGGCTCAGCAGTCATTGCCTATGCAGACACGTTAATTCGTGCTGATTTCGATTTAGATACTACAGCAGATAGTGTAATTTGGGTAAAACAAGTAGATAAACCTGAAGCTTTTGGTGTAATTAATCTTAATGAAGCAAATGAAATTGTTGAGTTAGTAGAAAAACCAAAAGAATTTGTTTCCGACTTAGCTGTTATAGGGATTTATTATTTTAAAGATGTAGCTATTCTTAAAAATGAACTGCAATCGGTATTAGATAATAATATTATTCATGGTGGAGAATATCAAATTAATGATGGAATTAAGCAAATGATGCAAAAGGGCATGAAATTTGTACCAGGGAAAGTAGATGAGTGGATGGATTGTGGGAATAAGAACGTTACAGTAGAAACAAATTCGAGAATGTTGAATTTTCTTCATCAAGATGGTGAGAATTTAGTAGCTAAGAATGTCAAGTTAGAAAACGCAACAATTATTCCACCTTGTTTTATTGGTGAAGATGTTGTTTTAGTAAATGCAACAGTGGGACCAAACGTTTCTTTAGGGAAAGGATCTCGTGTTGAAAACGCACAGATTAAAAATAGTTTGGTGCAAACTAATGCAATTATAAAAAACGCTACATTAGACAACGCAATGATTGGTAATCATGCAAGTTTCGATGGTAATTTTACAAGTATAAGTATAGGAGATTATTCCGTTTTAGAATAAAAAAAAATAAAGGATGAGTAGATTTATAAAGTATTTTTTTTTGATTTTGTTGCTTACATTTAGTAGTCAACAAACACTTTTTGCTCAAGAGAATCCTGAAGATATTGCTTTGGTAGATGATGAGATTGAAGATGAATTTTATGAATCATTGAAACAAAGAGCAATTGAGAATTATGACAAAGCTATCGTCTCGATTGAGAAATGTATTTTAAAGTCAGACAAAAACCCTGTATTTTATCACGAATTAGGAAAGAATTTGTTAGACTTAAAACGTTTTCCAGAAGCAGAATCAGCTTTTCGAAAAGCTGTCGATTTGAATCCAAAAGAACGTTGGTATTGGAACGGATTATATGATGTTTATTATCAATCTAAAGATTATCAAAAATCAATTCCAGTAGTTCAAAAACTAATTACATTTGATAAAAACATGAAGGAAGATTTAGTTTCTCTCTACATGTACACCAATCAACGAGATAAAGCTTTAGTACTACTAAAAGAAATGGAAAAGGAGATGGTTCTTAGCAAAATTATGGAAATTTATAAGTTAAGAATTCAAGAGTCAAGTGCTTATGCTAAACCAGAAAAAAAGGAGTTAGAAAAAGCAATTGAAGCGAATCCTTTAGTAGAGCAAAATTATATCGATTTAATGTTGCTTTATTCAGATAGTAATCAAGAAGAAAAAGCTTTTGATATAGCCAAAAAATTAGCAAAAGAAATTCCAAATTCAGAATGGGCGAACGTAAGTTTGTTTAAGTTTTATCTAGTTGATAAAAAGGGGAAAGAAGCTTCAGAATCTATGTTTAAGGTTTTTAAGAGTCATAAAATAGACATGAAAATCAAGCAGAGAATGTTAAATGAATTTCTAATTTATGTTGCTAATACAAACACTTTAAATGAAGAACTGTCTAAAGCGATTGACTATTTGCAATCGGACTCCAAAATAAACACTGCAAAAGAAGTAGGAAAGTTTTTCTATAATAGGAAGGACATGGAGAAGACGGTTTATTATTTGGAAAAAGGATTAAAAAACGACACGGAAGATTTCGAAACCTTAATGCTTCTAATGCAAAGTTATATTTCTACTCAAAACCATGAAAGTTTAGCTAATTTGTCTGAAGATTATTTAGAATTGTATCCTTCGCAATCTATTCTATACTTCTATGCTGGGTTATCCAATAATAAATTGACGAATTATAAAAAAGCGATAGATTATTTGGAAACAGGTCTTGAGTTTATAATTGAAGATCTAGAATTAGAAAAACAAGTGTATATTCAATTAGTAGAATCCTATAAGAACATAGGTAATAAAAAGAAGGAAGACTATTACGGATTAAAACTTCAAACGTTAGCTAAAAAAAATAAATAATGAATAAAATTTTTCTTGTTTTGTTAATTGCACTTTTTTGTGCTTGTAAATCGAAAAAATTAGTAGGAGAAGCTAGTGCGAATAAAGAATTAGCGACTGTTAAAGTAGTTCAAGGTCATTATGAAAACCTGAAAGACTTTAGTACAGTTAATATTAGAGTAAACGCAAAATATAAGGACGATAGACAATCTCATTCTATTAATGCAGATATACGTATTAAAAAGGATGAAATGATTTGGATTAATGTAAAAATGCTTGGTTTTCCAATTGCAAAAGCATTAATAACACCGAATAAGGTGAGCTATTATGAGAAAATTGGAAATACTTATTTTGAAGGCGATTTTAGTATGTTAAGTAATTGGTTAGGAACCGATTTAGATTTTAATAAAGTGCAAAACTTATTTTTAGGAAATGCAATTGATGATTTAACGAAACAAAACTATAATACATCTATTGAAGAAGGACTTTATAAAATGGTAGAGAAAAAGAAAAGTACTACAGAAAAAGAATTTTATTTTGAAGCAGCTAATTTTCTATTAAAGAAAGAAAATATCAATCAGAATGATAAAAATAGAAAATTAGAAATAGCCTATCCAACACATTTAAAGCATGATGATGTTTTTCTACCTGAACAGATTAATATAAAAGCAGTTCAGGACACTCAAATACATATAGATTTATACTATAAATCGGTAACATTTAATGAAGATTTAAGTTTCTCATTCACAATTCCAAACGGATATGATAGTATCAGTGTAGAATAATCTAAGAAAAACAAAAACAAAAATTATCTTTGTAAAAAAATAAATAATGAATCGCATACTCCTTTTTATCTGTTCACTTCTACTATCGAACATGATGTCTGCACAAACTTCTTCTGAACAAGAGAAACTTGAAGCACGAAAAGAGCAAATTAATAAAGAAATAGCTGCTTTTAAGACATTGTTACAAGGTGAGAAAAACAAAGAGAGATCGGTTCTTAGTCAAATAGCAGAACAGAAAGTGAGAATTAGGTTAAGCGAAAAACTAATTAGTACAACATCTAAACAAATGCGTTTGTTAGAAGACGATATCTATTTGAAACAATTAGAGATTAATAAATTAAATAGAGAATTAAAAGTACTAAAGGAAGATTATGCAAAGATGATTGTAAAATCATATAAAAGTAGAAATGATCAAAGTAGAGTAATGTTTGTTTTGTCTTCACAAAATTTTCTTCAAGCCTATAAGCGAATTCAATACATGAAGCAATATGCGAGTTTTAGGAAGATGCAAGGAGAAGAAATAGCAGAAAAGCAAGATAAGTTAGCAGAAGCAAAACTAAAACAAGAAGCAAGTAAAAAAGATAAGGTAAAAGCATTAGCAGAAAACCAAGCAGAAAAAGTTGAATTAGAAAAGCAAAAGAAAGAGCAAGAGATATTAGCAAAAGAATTTAACAAGAATAAGAAAAAATATGAGTCTGAAATAGATAAGAAAGAGAAAGAAAGAAAAGAAATTGACAGACAGATAAAAAAAATAATTGCAGATGCAATTGCAGAAGCAAACAAGAAAAACGCAGTTAAAACTGGAACAAAATCATCTGGATCATCATCAAAATTTGATTTAACTCCAGAAGCAAAATTGGTTTCGGATAATTTTAAAGCGAATAAAGGTAAATTACCATGGCCTGTTGAAAAAGGTTATGTGTATTTAAAATATGGAGACCAACCACACCCAGTACATACTAATTTGAAAGTACATAATAGTGGAGTGGAAATTGCTACAGAACCAGGATCAGTGGCTAGAGCAATTTTTGATGGAGAAGTATTACAGATTCAATTGATAAAAGGAGGGAATAAAAAAGTAGTATTAATTCAACATGGAGATTTTATTACCATTTATCAAAACTTAGAAAGCGTAAACGTTAAAGAAGGAGATAAAGTTACTCGTAAACAAAATCTAGGTCGAATTCAAACAGATTCCTCTGGAAAAGCTATTTTGAAATTTATGGTATCCCAAAATGCGAATACTTTAAATCCAGAGCACTGGTTGTCAAACATGTAAAGTGTAAACTTTAACAAGAAAGGCAGAAAATACGCATAGGGATTAACATATTAATTGCTTATCTTTGAAATAGTTAATAGCAGTAAATTTTTTTCCATAAATGGAAAGGGTGAAAATTAAGAAAGGTCGAACATCTCATTTCGGCCTTTTTTTATGTCTTTTTTTGAAGGTATTATATATTCCAAAATCAATTAAATAAAAAATTAACAATAACGGCAGTTTTCATGTATTTAACTTAACAGATGACTTCCTTATCTTTGTCTTGGTTAATAGCAGTAATTTTTTCTACTCAAGAAAAAATTTAAAGGTCGAAGTTTTACTTCGACCTTTTTTATGGAAATTATTGTGATTTTACATTTGCTTAAAATTTCTTTCCATTAATTTTTATAAAGAAAGAGTAAAGAGTAGTGAATTTCTAGATTGTTTTTTTATTAGGAGGTTGCAATATCACTTTTGTTAATTCAAAAATATTTTGGAGTAGTAAAACTAGATCCAGAAAGTTATTATGTTAGTCAGGCACCGGTTGATATTAATATCACTTATATAGTGTTGTTAAATATTGGGACTATAGGTGTATGTCTTTTAGTTTTATTGATTCCTTCTTACATAATTACAAAAATATCACCAGTCAAAGCAATTCGCTTTGATTAACTATTTAGTATACATAAAGGAGTAAAAAAAATGTAGTATATATAAGGATTAGAAGTAAAAGATTAGAAACACTTTTCGTCCCGCTATTCGCGCTACGTGGTAGTTAGCTTCTATCGTTGCTATAAAAGAAGTTTAGTATTTGATAAGAAGAAAAAAAAATACGTGTAAGTAATTGATTTTCAGAACAGCTGAAAATATATTAAAAAATAGTTAAGAAAAGATTAGGAAACTCGCAAAAAGTGGCTACTTTTGCACCCGCATAACCGCAGAAGTTCTTAGATATATATTGATGATTACAACGTAAAGTTGAGGCTTAAAAAAAGAGTGATTTTTTTTCAAAAAAGCTTGTCAGAAATAAAAAACTAATTATCTTTGCACCCCGCGAAACAAGCGAAGTTCATTTATATATTGAGTAAGATTTATTAAGAAAAAAAAATAATTTTTTTTATCAAATAAAGCTTGCGAGATTAAAAAGAAGGTTGTAGTTTTGCACTCGCTAACTGAGATACTGAAAAGCTTTTGAGATATAGAGTTTTAGGGGGTTAAAGAAAGTGAAGGTTATAAAACAAGAATGACACGTTCATAGACATATTGAATTGACAGCATAATTTAAAGTGATTTAAATTATAAAATAAGAGAGTAAAGGCGAATTAAATACAAAAGCTAGAATCGTACAATATAAAAAATATACGATGAAGAGTTTGATCCTGGCTCAGGATGAACGCTAGCGGCAGGCCTAACACATGCAAGTCGAGGGGTATAGTTCTTCGGAACTAGAGACCGGCGCACGGGTGCGTAACGCGTATGCAATCTGCCTTGTACAGAGGGATAGCCCAGAGAAATTTGGATTAATACCTCATAGTGTTATTGAATGGCATCATTTGATAACTAAAGTTCCAACGGTACAAGATGAGCATGCGTCCCATTAGTTAGTTGGTAAGGTAACGGCTTACCAAGACAATGATGGGTAGGGGTCCTGAGAGGGAGATCCCCCACACTGGTACTGAGACACGGACCAGACTCCTACGGGAGGCAGCAGTGAGGAATATTGGACAATGGGCGCAAGCCTGATCCAGCCATGCCGCGTGCAGGATGACTGCCCTATGGGTTGTAAACTGCTTTTATACAGGAAGAAACACTGCTACGTGTAGCAGCTTGACGGTACTGTAGGAATAAGGATCGGCTAACTCCGTGCCAGCAGCCGCGGTAATACGGAGGATCCAAGCGTTATCCGGAATCATTGGGTTTAAAGGGTCCGTAGGCGGCCTTATAAGTCAGTGGTGAAATCTCCTAGCTCAACTAGGAAACTGCCATTGATACTGTAGGGCTTGAATTTTTAGGAAGTAACTAGAATATGTAGTGTAGCGGTGAAATGCTTAGATATTACATGGAATACCAATTGCGAAGGCAGGTTACTACTAATGGATTGACGCTGATGGACGAAAGCGTGGGTAGCGAACAGGATTAGATACCCTGGTAGTCCACGCCGTAAACGATGGATACTAGCTGTTCGGTTTTCGGACTGAGTGGCTAAGCGAAAGTGATAAGTATCCCACCTGGGGAGTACGCACGCAAGTGTGAAACTCAAAGGAATTGACGGGGGCCCGCACAAGCGGTGGAGCATGTGGTTTAATTCGATGATACGCGAGGAACCTTACCAGGGCTTAAATGGGAGACGACAGGACTGGAAACAGTTTTTTCTTCGGACGTCTTTCAAGGTGCTGCATGGTTGTCGTCAGCTCGTGCCGTGAGGTGTCAGGTTAAGTCCTATAACGAGCGCAACCCCTGTCGTTAGTTGCCAGCGAGTGATGTCGGGAACTCTAACGAGACTGCCGGTGCAAACCGCGAGGAAGGTGGGGATGACGTCAAATCATCACGGCCCTTACGTCCTGGGCCACACACGTGCTACAATGGCCGGTACAGAGAGCAGCTACTAGGCGACTAGATGCGAATCTTCAAAACCGGTCTCAGTTCGGATCGGAGTCTGCAACTCGACTCCGTGAAGCTGGAATCGCTAGTAATCGGATATCAGCCATGATCCGGTGAATACGTTCCCGGGCCTTGTACACACCGCCCGTCAAGCCATGGAAGCTGGGGGTACCTGAAGTCGGTGACCGCAAGGAGCTGCCTAGGGTAAAACTGGTAACTAGGGCTAAGTCGTAACAAGGTAGCCGTACCGGAAGGTGCGGCTGGAACACCTCCTTTCTAGAGAAAGATTTTAGAATTTGTAGATTTGTTTTTATTCTCGCTGTTAGTTCAAATAATATAATAAAACTTAAAGAAACAGAGTCTCGTAGCTCAGCTGGTTAGAGTACTACACTGATAATGTAGGGGTCGGCAGTTCGAGTCTGCCCGGGACTACTATTTTGGGAAAGTTTTATTAAAAGGAAATTTTAGAGGTTGAGTGAAGCCGTTTTAAGTACTGTTAACTGAAGAACTGTTAACTTAGCGCTAAAAATGGGGGATTAGCTCAGCTGGCTAGAGCGCCTGCCTTGCACGCAGGAGGTCATCGGTTCGACTCCGATATTCTCCACCACGGCTTAAAAAGCCACAAGTTCATTGACATATTGAGAAAAGAAAAATATAAAAATATAATAGAAAGCACAAATTTTGGGTGTTATATTTCGTATAACATTTAAATAAAAGTACAATAAGCAAAATAAGGGCGTATGGGGAATGCCTAGGCTCTCAGAGGCGATGAAGGACGTGATAAGCTGCGAAAAGCTACGGGGATTGGCACACACGAATTGATCCGTAGATATCCGAATGGGGCAACCCACTATGTTGAAGACATAGTACTCCTACGGGAGAGTAAACCCGCTGAACTGAAACATCTAAGTAGGCGGAGGAGAAGAAAACAAAAGTGATTCCGTAAGTAGTGGCGAGCGAACGCGGATTAGCCCAAACCAGTGTTGTTACGGCAATACTGGGGTTGTAGGACTGCGATATTCTATGCGGATTGAATTAGAATAACCTGGAAAGGTTAACCAAAGAAGGTGATAGTCCTGTATAGGTAAGAGAAGATATAGATAGCAGTATCCTGAGTAGCGCGGGGCACGTGAAACCCTGTGTGAATCTGCCGGGACCATCCGGTAAGGCTAAATACTCCTGAGAGACCGATAGTGAACCAGTACCGTGAGGGAAAGGTGAAAAGAACCGTGAATAACGGAGTGAAATAGATCCTGAAACCATACGCTTACAAGCGGTCGGAGCCCTTTCGTGGGGTGACGGCGTGCCTTTTGCATAATGAGCCTACGAGTTACCGTTGCTGGCAAGGATAAGTGGTTAAGCCACGGATCCGTAGCGAAAGCGAGTCTGAATAGGGCGCTTTAGTCAGTAATGGTAGACGCGAAACCGTGTGATCTACCCATGGGCAGGATGAAGCTTTGTTAACCCAAAGTGGAGGTCCGAACCCGTTGACGTTGAAAAGTCTTGGGATGACCTGTGGGTAGGGGTGAAAGGCCAATCAAACTCGGAAATAGCTCGTACTCCCCGAAATGCATTTAGGTGCAGCGCTGAAATAGTTATATAGAGGTAGAGCTACTGATTGGATGCGGGGGTTTCACCACCTACCAATTCCTGACAAACTCCGAATGCTATATAATGATTTTCATCAGTGAGGGCATGGGTGCTAAGGTCCATGTCCGAGAGGGAAAGAACCCAGACCATCAGCTAAGGTCCCCAAATGTATGCTAAGTTGAAATAACGCGGTTTGTCTGCATAGACAGCTAGGATGTTGGCTTGGAAGCAGCCATTCATTTAAAGAGTGCGTAACAGCTCACTAGTCGAGCGGACGAGCATGGATAATAATCGGGCATAAGTATACTACCGAAGCTATGGATTTGTAAAATATTACAAGTGGTAGGGGAGCATTCTAAACTGGGTCGAAGGTGATATGTGAGTATTGCTGGACTGTTTAGAAAAGAAAATGTAGGCATAAGTAACGATAATGCGGGCGAGAAACCCGCACACCGAAAAACTAAGGTTTCCACAGCTATGCTAATCAGCTGTGGGTTAGTCGGGTCCTAAGGCGAATCCGAAAGGAACAGTCGATGGATAACGGGTTAATATTCCCGTACTACTTATAATTGTGATGGAATGACGGAGTGATGAAAGCACCACGAACTGACGGAATAGTTCGTTGAAGTACCTAGCTATATTCTCTATAGGCAAATCCGTAGAGAATGGCGAAATACGATAGTACTCGGAGTCTTCGGACAAAGGGATAGTGTGCCTAAGGGCTTCCAAGAAAAGTTTCTAAACTTAGATTATAAGTACCCGTACCGTAAACCGACACAGGTAGTTGAGGAGAGAATCCTAAGGTGCTCGAGAGATTCATGGCTAAGGAATTAGGCAAAATAGACCTGTAACTTCGGGAGAAAGGTCGCCAGCAGCAATGCTGGCCGCAGTGAAAAGGTCCAGGCGACTGTTTATCAAAAACACAGGGCTCTGCAAAATCGTAAGATGAAGTATAGGGCCTGACACCTGCCCGGTGCTGGAAGGTTAAGAGGAGATGTTATCTTCGGAGAAGCATTGAATTGAAGCCCCAGTAAACGGCGGCCGTAACTATAACGGTCCTAAGGTAGCGAAATTCCTTGTCGGGTAAGTTCCGACCTGCACGAATGGTGTAACGATCTGGACACTGTCTCAGCCATGAGCTCGGTGAAATTGTAGTAGCGGTGAAGATGCCGCTTACCCGCAGTGGGACGAAAAGACCCTGTGCACCTTTACTATAGCTTAATATTGACCTTGGACACGTGATGTGTAGGATAGGTGGGAGACTTTGAAGTGGCGTCGCTAGGCGTTGTGGAGTCATTGTTGAAATACCACCCTTTGCTTGTCTGAGGCCTAACCCCGCTTAAGTGGGGGACATTGTTTGGTGGGTAGTTTGACTGGGGTGGTCGCCTCCAAAAGAGTAACGGAGGCTTCTAAAGGTTCCCTCAGCACGCTTGGTAACCGTGCGTAGAGTGCAATGGTATAAGGGAGCTTGACTGAGAGACATACAGGTCGATCAGGTACGAAAGTAGAGCATAGTGATCCGGTGGTTCCGCATGGAAGGGCCATCGCTCAAAGGATAAAAGGTACGCCGGGGATAACAGGCTGATCTCCCCCAAGAGCTCATATCGACGGGGGGGTTTGGCACCTCGATGTCGGCTCGTCACATCCTGGGGCTGGAGAAGGTCCCAAGGGTTGGGCTGTTCGCCCATTAAAGTGGCACGCGAGCTGGGTTCAGAACGTCGTGAGACAGTTCGGTCTCTATCTACTGTGGGCGTTAGAAATTTGAATGGATCTGATTCTAGTACGAGAGGACCGAATTGGACAAACCTCTGGTGTATCTGTTGTTCCGCCAGGAGCACTGCAGAGTAGCTACGTTTGGAAGGGATAAGCGCTGAAAGCATATAAGCGCGAAACCCACCATAAGATGAGATTTCTTTTAAGGGTCGTGGAAGATGACCACGTTGATAGGCTATAGATGTAAAGGCAGTAATGTCATAGTCAAGTAGTACTAATAACCCGTAAGCTTATGTACGAATTTCCTGCTCCGCAAGGAGCAGGGATGCACTTTCTATAGAATAATAAATATATTTTCTTGTCTCAATATGTTAAGATATTATTGCACATATTCATTTTGAAAAACAAATGTTTATTGCAATTAATTGCCCAAAGCAATTAGATCATTTAAGGTGGTTATTGCGGTGGGGCTCACCTCTTCCCATTCCGAACAGAGAAGTTAAGCCCACCTGCGCAGATGGTACTGCAATCCTGTGGGAGAGTATGTCGCCGCCTTTCTTTTAAAAACCCTAATCATACTGATTAGGGTTTTTTATTGTATCTTTTTTTTAGAATTGTGAGATAATTGGATCAATCCGAAAACTTGTGTCTTATATAAAAGACACAAACTTATTTATGTTTTATTTTGGTTTCGTATGTTATTATATTCCAATCTCTAAAGATAATTTGACTAATACCTTAATTAAATCAACTTCTACAAGTAATGTTTAGATAAATTTTATATTTAACTATTATATCAGCAAAGAATTCTTTCTAGTCTATTTTAAATAATGATAAGTATTACCTTGACTCTAAAAAGAAGTGAGTTTAAAATAATCCATAATAATTTCAGTTAATAAAATTTTAGAAGTTTGATAAAAGTGTCATGTATTCATATTAAAGTTTAACAAGAAAGGCAGATATCTTGTATTTGTTTTATATAACTTACAGCTTATCTTTGGTGTTAGTTAATAGTAGTAAATTTTTTCCTCAAAGGGAAAGGGTAAAAGTAAAAGGTCGATTATCTCATATCGACCTTTTTTCTTATATAGAAATCTAAGAATTATATAAAAATAAAACTTTAATAAGAACGGCAGTTTTTCTGTATCCAACTTAACAAATGACTTCCTTATCTTTGTATCGGTTAATAGCAGTAATTTTTTCTACTCAAGAAAAAATTTAAAGGTCGAAGTTTCACTTCGGCCTTTTTTTATGTTTTATCACGAATGAAACTTTAACAAGAACGGTAATTTTCGTGTAACCGTTTTAGAACTAATATATATTATTTTTGCACTCGGTTAATAAAGGTGTATTATCCAAATTAGTTAATAAGGTAAAGTAAAAAAAGGATACTAGAAATAGTATCCTTTTTTTATTACTTATATTTTAGTAATTCCATAACCTTAACAAAATCGGCAATTTTATTGTATTTAACTTTACTGAATTTCGCCTTATATTTGTCTCGGTTAATAGCAGTAATTTTTTCTACTCAAGAAAAAATTTAAAGGTCGAAGTGTTCACTTCGGCCTTTTTTATATTTTAGAAATCAGTTCAAGCGCTTTGTTAATCGTTTTTACATTATCGAAAGTTAAGAGTAAACGCAATCCGTTTTTAGTTTGCTTTTCTTTCATTTTACAAAGATTTCCATTTTGTTGCACAAATTGAACCACTTTTATGAAACGATTACTTTGATAAAAAGTGCTTTGCTGATCATTTATAAAATAACCAATCATTTTTCCTTGCTTAATAACAACTTTCTCTAATCCTAAAGCAGAAGCTCTCCATTTTAAACGAACACTGTTTAAAAGTGCAACAGCGGACTTAGGTAAAGCTCCAAAACGATCAATTAGCTTTTGTTCGAATTGTTCTAGTTTTATTTCGTCTTTAATTAGGTTAAGTTCGTTATATTGATTTAAACGTTCGGTAATATTATTGATATATTCATCTGGAAAAAGAATTTCAAAATCGGTATCTATTTGAATGTCTTTTACAAATTCTTTGGTTTCAATATTATTTTCTTCAACATATAAATCGGCAAATTCATTTTCTTTAAGTTCTTCAATAGCTTCATTCATGATTTTTTGATAAGTATCGAAACCAATTTCATTTATGAAACCACTTTGTTCACCACCTAATAAATCTCCAGCACCACGAATTTCTAAATCTTTCATCGCAATATTAAATCCGCTTCCAAGTTCGCTAAATTGCTCTAAAGCTTGAATACGTTTTCTGGCATCATCAGTCATAGCAGAATAGGGAGGAGTAATAAAGTAACAAAATGCTTTTTTGTTACTTCGCCCAACACGACCTCTCATTTGGTGTAAATCGGAAAGACCAAAGTTATTAGCGTTGTTAATAAAGATAGTATTTGCATTAGGAACGTCTAATCCGCTTTCAATAATAGTAGTTGCAACGAGAACGTCAAATTCACCTTCAATAAAAGAGAGCATTAATTCTTCCAATTTTTTTCCATCCATTTGTCCGTGTCCAATGCCAACTTTTGCATTAGGAACTAATCGTTGAATCATTCCAGCAACTTCCTTTATATTCTCAATTCTATTATTTATAAAAAAGACTTGGCCACCACGTTCAATTTCATAAGCAATAGCATCACGAATAATTTCCTCATTAAAGCTTACCACATTTGTCTCTATAGGATAACGATTTGGAGGAGGTGTTGTAATTACTGACAAATCTCTCGCAGCCATTAATGAGAATTGTAATGTTCTAGGTATTGGCGTTGCTGTTAATGTTAAAGTATCAACAGTTTCGGAGATTGTTTTTAATTTATCTTTTACGTTAACTCCGAACTTTTGTTCTTCGTCAATGATTAATAAACCTAAATTTTTAAATTTCACATTCTTATTTACCAATTGATGCGTACCAATAACAATATCTAATTTTCCTGCTTCTAATTGTTCTAAAGTTTCTTTCTTTTCTTTTGCAGATCTAAACCTATTCAAATAACCAACAGTAACAGGCATGTCTTTTAAACGTTCGGTAAATGTTCTAAAATGTTGATAGGCTAAAATAGTTGTAGGTACTAAAATAGCAACTTGTTTACTATTATCTACTGCTTTAAAGGCAGCTCTAATAGCAACCTCTGTTTTTCCAAAACCAACATCTCCACAAACCAATCGATCCATAGGTCTGTCACTTTCCATATCTAACTTAACATCATGTGTTGCAGTAATTTGATCTGGTGTGTCTTCATAGATGAATGAGCTCTCTAATTCTTTTTGTAAGTAACTATCTGGAGCACAAGCGAACCCTTTTTCTAAACGTCGTTTTGCATACAATTGAATAAGGTTAAACGCAATATGTTTAACTCTTGCTTTTGTTTTTTGTTTTAACGTTTTCCAAGCATTACTTCCGAGTTTGTAAATCTTTGGTGGTGTTCCGTCTTTACCACTGTATTTGGAAATTTTATGTAATGAGTGAATGCTAACATAAACAATGTCATTATCTGCATAAACAAGTTTAATGGCTTCTTGTTTCTTCCCTTCAACATCTATTTTTTGTAAGCCTCCAAACTTTCCTATTCCATGATCTATATGAGTAACATAGTCGCCCACAGATAATGAAGTTAGTTCTTTTAAAGTAATTGTTTGTTTTTTGGAATAACCATTTTTAATACTGAACTTATGGTAGCGTTCAAAAATCTGATGATCTGTATAGCATGCAATCTGAAGTTCGTCGTCAATGAAGCCCTGAAATAAAGGGAATACTAATGTTTTGTACTGCTTTCGTGTGGATTCATGTTTTTCAGAATCAATATCTTCAAAAATATCATGAAAACGTCCTGCCTGATTTTCATTAGAACAGAATAAATAATTTGTAATATTATTAAAATGATTCTCTCCTAGATTGTTTAGAAGTAAATCAAATTGTTTGTTAAAAGAAGGTTGTGGTTGAATATGAAATTCAAACTGTTTGTCTGTTTTAAAGACAGGTTTGTTGTGCAATTCAACTACGGTAAAGTCTAATGCTTTTTTTAGAAATTGTTTTTGATCTAGAAAAAGTTCTTCAGGAGCTGAATGTTTAATGTCAGAAGAAAGTTTGGTAAAAGCTTCGTTTGCTTTTCCAAATAATTTATCTAATTGATGCCCTAAAAGCTCAGTATTTTGAATAAAAAGCACAGTCTTGTCATTAATATAATGTAAAAAACTCTCTCTATTTTCTTCAAGAAGTTTGTTTTCTACATTAGGAATGATACTTATTTTTTTTAGTTTTTCAACAGAAAGCTGTGTTTCAACATCGAAAGTTCTAATGCTATCTACTTCATTACCAAAAAACTCAATTCTATACGGATGATCGTTAGAAAAAGAAAAAACATCTACAATTCCTCCACGAACAGAAAACTCACCTGGTTCGGTTACAAAATCTGCTCTTTTGAAATTGTATTCAAAAAGTGTTTCGTTAATAAAATCAATAGAAACCTTATCGTTTACATTAAGTTTTAAAGTGTTCTTTTCAAGTTCTTTTCTCGTAACAACTTTTTCAAAAACAGCATCAACATAAGAAACAATTATGGCTGGTTTTTTTCTAGAATTAATACGATTTAGAACTTCTGCTCTTAATAGAATATTTGCATTATCAGTTTCTTCAATCTGATAAGGTCTTCTGTATGAGCCAGGATAAAACAAAACATCTTGATCGTTGATTAATTGTTCTAAATCATTCAAATAATAGGCGGCTTCTTCTTTATCATTAAATAAAAATAAAAAAGGCAGTTCGGTTTTTTTGAAAAGCGAATCAATTACAAACGATAAAGAAGAACCAATAAGCCCTGAAACATTTATCTTTTTGCGATTATTAATGTATTCGGTAATTTGAGCAATTTTTGGCTGTTGCTCATATTTTTTTACTATTTCGGAAGCTTTCAAGTTATGTTGTATAATTTAAATTTGAGGAGATTTTACTCTTCTGTCTCTTCAGATTTTTGTTGATCTTTGTTTTCTATAATTTCGTCTTGGAATTTCTTTCTAGCCAAACGGGTAGTGTCTAAGGCTCGAATCATAATTTCTTCGCCTATTTCTTTAGGAATGGCTTTTTTAATTACAACCTCGTCCATTTGAGTGTACACACCTTTAATTTCTTCGTTTATCTCATTTATTAAAGTAATTACTCTTTTTTGAGGTATATCTTCTAAATGGATATAGGTATCTAACGATTTTATTTTGGTGTTTAATGTAACTAATCGACTTCTAACTTGAGGGATGTTGAAACTTTCAGGAACAGTTAAACTTAAACTGTCTGATTTTTCAGAAACATTTTTCACTTTCATTTGAAAAGCTAAAAGAGAGGTCTTCGGTTTCTCTTCTAATTCTCGTTTAATTTGTTGCCACTCGTTCCACTCAGAAATACTAGCTTTTACTTCTGGTTTAGATTCTGGAAATGTGAATTGCCATTTTTTAGAAATTTCCTTAAAAATAGCGTCATTCTTCTTCGATATTTTAGTAGATTCTTCATTCTGTTTGTCATTATCTTCACATGAAATTAATGTTGTTAGCAGAATAAATAGTGGAATTAAATACTTCATTTTGATGTCTTATTATAGCAAAAGTAATAATGTTTATTGAAAGTTAGATTATTTATATGTTTTCTTAACATTTGTTGCAGAAATAAAACTAATAAAATGCTTAAATGATGCTTCTGAAAATGTTATATTTGCATACTAATTACACCTATATAATGAATACGAAAATTTTGATTATTGGTGCTTGTGGACAAATAGGCACCGAGTTGACGGCTAAATTGAGAGCTACTTATGGAGTAGAAAATGTTGTTGCTTCTGATATTAGAAAATTAGAAAATGATGTTGTAAATAACGGAATATTTGAAGTTGTTAATGCATTAGACTATAATCAAATTGAACATTTACTTGAAAAATATAAAATTACAGATGTCTATTTAATGGCAGCACTTTTATCTGCAACTGCAGAAAAAAATCCTGCATTTGCTTGGGATCTAAATATGAACTCTCTTTTTCATGTATTAAACTTAGCAAAGGCTGGAAAAATAAAAAAAATATTTTGGCCTTCAAGTATTGCTGTTTTTGGACCAACAACTCCATCGCAAAATACACCACAATATACCATTATGGAGCCAACAACTGTTTATGGAATTTCGAAACAAACAGGTGAAAGATGGTGTGAGTATTATAACAAACAATATGGTGTAGATGTTAGAAGTATTCGTTATCCTGGATTAATTAGTTGGAGTACAGAACCAGGAGGAGGAACTACAGATTATGCAGTTGATATTTTTCATAAAGCAATTACAGAAGGGAAATTTACAAGTTTTCTTTCCGAAAACACAGGTTTACCTATGATGTATATGGACGATGCAATAAAAGCGACCATTGGTATTATGCAAGCTCCAGAAGAACAAGTAAAAATTAGATCTTCTTATAATTTATCAGGAATGAGTTTTACTCCAAAAGAAATTGCTGAAGAAATTAAAAAACATTATCCAGATTTTACAATTGACTACAATCCAGACTTTAGACAGAAGATTGCGGATAGTTGGCCAGCAAGTATAGATGATACTTCTGCGAGAGAAGATTGGAATTGGAAAAATGATTTTGAAATTGAAAACATGACGGAAGATATGTTTGAAAATTTAAAGAAACACATTTATAATACCTAAAAACATCTAATTGTATATACTATTTTTCATTTTTTGTGGTTAAGTTTGTAAATAAATAAACACTTAACATGAAAAAATTTTTAAAATTGAAGCGCATCTTTGCGCTCACGATTGCTATTCTATGTAGTAGCGTTTCTGCACAAACTCGTCCTTTTCCTGCTAACATTGACTATGGTAACGGGCTAACTGCTTCTGGGAAAAGTAGTGTGGATGCAGAGAATAGTTATAACATTTGGAAAACAAACTTTGTAGAAGCCTGTACTAATGGGCGATTTAGAGTAAAATTTGATAACTCAAGCGAAACAGTTTCTGAAGGAATAGCCTATGGAATGTTGCTTACTGTTTATAAGGCAGACAAGGTTACATTTGATGGTCTATGGCAGTATTATAAAGACAATCGTAACGGAAATGGTGTTATGAATTGGAAAATAAATGGATGCTCAGGAGTTAACGGGCAAAATGGTGCAACAGATGCAGAAGTAGACGCAGCGATGGCACTTATTGTAGCCGATTATCAATGGGGAAGTTCGGGAGTAATTAATTATAGGTTAGATGCAGAAAATTTAATCAATGCAATTAAAACGCATGAAGTAGAAGCGGGAACTTATGTTTTAAAACCAGGCGATATGTTTGGTGGTTCACAATTAACGAATGCTTCGTATTTTGCACCAGCCTATTTTAGAGTATTTGGAACATTTACTAATGATACAGCATATTGGAACAACGTAGCTTCCCAATGTTATACTATTATAAATGCAAACTTGACAGCAAATAATGCAGCAGGTGGTTTGGTATCAGATTGGTGTCAAGCATCAGGAGCTTATTCTTCTCAAAGCGGTGGTTATGTAAATCAAGGGCAAACCTATAAATATGATGCAGCAAGAACACCTTGGAGAATTGCGGTTGATTATTTATGGTATGGAAATAATAGTGCAAAAGTATATGCTAAAAAATGTTCAGATTTTGTTAGGGTAGATCTAAATGGTACTGCAAATATTAAAGATGGTTATAATCAAAATGGATCAGTTATAGGGCAATGGCACAATGCTACTTTTGTAGGGGCATTTGCTTGTGCGGCTACAGCGGGAGAAAACCAACCACATTTGGATGCATCTTATGTTGATTTGAATTCTCTAAACGAACCAAATAGTTATTTTAACCATACATTAAAAACAATGTATTTGTTCTTGTTAACGGGTAATTTCTATTTGCCACCAACAGGAACATTGTCTAATGATTCTTTTCAGAATGAAGATTTTAATGTGAGTTTATACCCAAACCCTAGTAAAGGAATTTTCACATTAACAGTACCTTCAAGTTCTAAGATTGAAGTTGTAAATGTGCAAGGAAAAATTGTTTTAGAAAAAGAAATGAACGATGTGCTTACAACATCTATAGATTTAAGTAGTAAAGCAGCAGGGATTTATTACATGAAAGTAATTAACAATGATAGAACAGTTTTTAGAAAGATTGTTTTAGAATAACTCAGCCTATTTTATATAAATAAAGAAAACCACATTTTTTAGATGTGGTTTTCTTAGTTATCGGCTTTTATTTTTCTTCGGAGTAGGCTTTTTACGTTCGCTTTTTTTCTTACCTCCTGCCATTTCATATTGTGAGCTGTTTTTTCCATATTTTGTAGCTACACCCGTTAGGATGCGTTCGTTCCAATCTTTTATCACTTCTATTTGACTAATACATTCATTGTATAAATCATCAATTGTACTTAAAGCAGTATTGTAAACGCTTAGTTTTGTTGAAAGAGCGGTAATTGCCGCTTCATAATTTGGAACTGTAATATCGTTTCCTAAATCTAATGTACTGCTAATACTTTTTACAGCTGCTAAACGAGTATTTGCCTTCTCAAGATCTAATACTCTGGTTAATTTTCTTCTTGCCATGATTTTCAATTTTTAATTATTATTTGTTTTATTCGTTGAAAATGATAAAACAAATTATGTGCCAAATTGAAGTAGAAACTTAACAAATAGCCTGTTTATATGTTTTTTTTATTGTTTTAATTAGAAACAATAAACCTAATTTAATGAGTATTATGCCCAATTAGATATGTATTAAACTAAGATTAATTAGTATTAAATGGAATTAAATTTATAATAAGTCAAACTAGATTCATAATAAGCATAATTAAATTAAGAGTAAACAAAACTTAATTTGTATTAAGTGTAATTAAGCTTGTATTTAACCCAATTAGATTTATAATAAGCATAATTAGGTATCTAGTAAATTAAACTTAATTAGTAGAAAGTAAAATTGCAAGCATTTTTGTTTCTCAAAATAAGAAGGCTTACAATGTGGAACAAAAAGTTATTTGTCTTTTTTTGCGTGAACTAAATCTTGCATATCGTAGTATTCAATTCCTTTTTGTTTTAGTGGGTTAGTGCTCCATTCTTCCCATTCGTTGGTGTATGGACTGTAGCCGCATTTTAAAGGTTTGGAATACTGATTTTCTGGGTCTTCAACATAGGCACGGCAATCGGTACACACATGACGGAATTCGCAATCTTTGCACACATCAATTTGGTCTTTGGTAATGTTCCAGTATTTTTTTAAATCTTTGTGTTGCAACGCTTCTTCTAATGTGGTGTTTTTTATGTTACCAAAGCTCTGAGAAATTGCTGGGCAATTTTTAATATTACCGTCTTTGTCGATGGCTATTTTTTTGTTTAGGCAAGAGTTGTGGTTGAGGGACTCTGTAAAATGACTTACATTTGAAGTGAAATATTTTTCATCAACATTACCACAAAATTTAAATTCAGTAATTTTTTTTTGAGTATAAATTATATTTGTGAGATTGAATTCTTCAAAATCTAGCAATTCTTCTCTCTCTGAAGTATGAATAATAATTTTAGTTAACCTTAATTTAGTTGAAGTTATATTTTTTAAAAAATCATTATTTATAGTAATATCATCTTTAATTATTAAACCTATATATTTAATTGAGCTATAATAAAAAGAATCTAGAAAAGAAATTAAATCATTGCTCTCAATTAAATTATAAAAGACAAGTTCTAGATATTCACATCCGAGATTTTCTAATTGACCTATAGTATCGGAATAATCATTTTTTAAATTAAAATTTTCAATAATAGCATTGTTGATAGCAAAAGGTGATTTATAATCTAGCTTTAAATCTGGAAAATAATCTAACTCAATTTCTTCACAGAAAAAACCTAAATCTAAATTTTCTAGATTAATAAAATAATCCTTAATTATTTCTGTATTTTCTTCTCCATATTCAATGTATATATCCTGAATTTTTATGTTTTTACATTTAGTTAATATTTCACACAAATCATTAGGGATAAAATGCACATTAGATCTTTGAAGGTCAACGATAACACTTCTTTTGTACCCCTTAACAACAATACAATTTGCAAACAGTTTAAAATATTTCATCATATAAAGCGAGTAACATGTTTAATATAAAGACTCTTTTGATAAAGATTAGTCTTATATTTTTTAATTTTTATTAATTTAGAGGTGACTTTTTTGTCTTTTGTTTTTGATTCTAAATCAAACAAAACCAACGGTAGATCCTCTTTGTTTTTTTCTGCTAATTCATTATATTCTTCATTCATAATACTTCTAAACTATTTTATTAAAGAAAGATGCTATTTTTTCATGTAAATAATAATTACATGGGTTTGATACCATTCCATATTGACCTATTGGATTTACTTCAAGAAAAACAAATTCATTTTTAGGAGTGCAAATCATATCTATTGAGCCACAATTTAAATCTAATTTATTCATTAATTCTGTGAGTTTTTTTTCTACTTCCATTGGCAATTTAAATGGAACGTTTCTATTTGGCTTTACTTTATTATAATTTCTAAAATCAATTTTAGTTTTTTCATCTTTTTGAGAGAAAATGGCCATTACATAAAATTCACCATGTAAAAAGAAAATCCTTAATTCATATTTTTTAGGTATATATTTTTGAATCAAAGATGGAAAAAAAACATTTGGTAATTTATCTTTCTTATTGATTTTACTAGTATAGCCTACAAGGTAGAAATCTTTATAATCAAAAATTAAGCTGCCTGTTATTGATTTTGTTATATAATCATCTATATCATTTATCCTTTCTAAGTCTATTTTATTATTTAAAATACGTTCAAACGGAACTAGAATTCCTAGTGATTTAGCGATATCATTAACTATTAACTTATTTACATCTGAATTAAAGAACTTATTGATATGGGGTAATTTTGATAATTTATAATATATAAATTCTTTTAATTTTATGAATTCATTTTTCCTAAATTCATCGATTGTCCCTTTGTCAACTGATTTGATTTTAAGATTTAAAAAACCTCTTCGATACCAAACACCTTTTAATTCTGAAATATAAAAACTACAATTATTGGTAACTATTTTTATATTTCCTTCATTAAACACAACCTTCAATTCATCATTTTCATTAATCCTAATGAACTTTATTTTAAAAAACAAAAGCCAATCTATCACCAAACTAGTTGATAAATCGGCTTCTTCTGTAATTATTAAAATCATTCTATTTAACAATCAATATCACTTATTGTTGTAGCATCATGATAAACCACACCATCTTTTGATCTTGTAACGTGCATGTCGCTACATCCGTTATCACAAGTATCTACATACGAATGGCATTGGTCATTAGTATCTCCTCCACCCATACCACCTTGAATAAGTAGAGCTTGATTATTAGATATTTTTGTTGTTCTATTTTCAAGATTAAACTCTTGAATGCTTTTTAATTTTTTCATAATTATTTTTTTTATTGATTAAGCACAATCATTAGTTGAAACTGTAGTTTGACTACTTGTCGATATAACCTTCCCTTCAGCATCATCTCTTGTCCATGTATGTGTATAATCTTCACAACCATTATCACAAGTAGTTTCTCCACAAGATGTTTTACTGCCCACCGCAGATCCTCCACCGATAATTAATGTTTTGTCTCTTTGAGATAAAACACTGTTTTCAAAAAAACTTTCTAATTTTCTCATATAAATATATTTAATTAATTAATACTCTTCGTCAGGAAACATTTTTTTAAATCTCCATTTTTCATAACCATAATTAGGTAGGCCAATAGTTCTTCTTCTTCTATTTAATTCCGTTATTGGTATATCAACCTTATTGGTATAAGAACCATAATATTGTTCTCCTCCATTATATAAATTATATTGATCATACATATTTGCATAAGTAAACGGTTTAGCTTCCCCTTTTTTTATGTATTCTAATATTTTGGGTAAGAAATAATTAACTCGTTCTTCATTATTTGTATGTAACAATATTATATCTTCATTAATTATACGTTTATCAATAGAAAAATCTCCAATAACCCTTGCGCTTGGATAACCATATTGGTTAAATATTTCTATGTATCGTTTTGCATTTTTTGCATCTATTTCTTCTTGCTTATCGATATTTGCTTGGTAATTTTTTTTTCGATACAATTGATCTTGTTCAATCATTTTAACTATTTCTTCCCTTAAATCTAATTGAAGACTGCTCATAAATTTTTCTCTCAATTTTGGGTAATCAAAATTTAATTTTCCTTTTTTCGAATAGTAAAGTTTTAAAATGGAATCATTTTTTAAGGACGATAAAGTAATTCCGTAATTAACAATCCAGTTTTTGGTTTCTTTTTTTGTAATCTTCTTATTTAATATTACTTTCAAATTCATATAAGTATGAACTTCATAATACATTTGAGTATTAATTGGTTCATATCTTTTAAAGACACTATCTAATATTTTGTAAGATTCTTGATAGTTTTTAACCAAATACAAGCTATCTGCTTCATTTACTTTTAGATAGTATGGAATGTAATTTGCGTCTTTATCACCTATTCTTGTGTAAGCACTTTTACATGAAAGGATACATAGACATAGAATTAATAAAACTATTTTCCTCATTTTTTTATTTTTAAAACTCTTCATTTGGATATAGTTTTTTAAATCTCCATTTTTCATAACCATAATTGGGTAAACCAATAGTTTTTCTTCTTCTATTTAATTCCATAACAGATATATCTACCTCACTATTATAAGAACCATAATACTGTTTTTCTCCATTGTATAAATAAAATTGGTCATACATATTAGCATATATCATAGGGCGCGCTTCCCCCTTATTTATAAACTCTAATATTTTGGGTAAGAAATAATTGATTCGCTCTTCATCATTAGTATGTAATAAAATTGCATCTTCACTTATCATACGTTTATCAATAGAATAATCTCCAATAACTCTTGCACTTGGATAACCATATTGGTTAAATATTTCTATGTATCGTTTTGCATTTTTTGCATCTATCTCTTCTTGCTTATCGATATTTTCTTGGTAATCTTTTTTTCTGTAGAACTGGTCTTGTTCAATCATTTTAACTATTTCTTCCCTTAAATCCAAATGAATTGAACTTATAAATTTTTCTCTTAATTTTGGATAATCCTTTTTCAGTTTTTCATCCTTAGAATAATATAAATTTAAAATAGAATCATTTTCTAATCTAGAAAGTGTAACTCCGTAATTGAGAATCCAATTTTCAGTTTCTTTTCTTGAAATTCTCTTATTCAATATTACTTTTAATTTCATATAGTTAATAACTTCATAATAGATATGAGCATTTACAGGTTCGAATTTTTTAAAAAGGCTATCTAATATTTTATAAGAACGCTTATAGTCTTTTACTATATATAAACTATCTGCTTCATATACTTTTAAGTAATAAGGAATATAATTTGCCTCTTTACTACCTATTCTTGTGTAAGTACTTTTACAAGAAAAAGTAAAAAAGCATAGTACTATGATGATAATATTTCTCATTATTGTTTATAAAATTGTATTTCTCTTATATTTAGATAAGTAAGCTTACAAATGTAAGTAAAACCCTCTCTTTGTTAAATACAGAAAATCTGTAAAAATTGTTAAAGTTTAAGGTTGTTTATTGATTTTATATCTTTTATTATTTATATAGCGAATTTCTTTAATTTTTTTGCATATCATTTGTGTAAAGTAATACAACCATGATTAAGGAGAAATTAAAAACTGTTCGTAAGAAAAAAAGGATTTACTCAGGAAGAAATTGCTAGACATATAGCAACAGATACTTCAAATTATAGTAGGAAGGAAAATGGAGAAGTGAAAATTACTCCAAAAGAATGGGAGAAAATTGCTGATTTTTTGAATTGTGATGTGGAAGAAATCTACGAAGAAAATGAACCTAATGTTAGCTACAATAATTTAAGGAAAAGTCCTGTAAATAACTCGGGAACAATTCATTATTTTAATGTTCCGGATTTTGTTTTAGAACATTTAGAGTTAATTAAGAAAGAAAATAAAAGATTAGAAGAAGAAAATAAAAAGTTAAAGGAGCGATTAAAAGACAAAGAATAAAACATGTTGATACTATTAGGTATTAGTTTGTAAAAACAGTCCTCATTTGTTAATTTAAATGAGGACTGTTTTTTTATGTTTTCATAAAATAACTTTCATAGGGTAGGGAATTGTGTTTAAAATTTTTCAATCAAAGCTTCTTCAATAGGAGCTTTAATTTTAATAACTTCCGCTGTGTTGTCGTTGGGTATTGTCATAGACAGGACATAATGTTTAATTTTCCAAGACTCATTCTCTTTCATTAAAACACCACTTCCTCTGCAAATTTTCATTTGGGTGTTTAACAATTCATCAAACCAAGCCATTTTACCATCAGTAGAAAAATAAACATTTCTCTCTAGTGTAGTAAAGCTCCAAGCTTTTCCTTTGTCAAAATAGGGCTTAGCAAAATCCATGAATGCTTTTTTGTTCCAGTTTTCTGTTGCATCAGTACCAATAAAGATGGATTCATTAGACATTGCATTAAAATAGCCTTTAAAGTTTGTTTCTGATGCATCTTTGTGCCATTGATCTAGTAAAGTGTTTATTTCTATTTTAGAAGGCGCTACCGCTTCTTTATTGGTAGTACAATTTAAAAATAGAAATAATAACAAAATAGAATAATATCGAGTCATGATAATGCAATTAAAAGTATGATTTGTAAAGATATTATAATTTTTCATCATGTTGCGATAAATCTAAACCAATGCTTTCAGAATTAGATGATACTCTTAAGGGTATGATTTTGTTGGTAATTTTATAGAGAATTAATGCGCCAAAAAAAGTAAATAAAGCAACTAGAAATAAAGCAATCATATGATGTGAAAAAACGCCCCATCCACCATGCAATAGACTTGCGTTTTCTCCTTCGGCAAATAGTGCTGTGAGTAGCATTCCCATAATACCTGCAACACCATGACAAGCAAAAACATCTAGAGTGTCGTCTATTTTTTTTAATCTTTTCCAGTTTAATGCTAAATTAGAGACTATAGCAGCAATAAAACCAAAGAAAATGCTTTTAGGGATAGAAATAAATCCAGCAGCGGGAGTAATAACTACTAAGCCAACAACTGCTCCAATACAAGCTCCTAAAGCAGAAACCTTTCGACCGTTTATTCTATCGAAGAAAATCCATGTCATCATTGCAGAAGCGGAAGCAATTGTAGTAGTAGCAAATGCCATTGCTGCGGTACTATTAGCAGCCATCGCAGATCCAGCATTAAAGCCAAACCAACCAAACCAGAGCATCCCTGTTCCTAATAATACAAAAGGAATATTAGTTGGAATGTGTTCTTTGTCTTTTCTTTTTCCAAGTACTAGAACGCCAGCTAAAGCAGCGAAACCAGCACTCATGTGTACTACTGTTCCTCCTGCAAAATCTTTAATTCCAAAATAAGCACCTAATAGACCGCTAGGATGCCAAACCATATGGCAGAGTGGGGCATAAATGAAAATGGTAAACAAACAAATGAATAGTAAATAAGATATAAAACGTACTCTTTCTGCAAAAGAACCTGTTATTATTGCTGGGGTTATTACGGCAAATTTCATTTGAAAAAGTGCAAAAAGTATAAACGGAATGGTGCTACCTATAGATTTATGAGGTAAAGTAGAAACATTATCAAAAAACATAAAATCAAAAGGATTGCCAAATAGCCCATAAGTTATTCCGTCTATTTCAATACCAATAGAAGAGCCAAAAGAAATACTAAATCCAACGATAACCCAAAGTAAAGAAACTACTCCTAAAGAAATGAAACTTTGCAGCATTGTTGAGATGACATTTTTTTTACCTACCATTCCACCATAGAAAAAAGACAGTCCAGGCGTCATTAGTAAAACAAAAGAAGAAGAGGTTAAAAGCCAAGCAATATCGGCATAATTTAGGTTTGATGTTTTTAGGAAGTCATTTTCTAAATTATTTGTGTTTTTCCAAAATAAACTTGTTATTGCTATAGCTGTGATTAATAGAAAAGAAATTACCCATCTTTTTTCAGTTTTCATATCTTTTTTTTAAAGTTGTAGATTATAAAAATAAAATTTAATCTAATTAATCTTTTGAAAAACAATGATGTAGTATGTGTTTTTGTTATAAAATGAAAATTAGCCTTTTAAAATGAAGAGTTCTAAAAAAGTGATGTTATTTTTTGAGATATTTTTTTTGAATATTGTTGTATTAATTCGAAAAATAAGTATTAAAGGAAAGATTGTGTCGTGATTTTTGAAAAAGTGTATTCTTGTTTCTATAAAATGAAAAAAGACCTTACATTTCTGTAAAGTCTTTCTTTTAATTAGCTCCCTCTCTTGGGCTCGAACCAAGGACCCTCTGATTAACAGTCAGATGCTCTAACCAACTGAGCTAAGAAGGAATAACCAATATTTTTGCAATTTGAGATATTAAATAACCATTCTAAACGAGTAGCTTTTTAATTAGCTCCCTCTCTTGGGCTCGAACCAAGGACCCTCTGATTAACAGTCAGATGCTCTAACCAACTGAGCTAAGAAGGAAGGTGTTTTTACCTTTATTGCGGTGCAAATATAAGCCGATTATTTATTTTCACAAACAAAATATGAAAAAATTTAGAAAAATTTATTGGCAACTAATTGGTAAATATCTTTTCCAAAGGTTAATGCCATCAGCGTCAATAAGATAATCATTCCTGCTGTTTGAACATATCCCATTGCTTTATCGCTTAAAGTTCGTCCAGTAATCATTTCTGCAATTGTAAATAGTGCATGTCCACCATCTAATCCAGGAATTGGAAGTAAATTCATAAAAGCTAAACCGATTGAAAAAAGAGCTGTAAAGTTCCAAATGAATTCCCAATTCCAAGTGTCTGGTAAACGGCTTGCAATTCCAATAGGGCTTTGTACTTGAGTGTAAGCACCTGTTTTTGGTCGTGCAATTAGTTTCAAACTTTGAACATTGTATTTAAATAATGCCCAAGATTGGCTTACTGCTTCTGGAAAAGCTTCTCCTAAACTTAGTTTTTCTGTAATTGTATATTTTTTATCTTCTTTTTGATCAAAGCTAATACCTAGGCGTCCGTATTGATTTAGAGTTACTTTTAAATCAGTTTTTTTACCTTCTCTTAAAACATTTAGAGTTATTTCTTTTCCTTTGTTCTCAGAAAGAATTCTATTAAGTTCTTTTTTAGATTCTGTTTTAATATTGTTGATTCCAATAATTTCGTCTTTAAATTCTATTCCTCCTTTTTCAGCAGATGAATTCTTCATGATTGTAGATACGAAACTATTTTTTAAATCTTCGTTTGGCACTAATGCATATGTTTGATTAACCCCAGAAAGTCCAGTACTGTCAACTTTGGTTCTTAAAACGACTTCTACATTGTTTCTTTTAACGATAAGATTTACGGAGTCATTTTTGTGAGTTCTTAGTGCATCAGATAGTTCATCGGAATACACAAATCGTTTACCATTTACACCTACAATTTCATCAAATCGTTCGAATCCAGTATTGTTTTTGCCAATTGAATCAATAAAATATTCATTCATGCCAAAACGCGCATGAACAAAGCCTTTACCTTCTTTTTTGATAATTTCTCCTTTTTGCTCATCAGTTAAAAGTAGTTCAACTTTTTTTCCATCACGCTCAATTTCGATTTTGTCTCCAAAAAGCACACCCATGTTCATGAATTTAAAATCTTCATGATGTTTGCCATCAATACTCATGATTTTATCTCCATTTTTGAAGCCTACATTTTGACCTACTTCACCAAATGCTAATCCATTTTTTTGTAATTCATCGGTTGAAATGATTTTCTTCCCTACAGTAATATACATTACTGTAAAAATTAACCATGCTAATAATATATTAACAACAATTCCTCCCAACATAATGATTAATCGTTGCCAAGCTGGTTTTGAACGGAATTCCCAGGGCTGAGGTTCTCCTTTTAGTTGTTCTTCGTCCATACTTTCATCCATCATTCCTGAAAGTTTTACATATCCACCAATTGGAAGCCATCCAATTCCCCACTCTGTATCTCCAATTTTTTTCTTTACAATTGAAAAACCGGCATCCATGAATAAGTAGAATTTTTCAACTCTAACCTTGAACATTTTTGCGGTTAAATAATGTCCGAATTCATGAAGAATTACTAAAACAGAAAGTATGAATAATATTTGTGCTGTTTGAATCATCTTTTAAGTATGCTTTTAATTTAAAAAAACAAAAGTAAGGTTTTCACCTTACTTTTTATCATTATTTTTATTGGGAACTATTTTTTTATAAAATTTTTATGAATCACACCTTTATTAGTGGTTAACTTTATGATATGCATTCCTTTTGAAAGATGATCGATAGCGATGTCTTTCTTTTTTTGCGTATAAACTAACTGCCCAATAGTGTTATAAAATTCAACCTTTTCTAGTTCTAAATCATTTGGTATTTTTATATGTATTGTAGTAGCACTTGGATTTGGAAAAATAGATACGGTTTGTTCTAAAGTAAATTCTTCATTTGCTAAAGTAGCTATATTGTTTCTTGATATAATATCTTTGTTTGGATCGAATTCTACATTTGTTACTTGAAATGGTACGTTAACAATAAATTCTTCATTGTTTATAGTGTTGTTTACTGTGAAATCTTGTGTTTGTCCACCATTTCCAGATAAACGGATTACTAAAGGCATTTCAAAATAGCTAACAGAAGGGTCTGATTGTGTTTGATTTACTGTTATTTTAGCTTGACCAGAACCCCAATTTTGAGCACTAATAGTATAAGTTGGGTAGCCTTCATTATATACCCAATCATTAAAAAACTCTGTAAAATTTAATCCAGAAGCAGTTTCTAAATGACTTTGGAATTGTGGTGTTATTGCATATTTATAAGCTAGAGCAGGATCGGCTAAATAATTACGTAATGCTTGAAAGAAGTTTGCGTCTCCCATTTTATAGCGAATCATATTGGTTACCATTGATCCTTTGTTATAGGTGATCCTTCCGCTAAAAATTCTGCTGACACTTTGTGTTTGAGTATCTGTTAAGTATAAATTTCCATTAGGTTGAGAAGTTATATTGCTGGTTTTTGATTCTTTCCAGTTTCTAAATGAAACGTCTCCATCTAAGTTTTCAACTACTACACCAGACATGTATTCTGTAATACCTTCGTTTAGCCAAATGTCTTTCCAAGTTCCGCATGTGATTTTATCACCAAACCATTGATGTGCCATTTCGTGAGCAATTAGTCCTCTAGACCATCCTCCCATAAATGATACTGTTGTGTGTTCCATACCACCTCCCCAACCAAATTGAGCATGTCCATATTTTTCATTTCTAAAAGGGTAGTCACCTATTAAAGTTTCAAATAAATTAATGATTGTTGGAGTAACCGCAAGGCTATTTTGAGTCGATGTTGCTGTTTCAGGGTAGATGTAGTTTACAATTGGAAAAAATGGGCTCACAGTTGTTCCTAATCCTCCTTGTTGGTTGTAAATTTGGTAATCGGTTACTGCAATAGCGACTAAATAAGCAGGAATTGGATAACTATGATGGAAGTGAGTTGTTTTTGTGTTATTTCCATTATCTATTGCGCTTTGCTCTAATCCATTTGATACACTCACATATTGTGATGGAGCTGTTATGTAGACATCAATACTTTCTATTTTATCATTTAAGTCTTGTTTACATGGCCACCAATCTCTTGCTCCATACGGTTCTGATAAAGTATAGATTATGGGTGTTCCTGAGTGATTTCCAGCAGTAAACGCTTGTTCTGCAGTTGAGGGAGCTCCACTATATATGATTTCTATTGTAGCGCTGTTTCCTGTGGTTAATGTTGTTGGAAGTGTTATTTCTAATTCGTGTGTGCTATTATGAGAATAACTAAGATTGTTGCCGTCTTTCTTTACCGAAGTAATTGTAAAAGGAGAAGACGTTTTTTTGTAAAAATCAAAAACAACAGTATTCATGTTTTCTAGCGCAGTAAATGTTGTTGTAACTTGTCCTTCAATATTAAAAACAGCAGGATCTACAGTGAATCTTAATTCTTGATGTGTAACATTGTAATTTAATGTATTGGGATTGGCTTGAAAAGTACTTAATGAGGAAGCTGACTTCATTTCTGACTCAATCATTCTGTCAAAATCATCATTTTCTACTTGAGCAAAGATGAAAAAAGAGGGAATGAATAAAAGTGATAGGAGTGTTTTTTTCATTTTTTTTTAGCTAATGTATTGAATTTATGATATAAAATAAAAAAAAGCGATTTAAAAATGGTATGCGTTTTTATCTGTAACACAAAAATCTAATTTTATATCATTTATATATATGTCTTCAATTAATTTTTCAGGATTAAAAAAGGAAAGACCAATTTTTATGGTTTCTGGTTTGCATTCTTTCAAGAAATTATCATAGAAACCTTTTCCATATCCTACACGGTTTCCTTCTTCATCGTAGGCTAATAGCGGGATAAAAACAACATCTATTTTGCTAGAAGGGACTTCAATTCCGTCTACAGGTTCTGGAATATTATAGTTGTTTTTTTTAATTCGAGTATTGTCAGTTAGTAAGATATGCGTCATAGTTATCGTTTCAAAATTGGATTTTGAAACGATAACCTCTTTATCTTTTCCTGCTAAAATTTGTAGTATGTATTCTGTGTTAACTTCCTTTTGCTCTTCAATGGGTAAAAAAACATGAAAATATATTTTCTCCCAAATATCTAAACGTAGTAATTGATTCGCTATCGCTAAGCTTTTTTCTTCAATTTCTTCAAAAGTCAACTTTTCTCTTTCTGCTTTATACTTTTTCCTTATTTCTTTCTTTATCATTTATAGACAGTTTTAATTCGTCTATAAAAGTAGTTAAATGTTCAACTTCTACATGATACATCAATACAATTTTATACCATTTATTATCTTCATTATGTTGTTGAGGAACTAAATCGTATTTTTCTGCAAGATGATGAGGGATGTTTTTAGCTTGAATAGTGACTATATTCATATTCGGCTCACGAAAGTAAGGGATGTCTAATTTGTCTAATTCATTACAAAGAAACTTTGTTCTCATTTGTAGTATGCTAACTTTTTCAAACCAACCAAATGGGCCATAGGTAAATAGAATCATCCAAACAGCGACAGCATTCGCTCCAGATCTACTTCCGCATAGTGTTAAATCCATTCCTTCAACATATTCGGCCTCTTTTGTTAGTACATTTTCAATTAATCCTTTTCTGCAAATGAAAACACCTGTTCCATAAGGAGCTTGGAGCATTTTATGTGCGTCTATAGTTATAGAGCTTATCTTTGGATTACTGAAATTTATTGATGAGTTTTCATTGCTAAAAGGATAAACAAAACCTCCATAGGCACCATCAATATGTAATTTATAGGCTACACTGTGTTTTTCTAGAACCATAATATAATCATCAGGATTGTCTACAGAACCGAACATAGTTGTTCCTAAATTTGATATGGCAATAAAATATTTTTTTCCTTTAGATTTAGCTCCTGTAATTATGTTATCAAGATTTTGAATCTCGATTGCTCTACTGTTAAAGTTTACAGGAATTTTTATCCAATCAATTTGTAATAAATTGGCAGCTTTAGGGATAGAGTAATGTGTGTCTTCAGAAGCAAGAATTGCAATTTCATCTGCTTTAGCATCAAAATGATTCATGAAATAATTTCTAAATATCCAAATGGCTTGAATATTTGCTTCCGTGCCACCTGGAGCAATATAACCATCAAATTCATTTTCTTTTGCCTTGAAAACATCAACAGCAAGAACATTTAGTACTTCTCTTTCTATTTCTTGAGTTCCGCTAAATGCCGTTTCTGAAGTTCCAAAAGTATGGCAACCAATGTTGTTAGGATTAGCAACATAAGTTTGCAATGTTGGTGCGTCTTTTAAAAAAGGAGCATCATCATAAAATACTTGTCCGTCTAGTTTTGAAGCAGGATAACCTAATGAAGCGTCATTAGAGAAGTTTACATTTTCTTGTAAAGCTTTTTGGACTCTTGCTTTAAGTTGTTCTTGTTTTAATTTTTTCCAAAATATCATTTGTCTAGTGGTTTTTTGCAAAGCTAAGGCATACTAAACAAACAAAAATATGATATTTGTTAGTTTTCTGTTTCTAATTGTGTTGATATGTGAAAAATAGCATCACCTTGATAAACGATGGGTGCATCATTTACGTTAATTAAATAACCATCATTTGGAGCTTTAACTTTATTTTCAGTTTTCCCAAAAGGATCTGATATAGTAGCTAAAATTGTCCCTTTTTTTACAAAAGTCCCAATCTTGATAAGGCCAATAAACATGCCAGAAAAGTGAGCTCTTATCCAATAAGATTTTTCAATGTAAATTGTTTTTTGAACATTTTGATTGGCAACTTTTTTAGGATTTAACATGTCTAAATGAGAGAGAAAACGTTTAGAGCCTTCAACGCCATCTCTAGTAATTTCCGAATTTAAGTCTAATGATTTTCCGCCTTCAAAAAGTAACATTTTTACATTTAAACGTGTGCACGCATTTCTGAAAGAGCCATGAATGTTTTTAGAATAAAGAGTAAATGGTGCATTGAAGATTGTTGCAAGTTCTTTTAATTCTAAATCATTTGGAACAATTCGAATTTGAGAAGCATTAAATCGACTGGCTCCACCTGCATGGAAATCGATAGCATAGTCAACAATAGGAATTATTTCTTTTACCAAGAAATGTGCAAATCGGCTAGCCAAAGAGCCATTTTTACTTCCTGGAAAAACCCTATTTAAATCGCGACCATCTGGAAACTGTCTGCTTTGATTTACGAATCCGAAAATATTAATGATAGGAATACAAATTACAGTGCCTCGTTTCGGTTTGTTTATTTTTCGAATAATAAGCTGACGAACAATTTCAGTACCGTTAATTTCATCACCATGTAAACCTGCGCTAAATAAAACAATCGGGCCATCAATTTTAGATCGTTCAATAATTATTGGAATTTTAAGTTTGGTCGTAGTGTGAAGTTTTGCAATTTCTACATCTATAGTTTTACTTTCTCCAGGTAAGATAGATTGTCCTAATAATTCAATTGCTTTGTTTTTCATCTCATTAAATTGTGAAGAAGTAAAAGTAGAAATTAAATTCGGATTTTGTAAATTTGTTCAATGCAAACACCACTTGAGCTTCAAATACAAACATTGCCTGATAATCCTGGAGTTTATCAATATTTTGATAAAGATGAGAAGATATTATATGTAGGTAAAGCCAAAAACTTAAAGAAACGAGTACAATCCTATTTTACTAAGAATCATGATAATTATAAAACATCGGTTCTAGTAAAGAAGATTGTGTCCATAAAACATATTGTTGTTCCAACAGAAACCGATGCACTTTTGTTAGAGAATAACTTAATAAAAAAACTACAACCTCGTTATAATGTCCTGTTAAAAGACGACAAAACCTATCCTTGGATTTGTATTAAAAGAGAGCCTTTTTCAAGAATTTTCCCAACAAGGAATATGGTAAAAGATGGTTCTGAATATTTCGGACCTTATACTAGTTTTAAGACCGTTAATACGCTTTTGGATTTAATAAAAGAATTGTATCCACTTCGAACATGTAGTTATGATTTGTCTAAAGGTAATATAGATTCAGGTAAATATAAAGTGTGTTTGGAATATCATATAGGAAATTGTAAAGGGCCATGTGAAGGCTATGAATCTTTAGAAGAATATCAGAATCAGGTGAATGCGATTCGTGAGATTTTAAAAGGAAACTTTAAAGAGAGTTTAAAAGATTTCAAAACGTTAATGACCACTTTAGCTTCTGAAATGATGTTTGAGGAAGCACAAAAAATTAAAGAAAAAATAGAAGTTTTAGAAAATTATCAATCACGATCAACAATTCTAAACCCTAAAATATCCAATATTGATGTTTTTTCTATTGTTTCAGATGAAGGTATGGCATATGTGAATTTCTTGCAAATTTCCCATGGTGCAATTATACGTTCTCATACTATGGAAATAAAGAAAAAATTAGAAGAAACAGACGAAGAATTGCTAGAATTAGCAATTGTAGAACTGAGAGAACGTTTTCATTTATTAACCAGGGAAATAGTTGTTCCTTTTGAAGTTGATTTAGGAGAAAATGTAAAAATTACGGTACCTAAACTAGGAGATAAAAAGCAAATTTTAGATTTGTCTATTCGAAATGCTAAATTTTATAGAATGGATCAATTAAAGCAAATTAAAATTGTAGATCCAGATAGACATGCAAATAGAATAATGGCACAAATGAAAAAAGATTTACGTCTTTCTGTTGAACCGAGACATATTGAATGTTTTGATAACTCTAATATTCAAGGAACAAATCCTGTAGCTGCTTGTGTAGTTTTTAAAAATGGAAAAGCGAGTAAGAAAGATTATCGTCATTTTAATATTAAAACAGTAGAAGGGCCTGATGATTTTGCGTCTATGGAAGAAGTGGTATACAGAAGATACAAACGACTGTTAGATGAAAAAGAGGAGCTTCCTCAATTAATTATTATCGATGGAGGAAAAGGACAGCTATCATCAGCTTTAAAAAGTTTGGATGATTTAGGGCTTAGAGGGAAAATTGCAATCGTTGGAATTGCAAAACGATTAGAAGAGCTTTTTTATCCAGATGATCCGATCCCTTTATATTTAGATAAAAAATCGGAAACATTAAAAATTATTCAACAATTAAGGAATGAAGCGCACCGATTTGGTATTACACATCATAGAGATAAAAGAAGTAAATCGGCATTAAAAAACTCATTAGAATCGATACCAGGAATTGGAGAAAAAACAATGATAACGTTATTAAAACACTTTAAAAGTGTTAAAAGATTACAAAAAGCAACTGAAAATGAAATTTCTGATGTTGTTGGTGCTTCTAAAGCCAAAAAAATTACCGACTTTTACATGACTATAAATAAACCACTGCTATAATGAAAAAAACGTTCTTGTTATTAAGCCTATTTCTATTTTTCCAAATCAGCTTAGCACAAGAGGATTCAGTTCAAAAAACACGACCAAAAGTAGGACTCGTTCTTAGTGGAGGTGGTGCGAAAGGATTAGCTCATATTGGAGTTCTAAAAGTAATCGATTCTATGGGGATAAAGATAGATTATATTGGTGGAACAAGTATGGGGGCAATTATTGGAGGTTTGTACGCTTCTGGATATTCAGCAAAAGAATTGGATTCGATTTTTACTACATTAGATGTTGATGCTTTATTACAAGATTTTACACCAAGAGATTCTAAAAGTTTTTATGAAAAACGAAATGACGAAATGTATGCTCTTACCTTGCCTTTTGATAAATTTAAAGTAGGATTGCCTTCAGGGCTTTCAAAAGGACTTTATAATTTCAATTTGCTTTCAAGACTTACAATGTCTGTTAATAATATTCATGATTTTAATGATTTGCCGATCCCTTTTTTCTGTATAGCAACAAATATTGAGAATGGAAAAGAAGTGGTTTTAGATAAGGGAATACTACCACAAGCTATGATTGCCAGTGGAGCGATACCTACATTGTATAATCCAATTGAAATAAATGGAAAAGTATTAGTAGACGGAGGTGTAGTAAATAATTACCCTGTCGAGCTAGTGCGAAAAATGGGTGCAGATATTGTTATAGGTGTGGATGTTCAGGATGGTCTAAAAAACAGAGAACAGTTACAAGAAGCTACAGATCTTTTAGTGCAGGTATCTAACTTTTCTATGATTGAAAAAATGGAAGCTAAAAGAAAAGTAACAGATATTTATATAAAACCTGACATTAGAGGATATAATGTTGTTTCTTTTGAAAAAGGAAAAGAAATAATTCCTAAAGGTGTAAGTGCAGCTTTAAAATTCTCAGCAGAATTAAAAGAGTTGGTTGTGCAAAAAAGTGCAAATAATAAAAAAGACAATCCGCGAGAGGTTTTAAATATAAAGGAGATTAATGTCAACGATTTAGAGAATTATACGAGAGCATATGTTTTAGGAAAGTTAAAATTTAAACCAGAATCTAAAATAAGTTTCGAAACTTTAGAAAAAGGAATAAATAATCTGAATGCAACTCAAAACTTTAGTTCTATTGTCTATTCTTTTCAAAAAAATGGAGATGGAGAAGATGTTATTTTTAATTTGAAAGAGAAAAGGAGTAACATGTTCTTAAAGTTTGGATTGCATTATGATGACTTATTTAAAAGTGGTGTGTTAATTAACTTTACAAAGAAAAAGTTATTAAAAAGGAATGATGTTCTTTCTTTAGATGTTGTCTTAGGTGATAATTTCAGATATAACATAGATTATTATATCGATAATGGATTCTACTGGAGCTTTGGAATAAAATCTAAATATTCCTATTTTAGTAAAAATGTACCGAATGATTTTAATAACGGATTTACACTTTCTTCACTTGGAATTAATTCATTAAACGTTAATTATTCAGATTTAAGTAATCAAGTATATTTGCAGACTATTTTTGCTCAAAAATTCTCAATTGGAACAGGAGTAGAGTTAAAACATTTAAAAATTGACTCTCCAACGCTTCAAAATATACGTCCTATTTTTGATAATAGTGATTATTTTTCGATATATGGATACATGAAATTTGATTCTTTTAATCAGAAATACTTCCCTAAAAAAGGATGGTATTTTAACGGAGAAGTAAAAACATACTTATACTCATCAGATTATAATAATGAGTTCGATGAGTTTACTATGGCAAAAGCAGATATGGGAATAGCATATACTTTTTTGAATAAAATTACTTTTAAACTACTTGCAGAAGGTGGTTTTTCTATTGGAGAAAACAGGGCGAATTATTTAGACTTTGCACTTGGAGGATATGGTTTTGCACCTATTAATAATTTAAGACCGTTTTATGGGTATGACTTTGTGGGGCTTATAGGAGATAGTTATGTAAAAGGGACATTCGAATTAGATTATGAGTTTTATAAGAAACATCACGTTAATTTTAATGGAAATTATGCAAATATTGGATATGCAATATTTGAAAGCTTAGAAGGTTGGTTCTCAAAACCAAATTATAGTGGTTATGCTTTTGGGTATGGATATGATTCGTTAATTGGACCTTTAGAAATAAAGCATTCTTGGTCTCCAGAAACTGGCGATCATCATACTTGGTTTACAGTTGGTTTTTGGTTTTAAAAATTGAAAAATATTTACGATATTTGTATAATTATGAAATTACATTGGTCAGAATTGTTATCGCACCTCAAATTCCTTATCAAGAGAAATCCTGAATGAGTAGCATAATTGTGCAAATTAGTCAATGCAGATGTTTATAACCTTTGCATTTGTTTATTGTTAAATTTTTAAAATTAAAAATTATGCCATTTTATCATAAATTAGGAGAAATTCCACCGAAACGTCATACACAATTCCGAAAACCAAACGGCGATTTATATTACGAGCAGTTATTTGGAACAGTTGGTTTTGACGGAATGTCTACAAATTCATACCACGAACATAGACCAACACAGGTTAAAGAAATTAAAGCTCAATATAGTATTAAGCCAAAAATAGCAAAAGAAAACAACATTCAGTCCTATCGATTGAGAGGTTTTCAAGTTGCACCTCAAGATGATTATTTAGAGAGTCGAAAAATTGTTTTAACCAATTCAGATTGTCATATTGCTTTAGCAGCACCAAAAAAATCAACTACTGAATATTTTTATAAAAATACAGATTCAGATGAAATGATTTTCATTCATCGTGGAACGGGTAAGTTAAGAACCATATACGGAAATCTTGATTTTAAGTATGGAGATTATTTAATTATTCCGCGAGGAATTATTTATAAAATAGATTTTGATACGGAAGACAACCGTTTGTTTATAGTTGAATCTCATTCGCCAATCTATACTCCAAAACAATATCGAAACTGGTTTGGTCAATTGTTAGAACATTCTCCATATTGTGAAAGAGATATTCGACGTCCTTATGAATTAGAGACGAATAACGAAAAAGGAGAATTTCTTATAAAAGTTAAAAAGAAAGATGAAATTTTTGATATGATATATGCGACACATCCATTTGATGTTGTTGGATATGACGGTTTCAATTATCCTTATGCGTTGTCAATTCATGATTTTGAACCTATAACAGGAAGAATTCATTTGCCACCACCAATTCATCAAACTTTTGAAACAAATGCCTTTGTAATTTGTTCTTTTGTGCCAAGACTATATGATTATCACCCATTATCGATACCTGCACCGTATAATCATAGTAATATAGATGCCGATGAGGTATTGTATTATGTAGATGGGGATTTTATGAGCCGTAATGACATCGAAGCAGGTCATATATCTTTGCATCCTGCTGGAATTGCTCACGGACCACATCCTGGAGCAGCAGAACGAAGCATTGGTAAAACAGAAACACAAGAATTAGCAGTTATGGTCGATACTTTTAAACCATTAATGGTTACAGAAGAAGCTATGAAAATAGCAGATGAGAAGTATTATCAATCTTGGTTAGATTAATTTAATAAACACAACACTAAGAACACTTATTGTTCACAAAATATATTATTATGAGTAAAGAAGTAAAATCAGTAAACTACGGTTTAGAGAAAATATTCGAAGGAGCGCAAGATTTCCTTCCCCTTTTAGGAACAGATTATGTAGAATTTTATGTAGGTAACGCAAAACAAGCTGCTCATTTCTACAAAACAGCATTCGGATTTCAATCATTAGCCTATAGAGGATTGGAAACAGGTTCTAGAGATTCTGTAAGCTATGTGTTAGTTCAAGATAAAATACGCTTAGTGTTAACAACTCCTTTAAATAGCTCATCTCCAATTAATGATCATATTGTTAAGCATGGTGATGGTGTTAAAGTAGTTGCACTGTGGGTAGAAGACGCTAGAAGTGCCTATGAAGAAACTACAAAGCGTGGTGCAAAATCATTCATGGAGCCTGTAGTTGAAAAAGATGAGCATGGAGAAGTAATTAGAGCAGGTATTTATACCTATGGTGAAACAGTTCATATGTTTGTTGAACGTAAAAACTATAGTGGTACATTTATGCCAGGGTTTAAAGAATGGAAATCAGATTATAACCCTACAAGTGTTGGCTTGAAATATATTGACCACATGGTTGGTAATGTGGGTTGGGGAGAAATGAATACTTGGGTAAAATGGTATGAAGATGTTATGGGGTTTGAGAACTTCCTTTCGTTTGATGATAAACAAATCCATACGGAATATTCAGCTTTAATGAGTAAAGTAATGAGTAATGGTAATGGAAGAGTTAAGTTTCCAATTAATGAACCTGCAAAAGGAAATAAACGTTCTCAAATTGAAGAATATTTAGATTTCTATGAAGGTCCAGGTGTTCAGCATATTGCTGTGGCAACAGATGATATTATAAAAACGGTTAGTGAATTGAAGGCTAGAGGTATTGAGTTTTTGCCACCACCACCACAAGCATATTACGATGGTATTCCAGAAAGATTAGGAGTGCACCGTGACATGATGAAAGAAGACATCAGCGAATTGCAAAAATTATCAATTATGGTAGATGCAGATGAAGAAGGATATTTGCTACAGATTTTCACTAAGCCTGTTGAAGATAGACCAACCTTGTTTTTTGAAATAATTCAAAGAATGGGAGCTAGAGGTTTTGGTGCAGGTAACTTTAAAGCACTTTTTGAGTCAATTGAAAGAGAACAAGCATTGCGAGGTACATTATAAAAAAGCAATATTTTTTTATATTATTAAAAAATAATCAATTTCGTTAAAGATATTTCTGTTAAAATGGTTAAAGTTGTTGTTTTGGTGAGAAATATTTAAAAAACTATATACATTTGCACTCGCAAAAAAGAGGTAGTTAGAGCCTTTTTAATTTGTTAGTAAATTTTCATAATTTATAGTTTTTGGTTGGTTAATAGCATAAAAACTCAGTCATAATTTTGACTGGGTTTTTTTGTTTCTTATTTTTGGAACAGAAATTGCATTTACATTCTAAAAAAACTTTAGATTATGAAAAAACTTATTTTACTTTTAGTCGTTTTTGTTACTACAAATTCATTCGTAGAGAAGGAAAGATCTTTTGGAACAGGAGAGTTTATAAAGCTCAGAATACATTACGGATTGGTAAATGCTGGATTCGCTTCATTAGAAGTTAAGGAATCAACTCGTAATAATAGAAAAGTACATCATGTTGAAGGAAAAGGCTGGACAGTTGGTATGGCTAAATTTTTCTTTGAAGTTAAAGATGATTATCAAAGTTTTTTTGATAAAGAAACAGGTAGGCCTTATCAGTTTTTAAGAAAAATTGATGAAGGAGGTTATACCAAATATCAAGAAGGTTTTTTTAATCAAAATAATAGTACTGTTAGAGTTAAAGATTATAAAAACAATACAGAAAATACATTTTCAGTACCAGAAAATGTGCAAGACATTGTTTCTGCTTTTTATTATTTAAGAAATCATCCAGAAGTAGATAATTTAAAAAATGGAGAATCTATCGCAATAGATATGTTTTTTGATGATGAAACTACAAAGTTTAAGTTAAAATATCTTGGTGAAGAAAATATAAAAACTAAATTTGGGAAAATTTCTTGTAAAATCTTCCGTCCTTATGTTCAAGCAGGTAGAGTTTTTAAAGAAGAGGAGAGTTTAACAGTTTGGATTTCAAATGACGACAATAAAATACCTGTTCGTGTAAAAGCGAGTTTAGCTGTAGGTTCGTTAAAAGCAGATTTAGATAGTTATAGTAATTTAAAACACGCGATTAATTTCAAATAATGGAAATAACACCCGAAAGAATTCATCAATTAGAACAAATTGAAAAAAAATACAATGCAATAAACCAAAGCACAGATACTCATCTTGAGGGTTTGTTGTGGTCGAAACCCATAACTTATTGGGACTATATTCAGACTGATGCTTTGTTGAACTTACAGATTCAAAGAACAACATTGCCAGACGAAATGGTTTTTATAATGTATCATCAAGTTAACGAGTTATTGTTTAAAATGATTCTTTGGGAAATTGATCAATTAGCGCATACGGAAAAACCAACAACTAACTTCTTTGAAGAAAGATTAGGAAGAATAAGTAGATATTTCGATATGTTAACGACTTCGTTTACAATAATGACAGACGGAATGGAACCAGAGCAGTATCTGAAATTTAGAAACACATTAACACCTGCAAGTGGATTTCAAAGTGCTCAATATAGATTAATTGAATTTGCATCAACAGACTTAATAAATCTTATTGACTATCGCTTTAGAGCTACCATTGATAGAAATACTCCCTATGAACATGCATTTGAACACTTGTATTGGCAAGCCGCAGGAAAAGATTATAAAACAGGAGAAAAATCATACTTGTTGAAGCAATTTGAAAATAAGTATAAAAAGGAATTCTTAGATTTCATGGAAGAGTATAATACCATAAATTTATGGAGAAAATACAAACAACTTCCAGAGGAATCTCAAAAAAGTGAAAGCCTTATTAATGCAATGAGACACCTTGATAAAACTATAAATATTACATGGGTGATGGGGCATTTTAATGCAGCTAAAAAGTATATTGAAAGTGTCCCAGGTAATCATGAAGCAACTGGAGGGAGTGACTGGAAAAAATATATGCTTCCAAAATATCAAAAGAGAATATTCTTTCCAGAATTATGGTCTAAAGAAGAATTAGAAAACTGGGGAGAAGAATTATAAAATTATTTAAATACTGCTACATTGAAATACCTACCACTACTATTTTTATCATTGTTTTTATTCATTTCTTGTAATGATGTAAAAGAAAAAGAAGTTAAGAAACCAAAAGTTAAAGTTAATACAGAGCCTATTGTTAAAGAATATGGATTTGTTTTTAATGATTATAAAGTGATAAGAGACACCATCAAATCAGGTGATAATTTAAGTTTAATATTTGGTAAATTTGATTTGCCAGATAGTTTAAGAACCTTTGATGCTGTTGAAAAAGTAAAAGATTCATTCAACCCTAGAATGATAAAAATAGGAAAGCCGTATTTGTTATTTTTAGATAAGAAGAAACCTAATGAGCTAAATGCTCTTGTTTATGTAAAAAACAAGATTGAATATGCTGTAATCGATTTTAGAGACTCAGTACAAGTTAATAATAAAAAGAAACCAACGTCTTTAAAAAGAAGAACAATTGCTGCGGAAATTGAAGGTTCGTTGTCTGAAACGCTTTCTAAACAAGGCGTAAGCCAAGCTTTTGCTACAAAGTTGGCTAAAGTCTATGAGTATTCCATAGATTTCTTTAAAATACAGAAAGGTGATAAATTCTCTGTCACAATAAATGAAAGATATATTGAAGATTCAATTTATGTTGGAATTGAAAGTGTAGAATCTACCTATTTTCAACATAGAGGAAATGATTATTATGCATTTCCATATAAGTTAAAACCAGAGCAAGCTTATCCAGATTACTACGATGAAAAAGGAAATGGACTTAAGAGTATGTTTTTAAAATCCCCTTTGGATTATTTTAGAATATCTTCTCGTTTCTCTGGTAGACGTTTTCATCCTGTTCAGAAAAGATGGAAAGCACACAATGGAACAGATTATGCGGCGGCACATGGAACGCCTATAAAAGCGACAGCTACAGGTGTGGTAGAAAGAGCAGGTTATACCTCTGGAAACGGTAACTATGTTAAGATTAGACATAATGGTACCTATTCAACGCAATACCTACACATGTCAAAAATATTAGTTAAAAACGGACAGCACGTTTCTCAAGGGCAAGTTATAGGGAAGGTGGGAAGTACTGGTTTAGCAACAGGACCACATGTTTGTTATAGGTTCTGGAAGAATGGTGTGCAAGTTGATCCATTTCGTCAGCAGTTACCTAATGCAGAACCCATGAATGACAAGGATAAAACAATATATTTAAAACATATTGAGCCACTTCGAAAAGAACTTGATAGTGTAATAAAAGTAAAATTTAAGAAATAATGGCATTAGCAATAAATAATCCTACTAATTCAGTAGCTTGGAAAAAGTTAGAAGCGCATTTTGAAGAAATTAAGAACCTTTCAATGAAAGAAATGTTCTCTTCGGATAGTGCAAGAGCTGAAAAGTTTCATATTGAATGGAATGATTTTATTGTAGATTATTCTAAAAATAAGATCACACAAGAAACGATTGATTTATTGCTAGAACTGGCTAATGAAATAGGATTAAAAAAAGCAATCGAAGGCTATTTTTCTGGAGAAATAATAAATCAGACAGAAAACAGAGCTGTATTGCATACTGCTTTAAGAGCAACGGAAAATGAGAAGGTGTATGTAGAAGGGAAAAATATAGTTCCAGAGATTTTTGAAGTAAAGAAAAGTATTGAGGTTTTTACAAATGAAATAGTTGAAGGAAAACGAAAAGGTTTTACGGGTAAATCGTTTACAGATGTAGTGAATATTGGAATTGGAGGTTCAGATCTTGGTCCGGCAATGATTGTTGAAGGATTGCAGTATTATAAAAATCATTTAAATGTTCATTTTGTATCCAATGTAGATGGAGATCATGTAAATGAAGTATTAAAGAAAATAAATCCAGAAACGACACTCTTTGTAATTGTGTCAAAAACCTTTACAACACAGGAAACACTGTCTAATGCAGAAACTATAAGAGAATGGTTTTTGCAAGAAGCTAAGCTAGAAGATGTGGCTAAACATTTTGTTGCTGTTTCGACAAATATAAAAAATGTTACTGAATTTGGTATCGCCAAGGAAAATATTTTCCCGATGTGGGATTGGGTTGGTGGACGTTTTTCATTGTGGAGTGCTGTGGGGCTAAGTATAAGTTTGTCAGTTGGCTATGATAATTTCAATAAATTACTAAAAGGGGCAAATAAAATGGATAATCATTTTAAAGAAGCTCCATTTGAAGATAATATTCCAGTTATCTTAGCAATGCTAAGTATATGGTATAATAACTTTTTTAATGCAGAAACAGAAGCTATAATTCCATATACGCAATATTTACAAAAATTAGCACCTTATTTGCAGCAAGGTATAATGGAGAGTAATGGAAAAAGTGTTGGTAGAGATGGAAAACTAGTTAACTATCAAACAGGAACTATAATTTGGGGAGAGCCAGGGACAAATTCACAACATGCTTTTTTTCAACTAATACACCAAGGGACTAAGTTAATTCCAACCGATTTTATTGGGTTCAAGAAATCGTTACATGGAAATAAGGGACATCATGACAAATTAATGTCCAATTTTTTTGCGCAAACAGAAGCCTTGTTAATGGGTAAAAATGAAAATAAAGTAAGAGAAGAATTAAATGAAGCGGGTATGTCTTCTGAGCGAGCAGATTACCTATTGCCTTTTAAGGTTTTTCAAGGTGATAAACCAACAAATACTTTATTGATTGATAAGCTTTCTCCTGAAAGTTTAGGAGCGTTAGTGGCATTATATGAACACAAAATATTTGTTCAGGGAATTGTATGGAATATTTTTAGTTACGACCAATGGGGGGTAGAATTAGGTAAGCAATTAGCGAATTCTATTCTAACCGAGTTGAATGACAAAAAAATTAACACTCATGATAGCTCAACAAATTTCTTATTACGTAAATATATTTCTTAAATTATATAGATAATAAGGAACTTATATGCCAATTTGTTATATATTGCTAATAAATGTATAACAAAGTTCGTAAATAAGTAAATGTTAAGGATATCGTAAAATTTAACATTAAGTTAACATTGAAAAGAGTCTTAAGTGTGAAATTTGCAAAAAAATCACATAACAGATGAAAATTTTTAATAAACTAACATTTTTCGGGTTCTTTTTTCTAATAACCCTTACTGCTTTTTCTCAATCGAGAGTATCAGGATCGGTTGTTGATGCAAGTTTCAATGAGCCTTTACCAGGAGCAAACGTTGTTATTAAAGGAACAAAAGATGGTTCTACAACAGGTTTCGATGGTAAATTTACAATTTCAACTTCTGTAACTTCAGGAGAGATTGTTGTTTCTTACTTAGGCTTTAAAACAAAAACAATTCCATTTACAGTTACAGGTAGTAGTGTGAATTTGGGTAATATAATGCTTTCTGCTGATGAAAATCAATTAGAAGGGATTGTATTGGTAGGTACAGGTATTATTGATTTGGCTTCAGATAGAAAAACACCAATTGCTGTTTCAACGATTAAAGCTGCAGAGATTCAGGCTAAGGTAGGTACTTCTGATATTACACAAGCTTTAGTTAATACGCCATCTGTTTATGTAGCAGACCAATCTAGAGGATATGGGGATTCTAATATTAGAGTTCGTGGATTCGAGCAAGATAATACTGCGGTATTAATTAATGGACAGCCAGTAAACGGTATGGAAGACGGTTTAGTGTATTGGTCAAACTGGTCAGGCTTAACAGATATTGCTAATGGAATTCAAATTCAAAGAGGTTTAGGTTCTTCGAAATTAGCTATTTCTTCTGTTGGTGGAACTATTAATATTGTAACGAGAGCTACAGATAAAAAAGAAGGTGGTTTTGCTTCATTAGGTGTTGCAAATAATAGCTATTTTAAAACGTTAGCAGGATATAATACAGGTTTAAACGATAAAGGATGGGGAATGAGTATTATGATGTCTCATTGGCAAGGTGAAGGATATACAATAGGAACTCAAGGCCAAGGACAAAATTATTTCATCTCAGTAGGATATAAGCCTAGTGATAAACATAATTTTAATTTTTTATTAACTGGTGCTCCTCAATATCATAATCAAAGTTTTTCTCAAAGTATAAGTACTTTCTTAGAAAAAGGCAGAAAATTTAATGGTAACTGGGGTATTTCAAACGGAGAATTTAAAAGTGAAGTAGCGAATTATTATCACAAACCAGTAGCTAATTTAAACTGGGATTTTTCAATTTCTGATAAATCAAAATTATCTACTGTTATTTATGCTTCATGGGGAAGAGGTGGAAGTGTAGGAAGTGTAGGTAATAGAATAAGAACTGCAGATGGTCAAATTGATTTTGAACAGATTTATGCAAACAATATAGCAAGTCCAACAGGGGCATCTACTTACGCTTTAAGAAACTCAGTTAACAGTCATGAATGGTATGGTTTAATTACAAATTTTGAAACTAAATTATCAGACGTGCTTACTTTTAATGCAGGTTTAGATGTAAGAACATATAAAGGTATTCATTTCAGACAAATAACAGATTTGTTAGGTGCGGAGTATTATCTAGATACTAACAATGTTAATATACCTAATAATCAAATATCAGCGACTTTTGATTCTAATCCGTGGAATGCATTGTTTAATTATGCAGATACAGGAGAAAGATATGCTTGGGATTATGATGAAAGAATTACTTATGGAGGTGCCTTTTCTCAACTTGAATACTCAAATGATAAATTTTCTGCTTTCTTTCAAGGAGCAATATCTAATCAATCACACGTAAGATGGGATAGGTATCAATACTTACCTGAAAATGAAAAATCAGAAAATGTTAATAATGTTGGTTATAACGCTAAAGGAGGTCTTGCTTATAGATTTAATGAAAAAAATGTTGTTTATGGAAATGCAGGGTATTATTCTCGTCAACCATATCATGATAATATTTATTTAAATTTTGGAAATGACGTAAATCCATTAACGGAAAATGAAAAAATATTAGGTCTTGAATTAGGATATAGTTTTAGCTCTTCTTATTTTTCAGCTAACTTAAATGCTTACAGAACATCTTGGAAAGATAGAGTTACTTCTAGCTCTAATACAGCTACAGCTGGTCAAGTGATAGGTTCTACTACGTTAAATGAAGGCGATATATATTATGTTACTAATCAAGGTGTTGAACAATTACATTCAGGTGTTGAATTAGATTTTACAGCTAGACCAACTCAAAAACTTGATTTAAGAGGGTTCGCATCTATTGGTGATTGGCAATATAAAGGAGATGTAGTTACAGTTACAAGAGATCAAGATAGAAATGTTCTTGATGAAGTTAAAGAAGATGTTGATGGAGGTAAAGTTGGAGGTGCTGCTCAAACTTCATGGGGTCTAGGGATTAAATATGAAATTTTTACTCGTTTCAGTTTTGATATGGATTGGAGAAATTATAACAAATTATATTCTGATGTTGGTTCAGTAAAAGAAAATTTAGAATTACCAAAGTATGACTTAGTCGATGCTGGACTTTCTTATAAAATGTTGGTAGGAAAAGATGATAAAAATTCTGTTTCATTTAGATTTAACGTTAATAATGTATTTAATGAAATTTATTTAGCAAGTTTAACTACTACTAATGTTGCGCAAGTTGGGGATCAAACTTATAATGGAATTAAAGTGAATAATAGAGGTTATTTCGGTTTAGGAAGAACTTGGAATTTCTCTTTAAGATATGAATTCTAATTAGAATCAATATATTTATTAAACCGTTTAACAATTTTGTTAAACGGTTTTTTTTTATTTAGTATCTTTGTTAATAAACATTATAAAATTACAATCATGTATACAACTCTACAACCAGCACATTCTATTTTTGCTTACATTGTTTTAACAGTTTTGTTTCTTGCATCATTAAATGCAATTATGGGAATCGTTTCTAAAAAAAGATTCACAGATAAAGACTTAAGGATTTCTCTTTTTGCTATGATTTTAGCACACATGCAATTGTTAATCGGTTTTATTTTATATTTCATATCTCCTTTAGGATCTTCTTCTTTAGGACAAATGAAAGATTCAGCATTACGATTAACGTCTTTGGAACATCCATTAATTAACATTATCGGTTTAGTCTTAATTACAATAGGTTGGTCTAAGCATAAAAAAGAAGAAAGTGATAATGGTAAATTTAAGAAGATAGCCGTTTTCTACACATTAGGATTCCTTTTAATTTTATCAAGAATACCTTGGACAAATTGGTTTAATTAATTTGGTACATTATTTGACATACAAGAAGAAAATTAAAAACATGAAGTTATCTACAAAAATTATAAGTGTTTTATTTCTTCTTATCTTTATAAGTAGCTTTACTAATAATCACTCTAGGTGTATTATTGGTAAAGCTATTTTTTTTGACACTATAAAAAAGAATACTACTTTTAAGGATAGTACTTTGCAAGATAGTTCTCAAGTGGTTTTAGAATCATTTAAGAAAAATGTACATGCTTCTTACTATCATGATAAATTTAATGGAAGACGAACTGCAAGTGGTGAGAAGTTTAATAATAATCTTTATACAGCAGCGCATCGAAAGCTTAAATTTGGAACAAAGGTAAAAGTGACTAATACGGTAAATGACAAGAGTGTAATTGTTGTCATTAATGATAGGGGGCCTTTTGTTAAAGGCAGAGAGATAGATTTGTCAAAAAAAGCTTTTATGGAAATAGCAAAGAATAAAAATCGAGGCTATTTAGATGTCAATATAGAAATAGTAAAAGAGTAAAAATCAGCAGAAGCTGATTTTTTTTGCTTATAACTTTTAACAAAACTTTATGTTCGTTTAGTTCGGTGATTTGTGAACCAACTATATCTTTGCAAAAAATATTTTTATAATGCATGAAGAGAAACTAGAAATAATAGAATTATTGGGAGTTCATTTTGAACAACTTTATAATATTCCACCTTTGGCAGCAAGAATTTTAGGAACTTTAATTATCGATGGTTGTAAGAGTGGATTAACATTTGAAGATTTAGTTGAAAAAATGAAGGCGAGCAAAAGTTCAATTTCTACCAATTTGAATTTACTTCAAAAAATGGAAAAAATTAACTATTTCACAATTGTTGGTGATAGGAAAAAGTATTTCAAAGCAGCACCTTTAAGTGAACGATTAGAGAATTATTTAACATTAGTAAACAATGAAAAGATATTAATTGATAAAATTATCAATTATAGGGAAAAGAATATTTCTTGCAAACAGGAAGAAATAAACCTCCAAAACAGTTATGCTTATAAAGAACATATGTTAAAAGCGGAACAACTTTTAACGAATACTATAAATAAGTTTAAAGAAATAGAAATAAAAAACCAATCCAATAAATAATAGTTTCAAAATGAAAAAGAAGATATATTTTATAAGTGCATTAATTTTAGCAATTAGCTTAATCTCTTGTAATAAAAAGCAAGATGAAAAAAAAGGAAATGCTCCAATGCCTTATAAAGTCGTTCAAGTATCAAAAAGCAATACTACGTTACTTGCAGAATACCCAACTAAACTAGAAGGGATTACCGATATTGACATTCGCCCAAAAGTAGATGGTTATATTGAAAAAATATATGTAGATGAAGGGCAAGAAGTTAAAAAAGGACAATTATTGTTCAAGTTAGAGACACAAACAGCTACACAAGACGCAGGTGCTGCAAAAGCGAGAGTTGATATGGCTCAGGTAGAAGTTAATCGATTAATGCCTTTAGTGGAACGTAAAATTATTAGTGATGTACAATTAGAAACAGCTAAAGCAAATTTAGCTAGTGCAAAAAGTACGTATCAAAGTATAATTGCAAGAATAAACTATGCAACTATTAAAAGTCCAGTAAACGGAATCGTAGGAACACTACCACTTCGAATAGGAAGCTATGTAAGTAGTCAAACTGCAGAACCTTTAACTCGAATTTCAGATATTAGTAAAGTGTATGCTTATTTTTCAATAAATGAAAAAGAGCAATTAGATATAATGATGAATGCTGAAGGAAAAACTTTTCAAGATAAAATTGGAAAAATGCCAGCAGTAAATTTAGTTTTAAGTAATGGTTTAGCATATCAAGAGTCAGGGAAAATAGAAACATTTAGTGGTCAAGCCAATTCACAAACAGGTTCATTTAATGTAAGAGCAAGTTTTCCAAATCCAGCTAGACTATTACGTTCTGGAGGAAGTGGAGTTATTCAAATCCCAACTAATTTGAAAGATGTGATTTTAATTCCTCAAAATGCAACCGTAGAATTACAAGACAAAAGAATCGCATTAATAGTTGACAATGAAAGCAAGGTGAAATTTGTTCCTATTGAAGTTCGTGCAGTTCCTGGTGGAAAGTATTTTGTTGTAGATAAAGGATTAAATACAAATGATAAATTCCTAGTGGAAGGTGTTGGTATTATTACTGAAGGAACACCAATTAAGCCACAAGTAATTGACTTAAAACAATTAGATACTCCAAAAAAATAATTTAAAACTTACGAATTATGTTTTCAAAATTTATTGACAGACCTGTATTGTCAACGGTGATTTCTATTATCATCGTTATTTTGGGAGTTCTAGGATTAACTTCACTTCCAGTCTCACAGTATCCAGAAATAGCACCGCCAACGGTATCAGTATCTGCAAATTATCAAGGTGCAAGTGCTGAAGTTGTTATGAACTCAGTAGTCATTCCATTAGAAGAACAAATTAATGGTGTGGAAGACATGACTTACATGACTTCTACTTCAAATAATGACGGTTCTGCTTCGATTAATATTTATTTTAAATTAGGTACAAATCCAGATTTAGCAGCGGTAAATGTTCAAAATAGAGTATCTCGTGCAACACCTTTGTTACCACAAGAAGTAACTAGAGCGGGTGTAACAACATCAAAAAGACAAAGTGATAACATCTTAATTTTCTCTTTATACAGTGAGAACCCAGAATATGATGATACTTTTCTTCAGAATTATGCCAATATCAATATTTTACCAAAAATAAAACGTGTAGCTGGTGTAGGAGATGCAGTTATATTTGGACAAAGAGATTATTCAATGCGAATTTGGTTGAAACCAGATGTAATGGCTGCTTATGGACTTATTCCATCTGATGTTACTGCATTATTGGCGGAACAAAATATTGAAGCTGCTCCCGGACAATTAGGAGAAAGTGGTGATCAATCTTTTCAATATGCCTTAAAATATAAAGGACGTTTACAAAGTACCGAAGAGTTTGAACAAATTATAGTTCGCTCAACAGAAGGTGGAGAAGTTCTTAGGTTAAAAGATGTGGCAAGAATTGAACTTGGAGCGGTGAGTTATGCCGGTAGTGCAAGAACAAACGGAAATAAATCCGTAGCAATTGCTATTGCGCAAACTGCTGGTTCAAACGCACAAGAAGTTATTGAAAACTCGTTGAAAGTATTAGATGTTTCGGCTGTTAATTTTCCTAAAGGTGTAAAATATGCAATTCTTATTAACGCAAATGATTTCTTAGAGGAATCAATCTCTAAAGTTATTTACACATTAATTGAAGCTTTTCTATTAGTATTTTTAGTGGTTTTTGTGTTTTTACAAGATTGGAGATCAACGCTAATTCCTGCTATATCTGTACCAGTTGCCATCGTAGGAACATTCTTTTTCTTGAGTTTATTTGGGTTTACCATTAATTTATTAACCTTGTTTGCGCTAGTACTTGCCGTCGGAATTGTAGTAGATGATGCTATTGTGGTAGTGGAAGCTGTACATGCTAAAATGGAAGCTGGTGAACACGACCCTAAGAAAGCAACACATAGTGCTATGAATGATATTAGTAGTGCTATTATTTCCATAACATTAGTGATGTCGGCTGTATTTATTCCAGTTTCGTTTATTAGTGGTTCAGCAGGAGTTTTCTATAAACAATTTGGATTAACATTAGCGGTGTCAATTGTATTGTCTGCAATTAACGCACTTACTCTTTCACCGGCTTTGTGTGCAATATTCTTAAAACCTCATAACGAAGAAGAAAAGAAAAAAGGTGTTTTACAACGTTTCTATTCTTCATTTAATGTTGCTTTTGATGTAACTACTGCTAAATATAAAAAATCAGTAGAGTTTTTTATCAAACGTAAATGGGTAGCATTTTTAGGAATAGCTGTTTTTGCTGGGATATTTGTATTGCTTTTAAATATTACTCCAAAAGCATTTGTACCTGGTGAAGATACAGGAGCAATTTTATCTGATGTATCATTGCCTCCTGGAACTTCTCTAGAAAGAACAGAAGAAGTATTATTACAGATTGAAAATCAAGTAAAAGATTTACCTGAAATCAAAGAAGTACTTCGTATTTCTGGTCGAAGTTTAATTAGTGGAACGGGTAGTAACTACGGAATGGTTATCGTAAAATTAAAACCATGGGCAGATCGTCCAGATGCAAATCAGGAAATTACGGCTGTTGTTGGAGAATTGTTTAAACGAGCATCATCAGTAAAAGATGCTAAAGTATTATTCTTTGGTCGTCCAACATTAGTAGGGTTTGGTTTTACCAATGGATTTGAATTTCAGTTACAAGATCAAAAAGGAGGAACTATTAAAGAATTGAGTGAGGTGAATAATAAATTTTTAGCGGCTCTAAATAGTCGTCCAGAAATTAAATATGCAGCCACTTCGTTTTCTCCAAATTATCCACAATATCTTATTGATCTTGATGTTGCTAATATTAAGAATTCTGGTCTAACAGTAACCGATGTATTAGGAACAATGCAAGGATACTATGGTGGAGTTTATGCCTCTAATTTTAATAAATTTGGTAAACAATATAGAGTTGTTTATCAATCTGATCCTAAATTTAGAACAGATCCAGCATCTCTAAAAAGTGTAATGGTTCGAAATAATAAAGGACAAATGGCTCCAATTTCACAATTTGTGACATTAAAGAAAGTGTTTGGGCCACAAGCCATAGAGCGTTTTAACTTGTTTACTTCAATTAAAATTACAGGTGCTCCAAATGAAGGTTTTAGTACTGGTGATGCTATTCAAGCGGTACAAGAAGTAGCAAGTCAAAGTTTACCAATTGGTTATGGATATGAGTTCTCTGGTTTAACTCGTGAAGAAATTAGTGCAGGCGGACAAACACTTTATATTTTCTTATTATGTTTAATATTTGTTTATTTCTTATTAGCAGCTCAATATGAAAGTTATATGTTGCCGTTTGCTGTTTTACTATCGTTACCAGTAGGTTTAGCTGGCGCCTATATTTTTGCCTATTTCTTTAATGTAAGTAATAATATTTATCTCCAAATTACTTTAATTATGCTTATTGGTCTTCTGGCCAAAAATGCCATTCTTATAGTTGAGTTTGCGGCTGATGCGCGACGAAAAGGTTGGAGTATTTCGCAAGCCGCTTTGCAAGGAGCAACGGCACGTTTACGTCCAATTTTAATGACATCATTTGCATTTATTCTTGGATTAATGCCATTAATGTTAGCAAGAGGAGCTGGTGCAGTTGGAAACAAAGCAATTGGAACTGGAGCCATTGGAGGAATGTTGATAGGTACCATTTTAGGAGTTTTTGTAATACCAGTATTGTTTATCGTTTTCCAAAATTTACAAGAAAAAGTGAGTAGTAAAACTATTGAAACGACTAAAGAAGATGCTGAAAATTTATAAGAATAAGATCATGAAAAAACAAAATATAATTAAAGGAAGTCTTTTAGTTTTTACAATGGTTGTTGTGCAATCTTGTTTTGTAGCTAAGAACTACGAAAAACCTCAAATAGATACAGAAAACCTTTATAGAACAGAACAAATAGCAGATAGTACATCTTTAGCGATGATGTCTTGGGATAAATTGTTTACTGATGAACAACTGCAAGCTTATATTAACGAAGCAATTCAGAATAATTTAGATATGAAAATTGCTTTACAAAATATGGCTGCAGCTGAAGCCACTCTAAAGCAAAGTAAAGCAGGCTATTTGCCAAGTATTAATACTACAGCTACTTTAACGCATCAGGAATTGTCTAAAAACAGTCAGTTTGGGCGTATTTTTAATGGTTCTATAGATCAATATGACTTTTCTGCAAAGTTATCTTGGGAAGCAGATATTTGGGGAAAGATAAGAAGTACAAAAAGAGCTTCAGCAGCAAAATATTTAGAATCTACAGTAGCCAAACAAGCTATTCAAACAGAACTGGTTGCTAATTTAGCTTCATTGTATTATCAAATATTAGCTATAGATGAACAGATTAAGGTGGTTACTACAACTTTAGAGAATAGAAATGCAAGTGTCGAAGTAATTAAAGCTTTGAAAGATGCAGGAAGTGTAAATGAAGTTGCTGTACAGCAAACTGAAGCACAACTTTATGCTGTTCAAATTATTTTAGAGGATTTAAATTATAATGTGAAAATTTTAGAAAATTCATTCAATCAATTATTAGGAAAGCCATCTAATAACGTAGAAAGAGGTTTGTTTGAAAATCAAAAAATTGATGCAGAAATCAAAACAGGTTTACCTGCTTTTTTACTAAGCCAAAGACCAGATGTTGTTGCAGCTGAATTAAACTTTAGAAATGCTTTTGAATTGAAAAATGTTGCCAAAAGTTATTTCTATCCTTCATTGACTTTAAATGCGACAGGAGGTTTTCAAAGTTTAGAATTAAAAGAATGGTTCAGTACAAATTCTTTGTTTGCAACGCTTATAGGCGGAATTGCACAACCAATTTTTAATCAAAGACAAAATAAAACACGTTTAGAAGTGGCAAAAGTGAATCAGCAGAAAGCCTATTTGCAATTTGAAAAATCATTATTAGTAGCAGGTAAAGAAGTGTCGGATGCTTTGGCTAATTATGAAAATGAAACAAATAAATTAACGATTAGAGAAAAACAAGTTGAAGCTTTAAAAAAAGCAGCAGATTATTCTGATGAATTATTACAATACGGAATGGTAAATTACCTTGAAGTTTTGACAGCAAAAGATAATGCGTTAAATACTGAAATAAACTATATCGATAATAAATACAAACAACTTAATGCTGTAATTACACTTTATAAGGCATTAGGAGGTGGTAATTAATTCTTAAAAAATCCTGTGAAAGCAGGATTTTTTTATACAAATACGATGGATAAAAAATCTGAAATAATTGAAAAGGCATTACATCATTTTCTTAGAAAAGGATGTAAAATTATTACGATGAATGATATTGCAAATGAATTTTCTGTATCTAAAAAAACACTTTATTCTCTTTTTGAAAACAAAGAAATGCTTTTGTCTGAAGCAGTAGATTTATTATGGAATAATTATTTAAAAGAAGTTGCAACAATACAAGCAACGAATGAAAACCCGATTCAAAAAATAGTTTTAGTTTATAAAAAAACGATAGATGTTATAAGTAGTATTGAGCCTATTTTTATTATTAGTTTAAGAAAATACCATCAAAAAGTGATGCGTAAATATGCAAATAATAGAAACACGTTAATTAATGATGTTGTGTTAAAATTACTGATTGAAGCACAACAAAATGCTTTTATAGACGACAAAATTAATCTAGTTCTATTTTGTGAAGTCAATTTTAAAGACATTGAAGAACGTATTTGGAGGATAAATTTTCTTGAAAAATATTCTAAAGAAGACGCTTTAGAATATTTTATCAAAAGAAAATTAAGAGGTATACTTTCTGTTCCGTTTTTATTTTTGTCCGATTAAAAGTAAATTACCAGTTCTTATATGGATTCTTGCTTAAATAAGAATTGTAATACCGTTTGTCTTGCGTAACTTCATCTCCAAGCCATTTAGGTTTTTCAAATTTTTCATCTTCACTTGAAAGCTCAACTTCAGCAATAATTAGTCCTTCATTTTCTAGATTAAAAACATCAACTTCAAAAACATGAGTACCAACTATTACTTCATGTCTAATTTTGTCAATTGTTCCTTTTTCACAAAGCAGTAATAACTCTTCTGCATCCTCAATTGAAATTTCTTTTTCCCATTCCATTCTACTCATTCCGGAAGCATTGCTCATTCCTTTAATGGTTAGGTAACCACAAGATCCTTTAATTCTAATTCTGACAGTTCTTTCTGGATTGCTAGACAAGTATCCTTGAACGATTCTATTAGACTTAATTGCATCCTTTAAAAAAGCATTAGATCTTACCAAAAACTTTCTCTCTATTTCAATCATTTGTATTCTGAAATTTTATAATTTCGACTAAAATAAGAAATGATTTTTTAAAATAACTAATTCATTCAATTTATGAATGTAAGGCATCAATTTCAAAAAAGTTCAACGGTAAAAGAATTGTTTGAAAATCATTTTGAGAATAATTTATATGCAGATCATAAATTGCTTTTCTTGATTGATTTAGTTCACGTTTTTAGACCTAAGAAAGAAAGAAGTAACGACGTCATTTCTATAGGAGAATTGATTCGTTTTTTGGAAGTACATTCAGAATTTAATTTGTTGTTTAAGAAGTATCTTAAAACTTTAATTAAGAAAAATAAATTTTCACGACTATTATCCGATTCTGGAATAATAAGTGATAATCAATTTTTTAAAGAGATAAGAACACGTCTCTTCGATAAACTTTTACCCTATCAACCAGAAAAAGATACGTTACAGTATGTTTTAAATCAAGTTTTTTATCTTAGTTCAGACCCCGTTTGGATTGATACAATTCCGTATGACGAAATCGTATTGTTGTTTAAACTACTTGGTTTTGATGATATTTACACAACCGTAAAAGACGAAACAGCATTGTCTGAAATTATTCTTGCGATGCAATTATTGGCGCAACGAATGAGTGGTAGAGCATTAGAAAATGATGTGATTAAAATGGTGCCTGAATTTTCAAATCTTGAAAGCCCATTTTTAGCATTAGAGAATGAGTTAAACCAATTAGAATTAAGTCTAAGGAATTCAAAGCATCATTTTGTCCAAAGTAATGACTTGTTTATAAAGCAATTTTTAATGTTTCATAAACAGTGTAACGCATATATCGATAAAGCCTTTTTGAATAGTTCAAAATATGGGATTACATTATCTGTAAATCAAAGTTTATTGCGTATTCGACAACAATTAGAGCGTTTAAAAGAATTAATAGCTCTAGTCATTGTTGATGAAGATAAAGACAAGTTGAAAAACAGTATTTCAATATTGTTAAAGTTAATAAAGTATAATTGCTATAAAAATAATATAAGAAAGTTATTAGCGGAAAGTACGCAGTTAGTTTCCTATGAAATCACACAACACACCGCAAAGTCAGGACAAAAATATATAACAGATGGTTATAAGGAATACTTTAAAATGTTGTATGCAGCCTTGGGAGGAGGAGTAATCGTAGGTTTTCTTTGTGTTTTTAAATTGTTATTTTCAAAATTGCAAGTATCAGAGTTTAATCATGCTTTTTTATATAGTTTCAATTATGCATTTGGCTTTGTTGTTATTTTTTTATTAGGCTATACTTTGGCTACTAAACAACCAGCAATGACAGCGGCAACTATTGCACAAACCTTAGAAGAAGGAATGAAAAAACAGGTTAATTTGGTAGACAAACACAAAAGTTTTGCTAAATTATTTGCTCGAATCTTTAGAACACAATATATCGCTTTTGTGGGCAATGTTTTAATCGCTTTTCCGGTAGCAATATTTGTTGTCTGGTTTTTTGATTTTTTAACAGGGCAAAATATAGCTGTTTCAAAGTCAGAAAAATTAATAAATGATTTGAATCCAATATATTCATTAGCCCTTTTACATGCTGCTATCGCAGGAGTTTTTCTTTTTTTATCAGGAATAATCTCTGGAAGTATTTCAAACAGAAACAAACATTTTCAAGTTGCCTATAGGATTCAAGAAAACCCATTTTTAAAACAGACTTTTGGAATTTTAAAAACACAGAAAATGGCAAATTGGGTCGATAAAAATTGGGCAGGAGTAATTTCAAATATGTGGTTTGGTATCTTTTTAGGTAGTATAGGTCCTTTAGGTGTTTTTTTAGGACTGAATATTGATATTAGGCATATTACTTTTGCTAGTGGAAATCTTGCATTAGGGTTATATGGAGCAAACTTTAATATTGACTTTTGGACAGTAGTAGTTGCTGTATTTGGTGTGTTTTGTATTGGTTTTATTAACTTTATTATAAGCTTCACTCTGTCTATGCTTCTTGCATTTCGATCGAGAAATATACCATTATCAGAACTTTATTTGCTTAATAAATCCATTTGGAGTTATTTTAAGACCGCACCACTTAATTTTTTCTTTCCATTAAAAGATAAAAATTAATCATTCTTTCTAAATATCTTATAATTTTGTGATTATGAGTGAAGTTGTTCAATATCGAAAAATTATTCATATAGATATGGATGCCTTTTATGCATCTGTAGAGCAACTTGATAATCCAGATTTAAGAGGAAAACCTTTAGCAGTAGGAGGAAGCGAAATGAGAGGTGTAGTAAGTGCAGCTAGTTATGAAGCACGTAAGTTTGGTGTACGGAGCGCTATGAGTGGAGTACAAGCGAAGCGCTATTGTCCAGAGTTACTTTTTGTGCCACCTCGTTTTGATAGATACAAAGAGATTTCAAGTAAAATAAGAAAAATATTTTTAGAATATACCGATTTAGTTGAACCACTATCGTTAGACGAAGCCTATCTCGATGTTACGGTAAACAAAATGAATAATCCAAGTGCATCACTTATTGCTCAGGAAATAAGAAGAAAAATTTATGAAGAGGTTGGGCTAACAGCTTCGGCTGGTATTTCAGTAAATAAGTTTGTCGCAAAAATTGCTTCTGACTATAACAAACCCAACGGACAGAAAACAGTTAATCCAGACGAAGTGGAAGCTTTTCTAGAGAAATTGGATATTAAAAAATTCTATGGAGTAGGGAAAGTTACAACCGAAAAAATGTACCAATTAGGTATCTTTTCAGGCTTCGATTTAAAGCAAAAATCGCTTGAATTCTTAGAAAAACATTTTAGTAATAGTGGAAACTATTATTATCAAATATGCAGAGGTATTCATAATAGTCAAGTGAAGCCGAATAGAACCATAAAATCAATAGGAGCAGAGCGTACATTTTTTGAAAATCTATCTTCGGAAGTGTTTTTAGAAGATAAAATAATTAGCATTGCTAACGAATTGGAAAAGCGATTGCAAAAGAGTAAAATAGCAGGAAAAACAATAACTTTAAAATTAAAGTATTCCGATTTTTCATTGCAAACCCGAAGTAAAACGCTTCCTTATTATATTTCAGATAAAAACTTGATAATAGATATTGCAAAAGAGTTATTATATCAAGAGCGATTAAAGAATTCTGTACGATTATTAGGACTGTCCTTAAATAATTTAAACAATCAAGAAAAGAAAACTAGCGAACCCATTCAGAAAAGCATTTCTGTGCAACTACAATTTGATTTTAAAGAAAAGTAGTGGTTTTGTATAAAATTTCTCCTTATACTTAATAACGTTTTGTTGTCTCAAATATATGGAGGAATTAAGGTGTTTTAATAAAGTCAAAGCTTATATATTGGTAAAATAATACGATTTAGAACAACAAAAACCACTTGATTGCTTCTTTCTCGCAATGACTAAGTGGCTTTGTTTTTTATTGTGCTACGAGGTCGGGAGACCATCGTAGAGCGTGTGCATTTTATTTAGAACTCTTCGGACAGCTGGGGTTTTTTTAAATTTTTAAGGCATTAAAAATTTTCCGTAGGTCAATATAGAGTTTCCGTAGGTATGATTCAAGCTTCCGTATGATAAAGTAGAATTTCCATAGGTAAATGTTTATTTTCCGTAGCTTAAAGTTAAGCTTACCTGTGTTAAAGTGAAGTTTCCGTAGCTCAATGTAGATTTTCTGTAGGTAAAAGTTGAGCTTCCTTGTGTTAAAGTGAAATTTCCGTAGGGTATAATTGAGCTTCCGTATATCTTAATAGTGTTTCCGTGTGTTGCTTTATATGGATAGCTCAATTATATAGGATTGCCTTTTATTTATGCTTTTTTTGCTGTTGTACTTGAAGTTGTACTTTTGCTATTCATTGTAGCGCTTACTTTTGAAAAACTAAAAAGGTCTTGTTTTGTTTTCTCGGTTTTATACAAATTTCTCGCAATCGTTGCGACACTTATTACTTGTTCGTAGATGTTATTAAATGCAACAATTGCTTCTTCTGTTGTTTCTTTACGTGTTCCTTTTTTGCCTTCTTGGGTAATGTTGGCTTGTTTTAGGGTGTTTGCATAACCTACAATTGCATCTATTGTTGCTTGTGCAATGCCTTTTTCTACTATTTCTGTATTAAGTGCGGGTACTATATTTGTTTTAAATTGATATAGTAATTGTACTAGGGCTTCTTGGTCTCCTGTTTTTACTTTTTTATAGTGTGCCGCAAAGCCTAGTGTATTTAAGATTTCGTCTTTCTTTGCTGGTGTTTTTTTGAAATCTTGTGCTATTTGTGTTTTAAATTCTGAAAGGTCGTTTTGTGCTTTTGCTTGAAGGCTAACTACAATTTGTGTTGCTTCTCGCATTTCTTTTGCTGCGTCTTTTCCTAAAAAGTTTTCAGTGGTACTCTCAATTTGCGATTTTAGATCGTTGAAAAAGGCATCTGTCCACGTGCTTCTTTTAGATTGTAATACTGTTTTATTAGCGATTGCATTATCGATAATTGTTGCTGCCGATGTGAGCATTTCAACATCTTTTAATTTGTACTTTCTCGTGGTTTTAACTGCCATATATTTGATTTTTAATGATTAAAAACAAATATAATAAATAGATGTATTGAAAATAGATGCCTTAAAATTATTGTTATTTTACTAAAAAGGGTGTGCTATTGCTTTTGTTTTTTGCATAAAAAGGAGTCTTTTTTATTTACTATTGTGATTATTCTAATAAATAATACCATTTACAACTTGAATTTACTGTAATAAAACGCCCTTTTTTCCTCGCTATTTTAATATAAAATAAAAATGTAGCGATGCTATGCTTTGATTTTCTATTTCATGTCAAGAAAAAAATCATCCTTTTATTTTACAGTAAATTCAAATCACAAATGGTATAACTTTTTTTTAAATGACTACTTATGAAAAAAGGGTTACAACATGGGTTGTTCCAATGGAACTTGAGAGTTAACTTATTTTAGGATGAGATAAGTTAACCACGCGAAAGGATTCGCGCGGTAGCGGGGATATGTTGTTGTTCAGAGAAAAATGTTAATCTACATCTATACGCTTTGGAAAAATAATCAACCGTATCAGCCTCAAGAGAATAATATTTCCGGTAATGATGAGTCTAAGTCTCTCTTTCTGCTTGTTTCCGAAGGAAACATTATAGATTAGAAAAAGAAGAAATAGTCCCAGAAAAAACCAGGACTATATTAGAAGAACTTCCGTGCAAAGAGTCACCTGAAGTCCTCTTTCTGCTAGAGTAAAATTACGAAAATTTATTTGTTTTTTAAGACAGTACCTCGATTTGCTGTAGTTAATAATTTTCAAGATTTTTTATTTCAGGATATTTGTTTTCGTCCATATTCTGTGGTGGATAAAAAAGAGTTAGATTTGTTAGTGTTTTAAAGAAATCAGGAGGTAAAATTTTAATATATACTGTTTCATTAAAACTTGAAATATCTAATATTTTAAGTTTTTTTAAATTCAAGAACTCTTTTGGTAAAGATGTTAATAAATTATCTGCCATTCTAAGTTCTCTAATATTTGAAAGTTTGAATAATTTTAAAGGTAATTTTTTCACATTATTATGGTCGATTTCAATAACTTCGATATTTTTTAAACAAAATATTGAATTTGGAATTTTTGATAAATTACAATTGTTTAATCGAATTGTTTTAAGTTTATTAAATTCACATAAAATGTTTAAGTCTACATTTTTCAAATCATTTTCACTTAGGTCTAATATTTCTAAATTTCTAAATTTTTTTATTTCTTTTGGTAATAAATTTATTTTCCAATTAGATAAATTTAATTCTTTAATTTTTTCAGGTTGTGGGCTATTTAAAATTGATAATCTTCGTTCCTTTTCTAAACTGTCAAAATCAAAATCTTTATTTCTGATTTTTAATTTGAATTTTCCTGAAATTGTTGTTGTGTCAACAATATTTTTAGTTGAATCCAAAACAAATATTCCTTGATAAAATAATTTTCCAGTTAATGTGTCATCAATTTTATAATTTGATTTATTTAACACCAAACGTTGTTTAATAACATTGTATTTATTTCTATACGTACAGTCATGTTCAAATAATTTGATTTCAAATTTGCCGTTCGAAATCAAAATAAAAAGTGTATTACTTGGTCCAAGTCCTTGATGGGTCTGGATAAAAATAGTATCGTTTGATAGATTGCAAATTCCGACATTATCGGAAAAATAATTAAATGAATATTTTTTTCGTGATTTCCGTGTCCAATTTATTTCAAGTGTATCAGTTATTGATTTCTTTAAATCAAGATTTACTGTAATATTGTTACTTAAAATTTCTTGATTAGATTTTTTGTTAATACAAGAAAAAATAGAAAATAAAAGAAATGTAATTGGTATAATGTTTTTTTTCATTTTGATTTCATAGCTAAACTTTTGTTAATCCTGGCACAGAATGCAATTCTGCGCTAACTGTTGCGTTGAGAATCAGTTTGTGTTATACCTGAGCGATCGGGTCCTGATTTCTCTGCAAATTTATACTTTCTACTCATTTTGTAAAAATAACAAAATTATTAAAACCTATTTTAACCTTGTTTGTAGGCACGAGCAAGATGCTCGCGCTAGCGGGGGTCGGGTTTTTACTCTTTTATATTTGGTTTTATTGAAATTATCTTAATTAAATAGGTTGGAATTTGAATTTTTCTATAACTTAATTTACTAGGACTATCTAATATTGGGACATATTGTTCAATTAACCCCAAATAATGTTTTTCAAAAGTTACTTCACATAAAAAATAGACCCAAATAGTATTAAAAATCACCTTTTTTATTTCTAAAGAATTTTCATAATTATACCAAAATTCACTAAATAATTTATCATTTTTCAAATAATCATTGTGAATTAATTTCTCATATGTTGAATCTTTTCCACGTATATTACTTAGCTTTTCAATTTCATAATAACCCATTTCATAACTTTTTTGAGAGATTTCTTCTTTAATGTCAAAACATTCTACAAACCCTCCAACTCCTTTATACATTGTGTCATCATTATCTGAATAATGTCCTAAATAAGTTTCAGCCCATAATAGTTTGGTCACTTGATTAGTTTTATTTTGTGAATTAGCAACATTTATAAAAAAACAAACAAATAATAAAAACTTTCTATTTCTAAAATTCCTTTCTAGCTTATTCATTTATTTCTAAATTATTAATATTTATAATCATTTTGGTTTCGTCTTTTGTTGGATATACATTTCCAGGGACAGAACCTTTCAATCCTATTTTTTTATATTCTGCCGCATTTTCTTCTGGGTCTATTGGGTGAGTATGCCCCGCCATATTATGAATACCTGTTTCATGAGCAATTGATTCGGTAGCTGTAGTATATTGCTTTCCATCCACAAGTCCCATATTTCCAGTAGGATTTGGTCCAAAAAATCTCGGGTTAGCAATAATAGTATTTCGATCTCCATCTACTTGTGCCTTTGCGGCAGTATTAGGATTACGACTAAATTGTCTAGCGATTCCTAACGAAGCTATAGAATATAGAGTAGGATCTTTTAATTTTAGCCTTACGGCTTCGCTACTGCTAACAAAACTGAGGGTAACGTCATATTCAATATCTAGCTCATAAATATTATTTTCTATTCGATGCTCTTTGCCAGAAAAAAGTGGCACATCAGCAAAAGTAGGTAGTACGCCATTTTGAAGCATTCCATTAATATGTAGTTTGCGATTACCTTTTTTGAATATAGCTTCAAAACTCGAACTAGAGATCTTTTTATATTGTTCAATCATACCTGCTCCCTCATTAACAACTAAAACTACTTTTCTAATTCTTAATTTAGCTGTTCTGTTTTCATTATTAATTTCACTAACTATTAATTTTTCTAACCCTTCTAACTCAACAGCATCAACAACTCTATTTTCGCTAAATGCATAAGTGCTATTATGAGGATAATCCCTAAATAAAGGATCCACAGCAAAAAACCTACCCACTCTTGGGTCGTGCATTCTATATTTGTAATTTAAAGAATTCCCTTCTCCTTTTAATTCGTCATCTTTTTCTTGCCCTTGGAAGTCATAACGGTATTCCTTACTGTTTCCTTGCCTACCAGGCAGTAACTAACCAAAAGGATAGTAATCAAAATCACTATAGGTTTACTATTTTCAATACTTAACAACTTCATTTAAATATCTATAATAGCACTTTTTTGCGTTTTTTGACATTTCTTGCACTCTAAATTGGTGTTTTTTTGCTATTTTTAAGAACGTTTTGTTATCTCAAATATAGGGAAATTTTTAAACGGCCCTACTTTTTTAATTTCTTATTTTAAAACCCTAAGAAGGCTTTTGCAATAGAAAAAAAGATTATAATCCCCATGATGTCATTACTGGTTGTTATAAACGGACCTGTTGCAAGTGCAGGGTCGATTCCGTATTTATCTAAAACGATAGGTATAAATGTTCCTATAAGTGATGCCATTATAATTACTGATAATAACGCAAGTGAAACGATAACTCCAGTTTTAATGTCTATATTTAAAAGAAAGTAACTTCCAATGATAAGTAAAATGGCTAATATGGTTCCGTTTAATAGGCTTAATGAAAGCTCTTTTAATAATCGACTAAACAAAGAACCTGAAAGTGCATCATTTGCTAAACCTTGGACGATAATTGCAGACGATTGTACTCCAACATTCCCCGCCATAGCTGCAATTAGTGGAGTGAAAAAGAATAATTCGGGATGAATATTCATTGCAGGTTCATATAACCCGAGTACTCTTACTGATATGAATCCTCCAAATAATGCTAGAACTAGCCAAGGTAATCTTGCCTTTGTTAGTTCTAAAATGCTATCATCTGCTTCTACGTCTTGAGAGATACCTGCTGCTAATTGGTAATCTTTATCTGCTTCTTCTTTAATAACATCTACAATGTCATCAATTGTAATACGACCAACAAGTCTTCCAAGCTCATCGATTACAGGAATGGCTTCTAAATCGTATTTTTGCATTATCCTAGCTACTTCTACATTTTCAGCATCAACTTTTACTGAGTCAACTTTTGGTATGTATATATCTCGTATTGGTGTTTTAGTTGATGTGGTTAATAGATCTTTTAAGGAAAGCCTTCCTTTAAGCCTGTTGTCATCATCTACTACATAGATAGAATGTACTCTCGTTACATTTTCTGCTTGAGCACGCATTTCTTTCACACAGGTTAATACGTTCCAGTTTTCATTCACTTTTACAAGTTCCTTCCCCATTAATCCTCCTGCGGAATCTTCATCATAGCGTAATAATTCTACAATGTCTTTAGCATGTTCTACATCTTCAAGTTCAGAAATTACTTCTTCTTTACGTGATTGTGGTAGTTCTGCAATAATATCGGCAGCATCATCCGTGCTTAATTCATCAATCTCTTCTGCAATTTCTTTTGCGGAAAGTGATCTTAGAATTTTAACCCTAACTTCTTCGTCTAACTCAAGTAGAATTTCTGCTGTTTTTTCAGAATCTAATGCGTTGAAAATATAAATAGCCTCATGAGATTCCATTTCTCCCATGACTTCGGCTATATCAGCAAAGTGAACTTCTTGTAATAATTCTAAGACTTCTTGTTCTTTATTTTCTTGAATAAGAAATTCTAATTTCTCTAAAAGCTCTTTACTGATTTTAAACTCCATCGGCTGCTATTTTTTGGGTTAGTTCTATGAATTGTTCTACTGAAAGTTGCTCTGGTCTAAGGTTGAAAATAACATCTTCTTTTAAAGTATCGGAATGAATCATGCTTTTTAAGCTGTTTCGCATTGTTTTTCTTCTTTGATTAAAAGCTTGTTTTACAACGGAAAAAAATAATTTTTCATCGCATGGCAAATGGTAATTTTCTTTTCTTGTTAACCTTAGTACACCCGATTTTACTCTTGGAGGTGGATCAAACACATGTTCATCTACTGTAAATAAATATTCTGCTTCATAGAAAGCTTGAGTTAGTACTGAAAGTATTCCATATACTTTGCTTCCTTTTTTTTCACAAATACGTTGAGCGACTTCTTTTTGAAACATCCCTGAAAATTCAGGTATTTGATTTCGCATTTCCAATGTTTTAAAAACAATCTGGGTTGATATATTATACGGGAAATTTCCGATTATAGCAAATTGATCATTGTTAAATATTTCGTTCAAATTGTATTTTAAAAAATCTTTTGAAATAATATGATTCTCTAGTTTTTTATAGTTTTCTTCTAAATAGGCTACAGATTCTGTATCTATCTCTACTACAAATGTCTCAATTGGCTTTTCGAGAAGGTACTTTGTTAATACACCCATTCCTGGTCCAATTTCTAATACTTTCTCATAACCTTTTAAACATAGAGTGTCTGCTATATTTTTAGCCACACTTTCGTCTGTAAGAAAATGTTGTCCTAGATGTTTTTTTGCTTTTACTGACATTTTTTTTGTTTTTTATTCCCTTTAGAAACGGAGAATTTTTCTATTTACCTTCTGATAAATTTTGTTTTGGCTCCTCTAAGTTTCCTTTTTAAAAGATAGAGATTGTGTGTTTAAAGCACAAGTATAATTTCTCTTAATTATACAATTATTAAGACTTAAGTGGAAATGCAAATTTAAGCATTAATTTTCTTTTCCATAATGTTCGCTCATTACTTCTAGTTCAGTTCTGAAAGCTAGCATTTTATCTGCAAAAAGAGCTAATCCTTCATTTCTTAATCTTGGAGCATGATTTTTGTAATATTCTTCTAATTTCTCTCTAGAATCAGTAAAATACTGAACGGAATAGGTTTGTCCACCCATTTCTTCTTCAACAAGTACTTTTACCATTCTCGCGCTAATGAATAAACCTGTAGCTAACACATCGTCTATGTGTTTGTTTCTCATCCATTGCAACCATTGGTCATGCACACTTTCGTCAATATTTATAGTAACGTTGTATATTATCATTTTATGTAATTTGGTGTTTTGAAAAATTGAATACTGTTTTAGTTTATAAAATCTAGGTATTGCTATCGCCTCTTAATATCCTAAATTGTTTTCTTGCTTCAATAAAGTAAATGCTATCAGAATGTTCGAAAATCATTTTTTCATAGAGTGGTTTTGCACTTTCATTATCGTTTAATTCTTTTCTATAAATTTCAGCAGAAAAAAACAATGCTTCATCTACAAATATTCCATCAGCATGATTATCTAATATCAGTTTGTAGTATTCTAATGCTTTATTATGTTCTTTTCTCTTAGAATAAATTATAGCAATTTTTAATAAAGTTTCGTCTTCAATACTATTTCCTTTATTAAGTTCTAATATTTTAAGAAAAGCCTGCAATGCTTCTGATTCTTTGTTTTGATATAATAATAAATCAGCTTTAGAGAATGCTGTTAAAGCAACTCTTGTACTGTCTTCATAGGAGTTATCTTGAATGAGTAGAAATAATTCAACAGCATCGTTTGCGATTAACAAACTAGAGGATTGTTTTAACACTTTTACCTGTTGCAATGTCCAATCAAAATCTTGTTTATAATAGTTAGCTTTTGCCATTTTCATGCTTGCTTCATGTGCCAAAGCATCATTCTTCATATTGTCTTCCACTTGTGCATAATACAATATTGCCTGATTAAATTTTTCATCATAAACCAAAATGTCTGCTAATTCCATCTTGAATTTAGCTTTTTCTCTATAATCAAATGGCAATTCTAATACTTTATTTAGCAATAAAATAGCAGATTTAGTGTCGTTAATGTAGAAAGCATCAAAATGAGCTACTAGTTTAATTAAATCTAAAGTATATGGATTGAAATTGAACTGCTGTAATAAAAGATCTAAGTCTTCTTTAATTTTAGGATAATCACTCTTTTCGGCTTGATCTATTTTTATCTTCATTAAAAGTGTGTGTGCAGTAACCTTCCACTCTAAGTCGTTTGCATTTTCAATAATAAATTCCAAAATAGTAATTGCGTCTTCGTTTTGTTTATCATCAATTGCTAAGTTTGCCAATGTAATAATATTGTCAAAACTATCAGGATTTCTTTTGTAGATAGCTCTTTCTTGAATAAATGCTTTTCCGAATTCTTTTTGTTGAATGTATAACCAACTCAAAAATTGATTCCAATAGATATCTTGGCTTTTTTGAGTTCTTATTAATAGTGCTTTTTTTAAATAGGTTAAAAATGTTTCATTGGCTTCATTACTAATAAAACGAGTCAAATAATTTTTAACAATTGGAGTATTTTCTTGTCTTTGATAAGCAAAATCGAGTAATTTGTCTGTCATTAATTCAATGTTACCAGATTGACCTTGAAGCAAAGCAATTTGATAATCAAAATTAAGGTTGGGATTTCCTTTTGTACCCGTTTCATATGCTTTTAATGCCCATTCAACTAATACCTTTTTTTCAAAATTATTTCCAATTTGGTAGGCATAGTTGGGTTGCTCTTCAATTGCTTTTATGGCTAATTCAAACTGCTTTTTTGCTTTTTCTTCTTGATTTTGAAGATGATAATTGTACCCTAAATCTACTAAAAGTAAAGGTTGATAATACATCTCTTTTCGTTCTTCAATTGCTTTTTCTACTTTTTCAAACTGTTGTAATTGTTGATAACAATCAATCACACGTTGAAAATAAAAGTAGTTAGAGGGTTGTTTTGAAGCTATTTGTTCTAATAATGTAAGTGCTTTTTCAAATTCTCCCTTTTCATAATAGTCAATTGCTAATTGTTCGTTTTGAGAATAAACAATTAGAGCGAAAAACGAGAATAGTAATGCAAAATATTTTTTCATCTTCATTTAGAAACAAATAATGTACTAAAGTAACACATTTTGCGTCAAATTAGTACATTATGTTAGTAAGATTAACGTTTAATCTATAATATCAAAACCAGTATATTTTCTTAAAACCTCTGGAATAACTATTCCTTCAGGAGTTTGATAATTCTCAAGAATACCAGCTAAAACTCTTGGTAACGCTAATGAACTTCCGTTCAAAGTGTGTGCCAATTGATTTTTTCCTTCCTTGTCTTTGAAACGCAATTTCAATCGATTCGATTGGAATGTTTCAAAATTAGAAACAGAAGAAATTTCTAACCAACGGTCTTGAGCTGTAGAAAATACTTCAAAATCATAAGTTAAAGCAGAAGCGAACCCCATGTCTCCACCACAAAGTCTAAGTATGCGGTATGGCAACTTAAGTTCTTGTAGAATTACTTTAACATGTTCAACCATTCCGTCTAAAGCCTTGTAAGAATTGTCAGGATGCTCAATGCGTACAATTTCAACTTTATCAAATTGATGTAAACGATTTAGCCCTCTAACATGTGCTCCGTAAGAACCTGCTTCTCTTCTAAAACAAGGGGTGTAAGCCGTGCAAAGAATTGGTAAATCACTTTCATTAACTAAGACATCCCTAAATAAATTAGTTACCGGTACTTCTGCAGTCGGAATTAAATAGAGGTTATCTTCCGTTGAATGATACATTTGCCCTTCTTTATCTGGCAATTGACCTGTTCCATAGCCTGACGCTTCATTTATTAAATGAGGTACTTGATATTCTTGATATCCAGCATCGGTATTTTTATCTAAGAAATAGGTAATTAACGCACGTTGCAATTTTGCTCCTTTACCTTTATAAACAGGGAATCCTGCACCCGTAATTTTTGCTCCTAAATCAAAATCTATAATGTCATATTTTTTTACCAATTCCCAATGAGGTAAAGCTCCTTCATGTAATTTAGGAATGTCGCCCTCTTCAAATATATTTAAATTTTCTTCAGGTGTTTTTCCTTCAGGAACGATATTCGCAGGTAAGTTAGGCAACTTATAAAGTACATCTTGAAGCTCTAAAGAAGTACTATTTAATAATTCTTTAAGTTCTTCAACTCTCCCTTTTGATTGCGTTACTTTTGCTTTTAGAATTTCAGCTTTCGCTTTTTCTCCACCCTTCATTAAAGCTCCAATATCTTTGGATAACTTATTGGAATCTGCAAGAAGGTTGTCTAATTCAACCTGAGTTGTTCTTCTTTTTTCATCTAATTCTACAACCAAGTTTACCAAGTCTTTAGCATCCATGTTCTTTTTTGCTAATCTCTCGATAACTTCTTCCTTGTTTTCCCTAATGTAAGTTACCTGTAACATAATTTTATTATTTTTTAAAAAGCAAATTTAATGAATTTGTGATTAGTTTTTTAAAATTAAATTAAAAGTTAGATAATAATCTGTAAATTAAATCTTTATAAAAAAAAGATAATTTTTATGCTATAGCACAATGTTATTTTTCTTACTTTTGCATAAATTTTATATAAACTAAAGTGTTAAAACAAAAATTACCTATTATAATTGCGATCAATACAGTAGTATTGGTCTTTTTGTTGTTGTTTGTTTTTTATACTTTCTTTTCGAAGTCAGATTCGGTTTATTATGTGGATAATAGTAAGTTATTCGATGGATTTAGGATGACTAAAGAGATGAAGAAAGAAGGTGAGAAGCAATTTAATAGTAAGAAAGCAACTCTCGATAGCTTATATCTTGAAATTCAGAGGGAAGATTTAAGCGGACAAACTAAGGAGATTTTAATGCAAGAATTTGTTGCAAAGAGAGAGGAGTTTGACTCTTTTAATAAAGTATTTGCGCAAGAAGAATCTAATAAAATTTGGACACGAATTAATAGCTATACACAACAATTTTCAAAAGATAAAAACTATAAACTCATAATAGGTTCTAGTAACCAGGGTGATGTTTTGTATGCTGATAAATCTGTTGATGTTACAGCAGAATTATTGCAATATGTAAATAAAAAATATGAAGGATTATAGGCAAAGTATACTTTTTATAGCGTCAATTCTTCTATTTTTTTCATGTGGAAAAGACAACAAAGGAAACATTCCAGTTGATGATGGATCAATTCGTTATCAACTTTTTCAGTTAGAAAAAAAAGGATGGAAATCAAAATTGCATTCTCAAAAAGCAGATGATATAAAATTCACAGCGACAGAAGTTCCAATACAGTTTTATTTACTTAAGGATAAAGGTAATCATGATTTGTTTGAAATTGATTCACTATACCAAGAAAATAAAACGGAACGCGTTATAGAGTTTACTTATGAACAAGAAGATGAAGAGGATTTATTGAAAGAACAATTTACAACGCTTTCCTATGAGGAAGGTGTAAAGTACATGTCTTTTGCATTAGATAAAGATTTTTATGTAGTTACATCAAAAAAAGATACTATAAAATGCACAGGAGTTAGTTATGAACGTAATTTTAAAATTGCTCCTTTTCAAAAAGTCTTATTGTTTTTTTCAGGTATTGATCCTGAAGAAAAAGTGCAACTAATATACAACGATAAATTATTCAAAAAGGGAACTTTAAAATTCCAATTTAAAGACACATATACAGAAATATTATTATGAAGCAGATTAGATCTAGTAAGTTTTCTAAATTTTTGGCCTATTATTTAGCCATTATGATGTTGATTCAGGTAACGCAACCTATGCAAATGTATGCATTAACTGAAGGACCTTCACAACCAGAATTCAATTCATTTACACCAATTGGAACTTCTGATATGGTGGATTTAGCAAGTGGAGATTTTAACTACAATATTCCCATTATGGATGTGGGTGGTTATCCATTAAATTTAGCATACAATTCAGGAGTTACAATGGACCAAGAAGCTTCTTGGGTTGGATTGGGGTGGAATTTGAACGTAGGTCAAATTAACAGACAAATGCGTGGTTTGCCAGATGATTTCAACGGGGATCCAATGACTTATGAGAATAATATGAAGGACAATATTACTATTGGATCAAATGGAACAATTAATTTTGATTTACTTGGATTAACAGAGGGAGGAGAAACACCTAAAAAGAAAGAAAAAAAAGGTGAACTTAGCGTTGGTCTAACTGTAAAACATAATAATTATGATGGTTTAGGTTTCTCTATTACAGGTGGATTGAGTTATGCTGTTAGTGAATCTTTATCAGTGGGTATGCAAATGGAAACATCTGCAACGGAAGGGGTTTCTGCATCAGCCAATGCCTCTTATAATGCTAAACAAAGTAGCACTTCTAAAAAGGATTATAGCTTAGGTTACTCAGGTGGAGTTGCTTATAATAGTAGAAGAGGTATTGAATCAATGACGATAGGAGTAAGTGCTAGAAAAACCTTTACAACAAACAAGAAAAAGTCTTTTTCCACAGGTTCAGAAGGTGGATTGTCATATAATCCTATAGCTACATATACTCCATTAAAAAGAGTAGCTATGCGATCTTCAAATATTATGTTTAATTTAGATCTTGACGCATCTGCATTCGGGGGAAATATTGGTGCGAAATTTTCAGGATTTATGACGAAACAGGGTATTCATGATTCTGAAAAACACAAAATTGAAAACGGTTTCGGATATGAAAACACCTACAATGCTTCTGAGAGAGATATTTTAGATTTCAATAGAGAAAACGATAGAACGGTAAATAAATTCACAAATGTATTACCAATAACAAACTATACTTTTGATATTTATAGTATCGAAGGGCAAGGTGTTTCAGGAATGTTTAGACCATATAACAGTCAAGTAGGGTATGTTTTTGATAATAAGATTGTTGATAAAAGTTTTGGAGGGAATCTAGGTATTGAAATAGGAGCTGGAGCTGGACACGAATGGGGTTTCGATGCTACTGTTACTATTGGTAAGAGTCATACAAAATTGTGGGGCAATCGTGCTTTAAATCGCTTTTTGGAAAAAAAAGGGAATCGACCTGATTATGAAAAAGTATATTTTAAAAATATTGGAGGGAATCATGTTGATAAAGAAAATGATCTGTTTAGGGGCAGTCTTGGAGGTTATGCCCCAATAAAATTAGCACTTGATGGAGGTGAGTATGGAAGAAATACAACACAAGCCTATTATAAGTTTGAGAATCCTACAACTACAGAAATACAAGGAAATAACAAAATTGCAAGAACGGAAAGAGTAAACAGAAACCAAGCCATTCAAAAATTAACTCGCAAGGAAGCAGCAAAATATGGTTTTAGTAAATCATTTAGTAAATATGCAAAAGACCATCATACTGCAGAAATACGAATCATAAAAGATGGTGGAGATCAATACATTTTTGGAAAGGCTTTATACAATCACACAAAAAAGGAGGTTACTTTTGACGTTAGTAACAAAAGTGGGCATGATGGTGATTGTTCAACAGGATTGATATCTTATTTCAATAGTGATAATTCTGCTCAAAATGATAGAGATGGAGATCGTTATTTTAATAGAGTAACTACTCCCGATTACGCTCACACCTATTTATTAACACATATATTGTCATCAGACTATCAAGATATTGATGGTGAGGTGGGGCCAACGGATGGAGATTTAGGTTCTTACACTAAATTCACTTACGATGATAAAAGCGATGTGAGTAAAGATGGGTTATACAAATGGAGAGTTCCTTTTGGTAAAAATAAAGCAAACTATGATGAAGGATTAAAATCAAGTAAAAAAGACGACAAAGGAAATTATCAATACGGAGAAAAAGAATTGTCTTATATTAAGCGAATAGATACAAAAACACACGTAGCTATTTTTGAAATATCGGCACGTAAAGATGGATTTGGAGTTAAAGACGAAAATGGAGGATTTAGTGACGCTTCTAAGTCATATAAATTAGATAAGGTGCTACTTTACTCTAAACCAGAATACGATAAATTACAAAGAGATGCTAAACCAATTAAAGTAGCACATTTTGAATATAATTATACACTTTGTTCTGGAATAGAAAACAATATTAATTATGAAGCTTACAAGAAGAATAAAAACACTCCTGATGTAGGTAAACTAACACTTAAGAAAGTTTATTTTACGTATCGTGATTCAAACATGGGGAAATATACCCCTTATGTTTTTAATTACATGAATAATTATAGTTATGACATGAAAGCGTATGATGTTTGGGGGAATTATAAGCCAACACCTACAGATGTTAGTTGTAACCCAACTTCAGGTTCAATGCCAAATACAGAGTTTCCCTTTGTTGACCAATCAAACAGACAGCTTGCAGATCAATATGCTACAGCTTGGCATTTGGAAAGTGTAAAGTTACCTTCTGGAGGAACAATAGCATTAGAATATGAAGCAGACGATTATGCTTTTGTGCAAGACAAAGAAGCAATGCAAATGTTTAAAGTTATTGGTGCTGGAGATGGTACTCCAGGACAAGCTACACAAACTAATTTATTTGGTTCAGAATATTTATATATCAAAACTAATACTGCAGTTTCAAAAGAAGAATTCAAGAAAAAATATATAGGTGATTTGTTTGGTCAACCTGTCTATTTTAGATTCTTAGTTAACATGACCGATCCTAATCCATTACCAGGAGCAAATAGAACAGATAAATATGATTATGTTACAGGCTATTTAAAACTTATTGATGGCGTTGATGGCATAAAAATTAACGGAAACGAGGTTGCAATAAAAATTGAATTTGTATCAAAAGGAGACGGAATTAATAAAGGTAAAAAGGTAAATCCAATTTCGAAAGCAGGTTGGCAATTTGGACGTTCTTATTTAAACAGATTGGTTTATGGGGTAACAAACAATGAAGATTCAAAAGATTTGAAAAGTATTGTTATGGAAATGCTTGGAACATTGCCTTCTGTGTTGCAAATTGCGCAAAGCCCTAATGGGAGACTAGAAGACAAAGGAATTGCAAGTGATTTTGTGTCTAATAAATCTTGGATTCGTTTGAAGCACCCTGAAAACAGAAAAATTGGAGGAGGAAGCAGAGTAAAGAAAGTGCAACTACATGATGAATGGGATGTTATGACTGGTCATATTGATGATGATGTTTATGCTCAATTTTACGGTCAAGAATATAGTTATAATACGGGAGATGGAGATAAAGACAATAGCACTACATCTGGTGTTGCTACTTATGAACCATTAGGTTGTAAAGAAAATCCATTAGTACAACCATTTTATGATCGAAAAAATCCAGGAGTATTATTAGGACCAGATGAACAAAACTATGTTGAAGAACCCTTAGGAGAATCTTTTTTTCCTTCACCGAAAGTAACCTATTCAAGAGTAAGCGTGAAGAATTTACCTAGAAAAAAAGCAATAGGAGAAACAAATTATGAAGTAAAAAAGCACGCTACCGGACATGTGGTAACAGAGTTTTTTACATCAAAAGAATATCCTACACTAGTTAAATACACCCCGTTATCATCGCATTATGATAAATCAAATTTAGCAGGAATACTTAATATTAATGCGAAACAACATTTAACAATGTCCCAAGGTTTTTCTATACATACAAATGATATGGATGGGAAAATGAAGAGCCAGAGAGTATATGCTGAAGGGCAAACCTTATATATTTCTGGAGTAGATTATAAATACATGGACAATACTACTAAAGAAGATATTAATAATTTTGGTTTATTAAACAATGAGATTACTACGATTAATTCTGAAGGAGTAGTAGAACAAAATATAGTTGGAGTAGATTATGATGTAATTAATGATTTTAGAGAAAACAAATCCGTTACTTCTACTTATGGAGTTAGATTTAATATGCAAGGAATTCCAATTGCAGCACTTTATGTAATAATACCTGTTCTACTGCCAAAATATTCAAGGCATGAAGATCTGTTAAAAACTGCAGTAACAACAAAAGTGATGCATTCTTCTGGAATCTTAAGAGAAACTATTGCGTATGATCTTGGTGCTGTTGTTTCAACTAAAAATTTAGCTTGGGATGCAGAAACAGGGCAAATACTCGTTACAGAAACGGTAAACGAATATAATGATAAATATTACAGTTTTAACTATCCTGCCTATTGGAATGGAGAATATAAAGGAATGGGACAAGCAGTTACCAACTTAGACTTAGAATGGAACATAGAAATGCCAGATCAAAATAGCGCTTTATATCGTTTTACAGATGATCATAATGCTAAACAGTATTTATTGCCAGGAGACGAATTGTGGCTAACACAAAATAGACAAAATGGCTTTGAAACTCCATTATATGATGATAATCCAAGGCCTTTTAAAGCTTGGGTAGTTAACGTAGCTGATGATGGAAATATTACACTTATTGATAAACAAGGATTGAGAGTAGACAAGTACGATATTACAAATGGAACTATGAAAGTAATACGTTCTGGATATAGAAACCTACAAATGGGAAGTATGGCTTCAGTTACTTCTATGACAAACCCATTAAGTCATATTGTAAATAATAAACTAAAACCAAACTTGTTTGATTCAAGCGATTGGAAAGAGTATAGAATTATAAATGCTTCTGCTGTTGAGTATTCAAATGAATGGGCTGGACAATGTGAATGTAACTTACCACAAATGAGATTTAATTCAGAAGGTGAATTAGTGTTCAATTTTGACAAATTAGATTATGATAGTGATGAATATGACAATATTTTAAAAGCTACTTACAATCCTTATGTATACAATATTCTTGGAAATTGGAGAGCAAAAAGATCCTATGCTTATTTAACGGGAAGACATCATTCTGAAAATGTTACACCAAGGGTTTCTGGATTCTATGAAGACTTTTATCCCTTCTATACTTATGATGCAACAAATAAATGGAAAAAGAGTAGTAATGCAGATATAGAATTATTCCCTAATACAAAATGGACATTCGCTTCTGAAGTAACTAATTATAATCCGTATGGTCAAGAAATTGAGAATAAAGATGCTTTAAATAGATATTCATCTGCTTTATATGGTTATAATTATAGATTTCCTTTAGCAGTTGCTTCTAACACAAGATATAACGAATTAGCTTATGATGGTTTCGAAGATTATGACTTTTCGGTATGTGATTCATTATCTCATTTTAGTTTTGAAGGAAGTTTAGATGAAAATAATATCAGTATTTCAAATACACAATCACATACAGGAAGAAGAAGTATTCGAATAGCTCCAAGTGAAGGTAATGAAACTAGAAAAGCTATTATAACAAAGAAAATTGCGACTTGCAATGACCCATTACCAGTTACGAAAAACACAAAAGCAATACAAACTAAAAAATAATAGTAGAATAATGAATACTTTAAAATTTAAAATACTTTTAAGTACTGTTTGTTTTATAATAACAAGTAGTTTGTTTGCATTCTCTTCTATTAATGAAAAAATAACTAATAATGTAGCTACTATTCCTCAATCAGAAAGAGATGCATTAATTGCTTTGTACAACGCAACAGGAGGTGCAAATTGGACAAACACAACACAAGGTAAAGGGGTTTGGCCAATTAATGACCCCAATGCTGCAGTTACTTCTTGGAATGCCACTACTAATACAGGTTGGTATGGTGTTACTGTAACGAATGGACATGTCACTCATTTAGGTTTATGGTCTAATAATTTAGAAGGTGAAATACCCAATGAAATTGGAGATTTTATAGGCTTGACAAATTTACTTTTAGGAGTAAATAAATTGTCTGGAAATATTCCAAGTTCTATTGGTAATTTAATTAATTTAAAGACATTACAAATTAGTGATACATTTATTTCAGGAACGATTCCAACATCAATTGGTAATTTGAGTAATTTAATTAATCTTTATTTAAGTTCAAATCAACTAACGGGTTCTATTCCTAATATATTCAATAATATGCCTAATTTGATTAGGTTATGGTTAAGGAGGAATAAATTATCAGGAAACATTCCTAGCTCTATTGGTAATTTATCAAGTCTCCAAGATTTGTCCCTTTATCAGAATGAATTATCAGGAATATTACCCGTTAGTCTTAAAAACTTAACAAATCTTAAATCATTTGCTATACATACTAATAGATTTAAATTTATTGATTTCGAAGAAATATATAATCACTATAAAGTAAATATACCAACAGTTGCGATGAGCTATGCACCTCAAGCAAAAACTGACACACCTTTGAATATAAATGGTTCAATAGGAAATTCATATGTATTAAAAATGTATGAAAACAATATTTACACTGTTTCAGAAACCTACCAATGGTATAAAAATAATCAACCCATTAATGGAGAAACTTCACGTACTTTGACACTATCAAATGTTTCGTTAAGTGATGAAGGTATTTATCACTGCATATCTAAACATCCTGATATTACAAAAACACTTACACCACCTAATTATGCTTTAGAATTAGTACTTAGAAGAGAACCCATCACACTCTCTGTGATTAATTGTCCACCACCACCAACGGGAAAAATTATTACAAGTAAATCAAATTATTGTACCGGCGAGAATGTTCTTTTTTCTTTTCAATTTGACACTGCTCCTTCAACAACATTTTCTTATAATTGGAGTTATGTTGATGGATCAACACAAACATCTCAAATTAATACTCCAACTTTCGCTTTTAATAACCCTGGATTATATTATATATATTTAGTTTTAACAGATGCTAATGGATGTGAATCTAATTTTTCCAAACAAATTGTAATAGAGGATTGTACATCTTGTTTACATACAAATAACCAATCAAATAATGTGAAAAGTTTATTTGTGGATTTAGTGAATCATTTGAAATCTTTATCAAGCGTGCCTAATGGCTATAATTGTCCAGAACTTGTTGCGCTTTCTCCCTATATTACTGACCCAAATCCAAGAATATATAATTTCACAATAAGTAATTCACTTATGAAGTTTTCATTTGCCGATCATGGGATGCAAAATGATGTTCAAACTACTTTGCTTAGTAATCAAATCTTGCAAGATATATTCTTAACTAATTATGTTTTACCAAATATTAATTCTAATTATTATACAGAATATATAAATGGCTATATAGAAAGTCCAGATAGAAATTATGTAAACCATATAGATTTTTGCCCTGCAACCCCATGTTCTACACCAATAAATGGAACTGTTGTAGCGAGTAATAATGCAATGAGTAAATCAACAACTAAAAATGATACAGCAAAATTACCCGTTATAGAAGCATGTGTAAATCAAGCAACTTTGTTTACTTTCCAAACTACATCGACTAATTTAACCTATAATTGGGAATTTAAAGATTCAAATGGAAATGTTATTCAAACTTCTAATGTAGCACAACCTAGCGTAGTTTTTCAAAATGTTGGATATTACAGAATATCTTTGAACGTTTCAGACGCTAATGGTTGTACAAACTCATTTGCATACGGCCTTAATATTGTAGATTGTAATCCAGTTTCATGTACAGAAAACAATCCTAATTCTCAAGTTGTAAAGAATGCGTTTATTGCTTTAGTGAATTACTTAATTATGCAACCAACTGCAAGTACTCCTTTTACTTGTACACAGTTAGATGATTTAGCTCCCTATATCACAGATCCTAATCCTATGATATATAATTTTTCTAATTCAGGATTATATATAAGATTCTCATTTTCAGACCATTCGAATGATTTTGATATTCGAATACCATATAATAACAGTAATAATACTGTTACGGATATTGAAATAGGAAGTTATAGTGATAGTGAGACAAAAATGAATATTATTACTCATTTGAGTGATGGGTTTATTGATACTTCAAAAGGTTATATAAAACACATTAATTTCTGTCCTACAGATACTATAAGATGTGAAAGACACATTGCTATTGTAGTCGATGAATCAGGGTCAATAAGTGAAATTGAAGCAAGAAAAATTAGAAGTCAGTTAAGATCGTTTGTTAATAAACAATTAGATGATAATAATGATGTAAGTCTAAATACAGATGTCCGTATCTCATTAATTGGATTGTCAGATTCAGATTCAGATACTAGGACTAATGCTTCAATCCCGAATAATGGAAATAATGTTATCTTGAATGAAAGGATTTCAAGCAATAACATCGCTCAGTATATTGCATGGATAGATGGGTATAGAAAAAAATATGAGGTAACTCCTGGAGACCCAAATACTGAACATAGATATAGAGTAAGTCCAAATTCAGATTATTGGAATAGTGGGTTAACGAAAGCAGCAGACTTAAATCCCGACTTTGTTATTTTAATAACCGATGGTTGCCAAACTGCATTACCTTCAACAGACGCAGGTAGTTTGTTAAAAACTATGCAGCGATTTAATAATAATAATGGAGCGACAACAGGATCAGCTGGAAAACCACATTTGTTTGTAGTAGGAATTGAAGATGGATTTTATGTAGATAGTGATATCGCTACTTCAAAAGCACGAACTTTGAGTCCAGACGAGGATCCTAACTTTAATTCTGAACTTAGCAAAACAGCAAGTGCTACAGCAAAAGTGTCTTCCTTTTTAAGAACGTCCTTGAAATATTTAATGGCTTATCCATCTTCGCAATTTCCTATAATGGATAAATACTATTTTCTAGATGACTATTATGGCGCAGATGATTTTAACTTTCTATATGATGAACCAAATTATCTTTCTAACGGCTTAATTGCAAGAAGTTTTTCAGTAAATAATGGAGAAACTACATTAGTTGATCCAGTTGGTATGAGCTGTGGTGCAATAATTCCACTAGAGGGGTGTAATGATTGTTTGAATTTTAAACCAGAAATAGGAAAAAAATATATTGTTAGTGCTTGGGTAAAAGAAGAAATCAACAAGCAAGTTATGAGCTATACCAATCCAACTATTCAAGTTAATTATTTGGATGGCGCTAAAATTTCAATTGGTACGGAAGATTGTATTACAAGTGGTGACATTATTGATGGTTGGCAAAGAATATTCAAGCAAATTAGTATTCCTGGAAACACAGCATATATTGAGATAGCATTGGTAAATAACAGTCAAAGTATTCCAGTTTATTTTGATGATGTTCGTATTCATCCAATAGATGGAAGCATGAAATCTTTTGTATATGACCCAGAAACTTTCCGATTAATGTCGGAATTAGATGAAAATAATTATTCTACTTTCTATGAGTATGATAATGAAGGTGGATTAGTTCGTGTTAAGAAAGAGACATCTCGAGGTATAAAAACCATTCAAGAGACACGATCTGGAAATGTTATAAAAGCAGAATAATGAAAAAGAGAATCGTATTATTTTTATTTTTAATAAACTTCAGTTTGAACGCACAAACCGTAGAAACGGTTTTAAGCAAATTAAACACGGAGTATTCTAGTGCTAAAGCTTTACAGTTTGAAACGAAGTACAATCTTTATAAAAACAAGACTGCCAAACAGGTTTATGAAACCTATAGCGGTGTTTTTAAAAAGAATGAACGCAATGAGATTTATCAAAAAATTGACAAGACAGAATTTATTTCAAGTAAAAAGCTAAGTTTAAATATAATTCATCCAGATGAATTAATTATTGTGTCATTTTCTGAACCAATGAATAATAGTGCTTTTGAGTTAAAGAAATTATTAGAATTTTGTAAAATAAAAAGTTTTGCAGACAAGAAGAATTACTGGGAATTGACCCTAGAGAGCAAACCCTTTTCAGGTTTAGAATATTCCGAAGTTGTAATTCAAATAAATAAAAATTATTTCATTCAAAAACAGTTATTCTATTATAATACAGCTATAAATTTCTCCTCCGATTTTAGTAAGCAAGATATTGACTTACCAGTTTTAGAAATTATTTATACCAATTTTAATCGCAATAAAATAGAGGATTCCTATTTTGACGTTTCAAAATATATAATGGAATCAAACAAAACAATAAAGCCTTCTAAAAAATATCCTAGATATACTGTAGAAGATCAAAGAGAAATTACAATAAAATAAAACATAGGGATACAAAATGGCAAAGTTTAAAACTATTTTTAAAATACTAATCTTAATAGTCACATTATCTGGATACTCACAGAAGGAGATTACAGAATCTGCAATTTTAAGAGGTAATGCAATAACTAATGGAGTAACTTCTGTAAGTGACCCATTATTTAATGATTTAGAGAATAATAACTCAAAGTTTAAATCTGTTGATCCTGCAGTATATCTACATTTTGGATATGAAGAGGAAGTTCAAAACAGTTTAAAATATCAGGAAATATATTACAGTGAAATAAACTATTCCATTGAAAATACTGTTGTAACATTAGCAGGTCAAGTTCAAGGGAATGCTATAAATAGATCTTTAAAAATATATCATAACAATATTAGCAATGATTATAAACTCAAAGATTATGCTGTCGTAAAGTTTCCAGGTATACATAAATCTAAAGTAACTATTTTAAGTGTAAAATATTATGATGCAAGTAATACTATTATTACAAACTTTGACCAAACAAAAAATTCTACTTATGTAAAATTAACATTTGAAACAGAAAGATATTATAATATAGCAAGCACACAATTAAATTTAACCCATTCCCTTATAAATTATACTGGAACAACAGAGAATAATTTAGGATATAATGCTATTTCTGGAGATGCTAAAGAAATGGAGATTTCTTGGGTAATAAAAGAAAATGCAGATATAAAACCAGTAGAATATGAGTTAGAATGGACATGGGTTGACAATTATGCCGATGTTTTTGCAAATGAACTTACTGCGGCAGATATTGATTTGTCTGAAATTGATTTTCAAAGAAACAGTACTCGAATTCAAACTAAAGATACTAAATATAGAATTCCTTTAATTTTTAACAAGGGTTTTTTAATCTATAGAGTAAGACCTGTTGGCCGATTTTTGGATAATATTAATAAAATATATTATGGTACTTGGACTACAGAAAAACCGAATAAAAATTATATAACAGTTGCAGATTGGCCAAATGTGTTAAGAATTTCGAAAGCACATGAAAACGGATCTAAAAACTGGCAATATCAAGCAAGCTATGCTGAAGATGGTAAAAAGAAAGACGTAGTTAGCTATTTTGATGGTAGTTTAAGAAACAGACAAACAGTTACTAAAATTAATAGCGACAATCAAACCATTGTTGGAGAAGTTATTTATGACAATCAAGGGCGACCAGCTATAGAAATATTACCCACTCCAATTGGTACAGCTGGTATTAGTTATTTTGAGAGGATGAACAGAAGCATGTCTGATGCATCCTATTCGCACCATGATTTTGACTGGGATGATCCAACAATTGATGTTTGTGCTCCAGAAACTATTGATGGAATGTCTATAGCTTCAGGAGCGAGTAAGTATTATTCACCAAGTAATGATGTTTCAAACAATTATCAAGATTTTGTTCCCGATGCAGAATTATATCCATTTTCTCAAATTGAATATACTCCCGATAATACAGGAAGAATTAGAAGAAAAGGTGGTGTTGGTAAAACGCATCAAATTGGTGAAGGAAACGAAATGAACTATTTTTATGCTCAAGCCCAACAAGAAGAATTAAATAGATTGTTTGGTTATAAAGTAGGAGATTTTAAAAGATATAAGAAGAATGTAGTAGTAGACCCTAATGGACAGGTTAGTATAAGTTATCTTGACCCACAAGGTAGAACAATTGCAACAGCTCTAACAGGCGAAGCTCCTGCCAATTTAGAACAATTAGAAGGCTCTTTAACAGGTCAACTTACTGTTAATCTTTTAAGTGATAATGCGAACACTGTTTCTGGTTTAAATGGGGTTCTTGTAGATGGAAAAACATTAAGTACTCAAGTAGCTGTGGTTAAAGAGGGCTCTCTTGAGTTTGAATACAATTTAAATGTATCTCCTAAGAGCTCCTATATTTCTGATTGTTCAACGACTCCTTATCCATTTTTTTATGACTGGTCAGTGAGTCTTTTAGACGATTGTGCAAATGAAAAACTTATTAGTACAGGGACAGGTTTAACTTTAGAAAGTACAGGTGCTTTTACAAAAACCATTACTACTAGCGCATTAAAAGTTGGTACATATAGTTTAAGTAAAACATTAAAAGTAAATCAAGATAAGCTAGATTTTTATACGAATCAATATATGGCTGACATCATGAATAAAGATGGTGCCTGTTACCCAAATGTTAATTTCGATACAGGTGGAAGTATTGAAGACTGTAATGTGTCTTGTTTAAGTTGTGAGTTGTCTTTAGGAGAAAGATACCTTACATCTGCTGATTATGTTCTATTTAAAGATGATATAGATATAAAAACTTACGATGCTAATAGTACAACATGGACTTCCTATGAAGATTATCTTGCTTCTCCAGAATATGCAGCACAATTTATTTTAGGAAATGTTGCTACAAGAGTAATTTGGATTGATAAAATGCGTAATAAATATGTTACTGAAAATTTAGATATTCTTTTCCCAGATTTCTCAATTATCAGTCCATTTAATTATAATTCAGGTACTTTAAATCATTCTTCACCTGAAATATTAATTGCAGAATCTCAGTTAAAGGATGAGTTTGATCAATTATTAGAAACATGTAGAAGTCTATGTAGTCAGCCTTACGATACTTGTGGAATCAATTTAGATGTATTGCTAAGCGATGTAAGCCCAACAGGACAATATGGAGCTATTGATTCATCATCAGATGGAGAAGAAGACAACACGACTGATCCTGATCCAGACCCTTCAACGACTCCAACTACTAATTTTGAGTCATTAAGTGTGTTTGATGAATATAATGGATTGATTTATGGTGGTGTAGATGCTGTTTCTGGTCGTACAAACTATAGCTGGAGAAACCGAACAATTACTTACGAAGATGAATTTGGAAATCCTTCAAGAATAGAAGTAACAAAAATTGACGATAATACTTTTAATCCAGCTGTGTTGGATGGAATAAATCCTACATTAGGAAGTGATAATAAATATTATATAGTACCACAAGATCTTGCAAACGTTGAAGATTTCGTAAACATATATTGGCAACCAACTTGGGCAAATGCTCTTGTTCAATTTCATCCAGAATATCAATATTTAAAATATTTCAAGGAACTATGTGAACAGAAATGGGAAACAGGTAATTTTGGAGAAATCAATACTGATACTTTTGATCAAAAATTATTAGATATTGAAACTTTTGATGATGCGTATAATGGTGGTAACGGAATTTTAAACAAATTGATTGACTTTGGAAGTACTTTCACCAATAATGACCCTTTTTATCGTCTTGATTATGGTCTTGGAAATTTGGCTCTAAGAAAAGACATCATGACCGAAGCCATGCTAACAAATTATGATGGTATTAAATTAGAGATTTATGGGGTTGAATATCCATTACACATGTTGGCTGCAGCATACTATACAGTAGTTTTTAGTAACGGATTAGTGCCGAATAGTCAATATAGTACTTTCTTAACTGGAACAAATGTTATTAGCCCTTTAGATGTAATAGGACTTATTAATAATAATAATTTAACTGCCTATCAAAAAGATAGAATTTGGCAAACATTTAGGAGTTATTATACCAGTACAAAAGAAAAAACAAAAACAGTTTTTTCTCATGCTTATGCGTTGCATAGAAAGGGTTATAATGCTTGTATTGGTGACCCTGAGTATACAGACACATTCTATACTTTATTAAAAAAACAAACAGCAAGTTATCAAGCTTTAGTTACTTTTATGAATAGTGCGTTAAGCTCTAATTATAATGTTGTTTCAGAGATGTTTGTTACTCCAGTTTGCGATAACAATTCATTGCAATATTACAAAGAAAAGGAAAAACGTTTTGTATCTGCAGACTACGGCTATGACTCAGGTGTTCCAGATAGTGTAGTGGCTCAAAGTTCTCAACAAGATGCCGATTCTTCAATGTTTTTAGAAACAGGTAAGTGTCCTTTATTATTAGATATTGAAAGTCTATTAAATGGGTTAATTAATACAGATATAAGACCAAATGCAAGTTTAATTATACCTACAAATTCAGTTCCGTTGTCTAGTATGCCTTTCTTAGCACCTGACTTATATATAGCATTAGGTGGTAACACTCTTTTTCCTAATGGACCAGAGTTCATCGCATCTGGAGTAATTCCTGGTGGACAACAATTGAAAATAAATGTTGGTAGCGCCAGCCCAATTGAATTAGAAATTATACCATCTACTAATTTTAATAATCCATGTTTAGATTCTAATTCACCTCCTTTAAACTGGCAAAACTATGCTAACCATTTTAACATTACTAAATTTAAAAACATATACTATGTACCTGGTACAACAGCTCCATATGAATTTAGAATAGTAGCCGAAATAGAAAGAACACAGCCTGTTGACCCTGCTTGTCCTAAAGAAGAAATTATTATAAGAGGGTTCACAACTGCTTCAATTGGAAATTGTCAGTTTGATAACCCAGATAACCCAGGAGGTTTAAGTACTAATGCAGAAACAGAAGCAGGTTCTGGATGCTACAACAAGACACGTTTCGAAAAAGGACTAGTACGTTTAATAAACGGATTGATTAAAAAAGGTAAATTAAATACTATAGAAACTCTTGTTTCAGCAACACAAGTTGATACTTATGGTTATGGACAAGGGATACTTCCAGAATTATTAGAAGACACTAATTTATTAGGAACTTGGAATTTCATTTCTTCAACAAATACCTATACAATAACAACGAATTCTAACGTGATATTAACGCTTAACAACCCTATTACGGATAATCCAAATGGGATTAATTATACGTTAGAGCAACTTCTTAATCAATCTTTTTTTAATAAAATAACAAGTATTCAAATAAAAGATCAACCAAATAACAGCGGATTTTTACCTGTTACAATTTATTATTTAAAGAATAATGGAGAAATAGCGTCGTTAACGGCAACTATATCAAATATCGATTTTGGATGTAAATGTACAGAGAGAGTATATATTAAAGAACATCAAGCGGAAGTAAATCTATTAGAATTAATAAATCATTTATGGACTGTAAAAACACCTACTAAGCCAATTAAAGGTTCTAGTACTAGTAGTGTATATAACATTTCTAATGGGTACAAACCACAACCTTATATAGATAATCTATTGCCATATATTGCATCAACTGGTATATATGATTTCCATACTGTTGATAGTAGTTCTTCAACATGGGATGGAGGAACAAATTATGGCTTATTTTTTAATTTTAAAGACGGTAGTTGTAAGTTTAATTTAGAGTTTTATTCAGAGCGACCTCGTGAACTATTTCTTTCTAACTTAATCAATAAGATAACTCATTTTTCTAATTTTGAAATAGGAGATGAAATTAGTCCTGGAATTTTTGAGTTTACAATAAATGTACACCATAATGCATATAACTTTTGTAGTGATGGTAGTTCTTGTTCAAACTGGGAGACGAATCCATACTATATGAAGCCAGCAGGTGTAATAAAGAAAAAAGGAACCATTGAGTGTTTAAACTTAGATTGTGAACAAGCTGTACTTGTTAAGAATCGTCTTACAGATGTTTTAAACTCATTAATTTCGCAATATTTAACAACGGGTGCAGTTGCAGATGATTTTGAACCAGATGGTTATACAGATTTAATACCATACATTGCTAACTCAGGAACTGGAGTATATAATTTTTATGCAGTTGAAAACGAAAATGGATCGCAAATTGGGTTCAATTTTTCAGAAACAGAGAACTGTAAAGTTGTGTTTACCATTCCAAACCTTAAATTACAACATGTTCTTAATAATATTTCTAATATAGAATTTAACGAATACCTAAATACGTTTACAGCAACTATTGAAAATGGCAAGATTGATGTAATTGCTAATGGTACTATTTCTTGTTTAAGCATAGAAGAGTGTTACAAAGATGTTATTATTCCTTGTGAAACTTGTGTGCCCACAGCGGTAGAACCTGTAGATTGTGCTGTGGAATGGAACAAATTCTTATCTAAATTTTATAATTATGTTGGTGGTTCCCCGAATCCATTCTCTACTCCATATACAGCTTTATTTCCTATTTTGGTTAAAAATTTCCCATATGAGATAGATTCTGATTTAGCTAATGGCGTAAGCCAAGTAGAGATTCAGAAAGCATACAAACTATTTTGTGAAGCCAATTACAGTTATATTGCTGAAGATTATATTGCTTATTTAAATGGATTTGGATTACTTGATGGGGTACCAAATTTAAGTAGTAATTATCCAAATTTTAGTAGTACAGATAGTAGTGGTGCTTTTGTTTCAGATGTGCAGAATCCTTTATTTATTACCATTGGAGAGTTCGGTGCATCTAAATTAAACTATGGCTATCAGTTTACTATGGATGCCATAAATGAATATAGAAATTATATTATAGCACAGTCTCAACTAGATCCTAAAGGAACAACACTAACGTGGATAGAATATATAGATCAGGTATATACGGTGCAAAATCAGGTTTGTCCTCCTGCACCATTAATACCTAATTTAACAATTGATGATATTGAAATCTATACACCTTGTGAGGTTTTTAATGCCAATGTTCAAGGTACATATCAATCGCAATTGTTACAAACGTTATTTGATGAACAAAGACAGAAATTCAGAACCGAATATATTCAGCAAGCTATTGAAAATGCAAAAGAAACATTTACTAAAAAAGGTTTCGATGGCGAATTTCAATATACATTGTACTATTATGATCAGTCTGGTAACTTAATACAAACTGTTCCACCACAAGGAGTACAAACATTACCAGAAACAAGTAATAGTACTATCGATGCAATTAGAGATAGTGAATTACCTGCGCAAACATTGTTAGACGAAGCAGGTAATAGTACAACTGTTCCTAGTCATTCAATGGAAACAGAATATAAATACAATTCATTAAACCAATTAGTTTGGCAAAACACACCAGATGGTGGAGAAACTCGTTTTGCATATGACAAATTAGGAAGAATTATTGCTTCTCAAAATGCAAAACAAAAAAAGAATTCAACAGCTAAAGGAATATTTAGCTATACCCGTTATGATGAACTGGGTAGAATTTATGAAGCAGGAGAGTTTATTGCAGATGTAAACAATTATAAAATAGACAACACAGGTAAGTTAGTACATAATGATAATTCTCCTGTGGCTATTGATTTTGATTCGCCAGTTACTGGATTCCCTAGAAACATCGCATCGAATTACAATCAAGTTACAAAAACAATCTATGACGAAGCATTCCAAGGAGCAGCAGCATTTTTTACAAACTACGGATCAGATAATACATTCAAACGAGTAACTGCTATATTGTATTTTGATAACTATACCAATGCAACAATTGACTCAGAATATAATAATGCGATATTCTATGACTATGATGTGCATGGAAACGTAAAAGAATTGGTACAACGCAATAATGATTCCGAATTAAATGAAGCGCATAGAACGAAAAAGATTGTATATGATTATGATTTAATCAGTGGAAACGTAAATAGCGTTACTTACCAACCTGAAAATAAATTAGAACAATTTGTTCATAAATATACCTATGATGCCGATAATAGAATTGTAGAAGTATTTACAAGTAAAGACAAAGTTATTTGGGAAAAAGAAGCAAATTATGAATACTACCAACACGGCCCTTTAGCGAGAACTGTAATTGGTGATAAAGAAGTGCAAGGTTTAGATTATATCTATACACTACAAGGCTGGTTAAAAACTGTTAACTCTGAAACAATCGGGAAAGATTTCGATGCAGGGAAAGACGGATTAAGTGTGGCTCAAGATGCATTTGGATTTGCTTTAAACTATTATAATGGAGATTATAAATCAAGATTCGAAACAACAACGCCAATCAAGCTATTCAAGCTATCTAAAGACAATTCTTTAGAAGGAAACAGAGACCTTTATAATGGAAACATTAAAGAAATGGTTACATCACTAATAGATGAAAACCAGAGTATGCTACCAACACTATTCAATCAATACAAATACGATCAATTGAATAGAATTAAAGCGATGGACTCTAAAAGTGTTGTCGTAAATGCTAGCGGTAACGTTACAGGAACACCTGCAAATGCTTATTCAAGTTCTTATGTTTATGATAAAAATGGAAACTTAAAAAACTTAACAAGAAATGATGCTCAAGGTCTTGCATTAGATGATTTAGATTATGAATATAAGGATGGAAATAATCAATTAACTTTGGTTGATGACCAAGTGCCAACAACTGCTTATGATTTAGACTTAGAAAGCCAAATTGTAAAGTTAACATCATTGAATCCTAGTTACGTTTATGATGTTAGTAATAGCAATACTCATAACTATGTATATGATGAAATTGGTCAATTAACAAAAGATCGCACAGAAGGTTTAGATATTGAGTGGAGAGTAGATGGAAAAGTAGATCGTGTTATAAAAACAGATGGTACAATTATAGCATTCGATTACGACGGATTAGGAAACCGTATTGCTAAAAGACATACATCTAACGGTCAAACAACCACTACCTATTATCAAAGAGATGCACAAGGAAATGTAATGGCTGTTTATGAAAACAAACCAACAGATACAAATCCGACAAATACTTTAGAACAAAATTTAGTTTTAAACAATTACAACAATACAGGAACCGATTCAAAATTAGCGAAAAACATACAAGTTTCAACCGATGGAAACCCTTCAGTAACAAGTGCACCAAACGGAAATGTAACTTTGCAAGCTACCGAAACCATTAGTTTAAAACCAGGGTTTAAAGCAGAAAGCGGAAGTAGATTCTTAGCGCAAATAACCACAAGTGATGATACTCCTGTATTAATACCAGGAAGCTATGTCTTAAAAGAACATCACATTTATGGAAGCAGCCGATTAGGAATAGAAAAATGGGATTTAGTTATTCCTAGTGCTGCTAATAAAGCAATGGCTAGAATGGCAGCACCAATGGTTTTTGCCGCTAAATCTGCAATGCAACCTGTTGCTATGAGCGCAAACATTGTGCCTGCAACTTCTGGATTGAAATTTGATGGAAATAATTTTACTACTTGGGAGGATAAAGAAAATAAAATGAATTTCTTTTCAGGAATTGCTCCTTTATCTGAAGAAATAGTTATAGAGTCAAATTTTAAAATTTTAGATGATCCTTCAAATTCTTCTTGGAGTATAAATTCAGCTAGATCATTAGCATTATTACAAGATGATTACTTTACAGGTGGAGATTATGATAATTTTAAATATTATAACAGTATTATATATTTGAGTATTGTTAAGACTTCTTCTGGATATAAACCTGTAGTAACAATAGATAAGTATTCTAGAGGTTATTGGAGATTTAAAGAAAAAGGGAAAAAATATGATTGTTATAGTAATTATCTAAATAAAAATGTTTACACATTAAAAGGTAGTGTTCCAGAGAGAGAGTGGAATTATAAGCTTTCATTAAAGTTAAATGAAACTACAAAAAAATTAGAACCTCAATTAGAATTAAACGGAAATATATATAAGATTTCAGATTTTGTACCTGTAGTTGAAACGAATGCACCAAATGGTCAAAGAAGTTTTGAAATAAGGAGAAATCTTGATAGATCTCCTCTTTTACCAAGAAAAATATATAATCAAATAGGAAGTGTATATAAATTTTATGGTTCATATGATTCTGATCATTGGGATAACCACGAAGAATTTACAGCGCAAGGTGCTCCATTAGAAATTTGCGATTTTTCTTATAATGTAGATAAACATCTAAAAAACCTAGACGATCCATTAACTGAAAATGTTTTCTTTTTTGATGAAAACAACAATTCACTAACTAAAACCTTAGCAGAAAACGGATTAGAAATGAAGATTTCTAATGTTAGAAATAATATAACTTATACAGTTCCATTTGTAACAACTTTCTGTGGAAATGCCAATGCAGATTCAGATGGCGATGGTATTGTGGATAGTAGAGACAATTGTCCATATACTTTTAATCCATTACAAGAAGATACAGAAGACTTAGACGGAGATGGAATTCCTGAGGGAGATGGAGTTGGAGATGTATGTGATAATTGTAAAAAACATAACAATCCTGAGCAAGAAGATTTAGATAAAGATGGAGTTGGAGATGTGTGTGATAATTGTCCAAAAGTTAGCAACTTTGATCAAACAGATTCAGAAGATACAAATGGAAATGGTATCTATGATTTAGGAGATGGAGATGGAATTGGAGACGTTTGTGACAACTGTCTATCTAAAGTAAATCCTTTACAAGAAGATAGTAATCAAAACGGTATTGGAGATGTTTGTGAAGGAGATGACCAAGGTGATGGTGGAAATTTAGCGGCAATAACAGATCCTATTGACTACTATAGAACAGTTGGAGACAAACAATATGAGTTGTCTAACCATTTAGGAAACGTATTGTCTGTTATTACAGATAGAAAATTAGGTAACAGTGGCGTTCTTGGTTCGCAAGAAACTCTTTATGACTATGATTTTACAAATATTAATAGCATTAATGATGCTAGTAATTGGTCTATTTACGGAGGAGCTCAAGTAACTACTAACAATAACTTGAATGTTTTTGTAGATGATAAAGAAGAAGGGGTCGCTTATTTTATGTCGACAGAAGCAGGCAAACAATATACTGTATCTTACGATTTAGGTTTAGTGTCTTCACCACAAGTTATGGTTGTTGCAATAGATGGTAGTCCAGATGCAACCTTGTTGTCAAGTAAAATTGATACGAATACTGATAGACATTCAATAACTTTTACTGCAAATGGATATGTAAGTTTTATTAAATGGATTAGAAATAGAGATTTTGATAACATTGTAGAAAACTTCACATTAGATAATGTAACAGGATCTACAATTGTACAGAACCCAAACACAGTTGCATACGGTTTAATACCAGACGTAATTAGCTACAATGACTACTATCCTTTTGGAATGACACTCCCAGGTCGCACCAGCACCGGGAATGACTACCGTTACGGCTTCCAAGGACAAGAAAAAGATGACGAATTAAAAGGGAAAGGAAATTCTTTAAATTATACTTTTAGGATGCACGACCCGAGGGTAGGTAGGTTTTTTGCTGTGGATCCGTTGTTTAAAAAATACCCTTGGAATTCACCTTATGCATTTAGTGAAAACAGATTAATTGATGGGATTGAATTAGAAGGATTAGAGGTTGTTTCTGTAGGTAAAGAGTTTAATGTCTCATTTGTGGTTTCTGGTAGTTTTGGAGATGGATATGTGTTTGCTCCTGATGGGATTTATGAATATAGTAATTGGTCAGTTGGAGGTAAAACTAATATTTCAGCTGGTGTATCTGCTCTTAAAGTTATGGTTTATCCTACAATGAAAACTGTTAAAGATTTCGCAACTCCAAGTCATTCTTTTGGATTATCTGGTGGAGAAGTTGTTACTGGTGGTGTCGGATATTTACAAACTACAGATAGTAATAATAATTTATTATCAGGATTTTCTCTCGAAATTGGACTTGGTGTGGGGTTATCACCTCTTGATATTTCATATGAGTATGGACCAACAACTGTTAAGCCAGTTTCAGATAGAGCAAAAGCCATTACATTTGCTTATGAAGCCATTACTAAAATTGATGGTAAAATAAAAGAAGAGAAAGAAACTTTAAAAGAATTGGAAAGTAGTAAATACGATTATAGAATGGAATATACTAATACTCTAAATAGAATAACAAAAGAAAATAGAACTAAAGGTAAAACAATGAATTACAGAAAAGAATTAGATTACAGAAACTCTTTAAATAGAAAATTGAAAGAAACTAATAATTCGATTAAAGAAACAACAGAGTCAATAGATAAATTAAATCAGACTAAAGTAACTATTCAAAATTCTATCAGTAATGAAGGCTAATGTTTTTTCAAAATATTTGTTATTAATATTTTTCACTTCCTTTTTGATGGTTATCCTAAAAGTTGGGTTTTATAAATATACGACTGTTTTCTTTTTTATTTTTTTTTCTCTACCTTGTTTCTATTATTATATTTTAAATTTTTTATCTTTTAAAGAAGAGTTAACAAAACACTCTAAAGTTAATAGTAATATATTAAAAGGGGCGTATCCTAAAGCAGGATTTATGCTTTTTAAAAAATCTGAAATAGAGAAAATTGAGTTTATAAGAAAAAAAGTCGTAAAAAATATATTGCTTTTTTTTATGTCAATTATTACAATTTTTATTTTAGCTATATTGACAATTCATGATAATTTATCAAATTTTTTTGTCGATTTATTATCGTGTTTTAAATAAAAAAATATTTTCTACCCCGCTCCCAGCTCTCCGAAGAGTTCTAAATAAAACGCACACACTCTACGATGGTCTCCTGACCTCGTAGCACAATATAAAAGACAAAGCCACAGTAATGTGGCTTTAGTTGTTTTGCATAATTGTTTAGCTTAAGAAAGTTGTCTTCTTTGAAAGACATAGATTTTAACAAATGCGATTTATTTTACCATTACGTTCTGAATTCTTAGAGATAAAAAAGTATTAACTATTAATAATTTTGCTTAAATCGAACATTGGAGCATACATAGAGACCATAATAACAACAACTCCAATAACAATAATTATCATAGGTTCTAAAACGACACCAATCATCTTTGTTTGATGGCTAATTTCTTCATTGTATTGTTCCGTTAAGCGTTCAAACATAGTGTCTATTTGGTTAATCTGTTCTGCAACTTCGACCATAGAAACCAAATTGTTCCCAGCTCTCAGAAGAGTTCTAAATAAAATGCACACGCTCTACGATGGTCTCCCGACCTCGTAGCACAATAAAAAGACAAAGCCACTTAATCATTGCAAGGAAGAAATCAAGTGGCTTTTGTTGTTATAGTAATGGTAAGTTGACTTTTTATCCAATAATTTAAACAGTTTTATTGAATGTAATATCAGATTTTTTGACACTGTTCTTCTGAGTTTTCATTTATAAAAAAAGTTTATTGAAACGAGTTTCAATAAACTTTTTAGCAGTTTTGAAGTATCAAATAATTTCAAATTATGCAATATGTCTTTAAAATTACTTTTTCTTAAAACTTCTCGTTTCATTGTTGTAAAACACAGAAACAGAGTCTTTATAGATTTTTTTAATTACTAAACCATCAATGTCGCTGTTCAATCTAACGCGTTCTAAGCGATTATTGACTTTAACTAGTATTAGTTCTTCTTTTTTGTCTTTTGACTTAATATAACCGAAATATTGCACATAAGGAAAGGGTGTAATTGCTTTTGGTTCTGGCTCTTTTTTTACTACGGGTGTCGAACGAACTATTATTGGTGCAGTTGTGGGTTTAGAAAACACTTTGTTTAAGAAAGGGTCTTTTGTTAAGGGGTGCAAAGCAAAAGTATCTTTTTTGATGATAGAAATAGCATCATAATTATAGGCATTAGAAAGCGTATAATCCAATTCATCATCTCCAAAAAAACGATTAATATATTTATAGCCCACTGTTCCCCAAAGTGAAAGCACTACAAGAATAAGAATGATATTAATCGTTTTTTTTGTATCCATTTTTTAGTTGATTGTTAATTTGTTACCAGAACTATAGGCTCCTACATTTCCGGCTGCATCTTTAGCTCTCACTCTCCAATAATATACTCCAGCAGTAGCAAATGCTTGTTGATAACTTGTTCCTGTTGCAGGTGATGTTTGGATAATAGTTGTGAAATTAAGATCGGATGCAATTTGTAATTCATAAGTAATAGCCGATTGTATTACTCCAGAATCTTGAGAAATGGTCCAACTAAAACTAACCGTTTGATTAATCGTTTGTGAAGCATTATTTGCTGGTTGATTGTTTTGTGGCTGATTTGGAACAACAATATCCCTTAAAAAACTCCTTGTTGAATATACCGTTTCAGTTGACGTTGTTGTATTATAAGCTTTTACTTTCCATGTATATTGACCGTCACTAGTAATATGTGAACTGTTCAATGTTACGTTGGTAGTCGTAACATTGTCTTGCGTGAAGACAATACTTCCAGATGTTATATTTATTACTTCAACTTTATAATGATCTGCGGCAGTTAAATCATTCCATGACAATGTTATTGTGTTTAAATTGGTAGCAAAGCTTGCTGAAGGCGCGACTAATACTACTTGTTGATTCGTAAGATCGTCCGATTCTTCTACATCAAAGGTTAAAGGAAAAGAATAAGTAGATTGATATGCTGAATTTTCTCCTCTCACTCTCCATTGATAGGTACCTTGAATTAATGGCAACGTTACTGTGTTTGTGTTTACTAAGGTATCGAATACTTTAAACTGATTGTTATTGTATACTTGCACACGATAATCATCTGCTCCATCTAATTGATTCCACTGAAAAACAGTTACATTACTTTCTACAGTTGCTCCTTCTAAAGGGTAAACCACTTGAACCAAATCATTAGAAATGTCTTCTTCTAGAATATCTTCACAAGAAAAAGTGAATACTGCTAAAGCAATTAGGATTAATTTATGTATTATTTTCATGTCTAAATTTTATTTATCGTTATCTTCTTTTACTACTTTTTTATTACCAATCTCATAATTCTGAAATACTATTTTTAAATGTAATACTTCATTACTATTATTCTTTTTTACAGTATAATAATTAGTACTCACCACTCTTGAATAATTGAATTTTGTTTCAAAATCATATCCTAATTTTAATAAATTATTAATGTTTCCTGTAATATCTAATTGATTGGTGTAAATGGTATAGTTTTCACCTTCAAAAGTATGAATAGCTTGTAAATCATTAATAGAAATTCCTTCATGTTGTGTAGCAAAAGCAATAATTTCTTGTTGCACAACATCTCTCTCTACGTTCTGATTTCCTAAGTATTTATCATAACTTGCTATTTCCATTGAAAGCACATCTAAATTTTTAGACTTACTAGCTATTTCATCAGAACGTTTTGTTAGTTTCTTTATTTTCTTGATAAACCTCAATTAAGCTTTTAAATGAACGTTTGTATGCTGTATAAGACAGCATCAAGAAGATTACCACTAACGCAATACATTTTTGTTTGTATGTGTACTGTTCAAACATTATTTAATACGTATTTTTAAACTAAATTGAAGTATTGTTTTTTTTGTCTTTCTTCAAGCTTTCCAATTCAAATTTTGCAATCCAATGAAAGGATTTTAAGCTTCTTAACCAATTATTAAATTCATCTTCATTCACGGTTACTCCTTTACCCAGATAGTCCCTGGAGTAATTTCAACTTTCTCATTATGCTTCACAACTTTCTGCAAAGGAGCTGTGTTTAATTCGTTTAACGAAATGGAGTTCGGTATCGATTTATAATTTCATAGGAATAAAAAGACAGGAATTTATCCGATAAAAATCCAGAATCTTTAATGATTTTTTCTTGTCTTTTTTCTGCTTTTCTAAAGTAACAATTTGTTGGTAGGCTTTGTTAGAGTATACATTTTGAATGTTCAATGCTGCATTTTTCTCGCTATAATATTGAATTGTCAAATAACTCGCTAATAAAGTGATTAAAAAACCAACAAGCATTTATTAAACCGAAGTTGAAAAAGCCCTTTCTATAACAACTTCATCAATAGAATTGTTATTAAATTCTGATTTAGAAATGAATCATTCTGTACAAAATAGTTCAAACCAATACCATATAACGGCAATACAAAATTAGAAACAGAATGTTCACCTATCGTATAATTAGCAGATGGAATAGCTTCTGGTTTTTGAAAATTGAACAATCTCATTTTGTTCCAATACCAAAGCTAAATCTCCTGAATAACCGACAGGAGAACCTTAAATTATCGGCTAACAAAACAGAAAGAATGAACCAATGTAAACATCAATAATTTGTGCTTTTTGCTTTCAAAACGAGACAACCATTCGTCTGCAATATTCTTTCTACAAAAACTAATGAATGTATTGTTTTTTAAAGTATAACTAGTGTGATAAATGGTATTGAAATCGATGTTTTTTGCCAAGCCAAATCAATATCACTAGTACTAATCAATATTCTTATTTAGAACGCCTTTTCCATCAATCGCTAGAACAATAGGTAGCTTTAGGTCGATATTTTCTAAAAAAGTTTTCTTAGAAATAAAACTCTTGTTTTCTATTAGTTTTAATTGATTTTTTTCTTTTTAAAAGTAAGCAAAGTATTATTCTTTCACTGTCGGTTTCTTGATAGATACCTACAACTTGAATACTATTGATTTTGAATATTTTAGAAAGAAAATTTAGCATTAATACACAATTGGTGGTTTAATGAAAATATGCAGTTTAGAAATTTCCTTTTGCTTTCTTTTTGCTACTAAAAAAACCATTTATAATAGGAATTCTAGAGATTAAGGCACACCCGTTCCTGAGTTTTCTTTTTTTAATTCATCTAAAACCACCTAATAGTATCATTTCATTGTTCTTTACTCTTACTAAAGATTCCAAATTGTTGCGTTGCTTTACCAGGAGGAGCATTTTCTCTCAGCTCTACCTAAGAAAGCACTTTTCCTCAACATTAATATTTAGTGTTACATATTTCATCCGCAGAAACATAGGGTTTTATATTTGACAGCCAGATTAGCTTCAGTTGGTTTCCATGTTCCAGATTGCAAAATATCACCTCCATTTCCAATATTATTATTTAGAATACGATTATTTTGGTTCAATAATATAATTCGTTTCTCCAATAGATAATGTTGCTTCATGACCACTTAATGTAGCTATTTTTGGTGTTGATTCTATTTTAATTATAGAATTGTTTTCTAGCAGTTTTAAATTCAAATAAAAAGCATCGGTAACCTTACCTATTTAAGAAGTCCAAGACCATTAAAAGCGTCTATCAAACTATTCACAGAAGAACTCCCAAGGTTTACATCTGTCGTTGGAAAAAGAACACCACCTGTTTGATGCTTTATTTAGCTTATCTAATCCCGCTTTTAAACCCGTTTGAACATCATAGGATTTGTTATACTTGAACAATAATCACTTCTATTTGAACCAAAGGAACAACTTTATCAATCTGTTTAATGTATAATTTTAATTCCTCAATAGTCGATTTTGCCCCTGAAGCAATCAAAGAGTTAAGTTCAACCAAATTCTTTAAATTTCAACTTTATCATTGAATATTTTTGGTAAGGATTGTAAAACAGATTCGATAGAGCGATTCTCTAATGGAATAATCTCTGTAGAACGCAATCCTTTGTAGATTGTTCACCAATAAGATAAAAACCATCCTGATTTTTATAGGTGTATTTTTTACCTTTTAAAACATGAACTCAATAAGTCATCAAAAGTGAGTTTATTGGCTAAAAAAGCGATGTTTTCTCATTTTCTGGTGTTGTTATAAATGAAATAATTTACGTTCAGTTTCTCGGCCGCTTCAATCAATAAATCAGTTGCGTCAGCTACGTTGCCTTAACTGTAAGAAACCTTGATTGTCCACTTCAACATCATAAGACCCTTCCGAACAGAAGCAGGTTTTTGGTGGTTCCTATGTGAGTTTCGGTTATTTGAGACAGATGATGAATTGCTTCCTTTGGCAAGGTGTTTTGTTCTAAATAATAGAAACCCATTATCATCTTTTTTAGCTACTAAATCACTTCGATTTTGCCTATCATATCAAAAAACTTGTTACCAAAAGGACGGCTATTAAGAATATAGGAATACACTCATTATCGGTTAATATCGGTGCCAAACATACATTTTTTACCCGATTATCAATAACGCTTGTGTACAGTGACAATGAGCATTTTCTAATTTAACCGATAAAAAAATTCATCTCTGAGGATTCGTAACTAACATCAATTTATTTTTGCTGTTTCTTCTCAATTATTTTTACTTCTGTTTCGCGTCTTAAAAAAATAATAAGTATGTACTATTAAAGCTGGATTCTGAGATCATATTTCTGACCATATATGTAAAAACAAAAAGAAGATAATCTATTTTTACTGTTACATCATGTAAAATTATTAAAACCACAGGAGTACTTAAGTCATTATCAACACATCACATTCAATTGAGTTCCTATCAGAAACATTGCAATAAACTAAATCATCTAAAGATAGCCCTGAAAAAATGCAACTCACTTTACGATTTCCTCTTGATATTAATAATACTGGCTTTATATCTTCACCGAACAACTACACATATCAACGATATTTGTAGTCCTCTAATCATAAAAGGTCCTGCTGTGCAAAACGAGAATGGGTGAATAGCCCTACAGGTAATATTACAATTTATTTTTTTTATCATTTATACATTTAAAATTATAGAGTATATCCGTTGTAGAGAGAGGTTTCTCCTTTGGCCAAAAAATCATACGCTTTTATCTGGAAGCGATTATAAATTGTTTCGTCCTGTTGCAAAAGAGTTGGCCAATAGCTATTACTTTTTATTGCATTTGCATGGTCATTGTAATATAATCACTTCTGAGATGGCAGTTCTTCCCTTTGAACCCGAATGAAAACATCTCATTGCAACCAACAGGTGTTATAGGCTTTTATCAACTTGCTATGAGATTGATCCAAACTAACTGGAAAATCTTTTACATCGATAGCTAGTTCTTCCTTGTGCAAATGATTACATATTTACGAATTAATCGTTGTGGCCAGACTGAGAGAGTGAATGTCGTTCTGAAAAGATATGGAGGAACAGCCCTGTCAATTAGACCTTTGGAAAACTGTTCCAATAGCAGAATTGTGGCTATTGAATTGGTTGAACACAGTACACAAATTGCCTGTTAAAGAAGGACTCTCAATATGCCATGTAATGTAACTCGTAATGATGTCGGACTCACGAATTTACCAAAAGCAAGTACAATCACATCAGGATCTTAGAAGCAAAAACGATTATAAAAGCACGGAAGGCAAAAGGTTAGCCCAATGTCTTTCTTTAATTGTGTACTTAGGGTCAATTTCCTTTAAATAGCGTATCACGTCATAGGGTGTATAGTTCTACGGTTAAATATTTCTTCTTACAATCGTTAATAAGCGTAATGTGGCGATAGTTGTAGTGGTTGTACCAGAACACACCTGTTGGACCACTAATAAGTGATAATTCCGTTTGGTTTTTTTAACCGGCTTCTAAATAACCTGTTAGTCTTCCATTGCTGAAACCAATGATTTCAAATCGATATTGAATGCATTACTTGACCTAATAAAACGAATGTACAATTTTTTTCCACACATACAATGTAAGGTAAAATAGATACACGAATATACAACACGGTAGTAAGTGTGTCTACATCTTGTGGCAAACGTTTTTCGAGTGATGTTTAGTTATGCGAACAGAATTTTTCATCTTATTAACTAAATCCAAATCAGTTCTACGCGTTCAATTTTATAGCGTTCAATTAACTGACCGTCAATTCTAAATCGGATGCGAGCTGAATCGTCATTAGACTTTCACAAACGAATATCACTACTTTTTAAACCCTTCACGAATTCACTGTTAATAAGTTTTATCAAGAAACATACGCCTGAACCCCTAAGTGATCTGAAAATGTCTTTTTTGAGTTTCAATTGCGTTCTTTTTCCGGTAACTTATATAGAAAGTGCTATGTTTATTTCGAGTCTGAATAGAAAGCAACTACTTTCTACCTAATAACAACTCTACTCTTCTTTACTTCGTAGTGGTTTTTATTCTCTAGGACAATATAAAATAAATAGTATCAGAATTACGTTTCTGTGGGTATAACTTTGTAAAATTGCTAAATCTGCCAGAAAAGAATAGTGGCAAAGTCGATTTCGTTGTATAAATATCTCTTCCATATTATCGGATTAAGTGATTTTTGAAGAGGAAAAGAAAAATATCTTTGTTAATTAAAAGGAGGAATAACAAAGGCAGCAACGTCCCGCTAATGCGACAGCACATCTTTTTTTATCATTTTTTTAAAACAAATTGCATAACCATGCAACAAAGCAAGAAAAAAAAAGTTATAAAAAAGAGTACATAATTGTACCATACAAAACAAAGGTGTAAGAGCGAGGTACAAACAACAAAACGCCCACAATGCACAAAATAAGTTTTGAAAAGGATTAAAAAGGGAATTTATTTTTAAGGCTCTCATATATAGCGGTTAACACAATGATTGCATGAGTACTAAAAAATATAAATATTTCAATACACCTAATATAAGCTAAGAAAGTGTTGAGTCACCTTCGTAAATAATGTGTGATAAATACATCATTAAAAAGAAACCTATTAGCCCAAATACCTTAAAACAGGCAACACCACATGTATGTGTCTAAATTATAGCCAAATCTCTGCTAAACATAATAATTTGAGTCAAAGACAAATGACATTAAAACAGATTGGATAATCTACTATGACATGCAATAGATCTTTTAACTACTGAGCGTGAAAGCTATTTTGTTCGTTATTCGTGTGTTAATTTCCTCAATGCCTATGAATTTATGCTCCCATCTCCATCTAAATCGCCGGAAACTGATAGACGCCTAGTCACGAGACCCACAAAAGAACCTAGTCAAGAAGCGCCGCCTTTCTATAATTTCACAAATTCGATAGACCACGTGACCTCATCGTCTACAGTTTGTTCTTGTTCAAAACCTAATTCTTCTAAATCTCCCGTATATTTTTGAGTAACGATAAAAATGACTTTTCTCCAAACCATATACTTGATTTAGCATCGATAAGTAGAGTGATATTGCCTCTGAATTTTCCGTCCTCTCACTCTCCATTAGATAGCCGTAACCTGTGAATTATATGCTACGCAACGTTACTGTGTTTGTGTATACAAAGTATAAGGATCAGAATACCTGTAAACTGATTGTTACACTTGCTCATACTTGCACACGAGAATCAACTGCCGCCATACTAATTGATTCCACTGAAAAAACAGCTTACAATTAACTTTCTACAGTTGAGCTCTCCTTTCTAATAGCGGCACTAAACCACTTGAACCAAATCATTAGCCAAACTGTCTTCTTCTAGGAAAATTCTTCACATTTTTTTTTTTTTTTTTTTTTTGCTTCACAAGTGAATACTAGGAACAGTACGAATTACGGACTTCTAAAGCAATTTAGGATTTAATTCTATGCCTATTATTCTTCAGATGTCTAAAATTTACCTAATCTAGCAGTACTATCTTCTTTACTACATTTTTTAATATAACCAATCATCTCATAAATTACTGACAATACTATTTTTAAAATGTAATACTTCACATCTACTATTATCTCTTTTTTACAGCCTATGAACTAATTAGTACTCACCACTCCTTGAATAATTGAATTGTTGTTTCCAAAATCATAATCCTAATTTTAATAAAATTATTAATCGTTTCCTGTAATATCTAATTGCATTGCGGCTACATGGCCCTATAGTTTTCACCATTACCAAAAGTACTAATGAATAGCTTGCTAAATCCATATAATTTTAGCAAATTCCTTCATGTGTGCCTGTAGCAAAAAGCAATAATTTCTTCGTTGCCACAACATCTCTACTTCCTAACGTTCTGGCGATCTTCCTAAGTATTGCATCATAACTTGCCATAGTTTCCATTGATTACGATAAGCGGACATCATCAAATATATAGACTTACCTAGCTATTCCATACAGAACGTTATTGTATTAAGCCTTCTTATATTTCGCTGATTACAAACCTCAATTTAAGGCTTTTAAATGAACTGTTTGTATGCTGATAAGAACCAGCATCAAGAAGATTACCACTAACGCAATACATTGTTGTTTGTATGTGTACTGTTCAAACATTATTTAATACGTATTTGTTAAACTAAATTGACGTTTGTTTTTTTTTGTCTTTTCTTCCAGCTTTCCCAATTCAAATTTTGCAATCCAATGAAAGAGATTTTAAGCTTCTTAACCATTATTAAATCATCTTCATTCACGGTTACTCCTTTTACCCAGATAGTCCCTGGAGTAATTTCAACTTTCTCATTATGCTTCACAACTTTCTGCAAAGGAGCTGTGTTGAATTCGTTTAACGAAATGGAGTTCGGTATCGATTTTATTAATTTCATAGGAATAAAAAGACAGGAATTTATCCGATAAAAATCCAGAATCTTTAATGATTTTTCTTGTGTCTTTTTTCTGCTTTTCTAAAAGTATACAATTTGTGGTAGGCTTTGTTAGAGTATACATTTTTGAATGTTCAATGCTGCATTTTTCTCGCTATAATATTGAATGTCAAATAACTCGCTAATAAAGTATCTAAAAAACCAACAAGCATTATTAAACCGAAAGTTGAAAAAGCCTTCTATAAACAACTTCATCAATAGAATTGTTATTAAATTCTGATTTAGAAATGGGAATCATTCTGTACAAAATAGTCAAACCAATACCATATAACGGCAATACAATTAGAAACAGAATGTTCACCTATCGTATAATTAGCAGATGGAAATAGCTTCTGGTTTTGAAAAATTGACAATCTCATTTTGTTCCAATACCAAAGCTAAATCTCCTGAATAAACGACAGGAGAACTTAAATTATCGGCTAACAAAAACAGAAAGAAATGAACCAATGTAAACATCAATAATTTGTGCTTTTTTGCTTTCAAAAAGAGACAACCATTCGTCTGCAATATTCTTTCTACAAAAACTAATGAATGTATTGTTTTTTAAAGTATAACTAGTGTGATAAATGGTATTGAAATCGATGTTTTTTTGCCAAGCCAAATCAATATCACTAGTTACTATCAATATTCTTATTTAGAACTCCTGTTCCATCAATCGCTAGAACAATAGGTAGCTTTAGGTCGATATTTTCTAAAAAAGTTTTTCTTAGAAATAAAACTCTTGTGTTTCTCTATTAGTTTTAATTGATTTTTTTCTTTTTAAAAGTAAGCCAAAGTATATCTTTCACTGTCGGTTTCTTGATAGATACCTACAACTTGAATACTATTGATTTTGAATATTTTATAGAAAGAAAATTTAGCATTAATTACCACAATTGTTGGTTAATGAAAATATGCAGTTTAGAATTTCCTTTGCTTTCTTTTGTGCTACTAAAAAACCATTTTAATAATAGGAATTCTAGAGATTAAAGGCACACCCGTTCCTGAGTTTCTTTTTTTAATTCATCTAAACCACCTAATAGTATCATTCCAATTGTTTCATGTTCTTACTCTTACTAAAGATTCAAATTGTTGCGTTTGCTTTACCAGGAGAGCATTTTCTCCAGCTCTACCTAAGAAAGCCACTTTTCTCAACATTAATATTTAGTGTTACATTTTCATCGCCAGAAACATAGGGTTTATTTTGACAGCCAGATTAGCTTCAGTTGGTTTCCATGTTCCAGATTGCCAAAATATCACCTCCATTTCCAATATTATTATTTAGAATACGATTATTTTGTTCAAATAATAATTCGTTTCTCCAATAGATAATGTTGCTTCATGACCACCTTAATGTAGCATATTTTTGGTGTTGATTCTATTTAATTATAGAATTGTTTTCTAGCAGTTTTAATTCAAATAAAAAGCATCGGTAACCTTACCTAATTTAAGAAGTCCAAGACCATTAAAAGCGTCTATCAAACTATTCACAGAAAGAACTCCCAAGGTTTACATCTGTCGTTGGAAAAAGAACACCACCTGTTTGTGCTTTATTTAGCCTTATCTAATCCCGCTTTTAAACCCGTTTGAACATCATAGGGATTTGTTATATTGAACAATAATCACTTCTATTTGAACCAAAGGAACAACTTTATCAATCTGTTTAATGTATAATTTTAATTCCTCAATAGTCGATTTTGCCCCTGAAGCAATCAAAGAGTTAAGTTCAACAAATTCTTTAATTTCAACTTTATCATTGAATATTTTTGGTAAGGATTGTAAAACAGATTCGATAGAGCGATTCTCTAATGGAATAATCTCTGTAGAACGCAATCCTTCTGTAGATTGTTCACCAATAAGATAAAAACCATCCCTGATTTTTATAGGTGTATTTTTTACCTTTAAAAACATGACTCAATAAGTCATCAAAAGTGATTTTATGGCTAAAGCGATGTTTTCTCATTTTTCTGGTTTGTTATAAATGAAATAATTTACGTTCAGTTTCTCGGCCGCTTCAATCAATAAATCAGTTGCGTCAGCTACGTTTGCCTTAACTGTGAAGAAACCTTGATTGTCCACTTCAACATCATAAGACCCTTCCGAACCAGAAGCAGGTTTTTGTTTGTTCCTATTTGAGTTTCTGTTATTTGAGACAGATGATGAATTTGCTTCCTTTGGCAAGGTGTTTTTTTCTAAATAATAGAAACCATTATCATCTTTTGTAGCTACTAAATCATTCGATTTTTGCCATCATATCAATAACTTGTTCAAAAGGACGGTTAAGAATATAGGAAGACACTTTGTATCGTTTTAATATCGGGTGCCCAAACTACATTTTTACCCGATTTATCAATAATAGCTTGTGCTACAGCTGGCAATGAGTCATTTTCTAACTTAACCGATAAAAAAATCATTCTGAGGATTGTAACTAACATCAATTATTTTTTGCTGTTTCTTCTCAATTATTTTTACTTCTTTTCGCTTTTTAAAAATAATAATATTACTCATAAAGCTTGCTTCTAGATCATATTTCTGAACTAAAAACAAGAAGATATCTTTTACTGTTACATCATGAAAATTATTAACCACAGGAGTATTTAAGTCATTATCAACACTCACATTCAATTGATGTTCTTCAGAAATTGCAATAATTAAATCATATAAAGATAGCCCTGAAACATCAATCTTTACGACCTCATTAATACCTGGCTTTATCTTCGAAAACTCATCTAATTTTCGTCCTAATTCATTAAGGTCTTGCTGTGCAAAAAGAGAATGGGTGAATAGACTCAGGGTTAATATTACAATAATTTTTTTTATCATTTTATACATTTAATAATATAGAGTATATCTCGTCTAACGATGTTTCTCCTTTGGCCAAAACATCATACGCTTTTTCTGGAAGCGATTTATAATTTTCGTCATTTTCAAAATAAGTTGCAATAGTATTACTTTTTATTGCATTTGCAATGTCATTTGTAATATTAATCACTTCGTAGATGGCAGTTCTTCCTTTATAACCCGAATGAAAACATTCATTGCAACCAACAGGTTTATAGGCTTTTTCAACTTGGTATGGAATTGAAAAACTACTTGGAAAATCTTTTTCATCGATAGTAGTTTCTTCCTTGCAATGATTACATAATTTACGAATTAATCGTTGTGCAACTGATAGATTTAATGTTTCTGAAATAAGATATGGAGGAACACCCATGTCAATTAGCCTTGAAACTGTTCCAATAGCAGAATTGGTATGAATTGTTGACAGTACCAAATGTCCTGTTAAAGAAGCTCTAATTGCCATTAATGCTGTTTCGGAATCACGAATTTCTCCAAGCATAATCACATCAGGATCTTGACGCAAAAACGATTTTAAAGCGGAGGCAAAAGTTAGTCCAATGTCTTCTTTTAATTGTACTTGGTTAATTCCTTTTAGCGTATATTCAATAGGGTCTTCTACGGTTACAATATTTCTTCTACTATCGTTTAATAAGCGTAATGTTGCGTATAGTGTAGTGGTTTTACCAGAACCTGTTGGACCACTAATAAGGATAATTCCGTTTGGTTTTTTAACCGCTTCTAAATAACCTGTTAGTTCTTCTTGCTGGAAACCCAATGATTTCAAATCGATATTTGAAGCATCTTGACCTAATAAACGCATTACAATTTTTTCCCCATATAATGTAGGTAAAATAGATACACGAATATCAAACGTAGTAGTAGTGATTCTACCATCTTGTGGCAAACGTTTTTCGGTGATGTTTAGTTTGGAACGAATTTTTATCTTATTAACTAACTCCAAATAGTTCTCGCGTTCAATTTTATAGCGTTCAATTAACTGACCGTCAATTCTAAATCGGATTCGAGCTGAATCTTCATAGACTTCACAATGAATATCACTACTTTTTAACCCTTTCGCTTCACTTAATAAGTTTTCAAGAAAATCGCCTGAATCTATTGAAAATGTCTTTTTTGAGTTTTCAATGCGTTCTTTTCGGTAATATATAGAAAGTGCTTTGTTTATTTCGATTTCTGAATAGGAAAGCAAACTCACTTTCTTACCTAATAACAACTCTAATTCTTCTTTTACTTCGGTAGTGTTTTTATTCTCTAGACAATATAAAATAATAGTATCAGAATTACTTTTCTTGGGTAGTACTTTGTAATAATTTGCTAAATCTGCAGAAAGAATATGCAAGTTTTCGTTGGGTATAATTATCTCTTCCATATTATCGGATTAAAGTGATTTTTTGAAAGGAAAAGAAAATATCTTTTGTAATTATAAAGAGTAATAACAAAGCAGAAAGTCCCGCTAATGGTACAGCATCTTTTTTAATCCATTTTCTTAAAACAAATTGCATTACAATTGCAAAAAGCAAAGAAGTTATAAAAAAGAGTACATAATTGTACAATACAAACAAAGGTGTAATAGCGATGTAAAACAACAAATCGCCCAAGCCAAAATAGTTTTGAAAAGGATTTAAAAAGGATTTATTTTTAAGGCTCATATATAGCGTTAACACAATGATTGTGATACTAAAAAATAAAATATTAATACCAATTAGCTGAAGGTTTCCTTGTAAATAATTTGTAATACAATAAGAACAAGCAAATACTAAAACAGGCAACACAACATGTATGTGTCTAAATTTAGAATCTTGCCAAAAAATAAGAGCAAGACAAATGCATAAAACAATTGGAAATACTATCATTATTCTTTTACTACTTCTTTAAGCATTTTCTTATCGTTGATTTCCCAAGTATTGAATGCTCCATCTCCATCTAAATCGGAAACTGAAGTAGCACGAGCCACAAAAGAACTATTAGAGGCTTCTATAATTTCAATTCGATAGACCGCTTGACCTCCATCTTCTACAGTTTGTTCTTGTTCAAAACCTAATTCTTCTAAATCTCCCGTATATTTTGAGTAACGATAAAAATGACTTTTCTCCAAACCATATACTTGATTTAGCATCGCTTGCGCTTCAATAGCCTTTGCTTGACTAATAACCGATGTTTGATTCGGCAGTACCATAAGTAACAAGATACCTATAATGCAGAGTACAATTAATATCTCCGTTAAGGAATACGCTTTTACATAGGCTTTTTTAGAAAGGTGTTGTATATAGCGAATTGTTTTATTTTTCATTTTATAACGTCTAAAGAATTTGATTGCCACAAAAATACAAACTTTAAGCAAAACGAAATGATTTCTTTTTTATTTTATGGTGTACTATTTTTAACACAAGAAAATTTTAAGCTTTTAGACTAAAAATTTGTATCTATGATACTGTCCTAAGAATGTGTAAAGTTATTATAACAACAAGAACCACTTGTTTGCTTCTTACTTGCAATGAAAGTGGCTTTGTTTTATATTTTTTGTTGGCACAGAATGCAATTCTGCGCTAACGTTTGTGCATATCTGCGCGATCGGGTTTATTCTTTAGCCTTTCTTCTTGGTGTATCTCCTTTCCAACCTGGAGGGTAATGATATTTGAATTTAGTCTTTATTGCCTGAATATAAGTTTTCTCTGTGTCTAGTGTTAACTGTAACGTATAACTTTCTTCAGTTTCTTGAATAGTATCAATATAAATATTATAATTTGCATTTAATCTAGGATCTTTACTATTGAAAACATCTATCTTTAAAGTGTCAACATTCATATAAAATTTATAATCGTATAATACAAACTGATTTTTTTCTCCGTTTTCAGCTTTAATCATCCATGATTTTTTAGTATCCTGAAAACCTATTGAATAGTATCCTTCTGTCCATAAATCTTTATTACCATGATAAAAAGTAGTAATCTGCCATTCTCCTTCTACCATTTTAAAATATTTGTTATGAACTGTCGAACATGAAACCATAAACGATAAAAATGTAAAAAACAAAACTTTTTTTTCCATAACTATTTTTTTACTTTTTATCACACGCAAGACATTCCTTTGACTCATCAGTACTATTTTCATTATTTAAATTCTTTATTTCATCAACTTTTGTTTTAATCATAGCTAAACGTATACTAGCTTCGGGATCTGAAACTTTATTAATAATTGCTTCTGCAGTTTTTCTAATAGTTTCTCCTTCATTTCCATTTCCTCCGAACATTACAATATTGGCTATATCAGTTAAATCTTTGATATTATAATTTTCTGGCTTTATCAAACCTTGATTTACAGCTTTTTGCATATCTCTTATAACAAGACCAACAATTGAACTATTTCCTTTTCTCTGAATATCACCAGTAAATACATCTTTTGTTTCATCCCATGAACGTGTTTGTGCGTCAAATGCAAGTTTATCTTTCATGTTTGCTTTTGTATCTACAAACTCTTTAATCCCCTTGTAAAGATCATAAATGAGGAGTATTGCCATAGCACTACCTTTTGCTGGTAGCGGAGTTGGCTCATAAGTCTTTACAGTTTGAGCTTTACTCAAAATTTTTCCTTCAAATCTTTGTCTACGGTCTATTTTTCCGTTTCCTTTATTATATCTAGTATTCCTTATAATATCATAATTTGAATCTGTAAGTGTTCCGTCACTATTAGCTGATAGATTATTAGTTGATGTTAAATTAACTTTAAAAGAAACGTCTTCTTTTAAACTACCATTGGATCCTAAGCCAAATAATGGATTATTTTGTTTATATGTTTTTTGAAAATTATCATTAAAATTTTCAAGTTTTAAATATATTCTACCATTAGAAAATTCAACTCTAGCATCATTGTAATTTAAATATTCTAAACCTTCAAGCTCTATTCCATCGACAACTCTATTCTCAGAATAGGAATAATCACTATTCCAAGGATAATTTTTAGATAATGGGTCTCTAGATAAAAAACGTCCAAGCCGTGGATCATGCATTCTAAAAGTATAATTTAAAGAATTCCCTTCTCCTTTTAATTCGTCATCTTTTTCTTGTCCTTGGAAGCCGTAACGGTAGTCATTCCCGGTGCTGGTGCGACCTGGGAGTGTCATTCCAAAAGGATAGTAGTCAAAATCACTATAGGTTCAATATTTTCAATACCTAACAACTTCATTTAAATATCAAAAAATGCACTTTTTTGTGTTTTTCGACATTTTTCGCACTCTAATTTGGTGTTTTTTTTGGCTATTTTTAAGAACGTTTTGTTATCTCAAATATAGGGAGAAATTTTCAAACAAAATAGTTACTTTTCTTTAAAATCAAATTGTAGTTAAACAGAATTATTTTTCTGAAAGGGTTCGCTAGTTTTTTTTCTTTATTTAAATACTAGATTAACATCTGTTTTTTTGACTTGTATTAAAGAACTCGTAGAGTGTAAAAAACAAAATTATTTTATGTAGCTTTTGTTGTTTAAAAAGACAATAGTTTTTCATCAACTGTGAATTATAATTATCTTTAGGCTTTTATTATCAAAATGGAAGCAAATCAAATTAAAATATTACACATAGACAGTAATCATGCTTTATTATGGAAGCAACTTGAAGCAGTTGGTTTCCAAAATGAAGCAGATTACAGTTCGTCTAAAGAAATCATAGAAGCTAGAATACACGAATATAATGGTATTGTTATACGGAGTCGTTTTAAAATAGACAAAACTTTTCTCGACAAAGCAACACAACTTCAGTTTATTGCAAGAGTGGGTGCTGGTCTTGAAAGCATTGATTGCGATTATGCCGAAAGTAAAAATATAAAACTTATTGCTGCACCAGAAGGTAATCGTAACGCAGTGGGAGAACATGCTTTGGGTATGCTTTTGTCATTATTCAATAATCTAAACAAAGCCAATACTGAAGTAAGGCAAGGGCAATGGAATAGGGAAGCGAATCGTGGTTATGAGCTTGATGGAAAAACGGTTGGAATTATAGGCTATGGAAACATGGGAAAAGCTTTTGCGAAAAAGTTAAGAGGTTTTGATGTTGAAGTACTTTGTTATGATATTCAAGAAGGAGTGGCCGATAGTAACGCAAAACAAGTTTCTTTAGAAGAATTGCAACAAAAAGCAGATGTACTAAGTTTGCACACACCTTGGACATCTTTAACCGATAAAATGGTAAACGCTTCTTTTATAGAGGGTTTCAAAAAATCGTTTTGGCTGCTCAATACAGCTAGAGGAAAAAGTGTTGTAACAACCGATTTGGTGAAAGCATTACAATCGGGTAAGGTATTAGGAGCAGGATTAGATGTGTTAGAGTATGAAAAATTATCGTTCGAAAATCTTTTTGATGAAGAAAGTAAAAATGAAGATTTTGAATATTTAAGACAAGCCGATAATGTATTGTTGACACCACATGTTGCGGGATGGACATTTGAAAGTCATGAAAAATTGGCTCAAACAATTGTAGATAAAATCAAGGCGATTTATATTGAGCCACAACCAGAGATTAAAGAAGATGTTCGTGTTACCGGTATTGGTGGAATGTTTTTTAAAGCTGAAAACCCTACCCTGCTTAAAGAGTGGTATAAAAAACATTTAGGTTTAAATACGGATGATTATGGTTGCACTTTCTGGTGGAATGATAAAAAAGGAAATGACTGTAGTACACAATGGAGTCTATTTAAAAATGACACAAACTACTTTGAACCGTCGAAAAAAGAGTTTATGCAGAACTTTAGAGTGCATGACTTAGAAGGTCTTTTGAAAAAAAACATAGCAGAAGGTGTAACAATTATAGGTGAAATGCAGACTTATGAATATGGAAAGTTTGCTTGGATATTGGATCTAGAAGGAAATAAGATTGAACTTTGGGAACCAATAGATAGCGCTTTTAAATAGAAAATCAAATTAACTAAACTATAAAAAATGGAAACAACAAAAATTGAAACTTGGAATAGGCCGAATAATATTCCAGAATTTAAAGTAGACCCAATTGTGGTGTTATTATTAAGCTTTGTAACGTGTGGATTGTATTTAATCTATTGGAACATGAAAGTTGCAGAAGTAATTAATGCAGTTACAAATAAAGAATTAATATCGACACCAATTGCTGTTTTTTCAGGTTGTTGTTTGCCTGTTAATTTATATTTCTACTATGTTTTAGGTAAAGAAGGAATGCCTTCTGTTTATAAGATTACTGGAGAAATTGAAAAAGATCAATCTACATTGTTAATTGTTTTAGGGTTGTTTTTCCCTTTTGCAGCTGCAATGATTGTTCAAGGTGACATAAACAGGCTGTACAATTAATACATTTGTAAAATATAGGATATATGGAATAATCGGAGCAGTTTTGACTCTGGTTATTCCATTTTTTATTGGAGTAAAGAATCCTGAGAATTCCCTTGAGAAAAAGCAATCGTTTTGTCCTTTAAAAATGGCAACAGGTTTTCCATGTCCTTCATGTGGGATAACAAAATCTTTGGTGTATACTTATAAAGGTAGTTTTGAAAAAGCAATTGGTTTTCATGCTTATGGTCCTTTGGTAATTGCCTTTTGCCTGTTTATAATTGTACTTTTCTCGGTGGAATTAAAAACGAAAAAGAGTTATTTTAAAACGTATTTTTATAACAAGAAAATAGCCTATTTTTTGGCAATTACTTTGATGATTTATCACACAGTTAGACTCGTTTATTTTGTAAAAGATCATTCTTGGAATGAAATAAAGAAAGAGTCAATTTGGGAATGATTATTAAAATTGAAGCATAAATAAAGACTCATTAATGAGTCTTTTTTTTATTTTAACAGTGTCCCGTCCTGAAATAAGTTGACATAAAATCGACTTATTATGAATAAATCAGAAAACAGGCCAGCAAAGCGTAGTCAACGCGATTATAATCTGGGCTTTAAATTAGCTGTTATTTCTCAAGTAGAAAAAGGCGAACTTACCTATAAGCAAGCTCAAAAGAAGTATGGAATTCAAGGTAGAAGTACAGTTTTGGTTTGGTTAAGAAAATTTGGTAATTTAGATTGGAGTAACCCCAAGCTTTTGTTTATGGTCAAATCTAAAGAAACTCCAGCCCAAAGCATTAAAAGATTAGAGAAAGAATTAGCTGATGAGAAGCTTAAAAACACAGTGCTAAACACCATGATTGATATCTCAGATAGTCAATACGGTACTCAAATTAGAAAAAAGTTTTCACCCAAACCATCCGACGCATCCAACAAGAAGAAGGCATAAGTATGTCCAGAACTTGTAGATTGTTTGGGGTAAGCCGACAAGCTATTTATCAGCAGGAAGCACGTTGTTTAGAACGAGAGAAAGAATTATTAATAGTAAAGCAACTCGTTGAAAAACAAAGAAGAATTATGCCTCGATTAGGCACAAGAAAACTTTATTTTTTACTAGAACAATCTTTTGTTGAAAATAGAATTAAAATCGGGAGAGATGCATTTTTTGCTTATTTGAAAAGAGAAAAAATGCTAGTTAAACCAATGAAAAATTACACAAAAACCACCTTTTCTAAACACTGGTTACGTAAGTACCCCAATTTATTTAAAGATATCGATATCAACAGAATAGAACAGGTTTTTGTTAGTGACATAACTTATATAAAATCTAATAAAAGAACTCATTATCTATCATTAGTTACAGATGTTTTTAGCAGAAAAATAGTTGGTTATCATTTGAGTGATGACATGAGTGCAGAAAGTGTGGTTAAGGCCTTAAGAATGGCAGTAAAAAACAGAAAAACAAACCTTCAATTAATACATCACTCAGACAGAGGTTTACAATATTGTTCTAAAATTTATCAAAATGAATTAACCAAAAATAATATTATTGCTTCTATAACCGATGGCTATGATTGTTATCAAAATGCTCTAGCGGAAAGAATAAATGGTATTCTAAAACAAGAATTCCTCATATACAAATGTAAATCAGGTGATGAACTTAACCTTTTAGTTAGAGAGTCTGTGGAATGCTATAATAGTAAAAGACCTCATTTGAGTTTAAATATGAAAACACCTAACTTTGTATATGAAAAAACCAGTGAAGTTAACTTCACTGGTTTTAATTAATTTATTGTAAAACTCGTCAACTTATTTTAGGACGACTCACAGCTTTTTTCTTTTCTCTCTAGTTCAGCTTGAAACTCTTCCATAACTGGTTTTACTGTGCTTTCTGGTAAATCAGCTATTCGAATATACATTAGTCCGTCAATTGCATTGTTAAACAATGGATCAACGTTAAAAGCGACTACACGTGCGTTTTGCTTGATGTATTTTTTAATTAATACTGGTAAACGTAAATTACCAGGTTCTATTTCATCAATAATTTTATCGAACTTGTTTAAATCAGCTTCGGTTTCATTAAAAACAAAATCCTTGTCTGCGTCTTTAAGTTTTACTTTAAACTCTTTCTTAGGATGAATATATTGTGCTACATATGGATCATAGTAATGTGATTTCATAAATTCAATCATTAAAGATTTAGAAAAATCAGAAAATTGATTACTAATACTAACTCCGCCAATTAGAAATTTATGTTCTGGATAGCGTAATGTGGTGTGAACAATTCCTTTCCAAAGGAGGAATAAAGGCATTGGTTTTAATTGATATTCACTAATAATGAAAGCTCTACCCATTTCAATAGAATTGTGTAGCATATCAAACAATTCAGGTTCAAAACGAAACAAATCTTGTAAATAGAAACCTTCAATTCCATGTTTAGGATAAATATGAGACCCTAATCCCATTCGGTAAGCACCAGCAATCATTTGAGCATCTTCATCCCATAAAAACATGTGATGATAATATTTATCATATTTGTCTAGGTCAATCGATTCATTGGTTCCTTCTCCAACCTCTCTGAAAGTAATTTCTCTTAAACGACCAATTTCATGAAGTATATTTGGTATTTTATCAGCTGTAACTAGGAAGACTTCATAGTTTTTACTTTGCAATAGTCGACAATCATCGTCTCTTAAAGAAGAAACTTCTTCCAAAATTTGGTCTTGATTGGCTGGCTTTACAATCTGTTTCGGACTTCTAGGTATTTTTAACGAAGCAGTAGTAATCATTTTGCTTTCTTTCTCAAAAGCATTCGATAACATGTATGTTTTCTTTCTTAGAAACTCACCATAGGTTTCTGTAGTATTATATTCATTCTGTTCAGCAACAGAAATCGGTTTTCCAATACGTACTTTAATTACTCTGTTTTTTTGAGATAATAATTCGCTTGGTAATTTTGCAGTTCTTAATGTTCCGTTTAGTTTCGATAAGAAATAAAAGAGTTTACTGTTCTTAGCATGAAAATAAATTGGAACAACAGGAACACCTGCTTTTTTAATGATTTTTATAGCACCTTCTTCCCAAGCTTTGTCAACTACAATTTTACCGTCTTTATAGGTTGAAACTTCTCCAGCTGGAAACATTCCTAATGGCTTCCCGTCAGATAAGTGTCGAAGCGTTTCTTTAATACCTATAAGGCTAGATTTTGCATCCTTATGTTCTTCAAAAGGATTTACTGGCATAATATAAGGCTTCATAGGTTCAATTCTATGCAGTAAAAAATTAGCAATAATTTTAAAATCAGGCTCTCTTTCAAGCATCAATTTTAAAAGCAAAATACCATCAATACCACCAAGAGGATGGTTTGAAATTGTAATGTAACCTCCATCTTTTGGCAAGCGTTTTAAATCTTCCTCAGGAATTTCAAACTTAATTTGAAATTCATCTAATATAGCATTTAAAAAATCTAATTTCTCTAAATGTTTGTTTCTATCGTAAATTTTGTTGAGAGTAGATATTTTCAGAACTTTCATCAGTAACCATCCTGAAAAAGTTCCTAGAAAACCATATTTATCAGCATTTATAGCCTTAGCTACTTCTTTGGCGTTTACTAATCCCATTTATATCTTTTTTGAGCGAAAAGCAAAGATAACAATTCTTACGGATATTGCGAAAAAAACTATTTGATTGGAGAAAAACTATTAAAAACAGAATGTTAATGTCTTATGAAATTGTTTTAATATACACTAAGATTTTAGTACTTTTGGTCAATAACAAAAAAAGGAAAATGAAGATAATTTCATATAACGTAAACGGAATAAGAGCAGCGATAACGAAAGGTTTTCTAGATTGGTTACAACAAGCTAATCCAGATGTTATTTGTTTGCAAGAAATTAAAGCGAATGAAGATCAAATTCCTAGAGAAGAAATAACAGCAGCAGGATATCCATATCAGTATTATTTTTCGGCAACAAAAAAAGGATATAGTGGTGTAGCAATTTTATCTAAGGTTGAGCCTAAAAATATTGTTTTTGGCACAGGAATTGAGCATATGGATTTTGAGGGAAGAAATATTAGAGTTGATTTCGATTCGGTTTCTGTTATGAGTTTATATTTGCCTTCTGGAAGTAATATTGAAAGATTGGAACATAAGTTTATGTATATGGATGATTTTCGCAAGTATGTAGATAATTTGAAGAAAGAAATTCCAAATCTTATTATTTGTGGAGATTATAATATTTGTCATGAAGCCATAGATATTCATGATCCAGTTCGTAATGCAAAAGTTTCAGGTTTTTTACCCGAAGAGAGAGCTTGGTTAGATAGTTTTATGAATAGTGGTTTTATTGATACTTTTCGTCATTTAAACAAAGAACCACATAATTATAGTTGGTGGAGTTATAGAGCCAATGCAAGAAATAATAATAAAGGATGGAGGATTGATTATTGTTTGGCATCTGAACCATTAAAAGAGAAAATACAAAGAGCGTATATTTTAGCAGAAGCAAAACATTCAGATCATTGTCCAATAGTAGTAGAGATTAGTTAAAGACTACAAAAAAGCGAACCTATTAATAAAGAATATAATAACAGTTTAAAATTATGATAAAAAAAGTTGCCCTTGCAATGATTGTTTTAGGATTAACAACATCATGTGTATCAAAGAAAATCTATCAAGATTTGGAGAGTAAATATGCTGATTTGAAAAAAGAAAGAAATGCACTTTCTGATGAAAAAGACGGATTTAAAACTGCAAAAAACAAATTAGAATTAGAAAATAATAGTCTGCAAAAAGAACTAGATAAAGTAAAAGCTGAAAGAGATAAACTACAAGGAGAATATGCCGCTACAAAGAAAAGTTTAGATAATTTAAATTCTTCTTATAGTGCTTTAGAAAAAAACAGTAATGATGCTTTAGAAAGCAACATGAAAAAGAATCGTGAATTGTTAGCAGAATTAGAAGCCAAACAAAAGGCATTAAGTGCAGAACAAGAAAGGTTAGATAAATTAAAAGCCGATTTAGAAAAATCTTCTACACGTTTAGCCGAATTAGAAAAAATGATGGCAGATAAAGATGCTGCAATGAGAAAGCTGAAAGAATCTTTATCTAAAGCATTAAATGCTTTTGAAGGAAAAGGATTAACAGTAGAACAAAGAAATGGGAAAGTATATGTTTCTATGGAAAATAAACTATTGTTCGAGTCTGGAAGTTGGACAGTTGGTTCTGAAGGAAAAAAAGCGGTTAAAGCCCTAGGAGAAGTTTTAGGCCAGAACCCAGAAATTTCAGTTCTAATTGAAGGACACACTGATAATGATAAGATTGTTGGTAGTATAGGAGGAGGAATTGAAAGCAATTGGGATTTATCGACTAAAAGAGCAACAGCAATTGTAACTATTTTATCGGATAATAAAGCTATTGATAAGAAAAACTTAACGGCAGCAGGAAGAGGAGAATTTGCTCCAATTGGTCTAAATGAAACAGCTGAAGGTAAAGCAAAAAACAGAAGAATTGAAATTATTTTAACACCTAAGTTAGATGAGATTTCTAAATTGATGAATGAGTTGTAGGAACAGAAGGATCATAACATAATAAAGAGAGTCTTGAAAAATTTCAAGACTCTCTTTTGTTTTTTAATTAGTTGATATTTTTTTAAAATAAAACCATCTACCATAACTTAAACTTTTCCAAAGCCATTCTTAAGGGATCATTATTATATTTAGACACCGGCGATCAGAGTATCTATTAAATAACCTTTCTAGTTAGAAAGTTTACCATAACAACAAAAGCTAATTGTTTGCTTCTTCCTTGCAATGACTAAGTGACTTTTTTAAAATACTTTGAGAGGACGGAAAACATTTCCGCGCAATCGGGTGCTACCATACGCCACCTATTGATAAACCCAAAGTGGATTCTTTCGGTGAAATTTTTGGTTGTATTATACCTGAGTATATTTGAAAAAACCAACCAGTGTCTGTAATATATTTGTAACCAATACTTAAAGAATAGGCTGAATCGAATCTAGGAAGTTTTGATTCAGGCTTCATTTTAATAAATGAAGCAGAGTAACCTCCGCTAATATTAAAAAAATGGTTTTGCTTTCCATATTCTAATACAGCAGCTGTTGGGATAATTACAGCATTTGCAGTAACATAATTCTCATAGTTATAATATTTATAATGCCCAATTCCTGTTCTAGCATTTAAATGAAGGTCTTTGTGTATTTTAAATAAATATCTCTCATAATTTAAAGAATAAGTAGATCTTGTATGCCCCATGAAGTCATAATAAACTGCGTTTTTTGGAAATGATTGACTTAAAAGATTATTAGATGCTAATGAAATTATAATAAATACTAAAATTTTATTTTTCATATTACTTTATTTACATTTTAATCTTAAAATACCTTCGCTTGCCTGATCATTTTTATAAATGGAATTACTTAACTTATAATCATTGCAGGCTTTTTCTAAAGCGTTTATTCTTTCGTAACATAGACCACGTTGATATAATACAATTGGGTCCATTTCAAAAAATCCCAAAGAATTATTTAAATTATGAATTGCTCCAATATAATCCTCTTTTATTATCAATACAATTGCTTTATTTGCGTATGCTTTTTGATTAGGTGACAAACTCAAAGATTTGTCAAAATCTTTTAATGCGTCTTCTAATTTATTCATAATTATTTCGGTATATCCTCTATTAGAGTAATGATTCTCATTATTAGGATCCATGCTTATTGCTGTATTAAAATCTTGCATTGAACCATCTAAATCATCAAGAAAGCATTTGACCATTCCTCTATCACCAAAAGCATCACTGTTAGAACTATCCATTTTTATTGATTTATTATAATATTCAAGTGCTTTTTTATATTCTTTTTTATAGAGATAATACTGTCCATACAAAGAATATACTTGTGCATCTTTGGGGTCTAGGGCAAAAAAAATGTCTATATTTAGTTTTGCCTCTTCTAACTTAAATTCATCAATATTTATGATTGCTTTATATTGATAACATTTAGCGACATTTTCTTTCAATTCAATTGAGATATTCAATAAACTGTCTGCTTTTTTATTGTTATAATTAAGAAATTCATTATATGCTTTATCAAAAACACTTTGTGCAAATAATTGGAAAGTTAAAAAAAAGGATACTATTAAAATTTTATTTTTCATACTGTTATTTTTAGTGTGATCTTCTTTTATGTCTACCATTATATCCCAAGCCAAAATTGAAACCAATAGAATTAATTGATTCTCCTGCATAATTAATTTCAGGATGATCATCAATTTTCATATGATGTAGTGTCATTCCATAAGAAATATAATAATTACCTATAATATAAATGTTTACTCTTGTTATAATCGCGGCACCATAACCAATAAATTTATTCCTGCCTTCATATGTAGTTGAACGAGGTTTACCAAATTCTTTTCCTAGTCCAAAATTAACATCTAAGGTCGTGAAATTTTTCAACAAATTAAACTCTCTTCCAACACTGATAAAAATTGATGTTGGATGTTGAAAACCTGAACCACTTTCGTTGTCATTTAATTTATTCTTAAAAGTAGTTAAACCAACTTTAAGATTATTATTAAGAATGTACCTCAAATTAATGCCGTTATTAGGCTCTGTCATATTGCCTATAAATCCACCATCACCATTTGATGTACTATTGTAAAAAGTATGTTCTCCTTCAAGGTCAAATATACTAGTTTTTGATCCAGGACCATTTGCATCAAAGGTATTGCTATAAGAAATTTCCGTGTTTTCAATAAATCTTGTGACTCCTGCTATTCTTCTTCCTAGCCAACTTCTATCTCTTTTGTCTGAAGTATAAGCATTACTTTTATTAAATAAAATCGAATATAAACTAGTATTAGTAACTGGAGGATCTGTTGAACAAGAACAATCTTCTTTGTCTTTAGTATTAGCCGATTCCAAACCTTCTAATTCAACCATATCCATTACCCTATTTTCGCTAAATGCATAAGTGCTATTATAAGGATAATCCCTAAATAACGGATCAACAGCAAAAAACCTACCCACTCGTGGGTCGTGCATTCTAAAAGTATAATTTAAAGAATTTCCTTCGCCTTTTAGTTCATCATCTTTTTCTTGTCCTTGGAAGCCGTAACGGTAGTCATTCCCGGTGCTGGTGCGACCTGGGAGTGTCATTCCAAAAGGATAGTAGTCAAAATCACTATAGGTTCACTATTTTCAATACCTAACAACTTCATTTAAATATCAAAAAATGCACTTTTTCGCGTTTTTCGACATTTTTCACACTCTAATTTGGTGTTTTTTTTTGCTGTTTTTAAGAACGTTTTGTTATCTCAAATATAGGAAAAAAATATGTTGGTTTTTGTTTACTTTTGCAAAAATATTTTTAAATGAAGAAACCACAACCTTTAACTCCTTTATTCAAACATTTCATAAGAGATTCTGAATCTGGAAAAAGATTAAAGAAGAATGGTGAACGAATTACTGCTGGTTCAATTGTAAATTATAAATATGTACTTCAAAATTTAGTACAGTTTAGTACAGATACTGATTTTGAACTGCGTGTGTGTAGTATTCTTCGATTAACTGCAAGGGAATTAAAGTCTGAAAAAGCATATTGGAAAAAATTCTACAAAAACTTTACCGAGTTTATGTATAAAAAAGGTTGTTTCGATAATTATGTTGGAGCTAATATTAAAATTATTCGTGTTTTTTTCAATTACCTTAAAGAAGAGAAAGACTTATATGTTGGCGATTTTCATAAACAGTTTTATGTTAGAAAAGAAGAAATTGATATTTTAGTACTATCTCCCGATCAATTGAAGTTTTTAATTCATGACAAGGAGTTTGAAAAAAGATTGACTTCAACACAAATTAAGTTGAAAGATATATTTGTTTTTGGTTGTACTACTGGACTTCGTTTTTCGGATATTTTTTTATTAACCAATAAGAATTTTGAAAAAACAAACGACGATTGGTATTTAAAATTAAAATCGAAGAAAACAAAAACCTATAGTTTTATTAAGTTGCCTAGTTACGCTGTTGAAGTATATAAGAAATACAAATCGAATAATAGCAAAACAACTCTGTTTGGAGAGAAAAATTTATCTAATTTCAATAGGTCTTTGAAACGAATTGGAGAAATGGCTGGCTTTACCGATTCGGTTGAAGTCTCTCGTGAGAAACAAGGTAAAACTAAAAAGGTCAATAGTAAAGCTAAAGAACGTTTTTGTGACAAAATGAGTTCACACATGATGCGTAGAACTGCTATTACTACTTTGCTTATTTTAGGTATGCCGGAACATTTAGTTCGAAAAATAAGTGGACATAGTCACGGTAGTAGTTCATTCAATCGTTATGTTCATTATGCACAAGCTTATATTGATAAGGAAATTGAAAAAGTGCATGTGAAATTAGAAAATTATTAATTAAAATAAAAAATACAAGTTTAGCGTTCTATAAAAAACCTAAATTGCAACGACTTTACACAAATATACAATGAAGAAGATTTTTATTATTGCTATCATCAGTTTTTTATTAGTTTCTTTTACTGATCCTTATACTATTAAAAGGGTTTCAGATAAAGAATTTCGTTATGAATTTTATACTACTGATAAAAAAGGAAGTATAAAAAACACAAAACATTATTATTGGTTTAAGGGTGGTAAAGTTCATAATACACAAGGAGGAATTGCGGGACAGTTACTTAATGAGGAATTCAAGAAATTTTATCATACAAATCAGTTAGCAGAACAAGGAAAATTCAAGAAAGGTCTTAAAGTGGGGCAATGGAAAACTTGGTATGAAAACGGAACTTTAGCTACTACACAAAAATATTGTGGTGGATTATCGAATGGTGCTTTTGTGGAATATGACAGTAAAGGTAACTTGGTAGCGCAAGGAAAATTTAAAAAAGGGAAGAAACATGGCTTCTGGATTAATCATATTGCAAAAGATACGATTGAATATAAAAGCGGAAAAGTTTTTGTTCCAAAACCAAAACTGACTATAGAGGAAAAAGCTATCGAAAAAATTCAAAAGAAGAAAGATAGAGAAGCTTTAAAGATTAAGAAAGAACAAGTTAAAGAAGCAAAAAAAATAAAAAGAGAACAAAAGAAGAATCAATCAAAAGAAGTAAACCCTTCTGCAACTGAAGGTACACAAAAAGCAAAGAAGGATAATTTCTTCAGCCGTCTTTTTAGTAAAAAAGAAAAATAATGATTAAAGCACATAGTTTATTATATGCTGTTTATGTTTGCCTAATTGTTGCTGTGCTTTGCGGAGGATTATTGTTGTTGGCTAACTTATACAATCAGCTTAACTTATACTATGTTACACACGAGTCATTATATATTAGTAATCAATCTACTGTTAATTATGCATTAGGAACTAGTTTAGTTTCTGATGAAGATATACTAACTAAAGAAAACACAGGAATTCAGTCACAATTCTCTGTAAAAAATCATGGTTTACTTCCTTTATTATTGACGAAATCTTTTATGAAAAATGACACCGTTTCATCGGTGCATTTTGTAGGTCAGAAAGTTGCAAATACGACCACTGCATTGTATATGGCAAATTTTACTCAAGCGTTAAATCTTTCTGGAAACGTTACAATTAAAGGAGATGTGTTTATGCCAACTGAACGCACAAAAGAATCTTATATAAATAACAAACCCAACATAATTAACATTCAAGGAAAGAAAGCCATTTCAGAGATTCAACTACCAACACTTTCGGATAAATGCAAATCTATTTATGAAACTAGAAATAGTGCAAAAGTGAATTGGAATGATTTTGAAAAAAAGAATGATTCTATCTATGTAAATTCTTTTTTCAATGAAACTATCAAATTTCAAATGAGTAGTACGATATTAGACAATAAAATCATTAAAGGCAATTTTATAATTAGTTCAAATGATTCGATTTACATTCGAAAAAACAATGTATTGGAAGATGTGATTATTATTGCTCCAAAAGTTGCAATTGAAGAAGGTTTTGAAGGTACTATTCAGGTGTTTGCTAAAGAATCGATTACCCTAGAAAAAGAAGTGATTTTACATTATCCTTCAGTCGTTGCTTTGTATAACCCTATTGAAGATAAAAAAGCTTTTATCCAAATTGATGAAGCAGTGAAAATTGCAGGTTTGGTGTTACTTTTTGGAAATGATATTATTCATTTGGATAAAAACAAATTAGAAATAAAAGAAAAAGGCAAAATAATAGGTAATATCTATTGTTCTGGAATTTTAACCTTAAAAAGTGATGTCTATGGTTCTGTTTATACTTCAAAACTAAATCATAAAACACCTTCTTCTACCTATTCTAACACACTGGCAGACATTATAATTGATGTTACAAAGAAACCAAACGTTTTTATAGATATGCCCATTTTTGATAATAAAAACACGCGTTATGCTATTATTAAAAAAGTATTATAAAGCCAATTCTATTATAGAATCCGTCATTGCATTAACCATTATTTCGATATGTATTTATATCTCTATAATGGTATATGCAAATGTATTTTCGCCTAGAACGTCAATTCATCAATACAGTCATCAAAATGAAGTTAATGAGCAATTCTATTTGTTACAACTACAAGAAGAAGCTTCTGTTGAAAATATAGAAATAACAGAAAACTGGCTCACTACTTATTTGAAAGAAGTAACGCTAACGTATAAAGATAGTTTGACTTCTGATGTTTCGAAAACTGTTTATATTCATACAGATGGAGAATAAGAACTATATAAAGGCTTTTTCAATAGTTGAAGTCATGGTAAGCATGGTAATTACTGCTATTATTGTCGGACTCATTTTTGGTGTTTTTACTATTGTTTCTGAACAGATATTAGAATTTAAGAAAGAAAACGAACAAACAGCAGATTTCAATCGATTGTCTTATAGTTTAAATAAAGCGGTTTTCGATTGCGAAAAGATGTTGCCAAAAGAGAATGGAGTTTATTTTCAAACTTATGATGGAGATACAATTTTGTATCAAAAAAAAGACGATTATCTCATTCGAAAAGCAGCAACTTTTACCGATACGTTTAGGCTTAATTTTCAAGCAATACGACTCGATTCTGTTTATAATGCTAAGAAGAGCAAAGTGTTTCAGCGATTAGAATTAGAACTTGTAATTCATGAAAAGAATGTTCCTTTACGATTTTACAAACCTATTTATGCCAATCAATTAATCCTTTGGAAAGAATAATATGAGTTTAGACTTAAACAATTATAAGAAAACAGCGCAAAAAGAAAAAAAGGATTTCCAATTTAGTTTGGGAAAAATTAGTTTGTCCAAAACTTTTTCAGACAAGCAAAAAGAGGTTTTTTATAGAGAATTAGGTATGCTTTTAAAATCGGGAGTCGATTTTAAAAAAGCATTAGAAATTTTGAGTCAGCAAGTAGAAAAGAAAAAAGAAAAAGAGTTAATCTTAACTTTGAAAGACAATATTGTACACGGTAAAAGCATCTATGAATCGATGATGGAATCGAAGCAATTTTCTCCTTATGAATATTATAGTGTTCAAATTGGTGAAGAAACCAGAAAATTAGAAGAGGTTTTAACTGAATTGCAAAAATATTTCAATCGAAAAATTCAAATGCGTAGGCAAATTGTATCTGTATTAACATACCCTTCTATTGTAATGTTGGTGACTGTTTTGGTGCTGTATTTCATGTTGAATAAAGTTGTTCCTATGTTTAGCTCGGTGTTTCGTCAATTTGGGAGCGAATTACCTAAAAGCACACAATATATTATTAAAATTTCTAACTATTCTGGAACGTTATTTTTATTGTTTTTCTTAACAATTATTGGTTTAGTGGTAGCGCATTTCATGTTGAAAGAAAAAGAAGGTTATCGAAAATTCATTTCAAACCTAATCTTGAAAATTCCTTATTTCGGAAACCTCATTCGAAAAATATACATTTCTCGTTTTTGTCAATCGATGAATTTATTGATTACATCAAAAACTACTTTACTAACATCTTTGTCTTTAACTTCAAAAATGATTGGATTTTACCCTATTGAAAAGTCAATTGAAACGATTAAAGCAGATATAACAAAAGGAGCTTCTTTACATGAAAGCCTTAGAAAGCACACTATTTATGAAAACAAATTGGTTTCTATGGTTGAAGTTGCAGAACAGATTAACCAACTAGACACGATGTTTGAACGCTTAACGGAACAATATAATGAAGAAATTAGCCATCAAACAAAGATGATTGGTGTCGTTTTAGAACCTATGATAATTATTGTTATTGGAGTTATTGTTGGAGTTATTATGGTCTCTATGTATGCCCCTATGTTCGATTTAAGTAAAATTATTAATAGTTAATACTTTTTTATCTCTAAGAATTCAGAACGTAATTGTAAAGCAAATCGCATTCGTTAAAATCTATGTCTTTCAAAAAAGACAACTTTCTTAAGCTAAACAATTATGCAAAACAACAAAAGCCACTATAATGTGGCTTTTTTGTTTTATATACTTTGTGGGCCTTTAGATTTGCATAATAAATTATTCGTAATTTTAAACTAACAACCAAACTGACAAAGTGAACCATTTTGTGGGCAAGATTTCTAGATCTATTCTGTGATTAGGACTTTGTCAGTTTATATTGAATAAGCATCAAATAGTAATTCAGGTTTTTAGACCTATTATTAAGGTTACGAGTGTATTCAATAAATTGGTTGCTAATCTTTAAAAACTTTTCTATGAGCAAATTTAAACATTTTTTAGGCATTGATGCTTCAAAAGAATACTTTGATGCTGTAGTTATTTTAGATGGAATTAAAGAAAAACCCGTTCACAGTCAATTTGTAAATGATTACAAAGGAATCAAATCCCTTTATAAATGGTTGAAAGAACAAGGTTCTACTTTTGAGAATACGCTTGTTTGTTTAGAACATACAGGTATGTATGGGAAATTAATTATCAAATATTTAATGGTTTATAATTTTTCTCTTTGGGTTGAAATGTCATTAAAAATAATCAAAAGTATTGGAATTCAAAGAGGTAAAAACGACAAAGTTGATGCCGAAAGAATCGCTTTTTATGCTATGAAAAACGTAGAGGAATCCATTACTTATAATCCCCCGAGAACGGAAATAGATAAAATCAAAAACCTTTTATCATTACGTGAGAAACTAGTTGACACAAAATCTTGTTTATTACGCAATGCAAAAGAACTTAAATCATTTGATTTAGAAGTAGCTAAATTTTCTGAAAAGCTACAAAAAAACACAATCAAAGGAATTGATTTAGATTTAAAAAACATTGAAAGGCAATTGGATAATATAATAAAAGAAGATGAAAATCTTTGTAGAATCTATAAAATTGTCACATCCGTTATAGGTATTGGCAGAGTAACTACGTTGTTTTTGATTTGTTATACAAATGAATTTACAATGTATTCAACTCCTCGTCAATTAGCTTGTTATGCGGGCGTTGTTCCTTTTGAACATACATCAGGAAAAAGTATAAGAGCAAAGCCTAAAGTTCATTATTTGGCAAATAAAAAACTGAAAAAGCAACTGCATATGTGTGCATTATCAGCAATTAAACACGACCCAGAACTAAAGCTTTATTTTAATAAAAAAGTGGAAGAAGGAAAAAGCAAAATGCTTGTCATTAACAATGTTAGAAACAAACTCGTTCATAGAGTATGTGCTTGTATTAGAGAAAATAAAATCTTTGAAAAAAGACAAGTAGCTTGAACGTTAGAGAGTAAATTAATATTTTTCTTTTGAAAGGAAAGAAGTAAAAAACTTCTTCCCCTTCGCAAGACCTATTGTTTTTTCTAAAGCAAATTTATTGAATTATTCACAGAAAATAATTGAAAAATTTATGAATTATTATTTGCTAAAGACATAGTAATCACAGAATGCAATTCTGCGCTAACGTTTGTGCATATCTGCGCGATCGGGTTAGCTTTTTTGCCTTTCATTTATTTTATTTGGTTTGCAAGAAGACCGCTCGAATAATACTTTCTAAAATAATCAACTTTATATTCAAAATACATTGCTAATGATTCAATTACTTTCCCTGAACAAGTTAATTTAGAATCGGAAGTAACGTAATAAATTTTATTTTTAAACCTGAAAAAAAACTTATAAGGTTTTTCAAAAAATGATGATGAACTTACCCAAGTATTGAAAATTTTATAATTCTCTAAAGCCTCAATATCATTATTAAAATAAAGTATTTGAAACTTGTTTTGAACATCTGAATTGTAACAATTAAAATTATACGTTAATACCTTACCTTCAATATTCTTCTTTCCAATAACACCTCTCTTTTTTAATTTTATAACTAGTGGATGTTCAATTATATTTATAGTATCTATTTTTTGACTTTTATCATTACTTATAATTTTTTCAGATAAGAGCTTGTTTATAAGAAATTCAAATTCATCAATATCATTTAGAGTTATTTGTTCTTTTTTTAAATTCTCATTACTGATAAGATTAGTATCTATATTTTTTATTTCTATCTTTTTATCTGTATCATTTTTACAGCCAAGTATAAAAAATATAAAAATGTAACGTTTTATAATTGAATGTGAAATTTTATTCATCTTCTTTATGTTTTATTTGTTGTATTACAGTAGTATTCTCAACTCCCCAAGCATCTATTTCAGCATCTAATTCTGTAGCTGTAAACCATTTATTAACAAATTTTGCGTTTTCTTTATCTGTAGGTTTTTTTGATAACATTGAGCCATGCTGGTCTAACATATTATACATAGGGTTTTTAGGGTCAGAATTGTTAACCACTATTGTAACACTATGGTAAGCACCTTTTATCGAAACTCCATAAAAAGCATAACCAGGAACATCACCTGCTTTTGAACTAACAAACTCTGATGGTTTCATTGTAGACTTTGCAGTGTATTCAAATCTTTCACCACCAAAACCTTTTGTTGTTAAGATTTTTAATTGGTCTAACATATGTGCCCCTCCTTTACCATCTGTACTATAGATTGGTATATTCTCTTCAAGTAAGACATCATAACTTCTATTTATACACGTTAAACAATCGTGTTTATTACCCTCTTGACTTCCGTAACCTAAACCATTATGCGGTGCTGGCCCATCATAGGGGTCTTTAATTGCATTTGCCTTAATATATTTTTGATAATCTTTTATTTCTGATTCGTGAAAAGAAGCATCATCTATCCTAGTTGTAAGTTTGTTTCCTTCTAAATCATTAATATCAAAACCTATCCAATAATATTTTTTTCCATGTACTTCAATAGTTTCTAAAGTATTAGCAAGAGTACCATTAGTATGATAGTGTTTCAACAATGGACTAGATAAGTTTTCGACTTGGTCATATGGCAAATACTCTAAACCTTCTAATTCTACACCATCAATCAATCTATTTTCACTAAAAGCATAAGGACTATTATATGCGTATTCTGAAGCTAAAAGGTCAACAGCAAAAAACCTACCCACTCGTGGGTCGTGCATTCTAAAAGTATAATTTAAAGAATTTCCTTCGCCTTTTAGTTCATCATCTTTTTCTTGTCCTTGGAAGCCGTAACGGTAGTCATTCCCGGTGCTGGTGCGACCTGGGAGTGTCATTCCAAAAGGATAGTAGTCAAAATCACTATAGGTTCAATATTTTCAATACCTAACAACTTCATTTAAATATCAAAAAATGCACTTTTTTGTGTTTTTCGACATTTTTCGCACTCTAATTTGGTGTTTTTTTTGGCTATTTTTAAGAACGTTTTGTTATCTCAAATATAGGGAGAAATTTTCAAACAAAATAGTTACTTTTCTTTAAAATCAAATTGTAGTTAAACAGAATTATTTTTCTGAAAGGGTTCGCTAGTTTTTATTTGTTTATTTCCAAAAAATAAAAATGTAGTTATTAATTGTTTTAGTTTTCATCAAATAATTCAAATTTTAAACATAGACTAGATTTGTATTCACATTTCTTTAACAACATTTATCCTGTTTTTTCTTGATTAGAAATGTATTTTTGTAACGCTATATAATTATTTTAGAAGATGAGATATACTACTTTACCTAATACAGATATAAAAATAAGTGAAGCTTGTCTTGGGACAATGACTTTTGGAAATCAGAATACTGAAGAGGAAGCACATTCGCAACTCGATTTTGCAATAGAGAAAGGAATCAATTTTATTGATACAGCAGAAATGTATCCAATAGGAGGCAACGAGCATATCTTTGGAAGCACAGAAAGATATATTGGTAGTTGGATTAATAAAATTGGTAAAACAGAAAGAGAAAAATTAGTTATTGCTACTAAAATTGCGGGACCAAATAGAGGGATGACATATATTCGTGAACCTTTAGACTTTTCTAAAAAAAGTATAACTGAAGCAGTTGAGCTTAGTCTGAAAAATTTGCAAACAGATTATATAGATCTATATCAAATGCATTGGCCAGAAAGGGTTATGAATATGTTTCAAAAAAGAGGTGTTCAGGAAATTGATTCAAATTGGCAATATAATATTTTAGAAATTCTACATGTTTTCGATGGTCTAATTAAGGAAGGGAAAATTAAACAGATAGGAGTTTCTAACGAAAATCCTTATGGTGTTATGCGCTTTTTAATGGAAAGTGAAAAGCATAATCTTCCAAAAATTGCAACCATACAAAATCCATATTCTTTATTAAATAGACTTTATGAAGTAGGACTTAGTGAAATGTGTATGAGAGAAGATGTTGGTTTATTAGCCTATTCGCCATTAGGCTTTGGTTTTCTTTCAGGTAAATATTTAAATGGAATGGAGCCAAATTATAGAATGGCAATGTTTCCAAACTTTATTAGATATACAAATGAGAATTGTTATAAAGCAACACAGTTGTATAAAGAATTGGCAGAATCTAATGGTTTAAGTTTAGTAGAGATGTCTCTAGCTTTTGTGAAACAACAAAATAGTGTGACAGCTACAATTATTGGAGCAACTTCTTTAAAGCAATTAGAAGAAAATATAAATGCTTTTGAAGTTGTTTTATCGGAAAAGATTCTTCAAAGTATTAATATGATTCAAGAGAGTATTCCAAACCCTGCTCCATAATAAGAAATTGTAAATTTTTACAAACACAAAAAAACCTTTAAAAGATTTCTATTTTAAAGGTTTTTTTTGTGTTTAATTGTTTGTAATACAGTGTTATATGAAAAATGTATATTGTGTTAAAAAACAAATTAATACGTTTTTTTTAGTCAATGATACAATAAAAAGCATTATTTTTCTGTTATCAAATGATTCTTAAATCACAAACAACTAACAAACAATTAACATTATGAAGAAAATTAAAAGTCAACTGTGCTATATTTTAGCACTCGGTTTATTGTCCTCCATTGGGTACGCACAGTTTAATGAAGATGCACCTTGGATGAGGGAATTAAGTAACAAAACAAACAAAGGAGCAATTACAATTGATGAAATGGTGGGATCATTTAATCAATATTGGGAAACTCATGACAAAGACAAAAAAGGTTCTGGTTATAAACCATTTATGAGATGGGAATATCATTGGAGAAACAATGCACATTCAAATGGAACATTAATTACTCCTTTAGAAATTAATGCAGCTTTACAGAATAAAAAAAATCAAGTAAACAATAAAAATGGATTTGCTTCTAAAGCAAGTAATTGGCAGCCGGTAGGCCCATTTAACCATACAATTAATGGGTCTTGGTCAGCAGGTCAAGGAAGAGTTAATGTGGTTTATGTAGATCCAAATAATGCTAATATAATTTATGTAGGAACTCCAGCTGGAGGAATTTGGAAAAGTACAAATGGAGGAACAACATGGACTCCACTTGCCGATGATTTGGCTCAAATTGGTGTTTCTGGAATTGTGGTAGATCACACTAATTCTAATGTTGTGTATATAGCGACAGGTGATAAAGATGCGGGAGACACATATTCTATAGGTGTTTTGAAATCTACAAATGGTGGAGCTACATGGAACACTACAGGTTTAAGTTTTACAAATACATCAACACGAGCAGGAGATATTTATATGCACCCAACAAATTCAAATATTTTGTGGGTAGCAACAAGTGTTGGAGTGTATAAAACAACAAATGGAGGTACATCTTGGAGTAATGTTTTATCTGGAAATATTAAAGATATAAAAGTAAAACCAGGTGACCCAAATACAGTTTATGCAGTAACAACTTCAGCTTTTTATAAATCAACAAATGGAGGAACCTCTTTTTCACAAGTATCTTCTGGGTTACCTTCAAGTTCAGGACGTTTAATTATTGATGTAACACCTGCAAATTCTAATTATGTGTATGTACTAAGTGCTACTACTGGTTATGGTTTTCAAGGTTTATATAAATCTACAAATAGTGGTGCATCTTTTGCAAAGACATCATCAAATACAGACATCTTCGAAAGTACACAGGCTTGGTATGATTTAGCATTATCTGTATCTCCAACAGATGAAAATTTAATATTTACAGGAGTGCTGAATGTTTGGAAAAGTACAAATGGAGGAACGTCATTCTCTAAAGTAAATAATTGGAGTAGTCCAACAGCAGCAGCATATACTCATGCAGATATTCACTTTTTACGTTACTACGGTAATAAATTATACTGCGGAAGTGATGGAGGGGTTTATGAATCTTCTAATAATGGAAGTTCATTTACTGACAAAACAAGCGGATTGCAAATAGGTCAATTCTATAAAATTGCTGTATCAAAACAATCATCAGATAAAATGGTTGGAGGGTTACAAGATAATGGCGGTTATGCATATAGTAATAGTCAATGGAAAAATTATTATGGAGCAGACGGAATGGACACAGGTGTAGACCCTAACAATAGTAATAAGTTTTATGGCTTCATTCAGAGTGGAGGAGGTTTGTATATTTCTACTAATGGGGGTAATAGCCTAAGTTCTACGGTTAACAAACCAAGTGGAGAATCTGGAAACTGGGTAACACCTCTTGTTGTTAATTCGGTTGGAGATGTTTTTGCAGGATACAGAAGAGTATATCGTTTAAACGGTTCTTCATGGGTTGCAGGTAACACTTCTTTCTCATCAAGTATCGAGAATGTAATTGTAGACCCTTCAAATAATAATATAATGTATGTTTCTGATGGAACGAAGCTATATAAAAGTACAGATAAAGGAGTAAATTTCTCTGCGGTATATACTTTTTCTGGAACAGTAAAAGATATAACAGTACATTCTTCAAATAGTTCAATTGTTTATGCAATAACGCAAGGAACTGGTGGGCAAGTTTATATTTCTACAAACGGAGGATCATCGTTTACAAGTATTAATTCAGGATTACCTTCAATTGGTAAAAATGTTATTGTTCACCAAGGACAAGATGCTAAAAACACGTTATACGTTGGTACTACTTTAGGAGTATATCATAAAGATGACACAATGTCTTCTTGGTTACCATTTGATACAGGATTACCAAATGTATCTGTAACAGATTTAGATATAAATTATGTAGATAATAATTTAACAGCAGCAACTTATGGAAGAGGTATTTGGAGAACATCATTAACTTCTTCATCAGATACTGTTGCTCCAACAGCTCCAACAAATCTTGCAGCATCTGGAACTACAGGAACTTCAACTAATCTATCTTGGTCTGCTTCAAATGATAATGTAGGTGTTTCAGGATATGATGTTTATAGAGGAACAACTTTAATAGGAACAGCATCTGGAACTACTTATTCAGCAACGGGTCTTACGGCAGCAACTAATTATTCATTTTATGTTAAAGCAAAAGATGCTGCTGGAAATGTGTCTTCAGCAAGTAATACAGTAAATGTAACTACTTCAAGTACAACAATTACGTATTGTGGTTCTAACGGTCAAAACGGTACAGAAGAATACATTGGTAAAGTAGTTTTTGGAAGTATAAATAATACTTCAACAGGAACTGCTGGATATGAAAATTTTACTAGTAATTCTACTAACATAACAAGAGGAAGTACTTATACAATTACTATAACTCCTGTTTGGCCAGGTTCAATTTATCCAGAAGGATATGCAGTTTGGATTGATTATAATAAAGACGGTGATTTTGAAGATGCAAATGAACTAGTATGGTCTAAAGCAGCATCAACAACGTCTCTGGTTTCTGGTAGTTTTGCAATTTCTAGTGCAGCATCATTAGGAACAACACGAATGAGAGTTGCTTTGAAATACAATGGTATTCCTACTTCTTGTGAGTCTTTTTCTTATGGACAAGTAGAAGATTATACCGTTAATATTGTAACAACTGCTTCAGGTCCTAGTGCAGAAGTTGTAAGTGAAGTAAAATCGGAACTATTTAGCATGAAGATTTATCCAAATCCTGTTGAGGATTATTTAAATATTGATGCTTTAGAATTAAAAACTGCTTCTTTTGAGGTGATTGATTACTTAGGGAAAGTTGTAAAATCAGGAAAGTTAGAAGAAACTCGAATTGATGTTAGTGATTTGAAAAATGGAGTGTTTTTCTTAAAAGTAACGAATAATGGTACTGTTCAAACGCAACAGTTTATTAAAAAATAGATAGTTTTTTTGAATAAATAAAAAGGTCGTTCAGTGAAAATTGAACGACCTTTTGTTGTTTCTTAAATTTTGTTTATTGAATTACAAGTTTCGAATTATAACGTTTGTTGTTGTTATCCAAAAGAGTAACTGTGTAAATTCCTTTTGAAAGGGAAGAAGTATGTATTGTTTTATTTTCTGAAATGTCTTTTGTTAAAACTAATTTTCCAGTAACATCAAATAATTGAATTTCTCTAATTAAAACTGTAGTAGAATTAGAAATAGTAAAACTACTTGAAGTAGGATTTGGATAAAGTGAGAAACCGTTACTCTCAAAATCAGGACTATTTAAAGACGTATCGATAATTTTATAAATTGTTCCGTTGGCAGAAGCCGCAATGTATAATTCTCCGCTTATATCTTCTCCAAAAGTGGTATAATATGCATTTCCAGAAAAATTAGAGGTATATGTTGTGCTTCCATTTGTAACGTCTACATAACCAATTCTATTTACACAATAATCAGCAAAAAAATACTTGTTTTGAAAATTAGGATACGTTGTACCCGTATATACATAGCCACCAGTAACAGAACAATTTCCTCCGCTATGATCATATTCTGCAAAAGGCATTGTTAAACTGCTCATTGGCACACAACCAGAAGTATTATAGGTTGAATTCCCTTCATAACATCTCCAACCAAAGTTTAAACCAGGAGTTAAAGGAGCTACAGTTTTATTAATTTCTTCAATACTATTTTGTCCAACATCTGCAATCCATAAATCACCATTGTTTTTATTAAATGTGAATTTCCAAGGATTACGTAAACCAATAGCCCAAATTTCTTCTTTTCCTGTTTGTCCAACATAAGGGTTTGTTGCAGGTATTGAATAGTATGGCGTTGTAGCAACATTTACATCAATTCGAAGCATTTTACCTAGAAAAACTCGAGTTGGGTTTCCGCTATCTATAGTTAGGTTTTGAGAATAACCTTGTGGGTCTCCACCGCTTCCGCCATCTCCCATACCTATATACAAAAACCCGTCAGTACCAAATTTAAGACACCCACCATTATGGTTGCTATAAGGTTGGTTAATCGTCATTAGTACCACTCCAGTTGAAGTAGCAACATCAGGATTGGAACTCACAATATATCGAGCAATTACAGTATTGTTGCTAGAATTAGTGTAGTTAATAAAAAAGTAACCATTTGTTGCAAAATCAGGATGAAAAGCAAGACCTAGCAATCCTCTTTCTCCTCCAGCATTTGTAAGAGTAGAAACATCTAAAAACGGAGTTGCATTAACGCTTCCATTTGTGTTTAAAATTTTAATAAGACCTCCTTTTTCGGCTACAAATAAGCGAGAATCTCCTGCGTGAGCAATTTCTACAGGTTCTGTAAATCCAGAAGCAAAAGACTGTAAGTCTATGGTTTGTGAAAAAGAAAAAAGACTCGTAAAGAGTACTACTACGATAGTTTTCATGGTAAAAATGTTTTTTGTTTGTTCGTTAAAAATACTTCTTTTTTTATAAAGCATAAATAATCAAAATAAAAAGAGCCTTGTTTCTGAAGACAAGGCTCTGTAGTATTATAGATTTTCGATTGTTTTATCTTTCGGATATTTCACTTTGTAGCTAATCCTGAATTTTTTCGTTTCATTGGGTTTTAAATCAATTTTCCAAGTTAAAACACCTGTCTCTTCATTAGCACTTGCCTTGTCTTTGTCTAAAAGTTCAATGGTGATGTCTTTATCTGTACTAATTGGATATTGATCTTTTAATATCATATTAATACTTTCTTTTTTATTGTTTCTTACGATAAGATCATAAGTAAATACTTGTTCTTTATAGGAAGATAAAAATTTAGTACCGGATTTATCAACTACTTTTTCTCGTTTAATAGAAATCTTCTTGTCTCTACCCATGCTTAAGTTTAAGGTGTCTGCTGTAGCATTAGCATTAATGAATGTTTTTCCTACATAGGTGCCTTCAAAAATGATGTTTGCTTCTCCTGGTAATAGATTAAATTTTGAATAATCGTTTATTTCAGCTAATAAGAATGCTTCTTTTTCCATTTTTGGCACAGCATAATATTTGTATGAAGCAGGTAATTTAATTTCTTTTAAAACAACACTATGCGCTTTACCATTAGAGGAAATGTCGTAAGCAATGTCAATGTCAAAAGTAACATTTAATTGATTTTCTGAAATAGTGGTGTAGTCGGATATTGATGCTACTTCTTTTGCTAATTTATCTTTTTCTTTTATGTCATAGACAGCAGATTTTGATTGAATATAGTTTAAGGCTAAATCTCCTCTATTATAATATCCATGATTAAGACTTCCAAAACGCAAGAACCATGCTCTTAAAATTGGAGTCACATTGCTTTGGTTAGGATTGCCACTAGACAATGTTAGTTTTATTTTTTTCCAATCAATTCCTGTGTTTTGTGTCACTTGTCCTTTGTATAACATGTCAATTGGGCTACTAATATTTTCAGCTCTTAAATCATAGAACGGTTGCCAAGAAGCACCTTGTGTTAGGTAATTAATGTCTAAATCTATATTTCCAGCTAATTCATTCATTACTTGAAGAATCAATTTTCCTTTGGAAGTTTTTTCTTCATTTTTAGTATTAATCTCTAATCGAGCTTTAAGTTTTTCTAATTTTTCCGTTAATAGGTTTTGCTTTTCTGTATAGGTGTTTACTAAGTTGCTTAGCTCTGTTCTTTTTGTGTTATAATAATCAACAAGTTTCATTAATTCGGCAACACTTAAACTTGCGTTTCCACCAGAAATTTGTTGATTTTTGTCTAATAATTCAATAGTTTTTGAATAGGATGTGCGTTGATTGTATGTTCTATTAATTTCTTTGTTAACAAAATCAATACTATCTCTCACTTTTTTAATGGTTGGATTGCTTTCGTCTATTTCATATTCTGAAATGTAATTTTTGGTAAATTGAACTGATAATACTGTAATGTTTTTTGGTGCATTAATTTGAACCGTACTTTCGTTTACATAATCGGCAACGTTTTTAATAATGATTTCACTTGTTCCTTTTGGAAGGTTAACCGATGTGGATTGAAATAATTCAGCACTATTAACATAGACCGTGGCAGCATTTACTTTTGCAGTGGTGAAAATAGGTTTTTGTGCAAAAAGTGAAGCACTTATGAATAGTGTGAATCCTACTATTATTTTTTTCATGATGAGCAATTTTATGTATAGTGTATAAGTTTTGTATAAGTTTGATTGTAAAGCTGTCAACTTTAGTTGACGGCTTTACAATCAAAGATAAATAGAAGTAGTAATTATTTTTCTACGGTGTACCCTTTATTTTTTCCTAATGCAACAATTGAGGATGCAATTGCGTTTCCTAAATCGTCTTGTGTTTTTTGTTTTTTCATTTCGTTGTCAATATATTCCTGACGCTTTTTTGCTAAAACACTTATTTCTTTCTGAATTTTTTCTCTTTCAGCCGATTTTTGAGCAACATAAACTTTAATTTCTGCTTTATTTTTATCTTTTAATTCCGAAGGTAATTCTTCTTTTGCAATGTCGTCTAACGCTTCTTCGTTTTCACTTATTTTATCTACTAAATCCCAACTGTCATTTTTATACACTTGTTTTGATTTGCTTACAGAACGTTCTACATAATTGGCTTTAGAAACACTTTCTGCATTAGCATCTTGCGTTGCTTGATTCATTTTCTTTTCGGCTCCTTTTCTACCATAACTAATATAGGTAGTGTTTATTCTTTCATTACATTTTGTAATTTGATCATCATAAGGCGTGTTGATATATTGTACACGTTGATTAGAATCAATATTGAAATATTTTCCATTTCCAGTAATAGCACCATCTTGCCAAAACGTACGAATGCCTTCTTCGTTATTACCACAAAAAATAGTGTTCACATAGATGTCATTATTTAGAGCGTTTTTTACAGCATCTTTATAATTAATACTACCTTGATTGAAAGGTTCGTTTCCTGCAATATAAACCAATTTCATATTTTTGTTTCCGTCTTTCCATTTTAATTGGGTAACAGCATCTTGAATAACAGCTCCACAATATTCTTCACCGCCATTCGTTTTAAGTGAGAAAAGTTTTTCGGAAATTAAATCCAAATCAGTTGACAGCGGTGAAATTTGTCTAATGTAATTTGATTCAGATGATAAACCTGAATTTCCATATTCATATAAGCTTATTTCAATTTCAGGAGTTTTGCCTTTATATTTCAAGGTTGTTAATGTATTCACGATATTCCATAAACGCGATTTTGCTTGTTCAATTAATCCATTCATACTACCCGATGTGTCTAAAAGAATAGCTACCTGAATTTTGTTTTCTGCAGTTGGTTTTTCTGTCAATGTTGTAACTGCTGTTTCTGGATTAGTTATCGTTTCTGCCTTTGAATTATTGCAGCTTCCAAATGTTAATGTAGTTGCTAATAATGTACTGATGTAAAAAAGTTTCGTTTTCATAATTTATGTTTTTAATGTTATTGTGAAATTTTTCATGTTTTTGTTTATTACTTACTTCAAAAGTAGCTCGATATTTCACCCCTTTTTTGTAGACTTGGTGAAACGAGCCTTTCACTTGGTGAACTTGTTTAAAAATGAATTTTAAAAAAAGTATCTTTACAGTATATAATTAAAGAGTAGAAATGCGAAAAAATAAAATCCTATATATCACCTTTTTAATGCTTCTTCTGGCTTTGTCTGTAAGGGGGCAAGATTCTATTAAAAAGAAAACGACTAAAGCAGTTTTTTCTAATTCTATAAGGAAATTAGAACAATCTATAGATGCAAACGATGCTTATAAAACAGCAAAAAATTATGAAGAATTAGCATTAGTATATCAAAAAAAAGGCGATTTTGCCAAAGCAGAAGCGTTTTACAAAAAGGCAGAACAAGGTTTTGTGAAATTGAATAAAGTTGAAGATAAAATTAGAGTAACACGTTCAATTGCTCAAGTACAAGAAAAACAAAATAAAACTATTCCTGCAATTCAAAGTTATGATAAGGCTGGACGAATTGCTGATGATGATCTTTCTCAACGATTAAATTATAATGATGCCAATCGCTTGCGAAATCAAAGTAATCCAAAAGCACAATCGGATTATATAAATTCAAATATTCAACTCTTAGAAGAAAAATCGAATGATAAATTAGCTAAAGAATATAAGAATAAAGAAGTAAAAGAAGAAGTTGCAAAAGCGTATGTTCAAAGAGCAGAAATTAATTTATCAAATGCAGAAGCTCAAGAAGCCATTGAAAGTTATGAAACAGCTTTAGACTATGTAAAAGATGATAAAGTTGAAACGATTAAGATTAAGAATAAAATTGCAGATGTTTATAAAGAAGACAATCAATTAGACAAAGCCTTAACTGTTAATTTGAATCTTCTGGAAGAAGCAAATAAGAATAATGATTTTGAAACGGAAATAAAGCAACTACAACAAGTAGCAGATATTTATTTTCAATCTAACCAACCAGAAGCAGCGATTATTTCTTTAAAGAAAGCTTATGCTTTAGCTAGTGAAAAAGGAGTTTCTAAAGAAGTGAAAACAAGTTTAAAATTACTTTTAGAACATTATAAATCGAGCGGAAATGATAAAGAAAGTATATTATTATATGATGATTTTTTAACTAATTTCGATAAAATAATTGCCGCGGATAGTTCGTTAATTGATGAGAAAGTATTTCAAATTTCTGAGAAGAAAATTCTACAATTAGAAAAAGAAAAGGCACTAAAGGATGAATTAATAACTAAGAAAAACAGGTTTAATTATTTCTTAATTGGTTCATTAGTCTTGCTTTTCATCTTCCTTGTGTTAATTGTAAAAGCATTATATTCCATAAAAACAAAAAACAAGAAAATAGCATTACAATCTTTACGAAGAGAAATGAATCCACATTTCATTTTTAATAGTTTGAATAGTGTGAACCAATTTATTTCCGAAAACAAAGAATTAGAGGCAAATAAATATTTAACGTCTTATTCTAATTTAATGCGTAACATGATGGAAAATTCGAATAAAGATTTCATTAGTTTAAGTAATGAAATGGAACAATTAAAGAAATATTTGGACTTAGAACACCTGCGTTTTCAAGATAAGTTTAATTATGAAATCATTTTAGATGAAGCAATAGATAGTGAAGCTGTTTTTATTCCGAATATGATTTTACAACCTCATTTAGAGAATGCTATTTGGCATGGATTGCGTTATAAAGAAGAGAAAGGGAGTTTGGTTTTAAAGTTCGAATTGCAGCATAAAAAAATTCAAATTACAATTGATGATAACGGTATTGGTTTAACGCAAAGTAAAGCTTTGAAAACCGTCAATCAGAAAGTGCATCAATCAAGAGGTACAACGAATACATTAGAAAGAATAAAGTTATTGAACGATTTGTATAAAATGAATATTACATTTTCTATAGCTGAGAAAGAAAAACCACAAACAGGAACTATTGTAGAAATTACTATTCCTTTATTAGATAAGATATGACAGGATTGCATAAAATTAAAAGTGTCATTGTAGAAGATGAAACCGCAGCAAGAGAAGTGTTGAAAAATTACCTTAGAAAATATTGCCCACAAGTTGAGGTAATAGGAGAAGCTGCAAATATTAAAGAAGCCGTTCCTTTATTGCACGAAGTAACTCCACAATTGGTCTTTTTAGATGTCGAAATGCCTTTTGGGAATGCTTTCGATGTATTAGAAGCCTGTAAAGGGTTACAATTTGAAACCATTTTTGTAACTGCTTTTTCAGAATATTCTTTGAAAGCCCTAAATCAAAGTGCGGCCTATTATTTATTGAAACCGATTAGCATCGAAGAGTTGATTGTTGCAGTAAATAAAGTGCAACAGCAATTAGCGAATCATGATTTATTAGACAGAAACAAAATAATTGTAGAAAATTTCAGAGAAACAAAACCGGAGAAGCAGCAAGTTATTCTGCCTACATTAGAAGGTTTTGAAGTGGTACTAATGAAAGATATTGTACGACTGAAAGGGAATGGAAACTTCACCGACATCTTCTTGGTTGATGGAACTAAGAAAATGGTGTGTAGATTTTTAAAACATTTTTCAGAAATTCTACCTTTTCCTTTTATGCGCGTGCATAAATCACATATTATTAACGTAAATTTTGTAAAAGCATACAACAAAGGTGGATTTATTACACTTCAAGATGCTACTGAAATTGAAGTTTCAAGTACCTATAAAGAAGATTTTCTGAATAAGTTTAAGTGATAAAAATTTTATACTTACTTAGTCAAGAGCTACTTTTTTTGTCAATATTCAAAAATAAATTATGAAAACGATTTTATATTTAGTTTTATTTGTATTCTTATTCTCATGTAAATCAAATGAGGAAACTTTAATTTTTAAGTTAAAGAATAATGAATTGCAGTATAGTGTTAATCCAGATTCTTTGAGTTTTTATAAAAGAGAATACGATACTATTGCGAATGATAAAGATTTATCAACAAATATTGTAAGAATGGAAATTATTAACACTACGAAAAATAAATATTTGTTTTTTGTTAATGACCTAGATCTTTATGAAAATTCGTGTATAAATATAAATATTTATGAAGATGGAAAAATTATAGAACAGATGAATCCTTTTATACAAAGAGCTACCATTCCTAAAGATTTTGTAGCTCTTGATAATTATGTTTCTTACGAGTTCATAAAAAAGAAAAAAAAATGGAATATTTTAAAAAAAATAGGTTTTAAGGAAGTTGATGATAATCCTTATCATAATTATTTTGAACAATCGAAAGTGGTTTACCCTAACGAAAAGACATTATTGTTGTATACTTTAACAATTCCTTATTTAGAAGAAGATAATCTTTCGGGTCTCTATTCTCCAAAATTTTATGGTTTTAAGAATGGAAAGAAGTATGAATTCTCAATTACTTATGAACTTAAAAAGAATATTGAAAATAAACTACCACAAGAAATTATTGATAATTTAAAAGAAAATAATATTAAAATTTTTTACGGAAAAGTTGAGAGTAATAAAATTCCAATAATAAACGTTTTTAAATAAATTATCTGATAGTTTGAAAATGAATAAACTTATTTATTTTGCCATATTTTTATCAACACTCGCTTTTTCTCAGCAAGAAGCGAGTGTTTGGTATTTTGGACAAAATGCAGGGATAAAATTTGAGAGTAATGGTACTATTACTACGCTAACTGATGGGCAATTAAGTACTTTAGAGGGGTGTGCAACACTTGCAGATAGTAATGGGAATTTGTTATTGTATACAGATGGAATTACAGTATGGAATAGATACCATGGTATAATGCCTAACGGTACAGGTTTAATGGGAGATCCGTCTAGTACGCAATCTGCCACTATAGTGCCTATGCCAGGTTCTGTTACTTTATTTTATGTTTTCACTTTAGATGCATTTGCGGGGGGTAATGGTTTTCGTTATTCTATAGTTGATATGACTTTAGATGGTGGCAATGGAGCTGTTATCACTAAGAATGTATTGATTTATACTCCATCTTGTGAGAAGTTATCTATTGTTAAGCATGCAAATGATACCGATTATTGGTTGGTAACTCATGGTTGGAATAATAACAAATTCTACAGCTATTTATTAACAAATAGTGGATTAAGTGCTGCTCCAATTTTAACTTCTATTGGAGTAAATGTATCTGCAATTAATACTGATAATGCTATAGGTTATATGAGAATTTCTCCAAATGGTAGTAAATTAGCTTTAAACCATTATTATGATGGAATACTTCAACTTTTTGATTTTAATACCTCGACAGGGATTCTTTCCAATGCTAATACAATTTATAGTGCTCCTATAGGGAGTTTTTTATATGGTTTAGAGTTTTCACCTAATAGTGAAGTATTGTATTTTACAGAAGAGGTGCCTAGTACTATTGTATATCAATGTGATTTGACAGCTTCTAATATACCTAGCACTGTTCTACCTGTATATTCAGGTTCAAATCCATTAGCTATGGCTTTGCAATTAGGCCCAGATAGTAAAATATATATTGGTCAATTAACTTCCAATAAATTGGGAGTTATTAATAATCCAAATACTTTGAATGCAGGATGTAATTTACAAATGAATTCAATAGACTTAGGTAGTCGATATTGTTTTAGAGGATTACCCCCTTTTATTTCTTCTTTTTTCTTTACTCCAGCCATTCAGTTTGATAACAGTTGCGTTGGGGACAATACCCAGTTTCAATTTAATAGTAGTCAACCTGTTTTGAGTGCCTTGTGGGATTTTGGTGACGGAACTACCTCTACAGATATTTCGCCCATTCATAGTTATGTCATTACTGGAGATTATACAGTTTCGGTACAAGTAACTACCGCATTAGGTAGTGGTAGTAATACAAGGGACATTACCATTTCAGCTGTTCCAACGGCTACACAACCTACCAACTTATTAGCCTGTGATGATAACAACGATGGTTTTTATACTTTCGATTTAACACAAAACACAACAGCCATTTTGAATGGACAATTGCCAACTGAGTTCGGTGTGCGTTATTATGCCAATGCAACTGATTATACTAATAAAACAATAATTACTACACCTACAAGTTATCAAAATCTAGTAGCCTATCAAGCGCAGACGATTGTAGCTGAAGTATATAATCTGGTTAATAATAATTGTAACGCTATAACTACTTTTGATATTCAAGTTTTTGAAACTCCAACTCCATTAACTATTGTTCCTGCGATTAGACAATGTGATGATACTAGTTTTGGTACAAACAATGATAATCGTATTCTGTTTGATTTAATCCAAAATGAAAGTGCTATTTTAAATGGGCAATCGGCTACTGCTTTTACAGTAAATTATTATACAGATGCGAGCTATACAAACCTAATTGTAAATCCAAATAACTTTGTAAACACTAATGCAGTTGAAACTATTTACGTCCAAGTCAGCAATAATTTGAATACCAATTGTATTGGTACCACTTCTTTTGAAATTGAAGTGTATGCCAATCCTGTAATTAATTCGCCAGTTACTTTAAAACAATGTGATGATGACAATGACGGTTTTAGTGCTTTTAACCTCACTGAAGCTGAAAACTTAATCGTTGGGAATACAACAGGATTAACCATTGCCTATTTTGAGTCTTTTGTTGATGCACAAAACAATAACAACCCTATTACTAATGCAACAGCCTATACGAATCAAACGGTAAGTACCGATGTGGTATATGTAAGACTAACAAATGCTACTTCTTGTTATAGTATTTCCCAATTAAACTTAGTAGTTTCCACCACACAAATTTCAAATAGTATTCAAGAAACGTTTACAGTTTGTGATGATATGGCTTCGGGTTCTAATGCAGATGGCATTGCTACTTTTGATTTTAGTAGCGTCAATGCACAAATTTTAGCACAATATCCAAGTGGGCAATTATTAGATATAACGTACTATCCCAATATTGCTGATGCTTTAGCCGAACAAAATGCTATTGTAGACATTTCAAATTATACCAATATTGGCTACCCAAATACTCAGGATATTTATGTTAGAGTTGATAGTCAGCTCAATAATGATTGCTTAGGTTTAGGTCATCATATTACATTGATTGTAGAATCTATTCCAATTGTACAACCACAAAGTTATACGCATTGTGATGATGACCAAGATGGTATTTATACTTTTGATACTGCCAATTTAGAAAGTGATTTATTGAATGGATTAAGTAATGTTGTAGTGACTTATTCTGATGCTTTGGGTAATCCTATACTTATGACGAATCCTTTTGTTACATCTTCACAAGTTTTAACTGCTAGAGTAACAAATACTACTTCAACGGCTTGTTTTTATGAAACTACTATTACTTTCACTGTTGACGATTTACCAGAAGCTTTTGCCATACCAATAAGCTTAACAACAGTTTGTGATGATGAAGTGAACCCAAGTTTACAAGATGGTTTGTATGCTTTTGACACTAGTAGTTTTCAAAGTGCTATTTTAGGCACACAAGCTGGAATGCTAGTTAGCTATTATGATGAAAATGGGATCGCTTTATCAAGTCCATTGCCAAATCCTTTTATAACAAGAACACAAAACGTGACAGTTGAAGTAATTAATCCTATAAATACAACTTGTGCTGCTACAACTACGATTCCTTTTGTAGTGCTTCCTGTTCCAGAAATAGAATTGCAAGGTGATGGTTTAGTGTGTAGTGACAATACTACTTTTACACTTGATATAGATGCTGGATTAATCGATACAACTACTCAGAATGATTATACGTATCAATGGTATTTAAATACTACTCCAATAACGAATGCAAACCATTACATTTTAACAGTAAATACAGAAGGTAATTATACGGTAACAGTAACTAATATGAATAACTGTTCTAGAACCAGAACTATTATCGTTACCGCTTCCGATATTGCAACTATAGATGCTATTCATGTTACTGATTTGTCAGATAATAATTCTATTCTTGTTTTAGTATCTGGAGAAGGTAATTATGAGTACAGTTTAGACAATAACATTTACCAATCCTCTAATGTGTTTGCTAATTTACCAGCTGGGATTTATACCGTTTATGTGAATGATATTTATGGTTGTGGTATTGCTACAAAAGAGATTAGTGTTTTAGGTGTGCCAAAATTTTTCACCCCCAACGGTGATGGTTATAATGATACTTGGAATATTCAAGGTGTAAACGAACAATTGAATGCCAAAACAATTATTTATATTTTTGATCGTTATGGAAAATTATTAAAACAAATAAGTCCTCTTGGGACAGGTTGGGATGGTTTTTTTAATGACAAACCTTTACCTTCTTCAGACTATTGGTATGCAATAACCTTAGAAAATGGTAAAACTGTGAAGGGGCATTTTACTTTGAAGCGATAATTCGTTTATTTGTATGGATTTATTACACTTCAAGATGCTACTGAAATTGAAGTTTCAAGTACCTATAAAGAAGATTTTCTGAATAAGTTTAAGTGATAAAAATTTTATACTTACTTAGTCAAGAGCTACTTTTTTTGTCAATATTCAAAAATAAATTATGAAAACGATTTTATATTTAGTTTTATTTGTATTCTTATTCTCATGTAAATCAAATGAGGAAACTTTAATTTTTAAGTTAAAGAATAATGAATTGCAGTATAGTGTTAATCCAGATTCTTTGAGTTTTTATAAAAGAGAATACGATACTATTGCGAATGATAAAGATTTATCAACAAATATTGTAAGAATGGAAATTATTAACACTACGAAAAATAAATATTTGTTTTTTGTTAATGACCTAGATCTTTATGAAAATTCGTGTATAAATATAAATATTTATGAAGATGGAAAAATTATAGAACAGATGAATCCTTTTATACAAAGAGCTACCATTCCTAAAGATTTTGTAGCTCTTGATAATTATGTTTCTTACGAGTTCATAAAAAAGAAAAAAAAATGGAATATTTTAAAAAAAATAGGTTTTAAGGAAGTTGATGATAATCCTTATCATAATTATTTTGAACAATCGAAAGTGGTTTACCCAAATGAAAAAACATTGTTATTCTATACTTTAACAATTCCTTATTTAGAAGAAGATAATATTTCAGGTCTCTATTCTCCAAAATTTTATGATTTTAAGAAAGGAAAGAAGTATGAATTCTCAATTACTTATGAACTTAAAAAAAATATTGAAAATAAACTGCCGCAAGAAATTATTGATAATTTAAAAGAAAATAATATTAAAATTTTTTATGGAAAAGTTGAGAGTAATAAAATTCCAATAATAAACGTTTTTAAATAAATTATCTGATAGTTTTAAAATGAATGTATTTTAAAAACTCATTTCTCCTTAGGGTAAAGGAATGTTAGATATTTTAGAGTAATTCATTTTTGATCTTAATGTATATACAGGTGATTTTAAAAATGAAGAAATGAAATAGTGATAATTCTATTTTAATAATCGTCCTTCGTTTTCATAGTAAGTGTCAATAGAAAGTTTTTCTTGCTGAGAAGCCATAACAGCTAATGCATCACATCTTTCGTTTTGAGGGTGGTTATTGTGTCCTTTTACCCATTTAAAATCAACCTGATGCTTACGGTAAGATTTAAGAAATCGAAGCCATAAATCAGGATTTTTTTTATTTTTAAATGAAATTTTTTCCCATTGAAAAACCCAACGCTTCTCAACAGCATCAACAACATATTTAGAATCAGAAACGACCAATACTTTTGTTTTAGAATTCTTTAATTTTTCTAAACCAACAATAACAGCTAATAACTCCATTCGGTTATTTGTAGACAAACGAAAGCCTTCGTAGAACTCTTTTTTATAGGGAGTTCCAACCATTTCCATAACTACTCCATATCCAGATGGTCCAGGATTACCTTTTGCGGCTCCGTCTGTATATACGTGTACTTCGTGTGACATAAATAATTAATAGCTAATTAGGTTTCTTAGTTTGATAATAAATTTTCTATTATTTCAGGAAAATATTGATGCTCTAGTTTCTGAATTTCTAAGGCAATTTCTTCAATCGTTTTACAAGTTTCTATAGTTACAGATTTTTGAAAAATGTAGGCACCTTCATCATAATTTTCATTTACATAATGAATGGTTATCCCTGTTTCTTTTTCTTTATTTTCTAAAACAGCACTGTGTACATGTGTTCCATACATTCCTTTTCCTCCATACTTAGGTAATAAGGCAGGATGAATGTTGATTATTTTATTGGGATAATAATTAATTATTGATTCAGGAAACTTTAATAAAAAACCTGCCAATACAATTAAATCGGGCTGTATTGTGTTTAATTTTTCTAAAATCACACCATTATTAAGTTCTTGTTTTTCAAATGCAATGGCTTCAACTCCATTTAGTTGCGCTCTTTCTAGAACTTTGGCACGGGGATTGTTTGAGAATACCATGACTACGTTTGCGAGACTAGATTTTTTGAAATGTAATATTATCTTTTCGGCATTAGAACCATTACCAGAAGCGAATAGTACTATTTTTTGCATTACCCTGTAATTTTTATTACACAAAAAAAAGAATAATAATTGGTAAAAAATAGAAAAAAGGAGTCTTTGTTAATTTTTTTTTTTAATTTCGTAGTCTTATTTAGTAACAAAAAGGTTGTTTTAAAATAAAGTTTTTTATTTTTGCCAACAAATTAAATTAAAAATTAAAGATTATGTCAGACATTGCATCAAGAGTAAAAGCGATTATCGTAGACAAATTAGGTGTTGACGAAAATGAAGTTGTAACTGAAGCTAGCTTCACAAACGATCTAGGAGCTGATTCATTAGACACTGTTGAGTTAATTATGGAGTTTGAAAAAGAATTTGATATTCAAATTCCAGATGATCAAGCTGAAAACATTGCTACTGTAGGTCAAGCTATTTCTTACATCGAAGAGGCTAAGAAATAATATTTTAAAGCACCCGTAAGCTATTCTTATGGGTGCTTTTATTATTTTTTAATTCTTGTTTTTAGAATCTTTTACTTGATTTTCTCTAAGAATAATGTGAATAATTCAAAGAGGTAAAATGTTAGAATGAACTATATAATTATATTTGTTTATATTTATATCGAATTTTGTTCTTTTTGTAGAAAACATTGATTGTATTACAATCATATAATAAAAACTATGTAATACCCATTGTTTCTTTTAGTTTTCATTAAAAGCACATTGGGTTTTTTTATATAATTAAAATTTTTTTATATGCAATTAAAGCGTGTTGTTGTAACTGGTCTAGGTGCATTAACCCCAATTGGGAATAATGTTGAAGAATACTGGAATAGTTTAATCGAAGGAAAAAGTGGAGCCGCTCCTATAACCTATTACGATACTGAAAAACATAAAACCAAATTTGCTTGTGAAGTTAAAAACTTCAACATAGAGGATTTTATTGACCGTAAAGAGGCAAGACGAATGGATAAATTCGCTCAATATGCTGTGGTTGCAAGTGATGAAGCCATAAAAGACGCAGGTATTACATCTGAAAACGTTGACAAGCATAGAGTCGGAGTTATTTGGGGTGCAGGTATTGGTGGTTTAGAAACTTTTCAAGAAGAAGTTTTATATTATGCGAAAGGCGATGGAACTCCAAAGTTTAATCCTTTCTTTATTCCAAAAATGATAGCTGATATAGCTCCTGCTCATATTTCAATGAGAAATGGATATATGGGGCCAAATTATACTACTGTTTCTGCTTGTGCTTCCTCTGCAAATGCAATGATAGATGCGTTTAACTACATCCGATTAGGTATGTGTGACGTAATCATTTCAGGAGGTTCAGAAGCTGCAGTTACTATTGCGGGTATGGGTGGATTTAATTCCATGCATGCTTTATCAACAAGAAATGAAAGTCCAGAATCAGCTTCAAGACCGTTTGATGCTACAAGAGATGGTTTTGTTCTTGGAGAAGGTGCAGGTGCTTTGGTACTGGAAGAATATGAACATGCAAAAGCTCGTGGAGCAAAGATTTATTGTGAAATTGGTGGTGGTGGAATGTCCTCGGATGCTTATCACTTAACAGCTCCACATCCAGAAGGATTGGGAGTTATAGCAGTAATGAAAAACTGTTTAAACGATGCTGGAATGAAGCCCGAAGATGTAGATCATATAAATACACATGGAACATCTACTCCTCTGGGTGATGTTGCTGAGTTGAAGGCAATTAGCGCTGTGTTTGGTGGTCATGCTAAGAATATCAACATCAATTCAACTAAATCTATGACAGGACATCTTCTTGGTGCTGCTGGAGGGATTGAAGCGATTGCGTCTATTTTAGCAATAAAGAATGGCATCATACCTCCAACTATTAATCATTCAACAGTTGATGAGAGAATCAATCCTGAACTTAATTTAACTTTAAACAAGGCTCAAAAAAGAGAAATTAAAGTTGCAATGAGTAATACATTTGGATTCGGAGGTCATAATGCATGTGTTTTATTTAAAAAATTAGAAGAGTAAGCTGAAATGCGTAGATTTCTGAAAAAAATAATAAGAAATTCCCGTTCTCATGAAGACGGGATTTTTTTTGATAAACTTTCCAAAATATTAGGCTTTAAGCCTGTAAATTTGAGATTTTATAAAAAAGCTTTTACACATCGATCAACAAACAAGCTAGATGAAAAAGGGAATCCTTTTAATTATGAAAGGTTAGAATTCTTAGGAGATGCAATGTTAGGGAGTGTTATTGCTGCACACCTATATAACGAAGTGCCAACAGGAGATGAAGGATATCTCACAAAGATGCGCTCTAAAATAGTTAGTAGAGATCATCTAAATGAATTGGGTAGGGATTTAAATTTGTTTCAGTTTATTGAAAGTAAAGCAAATCCACTTCATTTTGGTGAAAATATACATGGAAATATTTTTGAAGCATTTATTGGAGCTATCTATTTAGATCAAGGCTATGTTTATTGTGAAAAATTTATACATAATAAAGTAATCGAATCCTATGTCGATATTCCGAAACTAGAGGGAAAAGTAATAAGCTATAAAAGTTTAATTATAGAATGGTGTCAAAAAGAAAAAAAGCAATTTGTTTTTGAAGTATTTGATGACACAGGAGTAGAGGATCAAAAATATTTTGGGGTCAAACTTATCATTGATCAAAAAATAATTGGAAAAGGAAGAGCTACTTCAAAGAAAAAAGCAGAAGAAAAAGCTGCCAAAAGAGCCTTTTTTGCTTTGCAAGAAAAAATAGATAAGAAATAATTAGTAAAAGTTATAAACTAAAACGTTTTCGTTGTAAAGGATTTGTTAAGTTCTTTATAAACAGTACTATTTGTATCATATAAATAGTATATTTACGATATATTTATTAAAAAAATGGCTATTCATAAAATTCAAATAAATGACTTTATTTCGACAGATTATGAGCTTATTGCCATTCATACTTCTATTGAAGATTATCGTTTAGCTTATTTAATTAATGAAGCTTTGGAAATTCAATTGAGTAAAAATGATTTGAATATAGAAATCGAAACCAAAGAAGGGAAAAGTGAGTTTAGTCATTTCATTTATGATGATGAAATAAATGATGTTGTATGGAATTTAATAGAAAACAAGGCAACACTTGTTCCTTTTGAAACAACAACAACAGGTATTTTTGATTCAATTGATGTTACAATGTATGTTGTGCCCGAATTTAAAAAAGCCGATTTTATATTAAAAATAGAGAATATAGAAGGAACTTTCAAAATGGAGGATATACTTTTTTCTATTTCTAACACCCAACAAATTTCAATGGCTTATATCATAAATCAAGTCAAGTTAAAATCAAAAAATAATTTAATTTTTTAATTAAAATGTCAACAAATAAAAAAACAAAAATTGTAGCTACATTAGGCCCAGCTTGTAGTTCAAAAGAGATAATAAAAGGAATGATTGATGCTGGGGTGAATGTTTTTAGAATTAATTTCTCTCATGCAGATTATGAAGATGTTACAGAGAGAATTAAAATAATCAGAGAGCTAAACGAAGAGTTTAACTATACCACTTCTATTCTTGCTGATCTTCAAGGTCCTAAATTAAGAGTAGGAGTAATGAAGGAAGATGTAGTTGTTTCGAAAGGGGATAAAATAACCTTTACAACAGCGGAAGATATCTTAGGGACTGCTGAAAAGGTTTACATGAATTATAAGGAATTTCCAAAAGATGTAAATGCTGGAGAAAGAGTGCTGTTAGATGATGGGAAGCTTATTTTTGAAGTTGTTAAAACGGATAAAAATACAGAAGTTGAAGCTTTAGTAGTTCAAGGTGGGCCTTTAAAATCTAAGAAAGGTGTAAATTTACCTAATACAAAAGTATCGCTACCAGCTTTAACAAAGAAGGATATAAAAGATGCTATTTTTGCTATTGAAAATAAGGTAGATTGGATTGCTCTGTCTTTTGTACGTACTGCTGAAGATCTTGAAGAGTTACAAGATTTGATAGCTAAGCATTCAGATCATAAAATTCCAATTATTGCAAAAATTGAAAAACCTGAAGCTGTTGAGAACATTGATAAAATTGTTGCTTTTTGTGATGGTTTAATGGTTGCTCGTGGAGATTTGGGTGTTGAAATTCCAGCAGAACAAGTGCCTCTAATTCAGAAAAAACTAATTCATAGAGCAAAAACAGCGCGTATACCAGTAATTGTGGCTACACAAATGATGGAAACAATGATTACTAGTTTAACACCAACTCGTGCAGAAGTTAATGATGTAGCGAACTCAGTAATGGATGGTGCTGATGCAGTAATGCTTTCTGGTGAAACTTCTGTAGGTAATTATCCTATTCAAGTAATTGAGACAATGACTCGTATTATTGAAAGTGTGGAGGACTCTCCGTTAATTACTGTGCCATTAACGCCACCTCATGTTAGAACAAATCGTTTTATTACAAAATCAATTTGTTATCATGCTGCAATTATGGCAGATGATATTAATGCAAAAGCAATAACTACATTAACAAATAGTGGTTATACAGCATTTCAAATATCAGCATGGAGACCAAAGTCACATATTTTGGTTTTTACATCAAATAAGAGAATTTTAACACAGTTAAATTTGCTTTGGGGTGTTCGTGCTTATTATTATGACAAGTTCGTAAGTACAGATGATACAATTGAAGATATTAATCATATTTGTAAAGAAAGAGGATACGTTAAAGCAAATGATATGGTTATTAACCTTGCTGCTATGCCAATTGTAAATAAAGGGATGGTAAATACATTACGTGTTTCTGAAATTGAATAATTTTTTATTATTTTTGATAAAAATATTTTAAGAATATGAATCTAAAATCTAAGAACCCTTTTTTAGGGTCGAAAGCATTTAATAATACGTCAAGAAGTGCAGAAGCTACTGTTCTTGATTTTGAAGAAACAATGACTGTTGATGGTGCAATTAATAAAAGTTTTATTTTATTAGCAACATTATTAGCTTCAGCATGTATTAGCTGGTGGTTAACAGCAAGTGGATATAATCCAATGGTTTTAATTGTTGGTGGAGGTGTAATTGGTTTCATTCTTGTATTGGTTGCTGTGTTTAAGCCAACAACTTCTCCTTGGGTTGCTCCAGGTTATGCGTTATTTGAAGGGTTATTTATAGGAGGTGTCTCAGCATTGTTTGAAGCAATGTATCCTGGAATAGTTATTCAAGCGGTGAGTTGTACTTTTGTTACTTTTATTGTTTGTTTTGCACTATATAAGTATAAAATTGTAAAAGTTACAGAAAGATTTAAATCTGTAGTAGTAGCTGCTACATTAGCAATATTTACGTATTACATTTTGTCATTGGTTTTATCTTTTTTTATTGATTTTAAACCAATGCATCAAGGAAACTCTTTAATGAGTATTGGAATAAGTGTATTTGTAATTATAATTGCTGCTTTGAATTTATTTTTAGACTTTGATCAAATTGAAGAAGGTGCTAGAAAACAAATGCCAAAGTATATGGAATGGTTTAGCGCAATGGGATTAATGATAACTTTAGTTTGGTTATACATCGAATTTCTTCGCTTGCTTTCAAAATTGTCAAGTAGAGATTAATTTTTTCTAAAAATTATATATAAAACAGAAAGCAACTTTTTTAGAGTTGCTTTCTGTTTTATATCTGTTTATTTAAAATGTTTAATGTTTCGTATTCTTCTTAAGAATTGAATTTTCTACCCAAACAATTCACTAACAACGTCTTCAATTTTAGAAACAAGAACTACCTTTATTATATTATTCTTGATGGATATTTTATTGTGTTTAGAAACTAAAATAGTAGTAAAGCCTAGTTTTTCAGCTTCTTGAATACGTTGGTCAATTCGGTTTACGGGTCTAATTTCACCAGATAAACCAACTTCTCCTGCAAAGCAAAAGCCTTCTTCTATACCAATGTCTTCATTAGATGATAAAATTGCAGCAACAACTGCTAAATCAATTGCAGTATCGTCTACAGAGATTCCTCCTGTTACATTAAGAAAAACATCTTTCATTCCTAGTCGAAATCCTGCTCTTTTTTCTAAAACAGCCAAAATCATATTTAATCGTTTTGCATTGTAGCCCGTTGTACTTCGTTGTGGAGTTCCATATACAGCCGAACTTACAAGGGACTGAATCTCTATCATTAACGGACGCATTCCTTCAAGTGTGCAAGCGATAGCGGTTCCAGAAAGTGATTCTTCTTTATGAGAGATTAATATTTCTGACGGATTATCAACTTCTCTTAAGCCGTTGCCGAGCATTTCATAAATGCCTAATTCTGCTGTAGATCCAAAACGATTTTTTAAAGAGCGAAGAATTCTGTAAACATGGTTTCTGTCGCCTTCAAATTGAAGGACGGTGTCTACCATGTGTTCTAATATCTTTGGACCTGCAATTGTTCCATCTTTTGTAATATGACCAATTAGAATTACGGGAACGTTTGTCTCTTTAGCAAATTTTATAAGTTCTGCGGTACATTCTCTAATTTGTGAGATGCTTCCTGCAGAAGATTCAATATAATCAGTGTGTAGTGTTTGTATCGAATCTATAATAACAATTTCAGGTTGCATTTCCTGAATTTGTTTAAATATATTTTGTGTTTTGGTTTCTGTTAGAATATAGCAGTTATCACTATTTGGAACTATTCTTTCTGCACGCATTTTTATTTGTTTCTGACTCTCTTCTCCAGAAACGTAAAGCGTTTTGTAAGGTAGTTTTAAAGAAATTTGAAGTAATAATGTACTTTTTCCAATACCAGGTTCACCTCCCAAAAGAGTTAAAGAACCAGGAACAAGACCACCGCCAAGAACTCTATTTAACTCTCCATCGGTAGTGTTAAGTCTAATTTCTTGTGTGCTATCAATTTCTTTTATGAGTAAAGGCTTAGTAGCTTTAGAAACGGTGTTAGATTCTGTTTTCCAAGCTTTTTTCTCTTCTTTTTGAATAATTTCCTCTGCAATTGTATTCCATTCTTTACATGCATGACACTGTCCTTGCCATTTAGAAAAAGAAGTTCCGCAATTTTGGCAAAAAAAAGAAGTTTTAACTTTACTCATATTTATTCTTTTTTTTCTTCAGCTGGTACAGGGTCAGCGTATTCTTCAACTTTAGATTCGTCTTTTTTGTTTTTTAAATCTTCTGCGCGCGAAATCATAAAGTCTTTGGTTAATTCTCTAATTTCACCAATTTCTTCTTTTACAAAGGCTTTTCTATATTCTTTTATGGCTTTTTTATATTCTCCCATCTTTTCATAATAAAGCGCTTGATGATAGACACCTAAGATTGTTTTTGGGTAATTTTTATCTGCATATTTTGATAGCTCTTGTAGTTCAGGATATGCTTTATTTTTAAGGATTGCTGCTTCAATAGCTTTAAAATCTGTAAGTCTAGGTGTAACAGTCATTCCTAGTGTTTGTTCTAGTTTGGTGTATTTATCTATCAAATACTGAGTGTAGCCTTTGTCAAGAGTAACAATTTTTTCTTGAAATTCCACCATCGAAATGGGTTGGTAACCATTAAAAATAAAATAAATAGCTTGTGGTATTGCTTGTGGAACAAGTGAATAATGTGAGGCATCATCAATTATATCGAAACGATATTTGAAATTTTTATTTGGAATTGACTTGATGTTGTTGTGTAATGTTTTTACACCATCATTAATATCTTTAATATCATCAGAACCAATTGCTTGATAATAAAAAATTGGCTTTGTAATTTTTGCAAGTCTTTCTGAAATCCTTGTTTCCATAGCTGGTGCAAGTTCTGGTGCTAAAGAAATATAGGCATTAAAAATTGGGTCATCTTTGTATAAATAGAAGTTTATAAATCCAGCAGTTGTGTCGTGTCCGGCTATAATTCTAAAAGGTTGTGTTCTGTATTTTTTTTCAATATATGGTAATAATTCAAAGCCAATGAACTCAAAAAATGCAGCTCCTTTTTTTGAAGGTAAACCAGTGTAGTCATATTCACTATCATTGAAACGCGTTTCTCCATAATTTTGATTAATCGCTACAATTATCATTTCAGGTAAATCATCCCAATAATTTCCATATTTTAATGTGCCTTCAAATGGGTTTAAAAGGTATTCACCGTCTAATACGACAAGAATAGGGTATTTTTTATCTGTATCAAATTCATAATTACTGGGTAAAGAAACTGTAAACGCTCTCGTTTCTTCAAGTTTTTCAGATTGAATAGTTTCGTTTACTCTTTGAGAGAATACAGAATTTGTAATCAGCGCGAGTAGTAAAAATAATTTTGTTTTCATGATAGTATTATGATGTTAAATGATTAGCAAGATACTAATTAATTTTTATTGAAAATATTTAAAAATAAATATGAAGTTAGTCCTAAAATAATCGTTAATAAGGTTTGTGATGTCCATATGATCCATCCTAATGCTGTTCCAATATCTTCTGCAATACCATATAGAAGTAATACTTTTGCGATAGAGATAGGAAAGGCTCCAATACCTCCGTTTGTAAAACCAACAGCTAAACTACCAAAAATAAAACCCATAATTACAATATCGAAAGACATTGTTGCCGTTTCTTCTAGTGAAAAAATACAAACATAAAACATCATTAAATAGCAAAACCAAATAAAAAAAGAATGAAAAAGATATTTCCATTTTTCCTTCATTTTAAAAACGCTTGTCATTCCTTCAATTAGACCATTGAATTTTGATTTTATTTTTAAAATAATTGGCCATTTAGCCCATCTCCAAACGAGTAAAAAAGCACAGAAAGAAACAAATCCAATAGTAGCTAGTAGTAGTATTTTATTTGGTGATATATTAGAAAAAATAAAATCACTAAGCTTATTAAATTGCAAAACAAATGCTGTTATTACAAATAAGAGGAAAATTAAAAAATCAACAACTCTTTCTGCTACAATTGTTCCAAAACCTTTGTCGAAAGCTATGTTTTCGTACTTTTTTAAAATTACAGCCCTTGTAAATTCTCCAGACCTTGGTATCGTAAGATTCATTAAGTATGAAATACAAACCGCAAAAAATGAATTATAAAATTTAGGTTGATATCCTAAATGTTGTAAAGAATACTTCCACCTATAGGCCCTTGACCAATAGCCGAAAAGAGAAATTAAAACCGACAAAAGAACGTAAAAATAATTTGCATTCTTAAAATAGGACTTTATAGTTTTTAATTGTTCGCTACTGAAAGACGAATATTGATAATATATAAGACCTATCCCTAGTAATAAAGGGATGGCGATTTTTAATGTTTTTTTAAAGGGAGAACTCAAAACTAGGTTAAAGAATTGTCCTTTTCGTTTGGAAAAACTAGCGTAGGCTTGAAGTTTTTTGCTTCTTCAAAATCCATAGAAGCATAAGAGATAATGATTATAATATCACCTCTGTGAACTTTTCTAGCTGCAGGTCCGTTTAACGTAATTTCACCCGTGTTCTTAGGTCCTTTTATTGCGTAAGTTTCTAAACGTTCACCATTGTTAATGTTAACAATTTGAATTTTTTCACCCTCAATAATGTTAGAAGCTTCCATTAACGATTCGTCAATTGTGATGCTTCCTATGTAATTCAAATCAGCACCAGTTACTGTTACTCTATGAATTTTCGATTTTACTACTTGAATATGCATGGTGCAAAGTTAATTATTTTGAATAAAAAAAATATATTTTTCCTGTAAATATGTAATTTCTTTACTTTAGGTTTAAATAGATGCTTTATTGCATTGAAATATTGTCGATTAATCGTATGTTTTCAATAAAGACAGCAATAAAGGCTCTATATGATTTGTTTTTATCTTTTCTTTTGCAGGTGAGCAAGTTGCTTTCATCTGCAATCTCGAAATATTCGAGTTTAAAATCACTTGTTTTTTTGAATTTGTTGACTACTATTTCTATCACTTCTTTAGCCGATTTAACTTTAAATAATTCTTTAGCTTCATTAAGTGTTGCGAAAATAATTGCTGCTTTTTCTCTTGATTGCTTAGAAAGTCTTTCGTTTCTAGAGCTCATCGCTAAACCGTTTTCTTCTCTGTAAATAGAACAACCTATTATGTTTACAGGTATAACATACTTAGAAACTAATTTTTTTACTATTTGAAGTTGTTGAAAGTCTTTTTCTCCAAAATAGGCGTTACTTGGTTTGATGATTTCAAAAAGTCTTTTAATAATTGTACCCACTCCATTAAAATGTCCTTCTCTGTGCTTTCCTTCCATTTGGTGTTCGAGATTGTCATATTCAAATTTTTGAGAAACAACATTTTCTTTGTAAATATCTGAAACCGTAGGAGCGAAAATAATGACGCTAGTGTTAAGTGCTTTGATTTTTTCAACATCATTTTCAAGGGTTCGAGGATATTTTGCTAAATCCTCTTGGTTGTTGAATTGAGTTGGGTTTACAAAAATACTCATTACAGTAATGTCATTTTCTTGTAGTGATTTATCAATTAAAGACAAATGCCCTTGATGTAAAGCTCCCATTGTAGGGACAAAACCAATTGATTTCTTTGTAGCTTTAAAAGAAGATAAGTGAGTGGTTAAAGCTTCGTTTTCTGTAAAAATGAGCATCCTGTTTTATGTTAATTAGTATGCAAACTTACTATTTTACTAGATAAATCCATAAATTTTTGTAATTTTGCGTGTTTTTTAAAAACAAATGTTAAACAAAAATAGTTATGGAAGATAAGAGGATATTGTACGTATCATCTGAAGTGGTGCCTTATTTAGCGGAAAACGAAGTTTCGCTACAGTCATATGAATTTCCTAAAATGATTAATGATATTGGAGGGCAAATTAGAATTTTTATGCCTCGATATGGAAATATAAATGAGAGAAGACATCAACTACACGAAGTGATTCGTTTGTCAGGAATGAATTTAGTAGTTAATGATATGGACATGCCTTTGATAATTAAAGTTGCTTCTATTCCTAAAGAAAGAATTCAGGTTTATTTCATTGACAACGACGAATATTTTAAAAGAAAAGCTACTTTTACTGATGAAGATGGAAATCTTTATCCAGACAATGACGAAAGAGCTATCTTCTTTGCAAAAGGAGTTGTTGAAACTGTAAAAAAATTAAATTGGGTTCCAGATGTGATTCATGTTCAAGGGTGGATGGCATCGTTGTTGCCTGTTTATTTGAAACATTATTATAAAAACGAGGGTATTTTTGCAGACACAAAAATTATTACTTCTGTTTATAATTTAGGTTTTGAAGGTGAGTTGGATGCTGAGTTAATGAATAAAATGAGTTTTGATAACATTGATAGTAAAGTGTTAGAAGGTATCAAATCGCCAAATTATGAAAACTTAATGAAGCTGACGATAGATCATTCAGATGGTGTTATTATTGGATCTGAAGCGTTAAATTCAACTTTAACAAAATATATAGAAACTTCGGAAAAACCTTTTTTACCTTTCGCTCCGAAAGACGAAATTAATGAGGTGTATACTAGCTTCATTAAAAAACATATTTTATAAATTACTGTATTATTAAATGAAAAAAATTGTTTCAAAAATAGCTTTAATGCTAAGTATAGTTGCTATAGTTTCTTGTGATAAAGATTTCAATACAATTGGATCAGATGTTATTGGAGATGATCATTTTGGTTTAGAAAAAAAAGAAGATGTTACTTTGGTTGCATATACTAAAGCAACAGGTGCAGTTCAGTCAAATAATTTGCCTACAAACTCACTGGGAATTTATTCTGACGGGTATTTTGGGGAAAGTAAATCTACCTTTGTAAGCCAGTTGGAGTTGAGTAGTGTTTCTCCAGATTTTGGAATTGAAATTGATATTCAAGCAAATGACTCTGTGTATTTGTATGTGCCTTATTTTAATAAGCAAACAGCAACAGGTTCTGGAAATGATGCTAATACATTTGAATTGCAATCAATATATGGTGAATATGAAACCGCTTCATTTGATTTAAAAATATATGAAAACAAGTATTACTTAAGAAGCTTTGATGCTATTGATCCTTCTGTTAGTCAGAAATATTATTCTGATCAAAAGGATGATGTGGAAGGACTTATTGTTGGAGACCCTCATTTAAATGATGGTGCTAATGTAGTTGAAAATACAGAATTTAGATTTAAAAAAGAAGAGATTATTATTTATAAAACAGATGGTAATGGTGCTTATTTAGATAGTGATGGAGCTGTAACTACAGATCTAACGAAAAGGGTTGTAAAAGAAAGATTAACACCTGGAATGTGGATTAATTTAAATAAGGACTTTTTTGAAAATAGAATTTTAAATGCTTCTGATGCCGATTTAGTAAATAATAATGTTTTTAAAGAATATTTAAAAGGTATTTATTTTAAAGTAGATGCTAACTCTAGTCCAGATTCGAATGTTTTAGCAATGCTTGATTTCTCAAGAGCTTATATTAATATTCAATATCATTCAAAAGCTGCTTTGACAACAGATGAGTTGAAGAAGAAGGCGTTTAAACTGAATTTAAAAGGAAATACTGTAAATTTCTTTGAGAATACATCAAATGTGGATTATGTAAATGCTATAGGCTCTCCAAATGAAACTATTGGAGATGAGTTTCTTTATCCTAAAGGAGGTGACGGTTCAGTTGTTTTTATTGATTTGTTTGGTCCTGATGTTGATGGTGATTTGATTCCTGATGAACTAAAGCAATTAAGAGATGAAAATATATTGATTAATGATGCTTATTTGACATTTATTATAAAGAATAACGGACAAAAGAATCCTACTAGAATCTTTTTGTATGATGCTGCTAATAATATTCCTATTTTGGATTATATCTTTGATAGTTCAACAGCTACAGATCCTGAAAATAATAAATTTTTCTATGGTGGTATTTTAGTAAAAGAAGACGATGTTGAAACGAAATATAGAATTAGATTAAGTAGTCACATTAATAGGCTGATTAGAGGAACTGATCCAGATACAAATAAGAATGTAAGATTAGGTCTTTCGATTACTCAAAATATAAATAACGGTAATAGATATGGAATTAAAAATGCCTTTGCAGGTACTGCTAATAAAAATATTCCAATTGGTTCGGTTATGAGTCCTTTAGGTACAATATTATATGGAAACACAGCAAGTGTGTCAGTTGATAAAAGATTGAAATTTGAAATTTATTATACTAAAGCTAATTAAAAATTAATTTATGTGTGGTATTGTTGGTTATATAGGTCATAGAGAGGCATATCCTATTCTTATTAAAGGTTTGAAAAGACTTGAGTATAGAGGATATGACAGTGCTGGTATTGTGTTGTTTGATGGTAAAGATCTTAAATTATCTAAAACCAAAGGTAAAGTTTCAGATTTAGAAGCAAGAGCCGAACAAGAAAACACTAAAGAAGGAACTGTTGGTATGGGACATACGCGTTGGGCAACTCATGGAGTTCCTAATGATGTAAACTCGCATCCGCATTACTCAAATTCTGGAGATATTGTTATTATTCATAACGGTATTATTGAGAATTATGAGCCAATTAAAAAAGAATTAATCAAAAGAGGCTATGTGTTTAAATCAGATACTGATACGGAAGTTTTAGTTAATTTGATTGAAGATGTAAAAAATAAAGAAAAAGTTGGATTAGGTAAAGCAGTTCAGATTGCCTTAAATCAAGTTGTAGGAGCTTATGCTATTGCTGTTTTTGATAAAAATAAACCCAATGAGATTGTTGTTGCTCGTTTAGGAAGTCCTTTAGCGATTGGTATTGGTGAAGATGAGTTTTTTATTGCTTCAGATGCTACACCTTTTATAGAGTATACTTCTAATGCAATATATTTAGAAGATGAAGAAATGGCTATTGTGCGTTTGCATAAGCCGATGAAAGTTCGTAAAATCAAAGATGATTCTTTGGTAGATCCTTATATTCAAGAGCTTCAGATGAATCTTGAGCAAATTGAAAAAGGGGGTTATGACCATTTTATGCTTAAAGAAATTTACGAACAACCTAATGTTATAAAAGATACTTATAGAGGTAGATTGTTAGCAAATAAAGGGATAATTCAAATGGCGGGTGTAGAGGATAATCTTGAAAAGTTCCTTAATGCAGATAGAATTATTATAATCGCTTGTGGTACGTCATGGCATGCAGGATTAGTAGCGGAATATGTTATTGAAGAATTTGCAAGAATACCAGTTGAGGTAGAATATGCATCAGAATTTAGATATAGAAATCCAATTATTAATAAAAATGATGTTGTGATTGCAATTTCTCAATCTGGAGAAACTGCAGATACTTTAGCAGCAATTAAGCTTGCTAAAGAGAATGGAGCATTTGTGTTTGGTGTTTGTAATGTGGTAGGGTCTTCTATTTCAAGAGAAACTCATGCAGGTGCTTATACGCATGCGGGTCCAGAAATTGGTGTTGCTTCAACAAAAGCATTTACAACACAAATTACTGTTTTAACAATGTTGGCTTTGCGTTTGGCAAAAGCTAATGGAAAAATGGCGAATTCAGATTATCAAAGGTATTTGTTTGAATTGGAATTGATTCCTCAAAAGGTAACTGAAGCATTAAAAAGTAATGATGTTGCAAAAGAAATTGCGGCTATTTATAAAGATGCACCAAATTGTTTATACTTAGGAAGGGGTTATAATTTTCCAGTTGCTCTTGAAGGTGCGTTGAAACTAAAAGAGATATCTTATATTCATGCAGAGGGTTATCCAGCAGCTGAAATGAAACATGGACCAATTGCATTGATTGATGAATCTATGCCAGTGGTTGTAATTGCTCCTAATAAAGGTCATTATGACAAAGTAGTGAGTAATATTCAAGAAATTAAATCAAGAAGCGGAAAAATTATTGCGGTTGTAACAAAAGGAGATACACAAGTTAGGGAACTAGCAGACCATGTAATTGAAATTCCAGAAACATCAGAAGCTTTAACGCCACTTTTAACTACAATACCTTTGCAGTTACTGTCTTACCATATTGCAGTAATGAGGGAATGTAATGTTGATCAACCAAGAAATTTGGCTAAATCAGTTACCGTAGAATAGTATATTAAAAGCGAAATTTAACGATTTCGCTTTTTTATTTTAAAAAACTCAAAGAATTTATTGCAAAATTGTCTACAAAAAAACTATCTTTGCAATCTGAAAAATGTATCGGTTTTTCAATACTAAATAGCTATTAAATAAATACATAAGCAATGTCTAAAGTTACAGGAAAAGTTGCAAAAATTATCGGACCAGTTGTTGACGTGGTATTTAACACGGAAAATGCTGAGCTTCCTAAAATTTATGATTCATTAGAAATCACTAAAGCAGACGGAACAAAATTAGTATTAGAAGTACAATCTCACATAGGTGAGGATACTGTTCGTACAATCTCTATGGATTCTACAGACGGTTTGTCAAGAGGGCAAGAAGTTGCTTCTTTTGGTAATCCTATCCAAATGCCAATTGGTTCTGAAGTGTTTGGTCGCTTATTTAATGTAATTGGTGATGCAATTGACGGTTTAGGAGATTTACCTAAAGGAGGTTCAAATGGTTTGCCAATTCACAGACCAGCTCCAAAATTTGAAGATTTATCAACTTCTACTGAAGTTTTATTTACAGGGATTAAAGTAATTGACTTAATTGAGCCTTATGCAAAAGGTGGTAAAATTGGTCTTTTCGGTGGTGCTGGAGTAGGTAAAACAGTATTAATTCAAGAGTTGATTAATAATATTGCAAAAGGTCACGGTGGTCTTTCTGTATTCGCAGGAGTAGGTGAAAGAACACGTGAAGGTAATGACCTTTTAAGAGAGATGTTAGAGTCTGGAATTATCAAATATGGTGATGATTTTATGCATTCTATGGAAAATGGAGGATGGGATTTGTCTAAAGTAGATAAAAACATCATGAAAGATTCTAAAGCAACTTTCGTATTCGGACAAATGAATGAGCCACCTGGAGCGCGTGCACGTGTTGCTTTATCTGGTTTAACAATAGCAGAATATTTCCGTGATGGAGCAGGAGATGGTCAAGGGAAAGATGTACTTTTCTTCGTAGATAATATCTTCCGTTTTACACAAGCTGGATCTGAAGTATCTGCATTATTAGGTCGTATGCCTTCTGCGGTAGGTTATCAACCAACTTTAGCAACTGAAATGGGTGCGATGCAAGAGCGTATTACTTCTACAAAAACAGGTTCTATTACTTCTGTACAGGCAGTTTATGTGCCTGCGGATGATTTAACTGACCCTGCACCAGCAACAACATTTGCTCACTTAGATGCAACAACAGTATTGTCTCGTAAAATTGCTGAGTTAGGTATTTATCCAGCGGTAGATCCTTTAGATTCTACCTCTCGTATATTAACTGCGGATATTTTAGGTAATGAGCATTATGCTTGTGCACAAAATGTAAAAGAAATTTTACAACGTTATAAAGAATTACAAGATATTATTGCAATTCTTGGTATGGAAGAATTATCTGAAGAAGACAAATTAGTTGTATCAAGAGCACGTCGTGTACAACGTTTCTTGTCTCAACCTTTCCATGTTGCTGAGCAATTTACAGGATTGAAAGGTGTTTTAGTTGATATCAAAGATACTATCAAAGGATTTAATATGATTATGGACGGTGAATTAGATCATCTACCTGAAGCTGCATTTAACCTTAAAGGTACAATTGAAGAAGCAATTGAAGCTGGAGAGAAAATGTTAGCGGAAGCATAAAAATTAGTTAGTAGTTGGTAGTTGGCAGTATTCAGTTTGTGCTAGTTACTAATCACTAATTACTAATCACTAAAAAATATGATTTTAGAAATAGTATCACCAGAAGCTACATTGTTTAAAGGGGAAGTTACTGCGGTAGCGGTTCCTGGAATTAATGGAGAATTTCAAATGTTAAATAATCACGCACCTATTGTGTCTTTATTAACAAAAGGAAATGTGAAAATAAATGCTCAAAATATTAAAATAGAAAAAGAATTTATTTCTAAGTTTAATAAAATTAATGAGCAAACGTTTTGGTTGCCAATTGATTCAGGTACTATCGAAATGAATGACAATAAAGTTATTGTTTTAGCAGACTAAAACAATAGTAATTAATATAGTATAGTATAAGCCTTGCAAATTTGCAAGGCTTATTTTTTTTTGCAATATTTGTAAACTTAACTATCACTTTACTATGAGAAAACTACTATTGTTAACCACAATATTGTGCTGTTGTTGCGGTTTTTCGCAAAATAATTGGCAAGATTTAATGCATAACAAAGATGCAAACTTTAATGAAATCAAAAAAGATTTCGAATTATATTACAATTTAAACGTTTCTAATTCTAAGAAACTTCCAAAGGGACGTGGTATTAAACAATTTAAAAGATGGGAATATTATTGGGAAAACCGTGTAGATGAAAATGGTAATTTTCCAAATGAAGGAAATGTTCTTGAAGAAATCACAAAATATAGAGCTTCACATTCAAATGTGAATAATAAATATACTTCTGGATCAGGAAATTGGTCTATTGTTGGGCCAGTATCATTACCTAATAACGGTACAGGACAATTGAACGGTAATGGAAGAGTGAGTTGTATTGCTTTTCATCCTACAGACCCAAACATAATTTATGTAGGAGCACCTTCTGGTGGTTTTTGGAAAACTACAGATAACGGTACTACTTGGACAGAATTTTCTAGTGGATTAACTCGTTTAGGAGTGTCAGGAATAGTAATAAATCCCTCAAATCCAGATATTATTTATATTGGAACTGGAGACAGAGATGGTGGAAATGCTCCAGGTTATGGGGTCTGGAGAAGTACAAATGGTGGAGTAACTTGGGCTCCGCATAACACTGGAATGGGAAACAGAACTATTAATGAATTATTGATTGATCCATCAAATTCTAATATTATGGTTGCCGCTAGTTCTAATAATGTAATATATAGAACAACAGATGGTGGAGCAAACTGGTCAGCTTCAGCTTCTTTGGGGACTAATCCTAAAGATATTGCTTTCCATCCAACAAATTCAAGTATTGTTTATGCATCTGGAACTTCATTTCATAAGTCTACAGACGGAGGAGCTTCTTTTACACAAATAACAAGTGGTGTACCAGGTGGTTCTCAAAGAATTGCTATAGCAGTATCTGCAAATCAACCAAACTGGGTATATTTACTTGCAGGTGGTGGTAGCGGATTAGTAGGAATATATCGTTCTACAGATAGTGGAGATAACTTTGCAACAAGAACAACAACGCCTAATATTTTAGGATATGAAACTAACGGTTCAGGTACAGCTAGTCAAGCTTGGTACGATTTAGTTATTGCTGCAGACCCAACTAATGCTGATGTTATTTATACAGGAGGTGTTAATCTTTGGAAATCTGTTGATGGAGGTTCAACAATGACTTGTTCTTCTTATTGGGTAGGTACAAGTGGTTCTATTGATGGAGTTCATGCCGATCAACATGCATTGGAGTTTTCTCCGCATACAAACAGTTTATATAATGGAAATGACGGTGGTGTATATTTTACGACGGATAACGGACTAAATTGGAATGATATTAGTAGTGGTTTGGCTATTGCTCAAATTTATAAAATAGGAGTTGCACAAACAGTTCCAGAAGTCGTAATTAATGGTTATCAAGATAATGGTACTGCTGTTAGTGATGGTGCCACTTTTTCAACTGAAATTGGTGGAGACGGAATGGAATGTATTGTTGATCCAACCGATGCTAACTATATGTATGGTGCTCTTTATTATGGAGACATTAGAAGATCTACGAATGGCGGAAATACATTTTCAGGGAATATTGCAGGAACAATAGGTGAAACAGGAGCATGGGTAACACCTTATAAACTAGATCCAAACAATGTAAATACTATGTTTGCAGGTTATGATAATGTTTGGAGAAATACAGCAGTTAAAACAGGTACGGCATGGACTCAAATTTCAAGTTTTTCCAATACTTCAGATATTGTCGATTTAGCTATTGCTCCATCTGATAGTAATATTTTGTATATTTCAAAAGGTGGAAGTAGTAATTTTTATGTTTCTACAAATGCGCAGGCAGCTTCACCAACATGGACAGACTTAGAAGCTAGTTTACCAGCAGCAGGAACTCCCAAAGATATTGAAATAGACCCAACTGATCCAACGCATCTTTTTATTGCAATTGGAAATGATATTTACGAATCAACAAATTCAGGTACAAGTTGGACTAATGTTTCAGGTACTTTGCCTAATATTTCTTTAAATACAATTGTAATTGATCAGTCAAGTACTGTTGGTGCAATGTATGTAGGGATGGATGTTGGTGTTTATTATAAAGATAATAATTTAGCAGATTGGGTTTTATATTCAGGCGGATTAGCGAATCTGGAAGTTGCTGAGTTAGAAATATATTCTAATGCAACGGAATGTAAAAGTAAATTATATGCTGCTACTTACGGTCAAGGGTTGTGGATAAGTGATTTAAAAGACCCAGGTAATGTAGCGCCTACTTCTTGTTTTGAAGTGAATGCAACAAGCGGTTGTGTTGGTTCTGATTTTATTTTGACAGATAATTCAGATTTCACTCCAACTTCTTGGTCATGGACAATTACACCTGCAACAGTGGTCTATGTAAATGGTACTTCTTCTACATCACAAAATCCAGAAGTTAGATTTACTAATGCTGATTTTTATACTGTTGAATTAACAGCAACAAACGCAAACGGATCGAATACACAAACAAAAGTGTCCTATATTGAAGTAGTTGCTGGTACAATTGCTTCAAGTTTTAATGAAGATTTTGAAGGAGATGCATTATGTGGAACTGCTTCAGATTGTGGAACAACTGTTTGTGGATTGAGTGGTTTTTGGTTGAATTTAGCAAACGGTACGGATGATAATATCGATTGGAGAGTTGATGAGGGAGGAACGCCTTCAACAGGGACAGGTCCAAGTGTAGATTATAACCCAGGAACTGTTACTGGTAATTATGCTTATTTGGAAGCGTCAAGTTGTAGTGGTCAAACTGGAATCTTAGAGAGTCAATGTATGATAATTGATCAAGGCTATGATTTTAAATTTGCCTATCATATGTTTGGTGGAGACATGGGTGCTTTACATGTTGATTTATTTGTTGATGGTTTGTGGCAAAATGATATAATAGCTGCCATTTCGGGAAATAGTGGTGATGTTTGGAACATTGCAACAGTAGATCTTGCACCCTATGTAGGTAAGACAATAAAAATAAGAATAAGAGGAATTACTGGGGTAGGTTTTGCTTCTGATATAGCAATTGATGATATTCAATTGACATCGAAATGCTCCGGAACAACAACTTGGAATGGGACAGTGTGGTCAAGTGGTGTGCCAACAATAACAACACCAGTAGTTATAAATGGAGATTACAATACAGGAGTGAATTCTAGTTTTAAATGCTGTAGCTTATTAGTAAACTCTGGATTTGAACTGAATATTAATGATTCTGATTATGTAGTTGTAGAAAATGGAATTACAAATAACGGAACATTAAATGTTAAAAATAATGGATCATTAATTCAAATAAATGATACCGATACTAATGTAGGTAATGTTACTTACGAAAGAATTGCGAGCATTAGAAAACAAGATTATGTGTATTGGTCATCACCAGTTAAAAATTTTAATGTAGCAGCTATTTCACCATTAACACCTTCGGATAAAATTTTTAAATGGGATCCAATTTATGCAAATCCAAATGGAGCTCAAGGATATTGGATTGATGCTTCTGCTGATGTAATGGCTGATGGAGTTGGTTATATCGTTAGAGGACCAAGTACATTTACAGCTACACCTCAAAGTTTTATGGCATCCTTTAATAGTGGAACACCTAATAATGGATTAATTCAAGCTCCAATTGCAAGAGGAAGTTACACAGGTGCTGATTATGCAGGTACAAACTCTGTTACAATTACTCGTTTTGATGATAATTGGAATTTAATTGGTAATCCTTATCCTTCTTCTATTAGTGTAATGGATTTCTTGGCGCTAAATAATACAAAAATTGAAGGAGCAGTTAGAATTTGGACACATGGAACACTACCAAATAGTAGTAATCCGAATCCATATTACGGAAATTTCACATCAAATTATTCAGTGTCCGATTTCATTGTTCATAATGGAACAGGAACATTAAGTGGTCCAGGTGGTTTTAATGGATATATTGCTGGTGGACAAGGTTTCATGGTGTTAATGAATGATGGAGCGGCAACAACAGATAATATTACATTTAATAACTCATTAAGAAATGAAGTCTATTTGAATGATCAATTCTTTAAGAGTCAAAATTTAGGAACAGATAAAAGTAGAATTTGGTTAGATTTATCTAATTCAGATTCTAGCTCAGATAGAACGTTGATAGGTTATGTTGATGGAGCAACAAATGCTAAAGATTGGTTATTTGATGCTTTTACAAAAGTAGAACCAAACCAACAGCGAATCTATACTTTTGCTGGAAGTGATAAAATGATAATTCAAGGTTTTGGTTTGCCTTTTTCAGATGAGGATAGTATTCCATTAGGGATAAATGTTCCTGTAAATGGTAGCTATACATTCTCAATTCATGCTGTTGATGGTGTTTTTGAAAATCAAGATATTTACATTGAAGATACTAATGTTGGAATTGTAACGTCGATATCAAATCAACCTTATACTTTCTATGCTGAAGCAAATGAGATTAATAATAGATTTGTTTTAAGATTTAAAAATCCAGCATTATCAAATGATGATTTTACTTTAAATCCTAATGATATTATTATAAGTGGAGTTGATCAAATTGACGTAACGTCAAAAACAGATAATATTAAAGATATTTCAGTCTATGATGTTTTAGGAAGAAGATTATTAGATAAGAAAAATGTAAATGCTAATAAATATGAAATAAATACTTTAACAAAATCGAATACTGCATTATTCTTGAAAATTACTTTAGAGAATAATCAAACGATATATAAAAAGTATGTTTTTTAGTCTTTTTTAAATAATAAAATAAACAAAGTCCTGCAATTGCAGGACTTTGTTTATTTTTGAACTATGAAACTTCCGCAATCATTACAAAATAAATTAGAGAATAGAAGCGTTAATAATCTATTGCGTACTCTTCCTGAAGCAAATAATTTAATCGATTTTGCTTCAAATGATTACTTAGGTTTTTCTAGAAACGAAACGATTTTTCAAAAAACAAATCAATTATTATTAGAAAGAAAGATAACACAGAACGGAGCAACAGGCTCTAGGTTACTTTCTGGAAATCACGAATTGTATTTTGATACAGAAGAATATATAGCTAGTTTTCATCAATCGGAAGATGCTTTAATTTTCAACTCTGGCTACGATGCTAATGTTGGATTTTTTAGTGCTGTACCACAAAGAAATGATATTATTGTATATGACGAACTCATTCACGCATCTATTCGAGACGGAATTCAAATGAGTTTGGCAAAAGCATATAAATTCAAACATAACAATTTAGAAAGTTTAGAAAAAATACTGCAAAAAGAGAAGACAACATCAAACGTAATTTATGTTGTTACAGAATCTGTTTTTTCTATGGATGGAGATTCTCCAGATATTGGGCAATTAGTAAAATTAACACAACAATACAATGCTTTGTTAATCGTTGATGAAGCACATGCGTTAGGGGTTTTTGGAGCAAAAGGAGAAGGTTTAGTACAAAGTTTGCAACTTCAAGATGAAATTTTTGCTAGAATTATGACATTTGGAAAGGGATTGGGTTGCCATGGTGCTGCAATTTTAGGTAGTAAGTCATTAAAAGATTATTTAGTAAACTTTTCGAGAAGTTTTATTTATACAACTGCATTAGCTCCACATTCAATAGCTACCATTCTGATAGCCTATCAAGAGTTAGAAAAAAGCAAAGTCTTAATTCAGAAATTACAAAATAATTCATTGTTTTTTAATTCAATCCATCAAGATTCTCTGTTTAAATCCTCCATAAAATCAATAGTTATTCCTGGGAACAATAATGTAAAACAAACTGCATTGTTTTTAAAAGAAAAAGGTTTCGATGTTAAACCTATAGTCTCTCCAACGGTACCAAAAGGAGAAGAAAGATTGCGTTTTTGCTTGCATTCTTATAATTCCAACGAAGAGATACAATGCATTCTTTTATTACTAGAAAAACATTTATAGGTAATATAAAATATTTTAATTGTGTTTTTCGTGTAATGTTTGCGACCTTTGTACTCTATGGAAAAAGCAAAATTCAGGAAAGTAGCGAGCTATCAATATTCTTCCGAAGCGATTATTTTTAAAGGAAAATTAGAATCGGAAGGAATTCAGGTTTTTATGAGAGATAATCATACTATTGATACCGATCCTTTGGTTAGTAATGCTATTGGTGGTGTGAAGCTGTTTGTTAAAGAAGAAGATTTTACTAAGGCAACTACTATTTTAGAATCCATTTCTAAATATGAAGTAGATAATCAAGGTCAAGGAATAGTTTGTCCTAGTTGTAAAGAGAAAAAGGCAATGTTAGTTTCTGTTGTAGATGATGCAAAATCATTCCTGTCTATGCTTATAGCATTACTTTTTATTGTTTTACCCTTCTATGTAAAAAGAAAATACAAATGTGATTCATGTGGATTTGAATTCGAAACTAAAAAATAGAAAATGAAAATATTTGTAACAGGAATTGGAACCGATGTTGGGAAAACAATTGCATCTGCAATTATTACCGAAGCGCTAGAAGCCGATTATTGGAAACCAATTCAAGCCGGAGATTTAGAAAATTCAGATACACATAAAATAGCAAAATATGTTTCTAATGAAGCAACAGTTTATCACGAAAATAGCTATGCTTTAAACACACCCGCAAGTCCTCATTATGCAGCAGAATTAGACAATGTGGTGGTTGATTTGAATATAATTCAAGAACCACAGACAGATAATAATTTAGTTATTGAAGGAGCAGGAGGGATTTTTGTTCCTTTAAATGATAAAGATACAATTGTAGATTTAATTCAGCCCGATTATAAAGTCATAGTAGTTTCAAGACATTATTTAGGAAGTATCAATCACACGCTTCTTACCATTGAAGCTTTACAATATAGAGACATTGCAATAGCTGGGATAATTTTTAATGGCGATGTGAATGAAGCAACAGAATCAATCATTCTTTCTAAATCAGGTTTAGAAATGATTGGTAGAATAGAAAACGAACCTTATTTTGATAAAAATGTGATTCGTTATTATGCAGATGTCTTCAGAGATAATCTTTTAAAAATTAAATAAAAAATAAAGAGAAAGGAAAATAGACTTCCATCTTTGTGTAAAGAACAATTCTAACTTCTGATTTCTAAAATCTAACTTCAAAATGACACTTTCAGAAAAAGACACATTATACAATTGGCATCCTTATACGCAACATAAAACGGCATTTACACATCCTGTTATTATAAAAGGAGAAGGAGCTTTGCTTTGGGATGAAAATGAAAAGGAATATATTGATGCTATAGCGTCTTGGTGGGTAAATCCATTCGGGCATAGTAATCGTTTCATGGCAGATGCTATTTATAAGCAATTAACAACTCTAGAGCATGTCCTTTTTGGAGGCTTTACACACAAAAAAGCAATTGCGCTATCAGAAAAATTAGCTAAAATATTACCTTCAAATCAGAAGAAATTTTTCTATTCCGATAATGGCTCTACAGCCGTAGAAGTAGCAATAAAAGTAGCACTTCAGTATTTTCATAATAAAGGAGAAAAAAAGACAAAGATTATTGCTTTTGAAAATGCTTTTCATGGTGATACTTTTGGAGCAATGGCAGCAAGTGGTATTTCTTTTTTTACAGAAGCTTTTCAAGGTTCATTGTTAGAAGTCGTTCGAATTCCTGTTCCAACCAAAGGAAATGAGGAAAATTCATTGAAGACTTTTGAAGATTTACTAAAAACAAATGAATATGCAGCATTTCTTTTCGAGCCTTTAGTACAAGGAGCTGCAGGAATGGTCATGTACGCACCAGAAGTTTTAGATCAACTTATTCATGTTGCTAAAGAAAACAATGTGTTTACTATTGCAGATGAAGTAATGACAGGGTTTGGAAAAACTGGGAAGAATTTTGCATGCGATTATCTTCAAGAACAACCCGACATGATGTGCCTTTCAAAAGCACTTACTGGAGGTACAATCCCAATGGCGGTTACTAGTTTTACGAATGAAATTTATGATGCTTTTTACGATGATGATACTTCAAAAGCATTGTTTCATGGGCATACTTTTACTGCAAACCCAACAGGTTGTGCAGCAGCGCTAGCAGCAATTGAATTGCTAGAATCGAGTGAGATGCAAACAAATATTCAAGAAGTAAATAAACAACATTTAGCATTTCAAAAACAGATAGAAACACATCCAAAAGTTAAAACTACAAGAGTGCTAGGTGTTATTTTTGCTTTAGAAATTCATGTGGATAGTCAGCAAGATTATTACGGAGCATTGCGTAACAAACTATATAGTTTTTTTATTGAGAATGGAGTCATTCTTAGGCCTGTTGGTAATGTTATCTATATTTTGCCTCCTTATGTTATTTCAAAAAAGCATTTAGATAAAATATATACAACCATAGAAAAAGCATTAGCTATTATATAATTTTGATAGGAGCGAATCTCTAGGTATATTTGCAAACCATTTTCCTGATGGAAACGACATCCAGTCATTGCAAGGAACGAAGCAATGACTGGATGTCGTTTCCATCAGGGCTAAAAGTAAACCATAAACCTCTTGAATCAAAAAATATCCATAACCGCTTTAGCTTCCCTTTCTACTTTAGGTACTACTAAAAAAGAGATTTGGGACAATTATTTAACTCCAAAATCACACATTGCTAAAAAACAAATAGGAGATAAGTCAGTTTGGGCTGCTTCAATTTCTGAAAAACTGAATGAAGAGATTCAAAAACTTCAAGAATCAGATATAAAATATAAAGGTTTAGATAAATCTGTTGTATATGCTATTTATGTTTCACGATTGGCAATGCAACAAGCAAATTGGTCAACAGAAGATATTTTTGGAATAAATATTGGATCTTCTAGAGGAGCTACAGAATTATTCGAAAAATACCATGCAGAATTTGTACAAACCAATAGAGTAAGTACATTAGCATCTCCTACAACAACTCTGGGGAATATTTCCAGTTGGGTAGCTAATGATTTGCAAAGTTCTGGTCCAGAAATTTCACATTCAATAACTTGCTCTACATCTTTACATTCACTTTTAAACGGAGTTGCGTGGTTGTTGTCAGGAATGACAAATAAGTTCCTTGTTGGAGGTTCAGAAGCCCCTTTAACCCCTTTTACTATTGCTCAAATGCAAGCATTGAGTATCTATTCTCGGCAAGAAGATGATTATCCTTGTAAAGCTTTTGATTTGAGCAAGAAAGAAAACACAATGGTAATTGGAGAAGGGGCAAGTGTTATAGCCTTAGAAATTGGAGAAAAAGACAATGCATTAGCCTTTGTAGAAGGTGTTGGTTATGCAACCGAAGTACTTCAACATAATATATCTATTTCTACAGATGCAGAATGCTTTCAAAAGTCGATGAAAATGGCTTTGAAAAACACACCTATTGAAGAAGTAGATGCGATAGTTATGCATGCTCCAGGAACAATTAAAGGAGATACTTCCGAATTGAATGCTATTAGAAAGGTATTTGGTAATCAATTACCATTTTTAACGACTAATAAATGGAAAATAGGGCACACTTTTGGAGCTTCTGGTTTATTAAGTGTAGAATTAGCTGTATTGATGTTGCAAAACCAAGAATTGATAGCTATTCCTTTTTATGAACAAGAAAAAAGGAATAGACCAATTAAAAAAATTCTTGTAAACGCTGTTGGATTTGGAGGAAATGCAGTGAGTATTTTGATTTCTAAGTAAAGTTATGAATAGCATAATTAGTTATAAAAAAGACAATTCCATAGCAAAACGTTTTTTTGGAATTGCTTTTACTGATAGTAATAAGTGGGAAATAGTATTACTTTAATCTTGGTTATAATTATTCAATTGTCAAATGTATAACAGAAAAGTCTCTTATAAAAAGAGACTTTTCCGGTTTCAATCTTTATTATGGAATAAGAATGAAACATCTAACTAAAATTCAAGCCTAACCAAAAGCTTAAAAACTAAAACTAACTCCAGAATATACCCCTATAAAATAAGGTTTAAAATTTCCAGAGTCGTTATCAAAAGTATTGATTTGGTATTTAAACATAGGTTGAATATCTACGTTGAAAGATTTCCAAAAACTATATTTAAAACCCAAACCGACATTACTACTAAAATGTATATCGTTAAGGTTATTTGCTTCACCTATATTCATTTCTGAATCATTAGTTACTAATGAAATTGAATTTTTGTTTAGAAACATAGTACTCATTCCTCCAATTAATTCAATACCAAATTTTTTATCAATGATTTTATAACTTAGTTCTAATGGTACTTCGATATAACCCATTTCTTGTTTTAAGTTTGCTTCATTTTCATACCTTATACCATTTGCTTCCATATTAATAGCAGAAGCAATATTAGTAGGTTTACTTTTTAAAACAAGATATTGAGCATTTTCATTCGTAGTTACATTTAATGATGCTACGGATGATTCCTGCAATGATTTTGAGTAATAAATATTATTCGTGTTGTAGTTTAACGAAATAGAATTAATACCAGTACGGATATTTATTTTTTTTGATAAAGCATATTGTACGCCAACTCCGTAACTTACAGAAGTAGCATAAGTTTTATTATTACTAGTAAATTGTTCGTCGATTGGAGAACCCTCTGACATCGAATTGAAATAAACGGGTGCAGCATTACTGCTAACAACCCATTTATTCCTCATCTCTTTTTCTTTTTCATCAGCATTCTTTCCCTCTTCCTTTTGTTCTAGCAATTGTTCTAATGCATTTACCTCTGTATTAACTTCGGCAATCACACTAGTACTATCTTTAATTACACCTAAATTATTTCCGTTAGTAATAGGATTCTCTTTATTTGTAATTATTTCTTTATTGTATTCAATTGTTCCTGTTACAACTCCTGTTTTGTTATTTGTCTTTAACTTATTAGAAGTAGTACTAGCAACTGTGTTTATTGTTTTCTCATTTATAACTACTGTATTAATAGTAGTATTTGTATTGTCATTTGATGAATTTATAGTTGCATTTGTATTGTCTTCTGCAACAACAATATTGTTTTCTGTATTACTATTTAGTGCTAATCTTTTTTCTGTAGTCGAATTTGTTTCTTCAGAATGTGTTGCTAAATTAGAATTATCTAAAGTTGAATTCTTATCAGTAAATTGTACATCAGAATTAATGCTGACTAATGTCTCATTCTTTAAAATAGTTTCTTTGCTATTTGTGTTTTCAATAATTTCTTTTTTAGTATCGCTATTTTGAACTATTAACTCGTTGTTTGTGTTTTTTTCTGATTTCAAATTAGTAAGACCAACAATTTCTTCGTTACTTATATCGTTAATGATTAATGTATTGTTTGAGGCTTTTTCAGATTTTACTATGTTATTATTTTGTTCAACTAAATCATTATTATTTATTTTATTTTCAAAACGCAATTTTTCGTTAGTAGCTTTACTCGATTTCTCTTTTTTGTTTTTCTCTAATGCAACTACTGTATTATTTTCTTTACTAACAGTTGAGTGGATTGAAGTATTGTTTTCTTTTAATGTTTCATTTTTAGAATCATTTGCAATGCTTTCATTTGTCTCTTTAGTATTTAAGAGCAATCCTTTGTCTAAAATATCTTCTTTGATGTTACTCTCTTTAGCGTCCTTTGTTTTATCTTGAGTAACAACAGTGTTTCTTTCTTTTTTTTCAGTACTATAAAACTCTAATATACCATAAGAAATTAATAATAGTGATGCGGCGATACCTGTTAATTTAAACCATAAAGGAATAATTCTTCTTTTTTCTTTTTTATTACTTTCTAACTTGGAAGCAATAGAATCCCAAGCCATACTTGGAGGTGTAGCTTCAAAGTCTTTAAACTTTTCTTGAAATAAGCGCTCTATATTTTTATTCTCTTTCATTTAATCTTTGGAATTGAGGCAACTTCATTTGTTTCAATCTTATTTTTTAATATGGCTTTGGCTCTTGCTAAATTAGATTTTGAAGTTCCAATGTTTATTCCTAACATTTCGGCTATTTCTTTATGTGAATAACCATCCATAACATATAAATTAAAAACCAATCTATATCGATCTGGTAGTTCTTGTATTATTCTAGTTAAAAAATCTAAAGAAATATTTTCTTCTTCAATTTCAACTTCTTCAACTTCTGCAAAATTTTCAGATACAATTTCAAGAATATTTTGCTTTCTATATTGTTGAAGGATATAATTAATTACAACTCTTTTTGCCCAACCCTCAAATGAACCTTTAAAGTTAAATTGATTTATTTTCTCAAACAATAACAAAAAACCTTCTTGTAAGTTGTCTTGAGCTTCCTCATAACTTCTCGAATACTTAAGGCACACAGCAAAAATTTTCGGACTTAAATGTCGGTAAATTTGCTCAAGAGCCTTAGTATTTCCTTGCTTGCATTCATTTATGAGGTTGTCAATTATCAAAATTCATTAAAATTTAGTCAACAACTGGGATTTCAACTTCAAGGTACATATTCTCACCATTAGCATCTGTTCCTTGCCAAAATTTAAAAATATATGACCCTGTGTTCAAAACGCGAAAATCGAAAGTTGCTTCAGTTAATGTAGGAGTTGTGATATCTTGACATTCACTTCTTTCATAAACCACATTTTGCACTGCAAAAGTTCGAATGTTTTCATTTCTATCATAATATATTCCATCATAAACATGACACGTTGTAGGTTTTTTATACTTCACTTTTATACTATAAGTTTGATCTAATTGAAAAGAATCTGGAACGACAACTTCTTCAATTGGTAATAAAGTTAAGTGGTATTTTTCACCTTCATCAACACTACATGAGTTTAATATTAAAAATAGACTTAGTATAGATAATAACCGTTTCATAATTGTTTTTTTTTAAAAGATGTTCATTTTTTTAAATGGTTGCGTCATAAAAGTAAAAAATCACGAATATTTCGTGATTTTTTACTTTCTGTTAAGCGTTGTTTGCTTTTATTGTTTCTTTTATTTTTTGTTCTAGTTCATCCATTAGTTCAGGATTATCTTTTATGAGACCTTTAACAGCGTCTCTACCTTGACCTAATTTAGTTTCACCATAGCTAAACCATGAACCACTTTTCTTAACAATTTCAAATTCTACAGCTAAATCTAATACCTCTCCTACTTTAGAAACTCCTTCTCCATACATAATGTCGAATTCTGCAGTTCTAAATGGTGGTGCTACTTTATTTTTTACAATTTTAACTTTCGTTCTGTTTCCAATAACGCTATCTCCATCTTTTATTTGTGATGACTTTCTGATGTCAACTCTAATAGATGCGTAAAATTTCAATGCGTTACCACCCGTTGTTGTTTCAGGATTTCCAAACATAACTCCAATTTTTTCACGCAATTGATTAATGAAAAATACCGTACAATTGGTTTTGTGTATTGTTCCTGTTAATTTTCTTAAAGCCTGCGACATTAAACGAGCGTGTAGTCCCATTTTAGAATCACCCATATCTCCTTCAATTTCACTTTTAGGAGTTAATGCAGCTACAGAGTCAATAACAACAATGTCAACAGCACCTGAACGAATTAAGCTCTCAGCAATTTCTAATGCTTGTTCACCATTATCAGGTTGCGATATGATTAAGTTATCAATATCAATCCCTAATTTTTGTGCATAAAAACGATCAAAAGCATGCTCAGCATCAATAAATGCTGCAATTCCTCCTGCTTTTTGTGCTTCAGCAATGGCATGAAGTGTTAATGTTGTTTTTCCAGAAGATTCTGGACCATATATTTCTACTATTCTTCCTTTTGGATATCCATTTACACCTAAAGCTAAATCTAATCCTAAAGAACCAGAAGATATTGTCTCTACTTCTACAATAGCAGAATCTCCCATTTTCATCACCGTACCTTTTCCGTAGGTTTTATCTAATTTATCTAAGGTTAATTGTAAGGCTTTTAATTTTGCTTCTTTATCTGAACTCATATTGTTTATTTTTGGTAAAAATACCTAAATTTTCTTTTTCAGCAATGAAATTTTATTAACAAGCTAAACTCTTTTTTTATAGTTTTAAGAATGTTGAAGGATTAGTTCAGTGAATTAACTAATTCATATTCAGGATAAGTTTCTCTCAGGTAGCTTTCTGTCTTGGATTGTATCATTTTTATTATGATATAGGGTACTAAATATAATGAAACGGTAAGTAAGCTAATACCGACTAAAATGGTATCTAGTAAACTGATATGATCTATCTATTTGTTCTTCGGTTAGTTTCATTTATACAGATATTTCTCATTTCAGTTTTATGGTTCTTTCTGTTTTCTTTATTAACAGATTTTATATTTTTACAATACTATTTTATTTTTATTTGATGATTTCAATAGATTTAATGAAGTTTTTATGTGATATATAATTCTTGACCATAAAGAATGTATAAATGAAGAATAAAGAGCAATAGAATAATTGTAAGTGAACCATTGTTTCATCAAAAGCTATTACTATTAAACTCAAAGCTAAAATAGGTGAGGATTGATTAACTAGAAAACGATATGTAGTCGGTTTTGATTTATAGTTAATCAATACAATTAAAACAACCATTATAATAGAGAAAACAACGCTACTTATTGAAACTATTGTTGAGAAAGGTTTTAAAATTTCAATCATATTATTTTTATAATAATTAATTAAGAAAATCCATATAGCTGAGATTATCGAAGACATAAAAAAGTATTTTTTTGCTTTTGAAACTAGTTTGTTTAAAATTATTTTTGGAAATGAATGAATAATACCTACGAAAAAATTGCTGCTATAGACAAATTGACGCTTCCATTTATCTAGAGCTAAACACAAAGTAGTTTCAAAATCCGCTCCTTTTGTATTCATTTCTTGTTCAATCTGAGTTGCAATATGATCTATTAGTTCTAATTTAATATCGATATATTTAATGCCTTTTTTTTCTAAAATGGCATCTATAGTTTGTATTTGTTCTTTTGTAAGTTGCATCTTAATAACTTAATTTAGGATTAACAATGGTTTGCATGTTTTGAATCTTTGATTGTTGTGTTATTCAAAAGCATATAATTCTTTGTTTTTGATATAGAAATCATATGTCTTCTTTACAACAAACCAAATAAATAAAAACGTAAGAATACTGTATGTTAGCGTTAAATTAACAGCTAAATCACTTTTAGGTTGAGTTAGAATTCGTGCTAAATTAAAGGCATTAATAAAAAGAATGCTTACATTAAAATTATTTTCTATGGCAAAAAATCTTCTTTTAAAAATTCCTGTAAAAAACAGTAACCAACCTAAACACATTACGATTATCATTAAAACAGAAATAACTTGAATCATTCCAATATTTTCTCTAATGAATTCAAAAAAGTTTTTTTGAAAAGTAAGGAACAATACTATAGAAACGATAATTATATTTTTATTCTTTAAAAACTGGAAAAATGTCTTGTATGCTAAAGGGAAATCCCATTTTTTATACACTTTTCCTGCTTTTAAAATTTCGACTTTATTCTCTTTTATAAATTCTAAAAATGCAGTGTTAAATGGTTTTTCATTTTTCACCATTTCAAATTCAACTGCAGAGGATATATGATCGACCAACTCAATTCTGATATCATCAAAAATGACATTATTTTTTTTTAAATAAAGATTGATATACTGTATGTTTTCTTTTGTAAGTGTCATCTTAATAACTCAATTTAGGATTAACAATGGTTTGCATGTTTTTAATAAACTCTTCTAATTCGGCTAATCTATTTACCGTTTCTGTAGTTCCTTTTTCTGTGAGTTTATAGTATTTACGTAGTCTATTGTCGACTCTCTCAACTTCAACTTCAAGTATTCCTTCTGCTTCTAACTTGTGCAAAGCCGGATAAAGTGCACCTTCAGTGATATTCAACTCTCCTTTTGTGATCTCTTTAACCATTTGAGTAATTTCATAACCATACATTCTTCCTTTTTCTTCTAAAAGTTTCATGATTATGGTGTTTAAACTTCCTTTGTATAATTGTGAATTCTTCATTTTTAATTATTTTAACAGTACAAATGTATGCATAATTTTCTTATGTATAATAATCTTATGTATATATTTTTTAAATTTTATTGTTTAGGTTTCTTATTTTTGTAGAAAATATAAGATAATGTCAACATTCTATAAATTAGTAATAAAAGAAATAAAAAGAGAAACAGCTTCTTGTGTTTCTATACTTTTTAATGTACCTGAAGAATTAAAAACATTTTACAAATTTGTTTCTGGTCAATATGTTACACTAAAAGTAACATTAGATGGAGAAGAGGTAAGGAGAGCTTATTCAATTTGTTCTTCTCCTAAAAGTGGAGAATTAAGAGTTGCGGTAAAAGCTATTAAAAACGGACTTTTTTCGACCTTAGCAAATGAGAAATTAAGTGTTGGTAATTTAATTGAAGTTGGTTTGCCAGAAGGAAAGTTTGTTTTTGAACCGCAAGCAGATAGGCAAAGAAATTACGCGGCTTTTGCAGCAGGAAGTGGAATCACACCTATAGCATCAATTATCAAGTCGGTTTTAGAAGAAGAACCTAAAAGTACATTTGTATTAACTTATGGGAATAAAAACCCTGAAGAAACTATTTTTTATGATACACTGCAAGAATTACATTTAAAATATGTAGGTCGATTCTTTGTGCATTATGTGTATAGTAAAATAAATGTAGAAGGAGAATTGTTTGGAAGAATAGATAAAGCAGCTGTTAATTTTGTTATTAATAACAAACACAGCGAAAAATCGTTTGACAAATTCTACTTGTGTGGACCAGAAGAGATGATTAATACTGCTTCAGCAGTTTTAAAAGAGAACAATGTAGCAGAGAAAGATATTAAATTTGAATTGTTTACAACGGCTTCTAATGAAGGTTTTGAAAATGCAGTTTTAGGAGGACATACAAAAATTACTGTTTTGGTTGATGATGAAGAAACTTCTTTTGAAATGAGTCAGAAACAGACAATTCTAGAAGCAACATTGAAGCAAGGAATTGACGCTCCTTATTCTTGTCAAGGTGGCGTTTGTAGTAGTTGTATTTGTCGTGTTACAGAAGGAAAAGCAGTGATGAAGAAAAATGCTATTTTAACCGATGGAGAAATAGAAGAAGGCTTGGTTTTAGCATGTCAGGCAGTGCCAACAACAGATTCAGTATTTGTAGATTTTGATGATGTTTAGTAGTTGAAATTAGCAAATTATACATAATAAAAAATGCTCCGAAACTTTCGGAGCATTTTTTATTATAGTAATGATTCTTGTAATTAGTTGCTTTCAGCTACTTTTAATTTTCTGTTTTTAAAACGTAGTTTCAGTCTGTTTACTAAATAGAATAAAACGGGTACAACAATTAACGTTAAGAAGGTAGCGAAGATTAATCCGTAGATTACTGTCCAAGCTAATGGTCCCCAAAAGATAACATTGTCTCCACCAAAATAAGCATGAGGGTTTCCTGTTGAAAACAAACTAAAGAAATCTATATTGAATCCTGTTGCAAGTGGAATTAATCCTAAAACAGTTGTAATTGCAGTTAATAAAACAGGTCTTAAACGTGCTTTTCCACCTTTTACAATTGCTTCAAAAACATCCTCGTTACTTAGAAGTTCTTTTTTGCCAACGCCTAATTCTTTTCTTTTTCTTGTAATTAACAAATCGGTATAATCCAGTAATACAACACCATTATTTACAACAATTCCGGCTAACGAAATTATTCCCATCATGGTCATCATAATTACGAATGGTTTTCCTGTAATCATTAATCCTAAGAATACACCAATAAAACTTAAGAAAACGGCAACCATAATAATTGCGGGTCTTGAAACTGAGTTGAATTGAAAAATTAAGATTAAGAAAATTAAGAATAAACCTGTAAATAAAGCTCCCATTAAAAACTTCATTTGTTTTCCTTGTTCTTCTAATTGTCCTGTATAGTCAAATTTAACTGTTTTTGGTGCATCAAACGAAGCCATTTCTGCTTGAATTTGTGCAACAACTGCGCCAGCATCTGTAAACCCAGGTGCTAAAGCAGAATACAATACTACAATTCGACCCGAATGTTTGTGTTTTACAGCACTAAAAGAAGATGTGTTTTTTTGACTAGCAACGGTTGAAACCGGAATTTCTTTAATTTGGCCAGAAGCCATATCTCTAAACGTAATGTTTTGATTAAAGATTGCACTTTTATTATATCTATTTTCTTCGTTAAAACGAACATAAATATCATAGTCTTCACCATCTTTTTTGTAAACACCTGCTTTTTCACCAAAAATAGAACGTCTTAATTGATTACCAACTTGACCTGCAGAAACGCCAAGTTCTCCTGCTTTTTCTCTATCAATTACCACTTTCATGGCAGGTTTATCTTTGTTTACATCTACTTTTAATTCATCTACACCAGGAATGTTCTTCGTGTTTAAGAAATCTTTCATTCGCTCAGCAGTGTTAATTAACTCTGCATAATCATTCCCTTTAATTTCAATATTAATTGGATAACCTGCTGGTGGACCAACTGCGTCTTTTTCGACAGAAATAGAAACTCCAGGGTAAACATCTTTTAAAGATTCTTGTATTTTTTTACGTAAATCTTCAGAATCTCTACCGTTACGGAATTTAAATTCCTTCATAGAAATGGTGATTTTTCCTTTATGAGGCATTTCTGCAGAAGAACCTCCATCTGTTTGTGGGTTTCCAGCACCTTCACCTACTTGGGCAACACCATTTTCTACTAAATAGTTTTGTTTTTTTCCATCTTCATCAGTGTAAACAAATTCTTTATCATCTAAAACTTTATAAACACGTTTTTCAATAGATTTTGTAATCTCATTTGTTTTTTTAATATCTGTTCCTTGCGGATATTCTACATAAACAATAATTTGATTTGGCGTATTATCTGGGAAAAATTCAACTTTGGTTCTTCCACTTCCTACGCTCCATCCAAAATACAACATAATAACTGCAAAGAACATGATTATCATTGCAATAACTGTAATGACTGGTTTTCTGCCTGATAAAAAGAAACGCAAAGCTCTTTCGTAAGCATTTTCTAAACGAGTTAGTAGTTTGTTTTGGAAAGAAATAGTTAATCCTTTGATTACATATTTATACAGCCAAAACATTAAAGCGGTAAAAATCATTAATGCCCCAAAACCTTTTACAACTCCACCAAAAATTAGAATTATTGTTCCAAAGCCACCTAAGATTATACTTAGTGTAATTAGTTGTTTTTTAGAAACTACTTTTTCATTAATATCCATGAATTGCGAAACCAAAACCGAATTGAAAAAGATTGCAACAAATAATGAAGAACCTAATACAACAGATAATGTTATTGGGAAATAAATCATGAATTGTCCCATAGTTCCTGGCCACATACCTAGTGGTACAAAGGCTGCAACAGTTGTTAAAGTAGAAATGATAATAGGTAATGCAATTTCACCAATTCCTTCTTTAGCAGCTTTTATACGACTCATGCCTTCATCTTCCATTAATCGATAGACGTTTTCGACGACTACAATTCCGTTATCTACAAGCATTCCAAGTCCCATAATTAATCCGAAAAGAATCATGGTATTCATGGTGTAGCCTAAAGCATTTAGAATCATAAACGACATAAACATAGACATTGGAATTGCAAAACCTACGAAAAGAGCATTTCTAAAGCCTAGGAAGAACATTAAAACTCCAACCACTAATATAATTCCGAATATGATATTGTTTACCAAATCATCTACCTGATTTAAGGTTCTTGAAGATTGATCATTAGTTACAGAAATAGTTAAATCTTTTGGAAAGTGATTTGATTTAGCGTCTTCTAAAATCACTTTAATTTTTTCAGTAGCTTCAATCATGTTTTTACCAGCACGCTTTTTTACGTCTAGCATTACTACACTTGTTCCAAATTCTCTTGCATAAGTGGTTTTGTCAACTTCTTTAAAAGTAACTTTTGCAATATCTTTTAGATAAACTGCACCACCTTGGGTTTTAACTACAAAGCTTTCTAAATCAGATGGGTTTTCAACTTCACCTAATATTCTAATAGTTCTTCTTTGATCGTTTGCAACTAAATTCCCAGCAGACATGGTTACATTTCCATTTCTAACGGCATTAATAACATCATCAAAACTAACTTTTGACGCCATCATTCTGTAAATGTCTACAGCTATTTCAATTTCTTTTTCTTGTGCACCACGAATATCTACTTGCTTAATTTCAGATAAAGCTTCAATTTCGTCTTCCAAATATTCTCCAAACACTTTTAATTGTTCAATAGGATAATCTCCTTGAATATTAATGTTTAGAATTGGAACTTCTTCAGAAATATTAAGATCAAAAACATTTGGTTCTACTTTAGCACCATTAAATGTTGGCCAATCTTCGCCACCTGTTTTGGTGTCGATCTTGTCTTTTATCTTTTGTTTGGCAGCTTCAACTGATATTTTTTCATCAAATTCTACAGTTATAATTCCGTAATCTTCTTGTGAAGTAGAAAGAACTTTAACAACGTTACTTACGTTTTTGATTTCCTCTTCTAAAGGATCTATAATTAAACGTTCAATATCTTCTGCTGTATTTCCAGGATAAACTGTACTAATGTATATTTTAGTTTCTTTAATTTCTGGAAAATCTTCTCTTGGCATGCTGTAATATGCTGACAATCCTAAGAAAAGAATCATTATCATCATTACATAAGCCGTCATCTTGTTCTCAATTGCCCAAGAAGAAAGTTTAAATTCGTTATTCTTTTTATTGCTCATAATCTTCTAAAATTATTTTATTATAGATACTTTTTGACCGTCTTTAACGCTACGAGCACCTTCTTTGATGATTAAATCACCATCTTTAATTCCTTCTACAATTTCTACGAATTCTCCTTGTGATAAACCAACTTTTACAATAACTCTTTTTGCAATAGCTTTTCCCTCTTTATCAGGATTTTTTGCTATGTATAAAAATTGTTCACCGTCTGCATTTTCTGAAATAATACTAGTAGGAACCGTAATTGCTTTTGGGTTTGTGTAATCTTTAATTTGAATCTTTGAAGATAAATTTGGTTTAATGTTTCCGTTTTTATTTGGAACTGCAATTTGTATGTTAAACGAGCGATTTGCTGGATTTATATAGTTGTTTGCTTGTGTCACTTTAGTATTTAAAGTTTCTCCAAGAATTGGAAAATCTACAATTACATCTGACCCTTTCTTAATAGTACTAATGTTTTTTTCAGGAACTTCAGCCTCTAAATACATATTTCCAAGGTTTACAATTCTCATAACTGGTGTTCCAGGCCCAACAACGCTTCCTCTTTCGTTCTCAATACCATCAATTGTACCACTAAAAGGAGCTCTTATTATTGTTTTTGAAACTTGAGATTTCATTTGAGCAACTGCTTTTAATTGTGCTTGATAGTTTGTTTTAGTTTGTAAGAATTGAATTTCTGAACCGATTTTTTGATTCCAAAGGTTTTGCTGTCTTTCAAAAGTAGTTTTTGCTAAAGCTGCTTGTGTTTCTATTTGTGCTAATTGAGAACTTAATCCGCCATCATCAATTCTTGCTAAAATTTGTCCTTTAGATACTTTTTGACCTTCTTTTACATAAACTTGTTGTAAAATACCACCAAACTCAGCATTTAATAAAATGTTTTCTTTGGTTTTAACATTTGCTTGTAATTCTACATAATGGTTGAAAATTGTGTCTTTTGCAGCAATTGTTGTAATTAAAGTAAGTTTTTCACTAGTGTCTTTAATACCGATAGCTTCATCAATTTGTGCTAATTCTTTCATTAACGCATCAGATTGATTTACTAATTCAGTTCTTTTTGCTCTTAACTGCTCTAATGTTCCTTTTTCGATAACAGAAGCTGTTGAGTTTTTTTTGTCACCACCACACGAAATTAATAAAAGTGAGGATGCTATGATTAAATATATTTGTTTCATTATGAGATTATTGTTTTGTTGTTATTTTGTCTAAAGCTGTTTTTTTATTAATTACGTCTATCATTGATTGTAATAAACCTTGTTGAGAACTATACAATTGTCTTTGTGCTTCTGTAAATTCAAAACTACTTGATAAACCTTCTTTGAATTTTACTTGTTGTTTTTTCTCGATTCTTTCTGCTAATTTTAAATTCGATTTAGAAGTAGCATATTGTTCGATACTGTAGTCGTAATCGCTTTGTGCTTGTTGGTATTGAAGTTTTAAACGTTGTTCTGTATCTTTTAATTCATTCTTTGCTTGTTCTAGTGCAATTTTAGCTTGTTGTTTTCTAGAATGATCTCTAAAACTACTAAAAATTGGCATGTTGATGCTAACTCCAAAATTAGAGTTATTGTACCATCTTTGATCTTGGTTAAAGAAATCAAATTGATTCGCAAACGAATTATAACCGTAATTTAATTGCGCACCAATTGTTGGTAAACCTCTATAACGTTCCAATTTTAATAGTAATTGTTTCGATTTTTCGTTGTTTTCACCCATTCTATAATCGATTGAGTTTTTTACTTCAAAATCTTCAGACATAGATGTTAAAACTACATTTTTAGTAGTAAGTTCATCTAGATTCTCTTTCAACTCTAAATCATTATTTATGTCTATACCTAGAGCAATTTTTAGAAAATTTAAAGCAATTTCACTTCTTTTAGTTGCATTAGATAGAGAGCTAGTAATTTGCGATAAAGTAATTTGCAATTGTTCAACATTCTCTTCTTCAATTAAACCATTTTTGAATGTTTCTTGAGTTTCAAAAAGAGTTTTTTCTAATGATGTTTTGTTGTTTTCTAATATGGATATATTCTCTCTTGCAAGAAGAACATTTCCGTAGGCATTAGTCACCATTTCGGTAACTTCTAAATCGGTTTTGATTTTTGCATTTTCAGAAATTTGCAAATACACTTTTGCAGATTGTAAACCAACAATATAAGAGCCATCGAAAATTAATTGACTTAATGTTGCTTTTGCATCCATACTGTGTTTTGTTCCAAATGTTATAGTCGATACATCATTAGGATCTCCACCAGGATTAAAGGCATTACCTGTAACTCCTTGTTCTGTAAAGTTCAAGTTGTTTAAATAGGTAAGATTAGCATTAATTTGAGGAAGACCACTTGCTGTTGTTTCCCATTTTTTTTGCTTTGCAGCTTCTATATCTTTACTAGCGTTTATCGCTGTGTAATTGTTTTTTTTAGCATGTTCAATTGCTTCGTCAAGAGAGAAGGAGTAACTTGTTTTTTCTTCTTGAGCATTGATTAAACTAGCAAAAAACAAAAAGATAATAATAAATCTATGTTTCATTTTTAGTTATTAATTTAATTTAGATAATTGGTATTCTAATTCTTTTAAACCTTCTGCAGTTGCAATAGATTTTGTATGGTATTTTAACGCACCTAATTCGTTTTTATTTACTTCCTTTTCAGATTCATAATGTTCGTTTATTCCAAAAATTAGTAAGTAATAAAACAATACGGTTTGTTCAATATTAATTTCTTTACAGTATAAGCCTTGCTTAATTCCTTTTTCTAAATTTTGATGAAAGAAACTCTTGCATTGGTGTGATTCTCTTTCTCTAATTTTATCATAGATAAATGGATAATGTTTTTTTAACTGATACAATGGAGCATCTCCATCGGTTTTAAACATTTCGTCAAACATTTCTCTAACGATGAAATTTTCTTCGATAGCATTCTTTCCTAATTGAATAATATCTTCAAATTTTTTATGAATAATAACATGAATATAATCGCATCCTGCTTCTATTAATTCTTCTTTGTTTGAAAAGTATTTGTAGAGTGTCTTTTTAGATATTCCGAGCTTAGCCGAAATGTCATCCATTGTAACACTTTTAAACCCCAACTTAAAGAACATTTCGGTTGCTTTTATAATTATTTTCTCTTTCAAGTGTATTGTGGTTATTAAATTAATTCGGGTGCAAATGTATAAAGGAAACTTTGAATACAAAAATAGTTTCCAATGTATTTTCTAAAAATTAACATTGTTTTAAGTTTAGATGCTTTATTATGATAGGTTGGAACGCATTTAAAAAGTTTTTTTAATATTTAAGACGTTGGTTATTAGTGGTTTGATTTCTTTTTTTAAAGAAATAGTATTCTATAAAAAAAACCTCATTTAAAATGGTTTAAATGAGGTTAATTGGATGTTTATAATGGAAACTGGTTTTGATTTTTAGTTTTTTCTACTTTTAGATTTCATGAGTTTTCAAGATATGATAATCTATTAAAGTTATACAGCAAGCGGCAATTAAAATGTTTCTATAGGTTTCATTAAAAATAGTAATTCTGAATTCTCCATTTTTGAAGATGAAATATTTGTTTTCGATTAGTCCAATCAACTTGTCTTCATGATAAAAAAGTTGTCTATCGTACTTGGTTTTAATTTTAATTTGTGTAGAATTAGCATCTTTTAGAAAAACAGGTTCGTTTTTAAAAAAAGAAAAATTTGTGTTCGAGTTACTAAATTGCCAAATAGTATTGGTTGATAATTCATGAATTTTAAATTCAGAATTAATAGTATTTTTAAAGGAAATTTCAATTTTTTCTGAGTCATCAAATAGAATTAAATAGTTGTTTTTAGATTTTTTAAATTCTGCAATAATATTTCCTGATTCTAAGAAACGAACTTTTGTTAATCTTCTAAAAAAAGGAATTCCTTTAAATTCATTTTTAGTAGTAATTGAATATTTTAAGTTTTTTATTTCTCTCAATGTAATTAAAGCTTTCTAAGTATTTCCGTTTCATCTACTTTCATTAAAAATTGAAATAGATCAAATCCAAGAGTTTCTGGTTGTAGTCCAATATTTAAGGTTGCTAGGTTTATAGGAGCACCAGTGTTTATAAGATTAATAAAATCTAAAAGTTCTTTGTTGTTTTCAATAATTATCTCATGTCCTCTTGCGAATACAGTTGATTGCTGCTTTTTTAAAGGAAGTAATTCAAGAGAAAAAGGCTTTTTTAACTGATATGTTCCTTGCAAATCTAGATTTGAATAGCTTAAAATAGAAGGTTTCATGAAGCCTCCATTACTCTTAAGACGCGACATTAATCTTTTAACAGCTTGTTCACTTTCGTTTTGAAAATTTAAGGTTTGTAATAATTCAGAAGGAGGAATATGATTCAGTAAAGTATCGTTGTCTGGATTTACTTGTAATAGTTCGTTGATTATTAGTTCTTTTACTTTTCCTTGAGATGCTCTCCTGTAATCGAGTACTAAACTAACAGAAAACTCCTCAGTATTTGCTACATGATACATGTCATCGGGAAAAGAAATGGCATCTCCAGGCTCTAGAATGTAGGCAGTTGCAGCATGTAAAATTTCTTCAACATTCTTATAGGAAGTAGCATGATTGGTTAATCGATTATACTCATCTGTTTCCCATATATAAAAAGTTTTAGTAGCTGGCCCTAGGTGAAATAAAACACCATCTTCACCAGCACTTCCTCTATGAACTCCAAACGGAGTATAACCATAATCGCCCATAAAATACAGCATTGATAGGCCTGCAAAAGGATAGCCAAGTTCAGCAATAAGAGGTGCTACTTTCTTTGCCATTTCTTCAACAATAGTGTTGTTGTAATTTTCAAGAAAGTTCATAATAAAACCAAATGGTTCTCCTTTAAATGAACGTGTAGACCATTCTTTTAGCGATTCATTATCTTGAGGAGGGTTTTCTATAAAGGGTTCGTTCTGAGAAACATCTTGTACACCTTTTGTGAAAACTTTTAAGCCATTGTAAGGTTTTTTTTCTTTGGCAAATTGCTGCGTACTTTTTGCAATTAAATCTAAAAACAACTCACATTCTTCTGCGCTAAGAATTTCTTTTTGCATTGCAGGAGTAGTAAGTCTATTTGTGTTGTTTAATAATGTATTCCATTTTTCGGAGCTCATTGTATAACGTTTATGAATGGTTTAATTTGACTTAGAAATGACAAGTAAAAAACGAGCCATAATCATATCAAATATAAATTAAACTTTTTATATTATGGAAGGCAGAATGATGATATTTAGTTTAGAAGAGTAAGATGAAATTTTCATTCATATATTATAGCTCATTTATATTATTGACTTAATTTATTCCGTTAGTTCCATTAATATTTTTCTACCACCAAAATCAATTTCTTGTTTAAGTACTTTTCTTGTAGAAACTTCAATATAATAAGTGTTTAGAGTAGAATTATTTGAGATATCATCAGTAGTTTCAACTTTCCAAACGGATTTTTTTTGCCCATTAAAATCAATAGTTACTTCTTTCGTATTTCTAATAGTTGCAGTAATAACGTCAATTTTAGCAGTAGGATTATAATCAAAAATTGAAATAGTAGTGGAATAATTATCCTCTAAAGGTAGTAATCGTATTAATTGAGGGTAAAAATTACTATCAAAAAAAGATTTGTGAACTTCTTCAGAGATTAGGGTCTTATTTTTTGTTTGTTTATCTAAATAATAACCCGTAATTTTTTTTCCAAATTTTAATACCATATCTCTTTGTTGATTATATGATGAATGGTAAATAGGTTTAAAATTTTGCGTTTCAACAATAGTGCTATCAATCCATTTTGTAGAAGATTGTTTCATTTCTACTGTTGTAATAATGAATATCTGATTTTTCTTTTTCTCAATTTGAGTTTGTAGTTTTCCAATTTGAACTTTTACAGAATCTTTTATCATAAACCAATTCATTTCTGAGGTTTCTGGTTTCAGAAGTTTCGAGTTAGCTGGATTATTCGAAGGACTAAGTGGTGGTTCTTGACTAAAAACAGGTGCAGAAGACCCAAAAGCGATTAGTAAAATAAGTAGTATTTTTTTCATTTCTATTAGTTATTAAATTTTCATTTTTGTTACATTTTTTTTTCAGTATTTCAATGTAATCAAGTTGGATAGAAAACCTGTTTATTACAGATTATGTCCGTAGAAAATTTGTAATTTGAAATGAATGAGTATAATTGCTTGTACTTATAAAATTAGGAAAGAAAAAAAACACACCAAAAAGGCTAATTAAACCGTTCACCTGGATGTCTGTAAATATATCTAAGTGCAACAAACAAAGTAAATACTGCAATTAAGATCCAAGTTACACCTATTAGTTGGCTAGAAAAACCAGTAAGTTCTGCAATTTGATCTGCATCACTACCAATATTAGTTCTATCAATTAAATCATCTTTAATATCTAATATAACATAAAAACAAGAAGTTATACCTAAGAATTTTAACCATGAGTCATGAAATACTGGACTAAAATATTTAAAAGCAATCAACATAAAAACTCCTAATCCAGCAGTCATAATTGTTCCAAACAATTCACCAGATTTCAAAACAAAATAGGAAAGCCATAACAATACAAGTCCAATTACTAATGAAATATTTTTATCTTTTTTTGATTTAACAGCTAAAACCAAAATCAACGTTCCCCAGAATAAACTTCCTAAATAGCCAGCGCTAGCTGTCATAAAGCTACCCCAAAAACTGGATTCCATTGTGTATTGACAATAGCCACCTATTTGTGGGTCAATCTGTATTTGTAGTATTGTACCGCCAAATAGTACCGCCATTAAGCCGTGACTCATTTCATGTAGCATGACCACAAACAATTTAATAGGATAAATGAAAAAAGTATTCCAAAAAAGGGCAGCTATAATTATCATAATAGCTAAATATAAAATTTGGAATTTACCGTTTGTTATATTCATGTTTGAAGGATTGTTGTTGGAGTTTTATTATAAAACAAATATAAATAAACTTTAAAAATCCTAACTGATTTTTTGAAAGTAAAGCGATACACGTTATTATTATTTGAATTCTGTTCAGAAGAATTTTTAGTTTTTTGTATTGAAGCGCTTAATAGAATTTGTTGGCTAATTGTTAAACTGTTGTTCCATAACGACATAGTCGATTCCATCTTTTTTGAATTTTTCAGATGCAAGCTTTAAGTTAAATTTTTCATAGAATTTCGATTTTTCAATTCGAGCATTACACCAAAGTTTTGTAATGCCTTCTTTTTTTATTAAATCGATTATGTTTTTTAATAGAATTGTTCCATATCCTAATCCTTGAAATTCAATTAATGTCGCAAACTTTCTAAATTGAATTTCATTTTTCTCTTTAAACAAGGATATTATGGATATTATTTCTCCATTTACAAATAAACCAAAATGCCTTGCGCTTTCATCATTTGGTAATTTAACATACTCTAAAGACATATTGGGCCACATTACTTTGTGCCGAATTGCTATGGTTTCGTTAGAAGTGATTTGTTTGATTTTAGGAGTTATAGTTTCCATTTCTATCGGTATTTGATAAAGATTGGTAGGTGTTGGTTTAAATGTCTAAAATTAATAAATAAAATTTTCAATAATATATAAACTTATTTTATTGGATCATCAATTTGTAATTCTTATTTTAAATCTTGTTTGTTTATAGGGCTCCAAAATAAATTGTGATTTTTTTATTTTAACTGAAAAAACAATCACATTTTTGTGATAATAAATTTATTTCTAAAAAAACAATCACAAGAACGTGATAATAAAATAATATACAATAAAATAATCACAGAATAGAGATTCCTTCTTAGTCCAGAAATTTGTTAGAATTGTCTATTCTAGTAAAATAGCATTTGTAGTAAAATCAAATTGCTTAGGGTAGTTTTTTCTATAAAAGAAAAGCAAGTGATATTGAGTAAGTAAAGATAGAATAGAAACGTTATTGAAACCTCTGCTAAAGAATGATGAAAACAGAAAACAACTTTCAAAAGGAAACTTTATCAATTGAATACAGGTTATAAATAAAAAACTTACTTTTGCATAAAGCTATTACTCGTAAGAAATGCATGCAATAAGTCAATATCAAGAAATAATTAAAACTCATTTTGAAGAGTTACAAACAGTAAAAGAACCCAAAAATCTATACGAACCTATTCAGTACATTCTCTCACTAGGAGGAAAACGAATGCGTCCTGTATTAACATTAATGACAAGTGAAATTTTCGATGTTTCCTATGAAAAAGCGCTTCATGCAGCTACAGCGATTGAGGTTTTTCATAATTTCTCATTAATTCACGATGATATTATGGACGATGCTCCACTGCGAAGAGGAAATCAAACGGTTCATGAAAAATGGGATTTAAATACAGGAATTCTTTCAGGTGATGCAATGCTTATTTTGGCGTATCAATTTTTTGAAAACTACCAACCACATATATTTCAAGAACTAGCGAAGCTCTTTAGTAAGACAGCGTTAGAAGTTTGTGAAGGGCAGCAGTACGATGTTGATTTCGAAACACGAGACGACGTTACGATTCCTGAGTATCTAAAAATGATAGAATATAAAACAGCTGTATTGGTTGGAGCAGCAATGAAAATGGGAGCAATAGTAGCCGAAACTTCCGAAGAAAATGCAAATTTAATTTATGATTTTGGTTTAAATTTAGGAATTGCGTTTCAATTGCAAGACGATTATTTAGATGCTTTCGGTGACCCAAAGACATTTGGGAAGCAAGTAGGAGGAGATATTATTGAAAATAAAAAAACCTATCTCTATTTGAAAGCTTTAGAGTTTAGTAATAAAGACGAAGAAGAACAATTACAACATTTGTTTTCGATACAACCCAATGATAATACAGATAAAATAGCATCGGTAAAAACAATTTTTAATTCCTCTGGAGCATCAAAGGCAACGCAAGACGCAATAAAGGAATACACAATGAAAGCTTTTGAAACATTAAAAATAATGAGTATTTCAGAAGATAAAAAATTGATATTAAGAATGTTTGGAGAAAAATTGATGAATAGAAGTGTGTAATTTCAACATTATCATTATAAAATTGAATTGAAAATGTATGAATCTCCAGTAAGTATAGAGGATTTAATAAACCAAGCAGAAGAAGATCATCTGTATTTTAAACTCATCGAACAAACCAATAAAGACTTTGCTTTAGCAAATGAAGCAATAGATATCCCATTAGATATTTTTCCGTTTCAGTTCAAGGAGCTAGTACATGAAAAAATAATAAAACTCATTAATTATAAGTTTGCGGAATACCTTAACTTGCTTTACATCATCGATGTTTCAGAAGAAGAAATAAAGAAACTAGACGGATCAGATATAATACAATTATCGGAACAAGTAACTTTTCTCATCTTAAAAAGAGAATGGCAAAAAGTATGGTTTAGGAATAAATATTAAACCTTTAGTGCTGAAATACAAAGTAAAGATGTACTATTTGAATTGGAAAGTAATGTCAGATTTCAAAATATAATTAACTGCTCCAAAAATTAAAGCGGCCCCCATATCGTTTGCGCCACTAGGATTTAGTGAGTCTATTTTGTTTGTATTTAAATTATGATTGATATAGCTTAAAGAATAATTATTTTTTGTTTTTAGATAATTCGATTGAATGTCTAAGTTGCTATCATATATAGATAAAAAAAGGGGCTTGCTTTTAGAATTGAAGAAATTGAGAACTTCAAAAGTGAATGGCTCGTTAATAGAAATAGTATTCAAATCGGGCAATACTATTTTCGGGTCTTTCGATTGAGAAAAGCCAAAAGCACTAAACAAAATAGAAAAAAATATAAACTTTTTCATGGTAAAAATGAATTCTAAAAATAGACTCTGATAAAAGGGATAAAAGGATCAGCATAAACACCTTGGTTTTCTTTATATAGAACATTATATCGAATTCCAATAGTTACATTGTTTGTTCTATATCCAGCTCCTAAAAACAAAGCAGTATTCCAAAAATTATCAGTAACTCCACCAAAAGTAGAGTTGAAAGAGGTATTTACTCTTAGTTGTTCTAATTCTACAGAAACTTGAATTTGTTGTATCGGATTAACTAAAGCAATAAGACTTCCTCCGTAGATATTAGATTTATAAAAACCTTTCTGATTAACATAACTATATTGTAATCCTACACCAGCAGAAACATATTCGTTAATGTTATAAATGGCACTTGGAGCCACCGTAATATTGGTGAAATTACTACCGAAACCTAGCCCTAAACCGCCACCAATTTGAACTTTTTCCCAAAAAGGGTTTTTTGTACTAACTTCTTCATAATCTTGCGCGTTAACTTTTAAACTATATGTTATTAAAAGTGTGAATACGAGAAATTTTGTTAAATAAATGGTCGGATTCTTTTCCATAAGTCAGATTCTAAAAAAATTATGTTATAAAAGTACAAATTTCTTTAAAAGATTATCACAAATGTTTTATTTTTGCGTAATATTTTTAACCAAATCGTCATTATAGACAAGATATATGGATAGGTTTTCCTTTTTAAATGCTGCACACACTGCTTTTTTTGCAGATTTATACGATCAATATTTACAAAACCCTGATACGGTAGAACCAAGTTGGAGAAGTTTTTTCCAAGGTTTTGACTTTGCAAGCGAATTCGCAAGCCCTACAGATCAATTATCTGCTATGGCAAACGGAGGAGCAACTGTTGGAGACAATTCTGAAAAACTTCAAAAAGAATTTAGCGTTCTAAAGTTAATTGAAGGATATAGAACTCGCGGACATTTGTTTACAAAAACAAATCCAGTTAGAGAGCGAAGAACATATTCTCCAACATTAGCATTAGAAAATTTCGGATTGTCACAGTCTGATTTAGCTACCGTGTTCGATGCTGCAAAGATTGTGAATATGCAACCAAGCTCTTTAGCAGACATCATTAAGCACTTAGAAAGTGTTTACTGTTCGGCAATAGGTATAGAATATATGTATATTCGTAATCCAAAAGTTCAAGAGTGGATTAAAAACAGGCTAGATATTAATGATAATCAACCTCAATTTTCTGCAGACAAAAAGAAAAACATTCTTAAAAAGTTGAACGAAGCTGTTTCTTTTGAAACATTCCTACATACAAAATATGTAGGGCAAAAACGTTTCTCATTAGAAGGATGCGAATCTGCAATTCCCGCTTTAGATGCATTGATTGAAGGTGCTGCTGAAAGAGGAGTAGAGCAATTTGTTATGGGAATGGCCCATAGAGGAAGATTAAATGTGTTAGCAAACATATTTGGTAAGAATACTCAAAATATATTCTCAGAGTTTGATGGAAAAGATTATGATGATGATATGTATTTTGATGGTGATGTTAAATATCACTTAGGATTAACATCAGATAGAACAACAAGTTCAGGAAAAAAAATAAACCTAAATTTAGCACCAAATCCATCACACTTAGAAACAGTTGGAGCTGTAATTGAAGGTATTACAAGAGCAAAACAAGATAAAAGTTATCCAAACGATTTCTCTAAAGTATTGCCAATCGCTGTTCATGGAGATGCAGCAATTGCAGGACAAGGTATTGTATATGAGATTATACAAATGGCTAAGTTGGACGGATATAAAACAGGAGGTACAATACATTTAGTAATTAACAATCAAGTTGGTTTTACAACAAATTACCTAGATGCTCGTTCTTCTACCTATTGTACAGATATTGCAAAAGTAACATTGTCACCAGTACTACATGTTAATGCAGACGATGCAGAAGCAGTAGTTCATGCTATGATGTTTGCCTTAGATTATAGAATGGAATTTGGAAGTGACGTTTTTATTGACCTATTAGGATATAGAAAATATGGACATAATGAAGGTGATGAACCTAAATTTACACAACCAATTTTATACAAAGCAATTGCGAAACATAAAAATGCAAGAGATATCTATGCTGAAAAATTAAAAGAGGCAGGAGTTATTGATGCAGGTTACGTAAAAGAATTAGAAGAAAAATACAAATCAGAATTAGATGAAAACTTAGAAGAGTCTCGTAAAAAAGACTTGACAGTAATTACTCCATTTATGCAAAATGAATGGACTGGTTTTCAACAAGTTTCTGATGATGTAATGTTGAAAAAAGTAGATACTACTTTCGATAAAGATAAATTAACAGAAATTGCTAAAACGATAACGGAATTACCTTCGGATAAAAAATTTATTAGCAAAATTTCTAAAATTATCAATGCTAGGAAAGACATGTATTTCAAAAACAATGAGTTGTATTGGGAGATGGGTGAGCTTTTAGCATATGGAACATTAATGACAGAAGGATATGATATTCGTATCTCTGGACAAGATGTAGAGCGTGGTACATTCTCTCATCGTCATGCGGTTGTTAAAGTTGAATCTTCAGAAGAAGAACTAGTATTGCTAAACGATATTAAAGATAAAAAAGGTAATTTTAGTATTTACAATTCTCATCTATCAGAATATGGAGTTGTAGGTTTCGAATATGGTTATGCCTTGGCATCTCCAAAAACATTAACAATTTGGGAAGCACAATTTGGAGATTTTTCAAATGGAGCTCAAATTATGATTGATCAGTATATTTCTGCTGGTGAAGACAAATGGAATAACCAAAACGGATTAGTAATGTTATTGCCTCATGGTTATGAAAACCAAGGAGCAGAGCATTCATCAGCTCGTATGGAACGTTATTTACAAATGTGTGCTAAGCACAATATGTATATTGCAGACTGTACTACACCGGCGAATTTCTTTCACTTGTTGAGAAGACAAATGAAGACAAACTTCAGAAAGCCTTTAATAGTATTTACACCTAAATTGTTATTGCGTCTTGAAGATGCAGTTTCTACTGTTGAGGATTTAGCAAATGGTCAGTTCCAAGAAGTGATAGACGATCCAAAAGTAACAGATAAAAAAGCAATTAAAACGTTAGTTTTCTGTACAGGAAAGGTATATTATGATATTATTAAGAAACGCGAAGAACTAGAAAGAAACGATGTTGCTGTAGTTCGTTTAGAACAATTGTTTCCTTTAGCAATAGAACAGATAAAAGCTATTATTGAAAGCTATCCAAATGTTAATGATTATGTTTGGGCACAAGAAGAGCCTAAAAACATGGGAGCTTATAGCTTTATGTTGATGAATTTCGATCTTGTTAAATTAAGATTAGCATCTCCAAAAGCTTATAGTGCACCAGCAGCAGGAAGTTATGAACGTTCTAAAAAACGTCAAAAAAATGCTATTGCAATGATATTTGATAAAACATTATTCCAATAAAATTAAAGTACTACTTTAAAGAGTAGCCAAACAACACAAAATAAAATAGTCCTAAAAGATCAAAATTATTAAGATATGATTTTAGAAATGAAAGTTCCTTCTCCAGGGGAATCAATTACAGAAGTAGAAATTGCAACTTGGTTAGTACAAGATGGTGATTATGTTGAAAAAGATCAAGCTATAGCTGAGGTAGATTCAGACAAAGCAACATTAGAATTGCCTGCGGAAGCAAGTGGAATTATTTCACTTAAAGCGGAAGAAGGAGATGCAGTAGCAGTAGGACAAGTAGTTTGTCATATTGATACAGCAGCAGCAAAGCCTGAAGGTGGAGCACCTGCGAAAGTAGAAACTAAAGTAGAAGAGAAGAAAACTGAAGATCCAAAAGCAGCACCTGTTCAAGCAACAACGTATGCAACTGGAACACCTTCTCCGGCAGCTAGAAAAATATTAGACGAAAAAAACATTGAGCCATCTACAATTGTAGGAACAGGTAAAGGTGGAAGAGTAACTACAGAAGATGCAATGAATGCTGTGCCTTCTATGGGAACACCAACTGGAGGATCTCGTGGTTCTGAAAGAACTAAATTGTCAATGCTACGTAGAAAAGTAGCAGAACGTTTAGTAGCGGCTAAAAACGAAACAGCAATGTTAACGACTTTTAACGAAGTTAACATGACACCAATTAATATTATCCGTAATCAATATAAAGAAGAATTCAAAGCTAAACACAATGGTGTTGGTTTAGGATATATGTCTTTCTTTACAAAAGCAGTAACAAGAGCTTTACAATTGTATCCTGATGTTAATTCAATGATGGATGGTGATTATAAAATAGCTTATGATTTTGCTGATATTTCAATTGCGGTTTCTGGACCAAAAGGATTAATGGTACCTGTAGTTCGTAATGCAGAAAACTTAACATTTAGAGGTGTAGAAGCTGAAATTAAAAGATTAGCACTTAGAGCTCGTGACGGACAAATTACTGTTGATGATATGACAGGTGGTACATTTACAATTACTAATGGTGGTGTGTTTGGAAGTATGTTGTCTACTCCAATTATTAATCCTCCTCAATCAGGAATTTTAGGAATGCACAATATTATTGAGCGTCCAATTGCTGTAAATGGAAAGGTTGAAATTCACCCAATGATGTATGTAGCATTATCTTATGACCACAGAATTATCGATGGTCGTGAATCTGTTGGTTTCTTAGTAGCAGTTAAAGAAGCATTAGAAAACCCAATGGAGTTATTAATGGATAATAATCCTAAGAAAGCGTTAGAGCTTTAGTAAATATAAATGTAGAAACTAGGTAGGTTTTTAAAACCTATCCGGTTTAAACAAAAAATCCTAAATTCATATTGAGTTTAGGATTTTTTGTTTATTTCAAATACAAATAATGATTCGAATAATCAATAATGGCTTTTCCAGTTAATAAAATATCAGCACCAATAATACCATCTACAGCTTTTGTTTTGTAATACTGTAAAGCTTCATTCACATGGCTCATATCGAAAATAACAATATTGAAGTCGTTGGTTTTCCAATGGCTTAGTTTTAGATTGTTTTTTTTAGATAATTGTGTCTCCATTCCAGTAGCTCCTGCTCCTGCAGCTTTTGTTTCAGAATTTTCTGCAAATAATTGAAACTTTTCAATGCCTTCTAGTCCTACACAGCTATTACTAGCACCTGTGTCTAGAATGAAAGTTCCTTTAATTCCATTAACCGTTCCTTTAATTAAAAGATGTTGTGTTTTTAGAACTGTAAATCTAATTTTTTTATATTTTTTTCCTTTTAAGAAATCTTGTAAGTCTTCCATTTATGCCGAACTTATTTTTCAGTATTTATCATTATTACTACAAATATGCAACGTTTTTTTGCTACTTTTAAACTTTAATGGACTTTGTGTTTTCTTTGTGAAATATGACGAACATAGAAAAACAAAAGCAAAAGTATAATACAACCAAGTATAATATAATGAGTATAATGTGTTGCATTAGTGTCAATACTTCCATAATATACAAATGCACTCCAATAATAAGGAGATTTTTTAGCATTAGCAATAGAACTATCTTTTAAATAATCTATTTTAGCATTATAGTTTGACTCAAAAAAAGAATGATTTTTTGAATAATTACTATAAAAGTTAGTCATTAGTTGTGCTGTTGCATAATCATTAATTTTCCAAAGACTAAACAGAACATTTTTTGCTCCAGCATATTGAAAAGCTCTTGCAATACTAATGGTTCCTTCTCCTTTTTGTAGTTTTCCAATTCCAGATTCGCAAGCACTCAAAATAACTAAATCTGGATTGCAATTTTCTAAACCATATAATTCATTTACAAGCATCACATCATCATAGAAAACCAAAGTAGCTGGTGAAGAAAAATTACCACTCGTTCCATGAGTAGATAAATGAATAATAGAATATTGACTCGTGTTTTGTTTGAAGTTATCACGATTAGCTTCTTCATTCATGAACAAAACAGCATTGCTCTTCTTTAATGCTTTTGCCTCTTCTATAGAATATTCTAAGTAAGCATTAGAAGCTTTAAAAACAGGGAAAAAGCCAACAATTTTATCGTTTTTCTTCTGAACAAGATTGTCAATATAAAAAGCAGCATTCGTTTGATAGACAATTTTGTTTTGATGTATTAAAAAAGGAATTTTATTAAAGTTTGTCGTGTTTGTATTTTTAGTTGTTAACGCATCAAAAGATAGAAAGTAAAATAATCCATCAGGAACTATGACAAGATTCTTGTGTTTTTCAAGAGTATCTATTTCTAAAAGTTGAAACAAGGAGTGAGCAGTAGATGAAAACGCAGTAACATCTTCATTAATTGCATTAGCATCATCAAAGAAATGAATATAGTTTTGAATTAATGTCGTTGTTGTTTCGTTCAAATTTATTCTTTTCCAAATAAGAGTATTAGCATTAAAGTAGAAATAGTAAAAATGTTCTTTTGCCCAAAAATAGTAAAGCATTTGAGCCTTGTCATATTCTAATTTCTTTAGCAATGAAGCAGTTTCTATTTGTTTTTCGTTACTCTTAAACGACTTTTGAACTGTATTGTTTACTTCTTTTAATTGAAAAGTAAGAGTTGTCAGTTCATTGTTTAACGTAATAATTCGGTTGGGGTTTTCATTAGTAATCTGTAATCGAATGTATTCATTAATTAAAGACTCTTGCTTGGAAAGTAGATTGTTTTGGAGTTGTAAATCTTTGTTTTTCGGATGCTGTTCGAGTAATGTTTTTAGTTTGTTTCGGTCTTTTAAAACAGTGTTTTTGCTCTTTTCAGCATATTGATAAGCGAGTTCTAAAGTAGTCGTAGAATGGTTTTTTTGGTAGGATTCCCACAAAGCATCTATACACTTTTCGGTTCGTTTCCTGTTTTCAATTTGTTGTAGAATTTGTGTTTCTTGAGAAGTTAAATTATCATAGATTAATTCATTCACATAAAAACTTAAATCATACCAAGCCATTTTTTTGACTGTATTGTTTTCAAGATGAGCGAATCCATCAAAAATATCTAAAAAAGTATTTTCTGCATATAGAACATTTTTGTTTGGTAAATCTGTATTTATATTGAAGGGTAATAATGTTTGTAATGCATTTGACAGACAAGAATATGCTTTTTTAGAGTTTCTATTATAGGTATAGATAGAGGCTTCTTCAATATAAAGTTTTGCAATTTCTCTTGCTTCTATTTCTTTTTTTTGAAAAAGAATGTTTTTTGCTTTTTCAAAATAATCTACTGCCAAATTAAAATCATTTTGTTTTAATGCTATAAATGCATTTGCTTTTAAGGTCTGAAAATCATTTTGCTCTTTATTGTTTTCAAGTAATTCGTTTGCAATATTGTATTTTTTTAAACCAATAAAGTTTACTGTTAGTTCTTCTTGAATTCTTTTGTTCTGAAGAGAAGAAGCGTCTAGTTTTTTAGCTTTCTGAAGAAGGTCAATGGCTGTTTTATGGTTGCTAATGGTTTTGTAAACAATTGACAAATTAATGTATCCTGAAATAATTGTTGCTTCATTTTTGTCTTTTTCTGCTATGAAAATATATTTTTTAATGATGTTTTCAGCAAGCGCATAATTCCCAGATTTTGTATATAAAGTGCCTAATGGTTTTAAGCAATATTCGGTTATATCGTAGTTTGAGAGTTTGTTTTTTGAAAATAACGACCAAGATTTTTCATAGGAGATTATAGCCTCTTTTTGAAGATTTTGTTTCATTTCAAAAGAGCCTTTATTGCAATATAGAATTACCATTGCTAACTTTTCATCTTGATTAGAAACTTGGGTAGCAAATTCTTTTTCTTTTTGATTGAGAACTTTTAATGAAATAGTATTTGCATTAGCAACAAAAGTGTCTAAAGCATTATAAATCTGATCTTCTAAAGTTTGTGAAAAACTGGAGATAGAAAAAAATAAAAAAAGGAATAAGAATTTAAAATTTCCAAATTGCATAGAATTGCCACGAATCAAAATCGGTTTTAAAGTTTTTATAATAACGAATACCTACACTTGGACCAATTCGAGCAAAACCAAAAGTTGTGTCTAAAAAGAGTTGTGTTTGTATTTGCGTTTTCTCATTATTAGTGAGTGTTTCGCGTTGTGTTAGTTCAACATATTCCTCACCAGGAACAAAGTTAGGATTTGTAGGAGATTGTGTGGGTTCATAATAACGAGTTGTTTTTTTGCTGGTTTTCTTAGAGGAAATAATTGTGGTAATTTGTGGTCCAAATCCAATACCTATATAATTATTGATATTGTATCTTAAAGAAATAGGCACGGTTTCTATTATTGTTCTAGATTTTTCAACCAAATTTTCTCTTCTAACAAAAGCATTGTCAATAACCAATCCACTGTTTAAATCAAAAGGACCAACATTTTCAGGTGCATCAGAAATTACATTAGTATTTTCGCTTTCAAAATCATGTTTGTTTGCATAAAGCTCGCTTTGCCAATAAAAACGATAAGCTTTGAAAGGTGAAATTGTGAAACCCGTAAAATAGCTTCTAGAATTGTTTAATTTCGGAAAATAATTATATCCAGCTTTTGCTCCAATAGAAATACCAGGATTAAATCGTGTTCTTGAATAATTGGTTATAATGGGTTCGTTTTTATCGAAAATGATGACAGTTCTACTTTTTGTTGTTTTTTTGTGAAAATCTTCTCCGAATTTTAAACTGTATTTAACAAAGCCTTTCGTAGAATCTTTTTCCATAACATTTTTTTGTTGTGTTCCAGGTAGATAAATATTTTTAAATGTAAAAATGATTTGTTTTTGCATTACAATTGTGTCTAAGCAACTATAGCGAACTTCTTTGTTTTTTGGACAAATAGGACATTCAGGATACATGCTTTCAATTTGTAATGTAGATTTGTCAAACATATCAGGAACATCTGTTTCTAAACGTATGGTTCGTGCTGGACCTTCACCATCATTTTGAAAACGAGTTTTAAATTTAATTCGCTTAAAACGTACTAACCTATAATTAATGAATAAACCGCTAGTTGACATTTTGTTTGGGTCATGTGAAGTAACAATCTCCATTTCCATGTCTTTTATTTTATGATTCTCATAGTTTTCATCAGGAACATAAATACTTCTTACTCTTAAGATGGCACTAGTATCTTTAATCATTTCTGGAGTAGTTTTTAGATTAAAGAAGATATTACGTTGCTCGTTTGGACTTAAGTTTTTAAATGTTATTTTTTTACCTTTCTTAAATGTTTGTTTAGCTTCTTCTATAGATAAAGGTAGGTTTTTACGTTCTGTAGTGTCTTGATATTTGTAGGTTGTTGTAAATGTATTATTGGTTGAAGCATAGGTAGAAAAATTGTCGTCATGATCGTGGTTAAATACCAAATCGTTACCCAGATCATTAATCGTTTCGTTATGATAGTTGCTAATTTCTAATAGTTCAAAGTTGTCATTTTTGAATTCTTTTTCATTGTAATAAAAGTAAACAGTACCGTTGGTAACATAGTCTTTTTCGTTTTTATAAGTTAAAACGATGATAAAATCTTCATCAGGTAATGGTTCTCTATTCCGCTTTAAGTCAATATCATTTTTAATAATTTGAATTTCATTTTCAGAAATGTCAGCTGTTTCATTGGTTTTAACCTTTGTAGGTCTGGTTGTAGGCGTTTTTCCAGTGTCATAATTATTAGTTACCCAAAGTTTTACTTCATATTCACCAGGTTTTTTATAGGTATGCTTGGGGTCTTTTTTTGTACTATAATTACCATCTCCTAATTCCCAAAAATAAGTGTAATAAGCTTTTGGCGCACCAGCAATTTGATTTAATAATGGTGTTTCCGAATTGAATATAAATGTGTTCTTATCTTGTTTTGGAAGTATAATCGCTTTTCTGGATAAGGTGTCTTTGTTGTCTAGATGTGTTTGAGAAAAAAGCACACAATAAAAGACTAAAAATAGAAGTGTGACTGATTTTTGGAACATAACTAATGGGTTTATAGATTTTAAATATAAGAAAAAGCGATGAATGACTCATCACTTTTTCAAAAAACTAACGTAATCTAATTATGGCAAAGCATTTATAGCGGCAACTAATTGTGCTTCGGTACCTAAAATTGTTTCTGGAAGTGTGAAATTATAAATTTCATTTGCAGTTATAGTTACAGGTTTTATAGCATATCTCCATTGTCCGTTTTCTTCAGTAGCGAATATAATATGACAGTTTAAACCAATAGGAATTTGTCCATAGTGTTCTGAAAACTGACCTGTAGCCGCATCATAAGTGTCAAGGTGTGCTAAAGCATTTCCTTCACCATCATAATGTAAATATACAGCACTGTTTCCATAGTTATATCCAGTAGGAACTGTTGCTAAAATTTGTGTCTTCGGTCCTGTGAAATTATAAAACTTATCCACATTTGTCCATCCAAAATTATTGAAAAAAGCATAGTATTGTGCGTTTCCAGCAGGTCCTTGTTCAAGAAAAACGCCACCTTGTGTGCCAACAGGGTCAATTTCTTCAGCCCATTCTAAATCACCATTAGCATCAAATGTTCCATTCCATAAAGTCATTCCAGCTTCTTCTTCAGTTAAGTCAGAAGGTATTCTTAAATTCATACTACAAGTAAGCTCTAATTGTTGTCCGTTTTGTGTAGCGTTAATGTAAAATTCGCCACCAGAAATTAACATTGACTTGTCACCATTGGGAAGCAACCCCATTGTTGGTTTGTTTGTAGTTAACATTTTCCCAGCATCAAAAAGTTCAATGTATTTAATATCAATAACTCCAGAAACAATCGTTCCGTTTAAAGTGATACAGTTCGGGTTAATGTCTATTTCAACACCATTAGCAGAAGTAAAAGTGGTTGTTCCGTTGGTAGTGTTTAATTGAAATTCTTGTGTAATACTTGCTAGAGCATCTTCTTTTAACGCTGCAAATTCTGCATTGGTTGGAATGTTGCAAGTGTCGCAATCATTATCGTCAGAAGTTTCACAGCTTGTTAGAATAAATGTTGATAATGTGAAGACCAATAAGGTTTTGAATAAAGACGTTTTGCTTCCTGTTCTGTTGTTTAATAAATTTAACTTTTTCATAATTTTTATTTTTTTTGTTCTATAGTTATATACATCCATCTATTGATTTGTTACCCCTATAATCTAAAAATGTTTATATCTTAGCTTTTTTAATACCATTTTAATGAATAAAGAAGAAGTACATCAAGATCAAATATACATTGAGGGATTGTTAAATAACGATTCAAGGATTATTCATGCTATATATGATAAATTCTCATTTAAGGTTATTCATTATATAAAAATGAATAGCGGAAATGAAGAAGAGGCGAAAGATGTAATTCAGGAAGTTTTAATTATGATTTATAATCAAGCCAAACAAAATGGATTGAAGTTGACTTGTCCTTTTGATGCTTATTTTTTTCTATTATGTAAAAGACGATGGTTAAACGAATTAAAAAAATCTTCAAAAAAAGAGGTAACATTACCCGATGAAAATGTATCTAAAGATGAAACATTAGAAGAGATGCTTTTTCAAACCGATCAATTTAATGAAAGACAGGTTCTTTTTGAAATGATGTTTCAAAAATTAGGCGAAAAATGTCAGGAGATATTAAAACTAAGTTTTGTAACTAAAACAATGGAAGAAGTTGCGAAAAAGTTAAATGTTTCCTATGCCTATGCAAGAAAAAAGAAATCACTTTGTACAGGTAAACTTACGGAGTTGATTCAAGAATCAGTAATCTATCAATCATTAAAAAACTTTTAAAATGCAAGAGGGAATTTATATAGTTTTTGATAACTATCTTCAAAATAGAATGAGTTTTGAAGAGAAAAAAAATCTAGAAACACAATTTCAAAAAGATATAGATCTTAGAGAAAAATTTGAATTGTATAAGCAGGCAAATTTATTTTTGGAAACTAAGTTTTCTAAGGATACTCAATTTTTTAAAGAGAATTTAAGTCAAGTGTCAGAGAAGTATTTTTCAAATGTAAGTGAAAAGAAAATAAAGAAAACAAAAATAATTCCGCTCACTTCTAAATGGTTTGCAATAGCTGCAACTATAGTAGTGGTGGTCTCTTTTTGGATTTTCAATCAGAGTGGTATTCCAAAATACGAGGAGTATAATAATCATCAAAAAATTCATTTAACAGAAAGAAGTAGTGAAAACACAACTTTAAAGTTGGCTGAAAAAGCGTTTAATGATAAAAACTTTCAACAGGCAATAATTGAGTTTGAAGCGAATAATATTGAGAGCTTAGATACTGAAGAACGACTATATTATGCAGTTTCATTAATTGAAACGGAACAATATCAAAAATCAGAAGCGATTTTGTTAGCGATTAAAGAGGGTAATTCTATTTTTAAAGAAGATGCAATTTGGTATTTAGGACTAATGGCATTAAAGCAAAAAAAGTATGACGAATCTATCAAATATTTGAAATTAATTACAGATAATTCCGAAAGATTTGACACAGCGCAAACACTTTTAAATGATTTAGATTAAATTTGCAAAAAAAAAGAAAATTGATACTTACTGATACGCATACCCATTTATATTCTGAAGAATTTGATAATGATAGAGAGGAAGCAATACAAAGAGCTATAGATGCAGGTGTTTCTCGTTTTTTTATTCCTTCAATAGATTCTAGTTCAACAAAGAAAATGTATGATTTAGAAAAACAATATCCTTCAAATATTTTTCTAATGATGGGACTTCATCCAACTTATGTGAAAGAAAATTATTTAGAAGAATTGGCGCATGTAGAAAAAGAGTTAGCTTTAAATAAATTTTATGCTGTTGGTGAAATTGGTATCGATTTGTATTGGGATAAAACTTTTTTAAAGGAACAACAACATGCTTTTCAGTATCAAATTCAATTGGCTAAAAAGTATAAATTAGCAATTAATATACATTGTCGCGATGCTTTTGGTGAAGTTTTTGAGGTTTTAGAAGATGAAAAGGCAGACGATTTGTTTGGGATTTTTCATTGTTTTACTGGAGATTTCAATCAAGCAAAAAGAGCAATAGATTTAAATATGAAGTTGGGTATTGGTGGTGTTGCGACTTTTAAAAATGGAAAAATAGATCAATTTCTTAATGAAATCGATTTGCAACATATTGTTCTTGAAACGGATGCACCTTATTTGGCACCAGTTCCAAATCGAGGAAAACGAAATGAAAGTAGCTATACTTTGCTCGTGGCTCAGAAATTAGCAGAAATTTATCAGTTGCCATTGTTTGAAATTGCTAAGGTTACAACAGAGAATTCAAAAGCAATTTTTGGAATTTAACGAAGAATTGACTTCCATTTATTTTTTTTTTTGTTCTTTTGTGTACCGATTTTTTAAAAATCCCTATGCAGAAATTTGACTCTATTCGTCCATTTTATGATTCAGAGGTTAACGAAGCCTTGTGTTCTTCATTAAATCATCCTATGATGAAAGCAATGATGAACTTTACATTTCCAGAAACTGAAGAAGAAGTTTGGAAAGACCAATTAAGCAAAACTCATTCAATTAGAGATTTCCAGATAAACTTTGTTTACCAATCAATAAAAAAAATATTAGAAAATAGTTCAGATGGACTAACGACTTCTGGTTTTGAAACGTTAGAACCAAACACTTCTTATCTTTTTATTTCAAATCACAGAGATATTATTTTAGATACTTCTTTGCTAAATGTTTCTTTGTTTGATCACGGCTTGGTAATGACAGCATCTGCCATTGGAGATAACCTTGTAAAGAAAGATTTTGTTTTAAAATTATCTAAATTAAATAGAAATTTTTTGGTGCAACGTGGTTTAACACCTAGAGAGTTACTCCAAAGTTCAAAACTAATGTCAGAGTATATTTGCCATTTGGTATCCAAAGAAAATCGTTCCGTTTGGATTGCGCAAAGGGAAGGAAGAACAAAAGATGGAAATGATGCAACACATCAAGGTGTGTTGAAAATGCTAGGAATGGCTTCAGAAGAAAAAGAAGTGACAGATTATTTTAGAAAATTAAAAATAGTTCCTGTTTCTATTTCTTATGAGTACGACCCAACCGATGCTTTAAAAATGCCTCAATTACTGGCGAATGCAAAAGATGAAGTTTATATTAAAGATAAAAACGAAGATTTTGTAACGTTATTAAGTGGAATTATTGGTCAGAAAAAGAGGATTCACATACATGTTGGAGCGGTAATTGATAAAGAGTTAGATGCAATTAAGGCAGATAATGATAATACGAATAAGAAGATTCAAGCATTAGCAAATGTTATTGATGATTCTATTTTGCAACATTATAAATTATGGCCAACGAACTTTATTGCCTACGATATTTTGAATAATACGAAACAATTTTCTCACTTATATACTTCAGATGAAAAGCAATTATTTCAAAGAAGATTCGAAATGAGAATTGATACAGATAATGATACATTAAGAGAAGGTTTTTTGGCAATGTATGCAAATCCAGTTGTGAATAAAATGAAGTATCAAAATGCAGAATAAAGTACAAATATTACTCATTTATACTGGTGGAACAATAGGAATGATAAAGGATCCTGAAACAGGAGCGTTAAAAGCCTTTAACTTCAAGAAATTGTTGAATAAGATACCAGAATTAAAGCTTTTAGATTGCGAAATTGACACTATTTCATTTGAAGAACCAATAGATTCATCAAATATGAATGTTAAATATTGGCAACAAATAGCGGTTATAGTTGAAGAAAATTACTCTAAATTTGATGGTTTTGTTGTTTTGCATGGTTCAGATACAATGTCATACAGTGCTTCAGCATTGAGTTTTATGTTTGAAAACCTTACAAAACCAATTATTTTCACTGGATCTCAACTTCCAATTGGTGATTTAAGAACAGATGCTAAAGAGAATTTGATTACAGCCATACAAATTGCATCCTTACAAGAAAAAGGAGAGGCAGTAATTCAAGAAGTAGGGCTTTATTTTGAATATAAATTATACAGAGGAAATAGAACAACGAAGATAAGTGCAGAACATTTTAATGCATTTGCATCACCAAATTTTCCTGAATTAGCAGAATCTGGTGTACACTTAAGAGTGAATAAAGATGTTTTGTTGAAGAAAGCAGGGAATAAAGTTTTAAAAATTAACAAGAATTTTGATCAAAACGTTGTTATATTGAAAGTTTTCCCAGGAATTAATGAAAAAGTTGTTGATGCTGTTGTGAATATTTCAGGTTTGAAAGGAATTATTTTAGAAACTTATGGTTCCGGAAATGCGCCAACAGAAGAATGGTTTGTTGCTAAATTAAAAGAGGCAATTGAAAAGAGAATTCATGTCGTAAATGTAACGCAATGTACTGGTGGAGCGGTTGCTATGGGGCAATATGAGACAAGTACGCAATTGAGAGAGTTAGGAATTATATCTGGTTTTGATATAACTTCGGAAGCTGCAATTACAAAATTAATGTATTTGCTAGGGCAAAATGTGGCTTTTAATGTGTTTAAAACCATTTTTGAAACAAGTTTAAGAGGAGAATAAACGTAAAAAAAGGTGTTAAAATTTTTATTCCTGAGAATTTTTACGTTATTTAGCGCCCTTGAAATTGGTATTTATCAATGGAGAGGTGTCCGAGTGGTCGAAGGAGCATGCCTGGAAAGTATGTATGCTTCAAAAGAGCATCGAGGGTTCGAATCCCTTCCTCTCCGCAAAGAAATATTTTTAATTTCATAAATTATTTTATACTTTTAACCAAATTAACTAATTAAAATTAAGAACAAAAGCGATGAAAAGATTATTTTCTATTTTAGCAATCACAGGGCTTATGACTTTTGGTAACATTCAAGCTCAAGACTCTACAGAAACAGAAGCTCCTGTAGTTGAACAAGTCCAAGAAGAAGTTGTAACTGATGAAGAAGACACTGTGGTTATGGACGACGTAACTACTGATGATCAAGAAGCGACCTTTACACAAGAACTGAAGCAACGTTTCATTGAGGGTGGTCCTGGTTTTATGGGAATTGTATTAATCTGTTTGATTTTAGGATTAGCAATTGCTATTGAAAGAATTATTTATTTAAATCTTTCTACAACAAACTCTAAAAAATTGATTTCTAATGTAGAAGATGCATTAAAATCAGGTGGAGTTGAAGCAGCAAAAGAAGTATGTAGAAATACAGCCGGACCAGTTGCATCGATTTTCTATCAAGGTTTAGACAGACATTCTCATGGTATTGATTCAGCGGAAAAAGCAGTAGTTGCTTACGGTGGAGTTCAAATGGGACAATTAGAGAAAAATGTTTCTTGGATATCTTTATTCATTGCATTAGCACCGATGTTAGGATTCATGGGAACTGTAATTGGTATGATTGAAGCGTTTGACCAAATTCAATCTGCAGGATCTATGGAGCCATCTTTAGTTGCTGGAGGTATTAAAGTTGCCTTATTAACAACTGTATTTGGACTTGTAGTTGCAATTATTTTACAGATTTTCTATAATTACATTATTGCAAAAATCGATTCTATCGTAAACGATATGGAAGATGCATCAATTAGTTTAATTGACATCTTATCAGACTATAAAAAATAATAACCCTTAAATAGACAATTGTCATGAAATTACACAAGTTAACTAAATTTGCAGCCATTGTCATTGCCATTTTAAGTGTTGTTTTCTTATCTGGAGTTATGGCCTCTAATGATGAGCCTGTAGATAATATTTGGATTGGTTTTTTGATTTATTTATCATATTTTGCACTTGCAGTTTGTATTGGTGTAGTGTTGGTATATGTATTGAAAAATCTAGTTTCGAATAAAGAAAATTTTAAAAAGACAATAATAAGCGTTGGACTATTCTTGGTAGTATTAGTATTATCATATGTTTTTGCAAGTGACGGAGAAGTTGTAGCAAACGGAATGACATATTCTGGTTCAACTACAAAATTATCTGGAGCTGGTTTAAATGCGTTTTATCTTCTTTTCCTTGTTGCAATTGGAACAATGGTATGGTCTTTATTTACTAAAATTAAAAAATAATTATGGCAAAAAGAGAAGCACCAGAAGTAAATGCTGGTTCCATGGCAGATATTGCCTTCCTTCTTTTAATCTTCTTCTTGGTCACAACTACCATTGGAGTTGATCAAGGAATTAATAGATTGCTGCCGAGGTATGAAGAAGAGCCGGATATACCACAAATTAACGAAAGAAATATATTGAGAGTTTTGGTAAATAAAGACAATCAGTTATTAGTTAATGATCAGGTAACGGTAATTAAAGATTTAAGACAAGTCGCTATTGATTTCTTAGAAAACAATGGAAAAGGTGACTGTGCTTATTGTGAAGGAAAAAAGAACCCACAGTCATCTGATAATCCAGAAGAGGCTGTAATCTCTTTAATGAATGATGCTGAAACTTCTTATCAGACCTATGTAACGGTTCAGAATGAGTTAGTAGCTGCATATTATTTCTTAAGAGATAGAGAAAGTATGAAACGTTTTGGAAAGAAATATACAGAACTTGAATATGTTGCGAATGATCCAGCATCAAAAGCGGTTGAAGGTTTGGTTGAAGAGCTAGAACCAAAAGTAAAACAAATTCAGGATATGTATCCAATGCGTCTTTCAGAAGCGGAATCAAAAAAGAACTAATAACCCTTTAAATTTTAGAAATTATGTCTAGGTTTAAAAAGAAAAAATCGGGCGGAACACCTGGGATTTCTACGGCATCTTTACCGGATATTGTATTTATGCTTTTGTTCTTCTTTATGACTGCAACAACCATGAAGGATAGCGATTTGATGATCGAAAACAGATTACCAAAAGCGGATCAAACAGCTAAATTGCATAAAAAACAATACATTATGTATATTTATGCAGGAAAGCCTAAAGATGGATATAAATCTTTAGGATCTTCAGATCGTATACAGTTGAATGATAAGATTTCAACAGTTGCTGATTTAAGAGCCTTTGTTATCACGGAAAGAGCAGCAAGGAATTCTCAGGATGAGACATATTTGACAGCATCTTTAAAAATTGATAAAGAAGTAAAAATGGGATTAGTACAGGATATTAAAACTGAATTACGTAAAGTAGATCAGTTAAAAGTAAACTATACAACCAATCAAGGTAATCCATTAGATAGATAATTTATCTTTTCAATCGTAAATTATACAAAAGGCACGCAATTTGCGTGCCTTTTTTTGTTATTTTTATACCTTCATTATATTATATTAGATGAGATATCTTTTTTTTGTTTTTTGTTTTTTGAATTTTTCATTTTTATTTTCTCAAGAAGAAGATGAATACAGTCTGCCGGTTGATTCTCTTTTTAGGGAAGATCAATTTTATGTATCTGTAAGTTATAACTTGCTTAGAAATAGCCCTACTAGTTATTCTCAATATTCTTTCTCTTCAGGTATAACTTTGGGTTTTTTAAGAGATATGCCAATCTCTAAAAATAGAAATTGGGCAATTGCTACAGGATTAGGATATTCTTATAGTGACATTAAACATAATTTAAAAGTAATTCCATCTTCTCCAAATGAATATAGTATTGATAATTCTTATGATAGGAGTAAATTAAGATTACATTATGTAGAACTTCCTATAGAGATTAGATGGAGGAATGTAACTTACAAAAGTCATAAGTTTTGGAGAGTATATACTGGGTTTAAATTAAGCTATTTATTTTCGAGTTCAAGTATTTTTGAATCTAATGCAAATGATTATAAGTTGAAAAACAATAATGATTTGAATAAGTTGCAATATGGTCCTTATTTAAGTTTGGGATATAATACGGTGAATTTGTACGCCTATTATGGTTTGAATTCTCACTTTAAAGACTCCAAAATTGGTGATGAAAGGCTTCAACTAAACTCTTTTAATGTAGGTTTTATATTTTATATCCTATAACCAAAAAATCCAGAATGTTACTTGTGAGCCTATTCCAATTAAGGTTCCTATCAATAACTCAATAGGAGTATGCGATTTCATGTACAGCCTAGATGACGATACTAAGCCCATGGTTATGATTAATAGTAGTATGATGTTTACTAATTGTATTTGAGAGTGCAATGAAAGCGCATATGCAAATGTTGTAAGCGATGATATACCTATCATATGTAAACTAGCCTTGAATTTTATATATACAGCTAAGAAAGCTATTAATGAGCTTAAAAAACCGCCCATAAAAAAATAATAGAGCTCTCGAAGGTCATCTAGAGATGCGCTAAATTTTATTAAAACAAAAAGTAGTATAGCTTGTATTAATATAGGTAGTTTTCTTTCTTTAAGTGTGGCTTCAGTAAATGAAGAAATCACACCCAAGGACATAAATAAATAATATAGTGATATTGGAAGTAATAATGTTAGTATTCCGACTTGTAATAGAGTTAGATAAAATTGAGATTGATATAGGTATAATTGAGTGATTAGAAAATAGAACAAAGTACCGTATAGTGAGATAAATATCGGATGAAAAATATATGAGAATATTGGCAATATTTTTTTTATATCCATAAAGTTTTACTCTTGGTATTTTTTTGTTTCTTAATCTTCATCAAAGAATTATATTTTTTTTCGAAGACGAGCAACAGGAATGTCTAGTAGTTCTCTGTATTTAGCAACAGTTCGTCTAGCGATCGGATAGCCTTTTTCTTTTAATATTTCAGCTAATTTATCATCGGGTAATGGCTTCTTTTTGTCTTCTTCGTTGATAACACCTTCAAGTATTTTTTTTATTTCTAGTGTTGAAACATCTTCACCTTGGTCGTTTTTCATTGATTCACTAAAGTAATCTTTAATTAGCCTTGTGCCATAGGGTGTGTCTACATACTTGCTATTTGCAACACGTGAAATTGTTGAGATATCTAAGCCAACCAAGTCTGCAATATCTTTCAATATCATAGGTTTTAGGTTGGTTTCGTCTCCGTCAAGAAAATACTCTTCTTGATAATGCATTATTGCATTCATTGTTACATAAAGTGTTTCTTGTCTTTGCTTAATTGCATCAATAAACCATTTTGCAGAATCTAACTTTTGTTTAATAAACTGAACAGCATCTTTCTGAGTGTTAGATTTTTCATTTGTTACTTTGTAACTTTGAAGCATATCTTGGTAGTCTTTAGAAACATGTAATTCTGGAGCATTTCTACCGTTTAGGAGTAGCTCTAGCTCTCCATCAATAATTTTAATTGTAAAATCAGGAACAACGTGTTCTATTGGTTTTTGATTGCCGTCATATGCTCCTCCTGGTTTGGGATTCAATTTTTCAATTTCATCAATAGCCTTTCTTAGTTGCTCTTTTGAAATCTCATATTTTTGAAGTAGTTTTTCGTAGTGTTTTTTTGAAAATGCATCAAATTGATTTTTAATAATATCAATAGCCAAATCAACACTATCAGAAGGTGTTTTGTGTTTTAGTTGTAAAGATAAACACTCTTGTAGGTCTCTAGCAGCAACACCAGCTGGCTCAAGCTCTTGTATGATTCCGAGAATTCTAGTTGCAGTTGCTTCATCTGTATAGATTCCCTGTGTAAAGGCCATGTCGTCAACAATGTCTTGAATACTTCTTCTAATGTATCCAACATCGTCAATACTCCCTACTAAAAATTCAGCAATTTCCCTTTCTTCATCACTAAGGATAAAAGTATTCAATTGATTCAGTAAATCTTGATGAAAAGTTACACCAGCAATAAATGGCATGCTATTGTCTTCATCGTCATCACTATAATTGTTTGCTTGATATTTATAATCAGGCGTTTCGTCATTACTTAGGTATTCATCAATATTAATGTCTTCGGCTTCAATTCTTTCACCTTCAAAATCATCATACTCGTCATTAGAATTGTCGTATTCATCTTCATATTCGGAACTTTCTTCTTTTCCGTTTTCTAATGCAGGGTTTTCAACTAATTCTTCTTGTAGTCTTTGTTCAAATGCTTGTGTAGGCAATTGAATCAATTTCATTAGCTGAATTTGTTGAGGAGATAATTTTTGAGATAATTTAAATTGTAGGCTTTGTCTTAACATTATTTTGGGTTCGTATAACAGTTAATCGTTTAATCGCTTTGTTGGTTAAACAAATATACGATTAAACGATTAAATATTTTAATTAAAATTCTGCGTTCTGTGGTGTTCTCGGGAAAGGAATGACATCTCTAATATTTGTCATACCGGTTACGAATAATACTAAACGTTCAAATCCTAATCCGAAACCAGAATGTACAGCGGTACCAAATCTTCTAGTGTCTAAATACCACCATAATTCTTCTTCTTCAATACCAAGATTTTTCATTTTTTCGAGTAAGACATCCAAACGTTCTTCACGTTGTGAACCTCCAACAATTTCTCCAATTCCAGGGAAAAGAATGTCCATTGCTCTAACAGTTTCTTTACCAGGTTCTGTGTTTTCATTTAAACGCATGTAAAACGCTTTTATGTTTGCTGGATAATCAAAAAGTATTACAGGACATTTAAAGTGTTTTTCAACAAGGAATCTCTCATGCTCGCTTTGTAAATCTGCACCCCATTCGTTAATGATATAGTTGAATTTCTTTTTCTTATTTGGTGTAGAGTTCTTTAAAATATCAATAGCTTCAGTGTACGAAACACGTTTGAAGTTGTTATCTAAAATGAAATTAAGTTTTTCTAATAAACTCATTTCACTTCTTTCTGCTTGAGGTTTTGATTTTTCTTCATCTAATAAACGACCTTCAAGGAATTTTAAATCATCTTCACATTTTTCTAATGTGTATTTAATTACATGTTTAATGAAGTCTTCTGCAAGATCCATGTTTGCATCTAAATCATTAAAAGCAACTTCTGGTTCAATCATCCAGAATTCTGCAAGATGACGAGAAGTGTTTGAGTTTTCAGCACGGAAAGTAGGTCCAAATGTGTACACTTGTCCTAATGCCATTGCATAGGTTTCTGCTTCCAATTGTCCTGAAACGGTTAGGTTGGTTTCTTTTCCAAAGAAATCTTCTTTATAGTCTACTTTTCCTTCTGCGTTTCTTGGTGTTTCATCGAATGGAAGTGACGTTACTTTGAACATTTCACCAGCTCCTTCAGCATCGCTACCTGTTACAATAGGTGTGTTTACGTAGAAAAAACCATTTTCTTGAAAATATTGGTGTACAGCAAATGATAGCGTTGAACGAACTCTCATTACAGCACTAAATGTATTCGTACGTACTCTTAAATGAGCTTGTTCTCTTAAGAATTCTAAACTAGGTTTGTTTCTTAATTGTATTGGATATTTTTCAGCATCACTATCTCCAAGTATTTCAATTTTAGTAACCTGAATTTCTACACTTTGTCCTTTACCTTGACTTTCGTTTAGTGTTCCAGTTACAGATATTGCTGCACTTGTAGTGATTCTTTTTAATGTTTCTTCTGGTGTGTTCTCAAAATCGATTACACACTGAATGTTATTTATAGTTGAACCATCATTTAAAGCAATGAATTGATTGTTTCTGAAACTTCTAACCCAACCTTTAGCGGTTACTTCTTGAAGTGTTTTTGTATTGTTTAAAAGATCGTTGACTTTTATATGTTTCATTTTGTAAACTTTTTATAATGCAAATATAATTATTCGTTTTTATTTTCCACATCATCTTTATCTTCTGCTAAGATATCGATTGTAGGTTCTATAAACTCTTGTTCGTTTGCGATTGATTTTTCTAATGATAATAATAATGCGGGTAATAGGATAAGGTTTGAAAGCATTGCAAATAATAATGTAGCAGCAACTAAACTTCCTAGAGCGACTGTTCCACCAAAGCTTGATAATGTGAAAACAGAAAAACCAAAGAACAAGACTACAGATGTATAGAACATACTAATTCCTGCTTCTTTTACAGTGTTGAAAACTGATTTTTTAATTCTCCAATTGTTTGCTTTTAATTCTTGACGGTATTTGGCAAGAAAGTGAATTGTATCATCTACAGATATTCCAAAAGCAATACTGAAGACTAATATCGTTGATGGTTTAATTGGTACACCTAAGAATCCCATTAATCCAGCAGTAATTATTAGTGGTAATATATTAGGAAGTAGCGAAACAATTATCATTTTGAATGATCTAAATAGATAGGCCATTAATAATGAAATTAGGAAAATTGCAAATAATAAAGAGAGTACTAAGTTTTTTACAAGATAATGTGTTCCTTTTTCAAAGACATATGCTTTTCCAGTCATTGTAACTGTGTAGCGTTCTTTTGGGAATACTTTGTCTATCTTTTCTTGTAATCGATCTTCGATTTTTTTCATTTTATCGGTACCAATGTCTCTCATGAAAGTAGTAACGCGGGCATATTGTCCTGTGCTATCTACATAGCTTTTCAACATGTTCTCACTTCCTTTTTGTGTAGAGTTTTTTATGTAAGATAAAATAAATGTTTCCTCTTGTTTTGTTGGAAGTTCGTAATATTTTGGATTACCATTATAAAATGACTGTTTAGCATATTTTACAAGATTAACAACAGAAACAGGTTTCGATAACTCTGGAATCTCTTCTATTGTTTCTTGAAGTTCATTTATTCTTTTTAAGGTGGTCGATTTTAAAGCACCTTTTGGTCTTTTAGTGTCGATCATTATCTCTAATGGCATAACTCCATCAAACTCTTTTTCATAGAAAAGAATATCTTCAAAGAAACCAGTTTTTTTAGGCATATCTTCAATAATGCTTCCAGAAATTTTAATTTGAAAAATTCCAATAATTCCAAAAACTAAAAGTCCAATAGCAGAAGAGTAGATAACAACTGGATGTTTTCGAATAGAATTCTCTATCCATTTTATAAAAGTATTGGTGTAGTTTTTTCCTAAGTGCGCTAAGTGCTTTTCTTTAGGAAGAGGCATATAACTATAGATAATAGGAATAATAATTAAACACAATAAGAATAAAAATAAAATATTTAAAGAAGCAACAATACCAAATTCTTTTAGTAATTCACTATCTGTAATTATAAATGTTGCAAAACCAGCAGCAGTAGTTAAATTCGTCATTAAAGTTGCATTTCCTACTTTAGAAATAACTCTTTGAAGCGATTTGGCTTTGTTACCGTGCTTTTTAATTTCCTGTTGGTATTTATTAATTAAGAAAATACAATTCGGAATTCCGATAACAATAATTAAAGGAGGAATAATAGCTGTTAGAACTGTAATCTCATAGTTTAGTAAGCCTAAAGTTCCAAACGACCACATTACACCAATAATAACAATAATCATAGATATAATAGTTGCTCTAAAACTTCTAAAGAAAAAGAAGAAAAGTAACGATGTAATTAGTAAGGCAGCACCAACGAATAATCCAATTTCATCAATGATGCTTTGAGAATTCAGTGTTCTAATATATGGCATTCCAGAAACCTTTAAATCGATTCCTGTTTTTTTCTCAAACGCTTCGATTTTTTCTTTGCTCAGGTGCTTTAATACAAAATCTTTACGTGCAGCAGTGTTTACAATTTTTTTATCAATATAAATTGCAAAACGAACAGCACCAGATTCTTTATTAAAAAGCATTCCTTCGTAGAAAGGAAGGTTGTTGAAGAATTCGTTTTGTTTTTCTTTAAGGTAACTATCGCTAATTTTATCATTATTGATAAAAGGAACGAGTTTAAATTTTTGTTCTGTAGTATCTTTTTTAAGTATTTTTAGGTCTTCAATGGAAAGAGTAAGTTCTACAGCTTTGTCTTTTTTTATTCCGCTGATGAATTCTTGCCAATGTTTTAGATTTTTAGTGTTAAAAAAAGTTGAATCTTTAAAGCCAATGACGATTAGATTTCCTTCTTCTCCAAATTTATCTAAAAAAGAACGGTACTGAACATTTATTTCATGTTCGTCTGGAAGTAGATTCGCTTCAGTATAAGTGAAACGCATATTATTCCATTGAAACGCCATGAAAAGAGTGAAAAGCACAAGGGTGATGAGTAGGAAAATACGATTACGTAAAATTCTACTTGCTATAAAATCCCAAAAACTAGTGGATAACCATTTAAACATTGCCAAAATTTTGAAGCGCAAAGGTAAGGATTCTTGCTTAAATACTTAGAATCCAACAAAAAAAAGAATGCTTCATTACTTAAATCCCTAAATCTAAAAAATAGGATATTTTTAAAGATAAATTATCTTCAAAAACAGGTAGTTGGTTGGGTCCATATCTATAGAAAACAGTAGCGCCTAATCCTCGGTATATTTTATTACATTCAATGCCACTTTCAAAGAAACCCTCTTCTAAAGATTTGAAATTTAAACCTATATGACTGTTTGATTTGTTTATTTCTCCCCAAGCCATTCTTGTCGCAATTGAAAATTCTGGATTTATTCTGTAGCCCAATCTGATTTTGTTAAACGTATGCTTTAATTGAAGAGAAACATATTTATCCGAGAAAAATTCATTAAAATACATCGTTTCAAAACTGTCTTTTCCCGCAAATGTTATTCTTTGCAATAATGCATCTCTGTTAAGGTTGTTTGGTTGTAAGCTATATAAATGGGTTAAAGGAACATCTCCAAAGGCTATTCCTGTTTGAAAAAGAAGCGCACTTTTTTGCCCAGAAATGAAAGGAATTTCATAGAAAGTTTTGAAATCTATTTTCGTAAAATTAAAATCATTTCCAATTACATCAGGTAAAGTTTGAGTAACTTGGAATGAAAACTTAGGATGTCTTTTTTCATACTCAATTCTTGTTTTTGGAGTTAACATATAATTACTGAATGGATTCCATTGTATAGCAAGCTGAACTGCAGTAATGTTATATTGTGTATATGCATTTTCTTTATTAATAAAAGTGTAGTCGAATTGAGGGATTATTTCACTTCTAAATATAGAAAGATATGTGTTTGAGTTTCTAAGGTAATTTGATTCTATAAAAATGGATGCTGTTTTATGAGCATAGAATGTAGAAATATTTATAGGTCTTGGATCGTATATCTTAAATCTACGACTGTCTGTTGCGAATGTTGTTTTTGAAGTTTCATCTAAGTCGTCTGTATAGGATGCGTTTATCCACGTTTCGCTTGATCTGTGTAGTAAATAGGAAGGGGTAAAATTGTATTTAAATTCTTTGTCTTTTAAACCATAAGCTCCGTAACCACCAATTCTATATCGTTCCGATAGTTTTTCGTTTGTAACACCACCAAATCCTAATCTAAATCCTTCGAAGTTATTGTATTTGACAATGCTTCGTAGGTCTAAATCAAAATAGCTTATAGGGTAATAACCATTAAGAACTTTTTTTCCAACATAGACTTTTTTTTCAATTTTTCTCGATTTCGAAAGACTGTCAATTGCATTATAAGTTCCAATTCGTCGGATATCGATACTGTCTTTTACAAATTCTGCCCAATACTTTTCAGGCTTGTCTATTCCATCTTTTGAAATTTCAATTTTGATTCCTTTATTTTTGAATGTTACATTTTTATTTAATTCTATATCGAAAGGAGTCGACTCAATAGTTAGATAAATTTGATCTGTAGTGTTTGAATTTTGGTCCGGTTCTAAAGCAGAACTAAATTCGATTGTTCTTCCTAATATCTTAATATCGTCAACATTGTTACCTTTAAGAACAGTAAATTTTCTTTTTTTCGGAAACCAAAGTTTTTCTTTTTTGTAATAGTCAAAAGTATAGTCAGCATTGATATTAACAACTCCGTAGATTCTATAATAAGCTTTTGCTATGGCAAATGTTTCTGCGTCAACATAAAGCAAACCTCTCAATCTACTTGATTGAAGTTTTTTTGGTTGGAAGAAAATTTTATATGTTTTTCGATCTTGTATAGTTAGAGAATCAACTAAATAGAAGTTATACAAACGACGACCATAGTTTGAAATTGGGTTTTGTAATGGTGTTTCTAATATTTCAAAAGGATTTTCATAGACGGAATAGGACACAAGATTTAAACCTAAATACTCATATAGTGGCTCTTTAAAACCAGCCATTCTACTTGCTAAAATTGTTTCTTTTTGACCATTTTTATTGTATTGAATTTGATTTACCTTTTCTGTTTGGTACAAATGATATTTTTCAACTATTTTTTTGAACTTATAATTTGAAGAATCCAGTTTTATTTTAGTTTTTCTAAAAAGGCGTTTTTTACGTATAGTGTCAATTTTACTAGAAATAGAGTCCGGATTTGCGGTTATAAGTATGTTTTCATAGTTTTTGTATTGGAAACTACCTAAAATGTTTTCAGGTTGATTGTTTTTTTTGTTTTTGATTACGTTTCGAACAATTTTATTTACAGTGTTGTCGGTGTAAATCTCTACTTTTTTATATGTATCAAGATCAATAGTCATTTTTACAACAACAAACTGCTCGTTTTTAGAAATATAAACGCTTTTTCTATGATAACCTTTATAGGTTATAATTAAAGGTTTGTCATAAGCAGATATGTCTAAATTGAATTTACCTTCCCAATTGGTTGTAAAAGTTTTGTCTAGATATTCAATTTTGCAAAATGAAAGAGGAACCCTACTATCAATGTCGATAATCTGACCTTTTATTTTGTTCTGGGCGATACAAAATGTTGATAGAAAAAGAAAAGTTAATAGCGTAATATATCTCATTAAGTAATCAAAATTGATGAAGGTGATGATTGATGAAATCAGCCTTATATTATGGCTTAAAAGTATGTTTAATTAAATTGTTGGACAAGTTATTTTTTGTCGAGCTTTAAAAATAATGTATTTTATACATTTATTTTAATATTTCGAATGAATTTAACTATAAATTAAGTTTTAAGAATCGACATGGTGACTTGGGGTTTCGGTTTTAAAATATTGATATAAATCAATTAATAGATTGATAATGTTATGGTTTTGTAATTATTTATTTAAAATAGATTTGTATAAATAAATTAACAAAATGAAAAAAGTAACACTTAGTTTCACTATCGCTTTTATGATGCTATCATGTCAAGAAGAATCAATCAAAAACAATGATGAAAATTTAACCAATAATGATGAACAATCATTAGCAAATTCATTCTACGGAAAAACAACAAATTCAAATTGTCATTTTGAATATGAGGGTGCAAACGGACCTGATAATTGGAGTGGTATTTGTGGAAATGATTGGCAAGACTGTGGAGGTCATTCGCAATCGCCAATAAATATTCAAACTAGAAATGTTGTTGAGAATGATAACTTGGAGGATTTGGAATTTAATTACTCTAATTCTTTTACGAGAATTATTAATAATGGACATACAATTCAGTTTGATTATAGTTCAGGAAGTACATTGTCAGTAAATAATAAGACGTATGAATTGAAACAATTTCATTTTCATACTTCAAGCGAACATACAGTAAATGGAATTAGTTATCCTATGGAAGTGCATTTGGTGCATAGAGACAATACAACTGGCTTGCTTGCTGTTATTGGAGTGTTTTTTGAACTGTCTAATAATGATAATCCTTTGTTGGCTAATTTTATGAATGATTTACCATTGAATGAAGGGGGTATTTATAATAGTAATTTTAATTATAATGCTTTAGGTTTTTTAGATTATGAAGACGAAATTGAAGAGTATTATAGTTATTCAGGCTCTTTAACTACACCACCTTGTTCTCCAATTGTTAGTTGGTTTGTTGTTAAAAATAGAGTGAAAATTTCTAGAAAACAATTGTTGCAGTTTGAAGCATTAATGCATCAAAATAATAGACCTATTCAATTATTGAATGGAAGAAATATTTTTGTTCCAGAGTCTTAATTTTGAATGTAACTACAATAAAAACAAGTATCTAGCGTTGTTAATGTAGACTTCTAGAGTGATTTAGAATGAAGGTTAAAAGTTTAAAGTCAGTTTTTTAAAAGAAACTGACTTTTTTGCAATAAAAAGGTTTGTATCTGATTTTAAAAAAAATAAAATGTTGTTTCCAAAAGGTAATTTTTTAGAAGATAATCAAGATTTAGCAGAATATTTATATGAACATTATTCTAATGAAACTGAAGATGTTGAAGTCTTAATTAAGTTAAAGAAAAACCAAGTATTGTTTCATCAAGGAGTATTTCCTAGTAGTGTATTTATTGTAAAAAAGGGGGTTTTAAAGGTCTATACAGTAGACGGTAATGGTAAAGAATATATTTTTAGTTTAGTTAAAGAGAATAATATTATTGGATATTCAACTTTATTATCAAACACGCCTTATTTGTATTCGATCTCTGCAATTACAAACTGTGAAATTGTTGTTATTAATAAAGATTTTTTTCATTCGCTCTTTGATAGCGATTCTCTTTTTTTGAAAAGAATGAATGCTAACTTAATAAGAAGTTTAATTGCGTTTACTCATAATGCACATATAATTGCAAACTATTCGGTAAGGGAGCGAACCGCTTTGTCTTTAATTAATCTGGATGATTTTTTTACTAAACTTTCCTATTCAGATGGTTTTATAGATTTGTCAAGAATGAATCACAGTAATATTATAGGGACTTCGGTTGAATCTTTAGTTAGAATTTTACATGATTTTAAAGTCGAAAATTTAATTGAAGTAGATAAATCGAAGATTAAGGTTTTAAATAAACAAGGCTTAATTAAAGCTTCTGGGTTTATATAAAAAAATCCAACTCAAAAAAGTTGGATTCAAATATTTTCTTATATATAGATAACTATACTTTCATTATTTCAATTTCTTTAGCCGCTAAATGCTCTTCTGTTTTTTTAATGAATGCATCTGTTAGTTTTTGAATGTCTTCTTCTGCTTTTTTACAAATATCTTCAGATGTTCCGTTTTTCTCTTCTTTTTTAATATCTGTGTTTGCATCTTTACGAGCATTACGAATACCAATTTTTGCATCTTCAGACTCTGTTTTTGCTTGTTTTACAAGGTCGCGTCTTCTTTCTTCTGTTAATGCAGGAACGTTTATGATAATATTATCTCCATTATTCATTGGGTTTAAACCTAAATTAGCAATCATAATTGCTTTTTCAATAGGTTGAAGCATTGGTTTTTCCCAAGGTGTAACAGTTAATGTTCTTGCATCTGGTGCATTAATATTTGCAACTTGAGACAATGGCGTTTGTGAACCATAATAGTCAACAAAAACACCACCAAGCATTTGAGGAGAAGCTTTACCAGCTCTAATGTTTAAAAATTCTTTTTCTAAATGCGCTATAGAACCTTCCATCGATTCCCTTGCACTGTCTATTATGAAATTAATTTCTTCTGTCATTTTCTTAAGTTTTTATTTCAAAAATATGTCTAAGTGATATTACTTTGTGTTTATTTATATTGTAACTGTTGTTCCAACTGTTTGTCCTTCACAAACTTTTAATAAATTACCTCTTTTGTTCATATCGAATATAATAATAGGTAATTTGTTTTCCTGACTAAGTGTAAAAGCAGTAGTATCCATAACATTTAAACCTTTTGCTAATACATCTTCAAACGAAATATAGTCAAATTTAACAGCATCTGCATTTTTTTCTGGATCTGAAGTGTAAACACCATCAACACGAGTTCCTTTTAAAATTACATCGGCATTCACTTCTACACCTCTAAGTACAGCAGCAGTATCTGTTGTGAAATATGGATTTCCAGTTCCTGCTCCAAAAATAACAATTCTTCTTTTTTCTAAGTGTCTTGTTGCTTTTCTTTTAATATAAGGTTCTGCAATGGCTTCAATCTTTAAAGCTGTTTGCAAACGTGTTTGCATTCCTGCTTCTTCAAGAGCACCTTGCAATGCCATTCCGTTAATTACGGTTGCAAGCATTCCCATATAGTCACCTTGAACTCTATCCATTCCATTACTAGCGCCAGCAACTCCTCTAAAAATATTTCCTCCACCTATAACGATTGCAATCTCTATCCCTTTGTCATGAATCTCTTTTATTTCTTGCGCATATTCAGCTAAACGCTTAGGGTCAATTCCGTATTGTCTATCACCCATTAGGGCTTCACCACTCAATTTTAGAAGAATTCTTTTGTATTTCATTAGATTGTCTCTATATTATTTTGTGATGCAAATATAATTATATATCTACAGAAAAAAAATGTTGAATTGTATTATGAGCTTAATTCTTCAAAAGTACTTTTAGCTTCATCATAACCAATTTGAAAAATTGTTTTCATTTTAGACTTACTAGTTTCAAAAGTACTATAGTTTGCTAATTCTTTCGGTTCTATAATTGTATCGCATAAACTAAATTTTTGATAATTTCCTTGGGCAGAAAGTAAATCAAAAGCCCTAGAAGTAATCGACTTAATGGAGTTTAAGTCTTTATTTTCAATGTTTTGAATAGGACTAACATATATGCCTATAATGTTTTCGCAATTTCCGAGTAATAAATCAGTTGGAAAATGATTGAGAATGCCACCATCGCTATATAATCGTTCATTTATTTTATAAGGACTCAAGACACCTGGGAATGCTGCCGAAGCAAGTATAGCATCGGTTACTTTTGTATTGTCATTAAAAACTTTCAACTTTCCTTTTACTAAATCGGTTGCAGTTATTTTTATAGGAATTGGTAAATCTCCAATTTTAGTATCTTTAAATATTGCATTGAAATAGACTCTAAAAGAATCAGAATCTATTATTCCTGCTTTTTTTAAGGTAAAATGTTTCCAATTAAAAAAATAAATAGATTGAAAAAAACTAAGTATTTCGGCTGGAGTTTTTCCAAACGAATACATAGCAGCAATAATTGCACCAGCACTTGTTCCAGATATAATTGACGGTTTCATTTTTTGTTCATCAAGGAATTGAAGTGCACCAGCATGAGCAATTCCTTTTGAACCACCACCCGAAAGTGCAATCCCAATGTTTTTAGGTTTTGAATCCATTTGTAACTAAACTAACATTTAATCTCCAAATTTAGTTTTAAATTTGTCAAATAAATATTTTAATTATGAAAAATATAATAGAAAATGCTCTTTTAAATTCATATACTTACTCAGAATACAGACAATTAGTAAGTCAATTAATTAGTGAAGGAAAATCTACAGGACATAATCAAACAGTCGATTTATTGCATTATTCAGAATTGAATGAAACACGATTAAAAAGATTAGATAAGACTTTAGTGGTTAGTGAAGAAAATCGTACTAAAATCGAAAATTTAGATAAGAAATACACTTGGTTAGTAATTTCTGAAGGCTGGTGTGGCGATGCAGCGCAACTATTACCAATAATGAATAAAGTTGCAGAAGCATCTGAAAATATTGATTTAAAAATAGTTTTAAGAGACGATAATGAGGTTTTAATGAATCAGTTTTTAACTAATGGAGGAAAAGCAATTCCAAAATTGATTGTACTTGATGCTGAAACGAATGAAATTATTGCAGATTGGGGACCAAGACCAGAACCAGCACGTAAACTAATTGCCGATTATAAAGCAGCGAATGGAGTAGTAGATGAGCCTGTTAAAATTGAATTGCAAAAATGGTATTTACAAGACAAAGGACTAACAACTCAAAATGAATTATTAGCCCTTCTTGAAAAATATTCTAAAGAAAGTCAAACAGTACTAGACTAAGAATTTCTTTTGAAGTATTGTTCTGTTGTAATTTACTTCCAATATATAGGTTCCTTTAGAAAGTAGTGTTGGTATAGTAAATGTTAAAATATCTCCAAGAACATAATGTTTGTTTGTATAGAGTAATGAGCCTACGATTGAAAAAATTGTAACAACTACATTTGTTTTAATAAAATCTCTAAACGCAATGTTTATTTGATTGTTTACAACAGGGTTTGGGTAGATATACATAAAATCGTCATTAAGAATAACTTTAGAGAAATCCTTTTTGAAGATAGGTAATTTTTGAAAAGTATCACCCAAAACAGAGGTAGCCTGTGCGTCTGTCATACAAAGCCAATCTTGCATTATAGAGTTGTAAATTTGCCTGAAATCAAACTGCATTGGAACTTGATCGTTTACCGATGCATTTTGAGGCAAATTAGGAGATGTTCCAATCATTCCAGAAACAGGATGTGCTGTCCCTTCAACATTAGCAACACCTGTGTTTAAAGAAGTTCCGAAAAAGATTACAGGAGCACTAGAACCATGATCGGTTCCAAAACTTCCATTACTTTTCACTCTTCTTCCAAACTCACTAAAAGTCATTCCTGTTACTTTTTTGTCTTTACCCATTTGTTTTAAATCTGCTTGAAAAGCACTAATAGATTGCGACAATAAACTTAAGTTTTCAGGCTGTCTTCCTAATTTTCTGTCGGTATCAAGAACTTGGTTTTCATGCGAATCGAAATTCTTATGATGGTTTACAATATAAATAGGAGTTTGAAGTCCACCATTTATTAATCGAGCCACAATTTTTAGTTGAGCAGCCAATTTATTATCTGGATATTCAACAGAAGGAGGATTTGTTACATTATATGCCGATTGAATTGTTTCTCGATAGGCATTACTTTGGTCTTTCATTAACCTAAGAAAAGTAAGTTCTAATCCATAATCTGTATTCGGTGCAGGATCTGTAGTTTCATTAATAACATTTAATAAATCATCTGGATCAGGAGCACTATATCCCATGTTTATATTTGGTCCTTGCAAAGAGAAAGGTAATGTTGAACCAATTTGTATTGCCAATGGGTCTGGCATATTGGAATTAGGATAACTCTCAGGGAAATCAGGATAGATTTCGTCTAATGCTCTTCCAATCCAACCAGTATTTAGGGTTTCATCACTTTTAGAACCAGTAAACCAAATATCGGTAGCTCTAAAGTGACTGTAACTTGGGTTTGGATAAGAAACACCTTGAACAATCATTAGTTCACCCGTATTATACATCTGTTGCATTTCTTGCATAGCAGGATGAAGACCTGTAGTTGGATTATGATTTAAGGATAAAACATCGGTCTCATCTATTAATATATTGGAGCGTGCATTAGATAGTTCAGACCATTTGTCTCTTGGGAAAACCGTATTTAAACCATCATTTCCACCGTTCATTTGTATGATTACTAAAATCTTACCACAGTTTACTGCTGCATTAGCAAGTGTTTGAAGGTTGCTACTTTCAAGTTGTGAGGAAGCTAAAACGGGTATTTTGTTAAATAATAAAGGTGCAGATACTAAGGCTGTTGACTGTATAAATTTTCTTCTTTTCATTTTGTTTCGATATTACATTAGTTGAAATTCAGCCAACTGAATAATGGTTAAAAATAGACTGTCCAAACGATTTTTTACGATTTGCTTATTGTTTTCATCTGTTGGATCTTGTGTGTAGACTGTCCAAGCACCTGTCCAATAATAATCGTTAGATTGTCCTGAAAGTAAATTTTGCGTCTTTAAAATATTTTTCTGTCCAATACTTAAATCGATAGGTAAAAGATATTTTATACATTCATCTACTAATAGGTTTGGATCTTGACAAATAGTATTTGGAAATTGTAATACAAAATTTAAAGTATCTGCTTTTATAGTAGTTGTATATCCGTTTCGACTTAACGGTATACCATAAAATGCATAAGCAATATAAGCGAAGCGTTTTTGTATTGAGTTGGAATTTATCCAATACTCATGAAAAGAAGGATTTTGATAAAAAGCTTGCCAACCTGCAACATTTGGAATACTTCCCATACTTTGTCCCATATCGGACAATAAATCGTCTATTCTTTTCCAAATGTAATATTGAGCATTATGATTTGTAGGATCTGAAATAGTAGTTTCCATATTGAACGTTCTTATAAAACCTATAAACAAATCTAAAGGTGATTTTATATAAACACCTCTATTTGCCATGTCATAAAAATGTTCGCTTTTGAAAAGTTTTTCCAAAACTGGTACTATTTCCCAATTGCTTGCTACAAAATGTTGTGCTAAAGGAACTATTACATTGTCTTCAATATGTTGATCAATATCATAATAGACAAAAAAGCGGTATAATCTTCTACAAATATATTGTGAAACAACTTCCGTTTTAGAGAAAATCATATCAATGAAAGCGTCTAATTCTGAAGATCCAGTAAATGGAATCGTAGTGTTGTTGAAGAAAGCCGAAAATTGCTTATTACTTTCATCATGCTTTGTGTCGACAAAATCTGTAGTAGGGTTTGGTGTGTTTAAATTTTGAACTCTCCAACCTGTTAATACTTTCGCAGCCTGAATAACATCGGGTTGAGAATATAAGCTATTAGAACCTTTTCCAAGAGTAAAAAGTTCCATTATCTCTCTAGCAAAATTTTCATCGGGAGCAGTTTTTGTATTCGCCTGATTGTTCAAATAATACATCATAGCTGGTTGCGTAGCAATTTCTCTAATTAGAGTTTTAAAATTACCATCAGAATAGGCTCTTAAATTTTTAATGTATTGATAGCAAACTCTTGCCGAGTTTCCAGAGATGTATTGATTAGAACTAGCCTTGATAAAATCGAAATCTACAGGAATAAAATGATACCAAAACATAACCATTTTCTCTCTAATAGAAATATCTTGAGTTATTGCTAAGTTTGTCATCCAAGCTGTTAAACTGTCAATACGTTTTCTGTCGGTTGTGTTTCCAGTTCCTAAATCGGTGAAAGGATTTGTTGTCCAATCGTCTCCATAAGGAAGATTGTTTTCATCTGGTTCGTCTATGTCATAATTATTAATAGGAGAAGGTGGAACAGTAGGGTCAATAGTTAAAATTAAATCTACAGCTTGTGTCATAGACATTCCAAGAACGGTGTCTAAGTCGGTTTTTTTAAAACCAAATCCAGTTCTTTTTAGTAAATGAATAGCGAGTCGATCTGTCCAAGGACCAGTGTAGACATTCAATCCAGAAGTTATCGGGTTAACCCTTTCTAAGGATGCGTCTGAATTTGCTTCTTGATTTTTGTTTTTCCTTTCTTTTGAAAGGTACTTTCTACCATTGTAGATTTTTCTAGAATATTTTTCAAATAGTGGGTCAGTTTGATCGAACTGATCCTTATGATTTGAGAATATTTTCTTAAAAAGTTTTCTTCTAGTTAGTGTACTTTTGTTCATGTGTTAAGTGTTCTTATCGTGTTGTGAGACAGGGCTTGAACGTAAAGTTAACAAAAAAAGTATTTAGAAAAACAATAAAGTTTAATAGTGTAAAAAAACGAAACAGGTGTTCTGTTAATTACACACTTTTTAAATAGGAATGAATGTTTTTTTAAGAATTTAGAGTTAAAAATAAAAAGTTAGGAAATGTGTTTTTTTACTTCCTCTTCGAATTGTTCAGGAGAAACGGCATTCCCAACCGTATGATTTCCAATTTTTGTTCTTCTTAAACTAGCTAAATGTCCACCAGATTGTAGTGCCTTTCCAAAATCATAAGCAATAGAACGGATATAAGTTCCTTTGCTACAAACAATTCTAAAATCTATTTCGGGTAGTTCAAATCGAGTAATCTCAAACTCATGAATAGTTGTTTTCCTAGCTTTAATTTCAACCTCTTCTCCTGCACGAGCATGTTCGTAAAGCCTTTTTCCATCTTTTTTTATTGCTGAAAAAACAGGAGGTTTTTGATCTATTTCACCTAAAAATTGTAGTAAAGTATCGTTAATTAAAGCTTCTGTAATATGTTCGGTAGGGAAAGTGGCATCTATTTCAGTTTCTAAATCATAGGAAGGTGTCGTTGCACCAAGACAAATTGTTCCTGTGTACTCTTTTGCTTGACTTTGGATTTCTGAAATTGTCTTAGTAAATTTCCCTGTACAAATAATTAACAGTCCAGTTGCTAAAGGATCTAAAGTACCAGCATGTCCAATTTTAAACTTCTTTGGTAAATCAAAGTTGTTTTTTAAAATATATTTTAATTTGTTGACTGCTTGAAAAGAAGACCAATTCAAAGGTTTGTCAATCAATAGTACTTTTCCAGCTAAAAGATCTTCTGCTTGCATTAGATAATTGTTAGTTTTTGAACAAAAAAGTGAATCAATAGAATTGCAACACCAGCTACAATTCTATAATAACCAAATATTTTAAAACCATGTTTTGTTAAAAAACCAATAAAAGACTTAATAGCAATTAGGGCAACAATAAAACCAACAATATTTCCGATGATTAACAGGTTAATTTGTTGATCGGTGATTTCAAAACCTGCTTTATTATAATCATAAAGTTTTTTAACTGTTGCTCCAAGCATGGTTGGAATAGCAAGGAAGAATGAAAATTCTGCCGCTGCTGTTCTTGAAAGCTTTTGACTCATACCACCAACAATACTTGCTCCACTCCTAGAAACTCCAGGAATCATTGCTAAACATTGGAAAAAACCTATTTTTAAAGCAGTTAGGTAGGAGATTTCAGTGTTTTCAGAATTCCCAAACCAATCGTCAACTTTTAATAATAGAAAACCACCAATAATTAAAGATATTGCAACAACAATTGGACTCTCTAACATGCTATCGATAAAATCATTTAGTAATAATCCAAATACTACTGCGGGAATAAAAGCGACAAATAGTTTGAAATAGAAATCTAAACTTTGAAAAAAGCGTTTAAAATATAATACTACAACAGATAGGATTGTTCCTAGTTGTATTACAATAGTAAAAAGCTTAGTAAAATCGTCGCTTGCAATTCCAAAAAAAGAAGAAGCGATAATCATATGTCCTGTTGATGAAACAGGTAAAAACTCTGTAATTCCTTCTATAATAGCAAGAATAATTGCTTGTAGTGTATTCATGTTGCAAATATATTTTTTTTTGTAGAATAAAGACGATTGATTCTAGGGTTTAATTTTTTTTTATACATTTATCGTCTGCACCAAAGTAACCAAAATGAAATTTTTTAAGATATTTTTTTTATTTCTTCAACTCCCTATTCTAGTCTCTTCGCAAGAGGTTTCGGAGTTTGAAATCGTTAAGAAACGTATCTCTGAAACATTTCGTGTTAATCCTCAGAGTGCAAAGAATGATGCTTTTTTATTAAAAAAAATAGCAAAAAATGAAGAAGAGAAGAATTCTTCCTATCAATACTTAGGCTATATCTATGATTTGACAGGAAATGTAGATTCAGCAAGATATTATTTTCAAAAAAGACTAAATTTATCAAAAGAACAATTTTCTAACACGGATGCTTATTATCAATCGGTAATTGATTATGTAAATTGGGGAGTTAGTTATGTAGATACTAATGCTTTAATGACAGAATTAACCCAAGCATTATTGAAAATTAACGTAAATAAAAATCCACAAGAAAAAGGGTTAATGTATTTATTGATGGGCGATTTATTATTGCGTGAAAATCGATTGGATAAAGCAAATGACTACTATGATAAATCATTTAGTTTGATTAAAGGGAATTTTGTGGCCTCAGATTATTATTTAAGGAAAAGTGAGGTTAATATAAAGAGGAGAGAATATGAAGAAGCAAAGGAAAATTTGCTTAAAGGTATAGCGTCATTTGATGAAAAAGAAACGTATGCATATCCTTTGTATCTGAATAAATTAGGCTATGTTTTTCTTATGTTAGGAGATGTTGAGAATTCAAATCAACACTTATATGAATCGCTACATTATCAAAGAAATAATAATTTCCAGAGTTTGTCATCAAGTACATATCTAAATTTATATTATTTATCAAAGATTCAGAAGAATGAGCGTTTAGAGAAATTTAATCTAGATAAAGCATTAGAATTAAACCAAGGTGATATTGCAATTTTGAAAGATATTTATTTAGCTTATAAAGAATATTATTCAAAACAAGGTGATTTTCTAAAAGAGAGCGAAAGTTTAATGAAGTTTAATCAGATAAACGATAGTATTTTTAATATTGAAAAGGCACGAATTGGAACCGATTTAGAGTTTCGATTTCAATTAAGAGAGAATAAGAAAGAATTAGAATTAAAAGAAAAAATAATTCAAAAAGAGTCTCGAATTAAAATGCTGCTTGTTGTTAGTTTTTTGATTTTGTTTCTTATGTTAATTGCTTTGATGATTGTCTATTATCATAAGATAAAAACACAGAAAAAGTTGAGAAAAAATCAAAAATTGCTTCATGAAGAACAATTGAAGGCAACTTTAGAGACACAGAAAACAGAAATTATTAAAGAGAAAATTAAAGCAAAGTTTGAAGAGAGGGAAAAAATTTCATTAGAATTACACGATGGAATTGCAAATGAAATTGGAGCTTTAAAAGTGTCATTAACATCAGAAGAAATACTAGATAAAAGTAATATTAATTCAATTGTTGATAAAATAGATAAGTTATATAATGAAGTTAGAGATATGTCTCATGAATTGAATCCTGATAGAATTTTAGATGTAGAGTTTACTCAATTAATAAATAGTTTGTGTTTAATGGTTGAGAAAAACGGTATTAAAACTACTAAGAATATTCTAATAAGTAAAAAGATAAATGTATTAGACGATAGTGTTCTTTTGAGTATTTATAGAATTCTACAAGAAGCAATGAATAATGTTGTAAAACATGCTTATGCTACTGAAATTAAAGTAGATATAGTAGAATTAGAAGAAGAGTTGCTGTTGCAGATTAAAGATAATGGAGTTGGATTTTCTAAAAATAATTCTAGATCTGGAATTGGTTTAAAGAACATTGAAAAAAGAGTAGAAGTATTAAATGGAAAATTTGAAATGAACTCTTCAGACAAAGGAGTTTCATTAGAAATAAAATTACCACTATAACCATGTTACAGAAAATACTAATTGTAGACGATCATAAAGTCTTTGCAGAAAGCATCGCTTCGGTATTAAGAAGTAAATATGAAGTAAAAGAAGTTACTTCTGTAGACAAGGCATTGCAAATTAGATCTATTTTTGTGCCAGACTTAATGATTACAGATTTACAATTGCCAGAAAAAGATGGTTTATGGCTTATTAAAACAATAAGAGAAAAAGATGTAGAGGCTAAAATTTTAGTTTTAAGTAGCATGACTAATCACGCTACAATTCATAAATTACTACAGTTTGAGGTTAATGGTTTTTTGAATAAAAATGTTTCTAGTTTAGACTTGTTAAATGCAATTCAAAAAATAATAGAGGGAGAAAATTATTTTCAAACCGATATTTATGAAGATTATCTAGAAAATTATAAATCGAAATCGGGAGCAACGCAAACTATTACACCTAGAGAACTTGAAGTATTACAGCTGATTATTGAAGAAAAAACAACGAGTGAAATTGCTGAAATTTTAAAATTGTCTAGCTATACAGTTGAAGGATACCGAAAAAACTTGCTTTTAAAGACAGGCTCATCTAATGTTGTGGGCTTGATTAAGCATGCAATTAAGATAAATTTGATGTAAAAAATAGTACACCCCTTTTTTCGGGGGGTGTGGTAAAATTTATATGTGCTTAATTTGCATCAGTAAACAAATAAACAAGCATGAGAAAAATATCTATTATTACCATAATCTTTTTTTATGTTAATTGCATTTTTTCACAAGTTCATCAATTTAGTGACCCAATTGTCTTAGCGTATTTTCCTTCTTACTCAGAAAATTGGGCTTCAACTAATCAGAATTCCAAATTAAGAGAAATTCCAGCCTATGTAAATTATGTATTTTTAGCTTTTGGAAAGCCAGATTTAACATATACGCAAGGTTCGTTTGATATTTCAGGAACGGGTATAGAAGTTCCTTATGATGGTTGTGGATTAAAAGAAAGTGTATCAGCATTAAAAGCTAAAGGAGTAAATGTGATTTTATCAATTGGAGGAGAGACCTATTGGAATTCTAATGTATATGCAAACATTAATTATCAACAAATAAAAGACTTGGTAGATGATATGGGTTTCATTGGTATCGATTGGGATTTCGAACCAAGTGGCTCGTTTCAACAGATTGGAAATGCTGCTAATGTGCAACACTTCATTGATTTTTTTACCAATTCCCGTGCAATAATGCCAAAAAGTGAAGGCTATATCTTAGCCTGTGCGCCAGCTGGTGTTGGAGCTTTAGGAGGACAAACAAATAACGATTTAGCGTCTCCTTTTGCTTATGCGAATAGAAACACGGTAACAGGAGAGTCAGATACAAATCTATATAATGCAACTGCAGCAACTAACGGAATTAATCTTTTTGGATTTTCTTCAACGGGACACATGATTCCTGTAATGCAAGCCGTTGGTGATAAAATTGATATTATTGCGTTTCAAGGGTATAACACAGGTGGAAGTACAAATAGAAGTATAATGTATGATGCCTATGCGTACTATGCAGAACAATATGGTTTCAAAGTTGCCGCAGGAGTACATTATCCAAATGAACCATGGGGACCTTATTATACCTATACACATCAAAATGTTGCAGAATTAGCAAGTCATATTCGTAATCATCCAAGTAGAGTTGGTGATAAAGACGGAATAATGTTATGGCAATTGCTATTGGAAAACACAAGCCTAAATAGTTCTGGTTATTCCTATATGAATGTATCGAGTAAAGTTTTGAATGGGACTTCAATAAGCACAGCAGTAACAGAGGCAAATGATTATTCATTATCTCCTTATACTGGTGGAGCGGAAGGTTGTGGTTCAAATCAAGGTGGAGGAACTTTTTGCGGTTTCTCGGAATATAATGCTTCACAAGAATATCCTAATGCAAATACTAATGTGTATTATGAATGTAAAATTTGGAAAAACCAATGGTTTGCAAATCCAAATGAAATACCAGGAGATAATAATGTTTGGACACAAGTTAGCGTTTGTAATGAAGGAGCTGGTTGTACTTTAAGTACAGAGGATTTTTCGAATGAACAATTCCAAGTTATTGTAAAAGATGAGGTAATAGTGATTGAAAGTAAGTATGAGATAAATCAACTAGCTTTATTTGATATTTCTGGAAAAGAATTAGTAAGAAAAACAGATAATAAAAAAGAAATACATATTGATAGAGTGTTTTTAGAAAAAGGACTCTACATAATAAGACTGGAAATCAATGGCAATATGCTAAATAAGAAATTATTGTTGCATTAAAACATGTGCATCATTAATTGCTGCTTTCCACATTTAACTATCAAAACGCAATACCCTTATTTAATTTTAAATAAGGGTATTGTCATTTTCTATACTGTTTTTATTGGCTATGGTCTATATTTATATTCATTTCTAATCTTCAAATAAAAAAGATATTCGAATTTTTAATCCATGAATTAAAAATTCGAATATCTTTTTTATACTAAAACCTTTTATTTTGTTGTTTTGAAGATTGAATAAATTACAATACCAAAACCAGCTAAAACCGTAGTTGGAGCCAAGCGAATTCTTCTAAAGTTAAAGATCTCTTCGCTAAATACATTTGGATCTTCGCTTCCACCACCGCTCATTAATATAAAACCAAGAGCAATAACACCAAGTCCTATTAAAAGAACAGTATAGTTCGATTTGTCGAATAAGAATTCAGGTTCGTTGTTTTCTTCTTTGTTTTTCATATAGTTTAAATTTTATTATTAATGCCGTCTTTAAAAATTGATGTTTACCCTCGTAAACTTGTTCTTTAAGACAATCTCATAATTATAGTTTTATATTCTAAAAAGGACTTATGTTAATATAAATCATCTGTTCTTAAATTCAAGAAACGTTGCGTTGCGAAAAAGGTACTAATCCAAGTAATGATAATCCCAACAAATAAAACACTTCCAAAAACAATTCCTAATGAGAAATAGTCTTTAGATAAATGTAATGAAGGTAAAAGGTCATCAATATAATATACAGCTCCTAGTAAGGCAAAAATAGCCAATAAAGAACCAATTAGTCCAAGTTTAATACTTCTCCAAATAAAAGGTTTTCTAATAAACGATTTAGTAGCGCCAACCATTTGCATTGTTTTAATGGTAAAACGATGAGAATAGATAGAAAGACGAAGCGAACTATTAATTAATAACATAGCAACGATCGCTAGAAAAGCACTAATAATAAGCATCCAGAAACTAATCTTCTTCACATTATCATTAACCAAATCAACTAATTGTTTATCATAGATAATCTCAGAAACCATGTCGTTTTTCTTAATATCGTGTTCAATCTTCTTGATACTATCAGCAACAACATAGTCTCCTTTTAGGTTAATATCGAAAGAATTTTGAAGCGGATTAAATCCTAAAAACTCCATAAAATCTTTACCAACAATATCTACATTATTTTTTGCTGCACTATCTTTATGAACAAATGCGTATTCTTTAATATAGCGTGCATTTTTCATTTCTGCATCAAACATATTTAATACACTATCTTTTGCTTCATTTTTAAAAAACACAGTCATAGGAATGTTCTCTTTAAAATCGTTTGTAATTTTCTTAGAATTAATTACAAACAAGCCTAAAGCTCCAAGTAAAAAAAGCACAAGAAAAATACTAACGATTACAGAAAAATAGGAAGAAATTAAACGTCGTTTTTGATAGGTCTCAAATGAAGATGCCATATTGAATTTATAAATTATGCTGTAAAAATAAAAAAGAATTTTGTTAAATATAGAATATAACGTTCAAAGTTTTGACTTTCGTACAATAAACATAAAATCATAATTGATATCATCTGTTAATTTTTATAGATTTACACGAAAATTTCACTAAAACTATGATAAAAAAAAATACTAATTATTATATTCATGCTAAATAATTTGAATATTAATGCTCAAGATACTTTAAATGTTGTTCAAAATAATACTTCAAAACTAAAGGTTAAGAATTTTATTATCCCAGCTGCTCTAATTACTTCGGGATTAATACTTAGAGATACCGATTTAAAAAAAGAAGTATATGATTTTCAAAAAAATGCATTACAAGATCGTTTTGCGTTTAAACATGATGATTATATTCAATATACACCAACAATTTTAGCAGTATTAGGAAATTCCATGTATTTTAATTCTAAAAACTCGTTTGAGCAACTGACTACAAACCAGTTAGTTTCATTAATAATATCTGGATTAATAGGCAGAGGAGTTAAAGAAGTCGTAAACGATAAAAGACCAGAGCTATACGGAGTAAAGTCTTTTCCATCTGGGCATACTTCTACAGCTTTTAATGGAGCAACATTACTTTTTCTTGAGTATAAAGATGATAATTTGTGGTTTGCTTCTTCGGGATATCTATTAGCAACTGCTACTGCTTTTTTTAGAGTAACAAACGATAAGCATTGGGCAGCTGATGTTTTGGCAGGAGCGGGTTTGGGAATGGCAACAGCATTTGTTGTGCATTATTGGAGTCCTAATTTATATAAATATGTAGAACGTCTTTTTGTAAAAAAAGAAACAACAACAATAATACTTCCCTATCCAATAATAAATAACAATAATTTGGGTATCGGAATATTAATGAATTTAAAATAGTTATTTTTGCAATTATAAAGAGAAAAAAAAGTAATGAAATACAATCCAAACGAAATCGAAGCCAATTGGCAACAATATTGGGCAGAAAAACAAACTTTTGCTGCATCGAATAATTCTGAGAAACCTAAATATTATGTTCTAGATATGTTTCCCTATCCTTCTGGAGCAGGATTACACGTTGGGCACCCTCTAGGATATATCGCTTCTGATATTGTAGCTCGATACAAACGTCATAAAGGATTTAACGTATTACATCCGCAAGGGTATGATTCTTTTGGTTTGCCAGCAGAACAATATGCAATTCAAACGGGGCAACATCCAGATAAAACAACTAAAGAAAATATTACGCGTTATAGAGAGCAATTAGATAAAATCGGATTTTCATTTGATTGGAGTAGAGAAGTGCGTACTTCAAATGCCGATTATTACAAGCACACGCAATGGATTTTCATTCAATTGTTCAATTCTTGGTACAATAATGATTCAAATAAATCGGAAGATATTACAACTTTAATTTCAATTTTTGAAAAAGAAGGAAATGCAACTGTAAATGCAGTTTGCGATGATAATATAGTTTCTTTTTCGTCAAGCGAATGGAAAGCATTTTCATCAGAGGAACAACAAAAAATACTATTGCAATATAGATTAACGTATTTAGCAGAAACCGAAGTAAACTGGTGTCCAGGATTAGGAACGGTTTTAGCGAATGACGAAATTGTAAATGGAGTTTCTGAACGTGGTGGGCATCCTGTTATTCGTAAAAAAATGACACAATGGTCTATGCGAATTTCGGCTTATGCTGAAAGATTATTGCAAGGTTTAAACGATATTGATTGGTCAGAATCATTGAAAGAATCACAAAGAAACTGGATTGGAAAAAGTGTTGGTGCAAGTGTAGATTTCGTAATTCGTAATTCTGAATTCGTAATTTCTGTATTTACAACAAGACCTGATACAATTTTTGGAGTAACATTTATGACTTTAGCACCAGAACACGATTTGGTAGCTAAAATTACAACTCCTGAACAAAAAGAAGCTGTTGAAGCTTATATTGAAGCAACAGCAAAACGTTCAGAAAGAGAAAGAATGGCCGATGTAAAAACCATTTCTGGAGTTTTTACTGGTGCTTATGCTGAACATCCTTTTACAAAAGAACCAGTTCCAGTTTGGATTGGTGATTATGTGTTAGCGGGTTATGGAACAGGTGCTGTTATGGCGGTTCCTTGTGGTGATGAACGTGATTATGCTTTCTCAAATTTCTTCAAAGGAACGAACGGAATGCCTGAAATTAAAAATATTTTTGACCAAGATATTTCGGAAGCAGCTTTCGGAGCAAAAGAAGGTTTCAAATTAGTAAATTCTGATTTCTTAAACGGTCTAGGGTACAAAGAAGGAACTAAAAAAGCGATTGAAGCTTTAGAAAAAATAAAACAAGGTAACGGAAAAACAAATTATCGTTTGCGCGATGCTGTTTTTTCAAGACAAAGATATTGGGGAGAGCCTTTTCCTGTGTATTATGTGAATGGTTTACCACAAATGATAGATAAAAAACATTTACCAATTGCTTTGCCAGAAGTAGAAAAGTATTTACCAACAGAAGACGGGCAACCACCTTTGGGTAACGCTTCTGTTTGGGCTTGGAATTCTGAAACAAATGAAGTTGTTAGCAATGATTTAATTGATAATGTTTCCATTCACCCTTTAGAATTGAACACCATGCCGGGTTGGGCTGGTTCTTCTTGGTATTGGATGCGTTATATGGATGCACACAATGAAGACGATTTTGCAAGTAAGGAAGCTTTAGACTATTGGCAAAATGTAGATTTATACATTGGTGGAAGCGAACATGCAACCGGACATTTATTATATGCTCGTTTTTGGAATAAATTCTTAAAAGACAGAGGTTTTGCACCCACAGAAGAACCATTCAAGAAGTTGATTAACCAAGGAATGATTTTGGGAATGAGTGCGATTGCTTATAGAGTTCAAGCATCAGTTTACTTAGTTAAAGGAGAGAAAAAGAATTTAAAAGGTGAAACTCTAGTAGAAATAGGAGGTCTGATAGAAAGATCAAAAGTTAATAATTTATATGTTTCTAAAAATATTTTATTTGAATTATTAGGAGGTGAAAAAGTTAAGATTTCACCAGAGGATTTTCAAAAACACCAAGATTTAAATAAGAAAAATGAACTTTTTGATTATGTGATTCAGAATTTTGGATTTGAAAATAATGTTATTGAAGATGTCAATCAAGGAAAAAATATTTTAATATATGAAGTTTCTCCGATAAGAATTGATGTCAATAATGTAGACTCTTCAGATGAAATTATTGATATTGAGAAATTGAGATTTTGGAACGAATTTAAAGAAGCTTATTTTCTTACAAGAGATGATAAATTTGTTGTAGACAGAGAAGTTGAAAAAATGTCAAAAAGATGGTATAACGTAGTTAATCCGGATGATATTTGTGTTGAATATGGTGCAGATACTTTGCGTTTGTATGAAATGTTCCTTGGACCATTAGAACAAGCAAAACCATGGAATACAGCTGGAATTACTGGAGTTTTTGGTTTTCTGAAAAAATTATGGAAATTGTATTTCGATGATAATGGCTTAGTCGTTGTTGATGACGAGCCAACAAAAGAAATGTACAAATCGTTACACAAAACCATCAAAAAAGTAACAGAAGATATAGAGAATTTTTCTTTCAATACTTCAGTTTCGCAATTTATGATTTGTGTGAATGAATTGGCAACTTTAAAATGCCATCATAGAGCCATTTTAGAACCATTGGCAATTGTAATGTCTCCGTATGCTCCTCATATTGCAGAAGAATTATGGAAGCAATTAGGACATGAAGGTTCTATTGCAACGGTTGCTTTTCCAATTTTTGAAGCGTCATATCTTGTAGAATCAGAAAAAGAGTATCCAGTTTCATTTAACGGGAAAATGCGTTTCAAAATTAATTTGCCTTTAGATTTAACGAAAGAACAAATCGAAGAAATTGTAATGAAAGACGAAAGAACTATTGCTCAATTAGCAGGTAATACTCCTAAAAAAGTAATTATTGTTCCAGGTAAAATTATCAACTTGGTAGGGTAATATTTTTAATACAGAATGTAAAGCCCAAATAGTACTTCATTGTATTTTTTGGGCTTTTTTGTTTAAATTTATCTCTTTTTGCTATCTTTTGCATAAAAAAGTCTTATAAAAAAGTTAAAAATACTGTTTAACACAATAAAAACGTGTTTTTTTTCATTCTCTTTCTTATACAAATAAAACAAAACGAGTAAAACTATTTACAAATTATTAAACCAGTTTGTAATTTTTATTAATTCCCCTAAACAAAAATTAAAGATGAAAATAACGAGAATTTCATTTGTAGCAGTGCTTATTTTTTGCACTAGCTTAATATCGTTACGTGCACAAGAAAAGAGTAAGAAAGTATTAAATGATTTAACAACATTAATCGAAGCATCAAACAGCTATGAAAACTATAAAGTAGTAGAAAAAAGGGGTATCAATGCTTTTGAAACTACACTTAAAAATTATATCGAAAACGAACAGAATACACAAGCTTTGCTTAGGGAAGAAGTAAAGAAAAATGAAAGCACAATTGTAGGATTACAAAATCAAATAGAGGAATATAAAAATTCTAATGATGCCCTTTTGAATGAAAAAGCAAGTATTGGTTTTCTAGGTTTCTCGATTGATAAGAAAAACTATTCTTTTGTAATGTGGACTTTGTTTCTTGGAACGTTATTAGTAGCTCTAATTCTGTTTTTTAGATTTAAAGCAGCAAATAAAATCACATCCAATTCAAAATCATTACTAATCGATTTAGAAAAAGAATATGAATCGTATAGAAGAGTATGTATCGAAAGAGAGCAAGGATTAAGAAGACAATTATTTGAAGAAGAAAAAAAGAATAAAGAATTTATGAATGTTTCTTAGCGATTAAACACGTAAAAAAATAATTATGCCGCAATTTTCAGAAAAATAAAAATCTGAAATTGCGGTTTTTTTGTAACTTTTTTTATTTTTTGCGTATAATAGATATATACAAAATTTAATCAAAATGGAAAAAAGAAGTGCGCTGAAAGCAATTTTATTAGTGGGTTTTTTAATTATAGTAGTAGTTTCTGTCCTAATGTTTGGTTTGCCACGTTATAACGTTTGGCAACAAGAAATGGCTGGAAAAGCAGAAATGGCAAAAGCAGAGCAAAACAGAAGGATTTTAGTAGAAGAAGAAAAAGCAAAATTAGAAGCCGAAAAGTTAAATGCACAAGCTGAGGTTGAGAGAGCTAAAGGTATGGCGGAAGCAATGAAATTGGAAAACGGAACATTAAGTGAAACGTATAATCAATATTTATTCATTCGTACCTTAGAAAAGTTAGCCGATAAAGGCGATTTACCTCAAATTATCTATATTCCGTCTAATGGGTTGTTGCCTGTAATGGATATTAATAAAACAACGAATACGGTTTCTAATAAATAATACCAGTTATGATTTGAATTTACTGTAAAAGAAAATGATGATTTTTTTCTTGATATAAAATAGAAAATAAAAGCATAGCATCGTTACGTTTTTATTTTATATTGAAATATCGAGGAAAAAAGGGTGTTTTATTGCAGTGAATTCAAGTGATAAATGGTATAACCTGTTTTTTACAATCAAATACCTGTCAATGCTTAAAAATAAATATTGAGCATATGAAAAAATACCAAGTGCATACATTGTCTGTTAGGTCAGGTTTTTAAAGTATGAAAGATGAGTTAAAGAAATGATGTGAATCAATTTCTAAATAATAAAGCAATTGAAGGTTATGATGTAAATATTGTCTCATTTATGTATTATGAATCTATAGAATTGATTGCATTTATCACTTTGTGTAGGTATAAAAATGACAAAATGACGGTTTGAGTTATTGGAATACAATTTGATATTTATTTTGTAACTTTAGTAATTAAAATAAAAATTATGGATTTCACATATTTAATATTAATAGGAGGGATAGCCTTATTTAGCTGGTTAGTGAGCTCTAAATTAAAAAGTAAATTTGCTTATTATTCAAAAGTACACTTACGCAATGGAATGAGTGGAGCAGAAATTGCTGAGAAAATGTTAGCCGATAATGGAATTCGCGATGTAAAAGTAATTTCTACACCAGGTAGGCTAACTGATCATTACAACCCAATGGACAAAACAGTAAATTTGTCGGAAGAAGTTTATAACCAAAGAAATGCGGCAGCTGCGGCTGTAGCGGCTCACGAAGTTGGTCATGCTGTTCAACATGCCCAGGCATATAGTTGGTTAACCATGCGTTCTAAAATGGTGCCAATGGTAAATGTTTCATCAAATATGTCGCAATGGTTAATCATGGGTGGATTAATCTTAGGGTTTGCTTCAAAAACAAGTATCGGTTTCTATATTGCGGTTGCTGGATTAGCGCTAATGGCAATTGCTACAGCGTTTAGTTTTATCACGTTGCCTGTAGAGTATGATGCAAGTAATAGAGCATTAGCTTGGTTGAAAAATAAAAATATGTTAAGCCAAGAAGAATACGCAGGAGCAGAAGATTCTTTAAAGTGGGCTGCACGAACTTATGTAGTTGCTGCTTTAGGAGCGTTGGCTTCATTGTTGTATTGGGCATTTCGAATTCTAGGCTCTAGAGATTAATTACATTAAAATACAGATAATAAAACCCCAAATTTTATATAAAAATTTGGGGTTTTATATGAATGGCATAATTTTCTAACTTCTAACTTATATTTGAATTTGTCTGTCGATTTGTTGATCTAGAGAAATAAAAGTTTCAGTTCTAGAAACACCTTTAATAGCTTGAATTTTTTTATTTAATAATTGCATTAAATTTTCATTGTCCTTGCAAATTATCTTAATAAGGACGCTCCAATTCCCTGTGGTATAATGACATTCTAAAACTTCTGGTATTTTTTTTAATTCTCTAACAGCTTCTGAATTGCTTGAAGCTTTGTCAAGATATACTCCAACAAAAGCCATTGTAGAATAACCAAGCACTTTAACGTCTACAGTGAATTTTGAACCAGAAATGACACCAGCTTGCTCTAGCTTTCTTAATCTTTGATGGATAGCTGCACCAGAAATTCCAATCTTGTTCGCAATTTGTAAAATAGGTTTTCTAGCATCGTTCATTAAGTCTCTCAAAATTTCTTTATCGATTCCGTCAATTTCAATTTGTAACTGATTTATTTTCATTTTGTTTTGAATAGGAAGTAAAACTAATGAAAATATGTTTTTTATAAAACAAAAGTCCGATATTAATTACTATCGGACTTTGTTGTTTTTAATAATATGTTCTTTTTAACTACTCACATTTAAAGGATTGTAGCCTAGATAGTCAACATGTTCTTCTTTGAATATTACACCATATTCTTCTAATTCTTTTAATATAGGAGTATAAACTTCTTTAGCAATTGGAAGTTGTACACCAGGAGTCTTAATTTCTCCATTTAATATTTTAATTGCTGCAATAGCAACAGGAAGTCCTACTGTTTTTGCCATTGCAGTATACGTTTGATCGTCTCCAATACAAACCATAGTAGAGTCAATTTGTTTTTTCTCGCCGTCTAATTTATAACCAAATTTATGATACATTACAATCATATCTTTGTCCTTTGGTTCAAGAGTCCATTTTTCAGAAAGAATTTTTTCTAAAACTTGAGCAGGTGTCGCATTTTTTAAAGTTATCTTTTTGTCTGCATTAAAAATGTCTAACTCTAATAGTTTGTCCCAAATAACATCGTCTTGGTCAATTTTTTGAGCATGTCTTAGTTTTATTTCAACAGTATCAGTTGGATGATAGGGTAGGAAAGAATTGGTAAATTCACGATAGGTCATATCTTCAGAGTTCTCAATAGTATAAGAGTCATCGGTCATTCCTAATTGTACTAAAATATCCCAAGCTCTAGAATATCCCACTCTTCTAATAGTTCCTCTATAGCATGTTAAAGCATCATCTAAACCATACACAGTTCTGTATTTTAAAGAATCTCTGTTAGCATACCCTTCAAAACGACCATAACCTTCTACTTCTAGAAATTCAGTTCTTCTGAATAATTTGTTATAAGGAATGTATTTATAAGTACCTTCTTGAATGAATTTTGCAGCACCACCCTGTCCAGCAAGCACCACATTTCTAGGATTCCAAGTGAATTTATAGTTCCAAAGATTAGTATCACTTTCTGGAGCAACAAGTCCACCACAGAAAGATTCGAAAAGGATTGTTTTTCCACCTTTTTCTCTAATTTCATCTAGAATTTTCATTGCACTCATATGGTCAATTCCAGGATCTAAGCCAATTTCATTCATGAAGATTAAACCATTCTCTTTTGCAGCTTTGTCTAGTTCTTGCATCTCTTTACTAATATAAGAAGCAGTTACCATATTCTTTTTGAATGTAATACAGTCTTTAGCCACTTCGATATGCATACTTGCAGGAAGCATAGATACAATTATGTCAGCTTTTTGAATTTCTTCATGACGTTGTTGTTCGTTAAATATATCAAAAGCAATTGCCTTAGCGTTGGGATGATTCTTTGTCTTTTTTTGAGCTAATTCTAAAGATAAATCGGCAATTGTAATTTGTAATTGCTCTTGTCCAGATTTATCTAATAAGTATTTTATTAACGAAGAAGCAGATCTTCCTGCTCCTATTACTAATATGTTTCTCATAACAGGATTTTGTAAAAATATCACACGAAGGTAGTGAAATGTTATATTTATAAAAAACTTTTAGACTTATTTGTCATTTTTGAAAATAATTCGTGTTTTCTATAATTAAGATGTTCTTTATAAGTAAAACAGTGGCTATTTTATATAAATAGCCACTGTTTGTGTGAATTTGTTATTCCGAATTATTTAATTTCTTTCAAGTTGTTGTCTATTAAAGTAACTAAGTATTCTTTATGTGCTTTTGTTGCTATATCTACATTGGTAGAGGCAGCCATCATTTTTCTAATACTTTTTAAATTGTATAAAGCCATTGATTTAACCACATTTGAATTTCTGTTCTTAGGGTCGTTCTTAATAATAGTTATTAATCTATTTGTGTATTCTGCTTGTAGATTCTGTCTAAATGTATTGATATTGCTGTAAGCATCTGCTTTAAAAATAGCATTGTTTAAGTCGGTCATAAAAGTAGAAAGTTTGTATTCATTTCCGTATAACTCACTATCTACAATTCTCTGTAATGTGTTATAGTGTAAAATGTGATCTAAAATGCTTTCTTGGTAGCTTAATACTTGTGCGTGAATCTTTGGGTCTTCAGGTCCATTAAAGAAATTATAACCTCTTCTTTGTATTGCTAAAAAGTTATAAAGATCGTTTGGAGCATCGAAAGCATTTGGAGCAAAAACATATGTTTCTAAAGCATCCATAGCTCTTTTTTGGTCTTTCAAATTAACTGGAGTGAAAGGTTTTGTAGCGTTTGCTTGTCCAGCCATGGCTCTATCAACATAAACACCGCCTATAAATCTAGAAATAACACCAGAAGCTACTCTTTTTTGGTTGTTTAAGAGGTAGTAAATTCTTCTTAACTCATGGTATGATTCACCTGTTTTTGTAAATTTCGATTTAGCGTCTAGCATCATTTTGTCAACCAATTTAAATCGATCAACAGAATAACGAATAGGATCATTAGATAAATCACCAACCATTACTCTTGGATCGATTGCTTTTCCAGGTGCACGCATATCATCAGCATCATTTCCAAAGATTAATTCTGGTTGAGTTGATTTGTTTAATAAGGTGTTCTTTTCTGTTTCAGAAGTAAATGGAGTATAACCAAATTCTATTGCCCAGAGATCATAAGGACCTACAGAAGTATCGTAGTATTGTCCTTGTTTGGTTCTGTCAAGATTGATGTTTATATCAGCATAATCCATTACAGAGCCAGTTAAAGCTTTTCCTTTAATAAACTCGGCATCGTTTAATTGTTCTGGAGAGAAAATATGACTTGCTTTCATGTTGTGGTTTAATCCTAGAGTATGACCAACTTCATGCATGATTAATGCGATCATTGATTCTTTTTTCATCCTAACCATTTCTAAGTCTGAAGCTGCGTTTGCTGCTAAAAATGATTGTCCGAACATTGTGTTTTCATGCATCACATGACCAAGGGAACATAATTTATGATTGTCTTTTAGGAAGGCTAGGTTGTTTTCAGGAGCAGAAGTAGCCGATAAATCAAATACTTTGTCATAAAGGACTCTATTTGTAAAATGAAGATATTCTAACATAATATCAGCCCCCATAATCTCTCCTGTTTTAGGATTAACAAAACTAGGACCATAACCACCAAAGCCTGGATTAGGAGAAGATGCCCAGCGCAAAACATTATATCTAATATCTCCCGCATCCCAAGTTGCATCATCGGGTTGTATTTTTACAACCATTGCATTTTTGAAACCTGCTTTTTCAAAAGCCTTGTTCCATTCTAAAACCCCTTCAGTAATAGTTTCTCTCCATTCTAATGGTGTTGTGTTTTCAATCCACCAAGTGATTGGTGTTACAGGCTCAGAAATTACTGCATTTGGGTCTTTCTTAATAAGATTCCAACGGTGAATTAAATCTCTATATGGAGTAGAAGAAGTAGAGGTTTGATTATCTACTTGTGTGGTGAAGTACCCAACTCTAGGATCGTCAAAACGAATTTCAAAATCATTCTCAGGCATAGCAATTAAGCTATGGTATACTTTTATGCTTACATTTCTTCCGTCAGATATAGCATTTGTCCCGTTGTTGATTACAGAAGCGTTAGAATAAACATATTCGACAGCTATATCTGTGTTTTCTGGATAGTTTCTAATTGCATTTATTTTTGTTTTGTCTTTGTCTAGACTTCCTAATGTAAATGCGAAAGGAGATGAGGTTGGAAACTTCGAAGGTTTAATCTGAGTTAGTGTTTCTTTTAAGAAAAGATCATTAGCAGAAATTAAATATAGTTTTTTTGCTTCATCATGAGCTAAAACTTTTTCACTAGCCATGTTTCCATTACTTAAATTAGCATCTTGAGATTTAGAAATAGGATTGTTTGGGTCAAAGTAAAAGGAAGTGTTTTGAGTTACGAATTCAATTTTGTCGAAGTACTTTTCAATTTTAAAAACGATCGAGTTCCCATAGGCTCCTCTAAAGCGACCTGTGTCTGATGTTCCGTCTGCAGTTTGATTGAAATAGATAAATTCTTTGCCAATTTGGTCTTCACTAATTAACATTTGAACGCTACCATTTACTGTGTCTTGGTAAATAGTAAAGAGACCTTCGATTTTTTTACTTTGTTTTACTAATTCCTCAATTGTTTTCTTTTCAGTTTTTTTTGCTTTAGCAGCTAATGCTTCTGCAGCAGCCTTTTCTTTCTTTTTTCTTCTGCTTTGTGCTTCGGTTGTTTGAATTTGGAATAAAAACAAACAAACTAAGAAAACAGAAAAAATACTTTTATTAGATTTAAATGTATTGATTTTCATTGTTTATTATTAATTGGTTTAAAAGAGGCACAATTTAGAAAAAACTAAATGGCGAATTGAAAAATAAAAAGTTAAAATTTGTTAAATTACAAGAAAGTTTTGAGTCGTTAATTAAAGTAGCGGTTTCTTCATTTTAGGATTAAGTTTTTAGCTTTATCTTTACAGTGTTATTGAATAATAAAAAAAATGGAAAGAAAAATTATCTTAGTTGCAGTAATTTTAGGACTAGTATCAATCGTTTTAGGTGCTTTCGGAGCTCATGGATTAAAGAAGTTTTTAACAACAGATCAATTATCTACTTTTGAAGTAGGTGTGCGATATCAAATGTATCATGCTTTGTTTTTGCTATTTGTAGCAACTACTAATTTTCTTAGTTTAAAAGAAAAAACAGTAGTATTTTATTTAGTAATTGTTGGGGTTTTATTGTTTTCGGGTTCAATATATTTGTTGTCTACAAGTAGTATAACATCAATCAAAACTAAAATTATAGGACCTATAACTCCAGTTGGTGGTCTGTTTTTGATTGCTTCTTGGGGGTATATGTTTTATAGTGTTTTAGTAAAAAATAGTATTTAACACCTAATTTTAAAATTAAATTTATAATTTTACACCTTTAAAACAAACACAACATAACTCATTTTTTATGAACAGTTACAATCAACCTACGAAATCGATTTCGTTAGAGAAATATGGAATTAAAAATGTATCACAAGTTATTTATAATCCTTCGTACGACTTTTTATACAAAGAAGAGCTTACTGAAGACTTAAAAGGCTTTGAAAAAGGGCAGTTATCTGAATTAGGAGCTGTAAATGTAATGACAGGAGAGTTTACAGGTCGTTCTCCTAAGGATAAGTATATTGTTAATGATGATACTACAAAAGATACAATTTGGTGGACTTCAGATAAAGCGGTAAACGATAATAAACCAATTTCTACAGATACTTGGAATGCATTAAAAGAAACAACAGTTTCTCAATTGTCTGGGAAAAAGTTATATGTAATCGATGCTTTTTGTGGAGCGAACGAAAACACGCGCTTAAAAGTTCGTTTTATAATGGAAGTAGCTTGGCAGGCACATTTTGTTAAAAATATGTTTATTAGGCCTACGGAAGAAGAATTAGCAAACTTTGGTGAGCCAGATTTTGTAGTTATGAATGCTTCTAAAACATTATTCAAAGATTATGCAAAACATGATTTGAATTCGGAGGTATACGTGGCTTTTAATTTAACTGAGAAAATTCAGTTAATTGGAGGTACTTGGTACGGAGGAGAGATGAAAAAAGGAATGTTCTCTATGATGAACTATTATTTGCCTTTGCAAGGTATTGCTTCAATGCACTGTTCTGCAAATAAAGGTAAAGATGGAGATGTAGCTGTTTTCTTTGGTTTGTCTGGTACTGGAAAAACTACATTGTCAACAGATCCTAAGAGAGAATTAATTGGTGATGATGAGCATGGATGGGATAATGATGGAGTGTTTAATTTTGAAGGTGGTTGCTATGCAAAAACTATCGATTTAAGTGCTGAAAATGAGCCAGACATTTATAGAGCAATTCGTAAAGATGCTTTGTTAGAGAATGTAACAGTATCTACAGAGGGTAAAATTGATTTTACAGATGGTTCTGTAACACAAAATACACGTGTTTCGTATCCTATAAATCATATTGATAATATTGTTAAGCCTGTGTCTAAAGCAGGACATGCAACAAAGGTAATTTTTTTAACAGCAGATGCTTTTGGAGTAATGCCACCAGTTTCTAAGTTAACTCCAGAGCAAACAAAATATTATTTCTTATCTGGTTTTACAGCTAAATTAGCAGGAACAGAAAGAGGTGTAACAGAACCACAACCAACTTTTTCAGCTTGTTTTGGTAAAGCATTTTTATCTTTACATCCAACAAAATATGGAGAAGAGTTGGTTAAAAAAATGGAAGAGAATAATGCAACTGCATATATGGTGAATACGGGATGGAATGGAACAGGTAAGCGTATTTCTATAAAAGATACAAGAGCAATTATTGATGCTATTTTAGATGGTTCAATTGAGAACGTAGAGACTAAAGTTGTGCCAGTATTTAATTTTGAGGTTCCAGTATCTTTGAATGATGTAAATCCTAGTATTTTAGATCCAAGAGATACGTATGAGCAAGCTTCTCAATGGGAAACAAAGGCAAATGATCTTGCAGGTAGGTTTGTGAAAAACTTTGAGCAATATACAGATAATTCAGAAGGGCAAAACCTTGTAAAAGCAGGTCCTCAAATCTAATGATCTAATTTAGAAAGATTAATGTAATGAAAAAGCGTTCTAAAATTTAATTAGAACGCTTTTTTTATGCTCTGTAAGGGGGTTATTTTCCTTTATTGGCTTCTAGTATGTATTTTTCTAATGCGCCTGTCATAGAGGGTGTTCCAGGGGCAGGTGCCATAATGTCTATTCTAAGACCTCTGTCTAGCGCTTCTTTTTGAGTTGTTGTTCCGAAAACAGCAATTCTTGTGTCGTTTTGTTTGAAATCTGGAAAGTTCTTAAATAAAGATTTTATTCCAGTTGGACTAAAGAAAGCTAAAATATCATAATAAACATCTTTCAAGTCAGAAAGGTCACTCATTATGGTTTTGTAGAAAATAGCAGGAGTCCAAGCTACTTTTAAATTGTCTAAAGTTTGCGAAATATCAGCATTTAATTGGTCGGAAGCCGGAAGTAAAAACTTTTCATCCTTATATTTCTTTATTAATGGTGCTAAATCAATAAAATCTTTTGGTCCAACATATATTTTACGTTTTCTGTAAACTACATATCGTTGTAGATAAAAGGCAACTGCTTCAGATTGACAGAAATATTTCATATCTTCCGGAACTTTATAGCGCATTTCTTCTGCAACTCTAAAAAAGTGATCAACAGAATTTCTGCTTGTTAATATGATTGCGGTAAAATTATTTAAATCTATTTTTTGCGCTCTCACTTCTTTCGCAGATACACCTTCTACGTGAATAAAAGTTCTAAAGTCAACTTTAACTTTGAGTTTGTTTTGTAGTTCAAAATAAGGAGAATTCTCTACCTTAGGCTCTGGTTGTGAAACCAATATCGTTTTCACTTTTAAATTTGACATACGTTTTTTCTAATTTTTTGTAATAAAATAATACATAAAATAGTAAGGTGCTATTTCAAGGGTGCAAAGATACAAAATAAAATAAAATATCTTGCGAATTACTAAATTTTGATGCATTTTTAAGGATACCAAGTAGGTCGTAAAATTTGCAAGCACAATGATAGCTGTTACTAAGAGGAAAAACCAAGTTGTATTGAAATTGGAATTATAGTATAATATAATGTTTATTGGGAGTAATAAGAAGCTAAAATAGGATCTATAGCTAACTTTTAAGAGATTAAATTGCTCTGTGAATTCTTCGATTCTGAAAGTTGTTGCAATAATTTTTTCAATTAAATACTTTGAAAGGATAAAAACACCTAGAAAAGTGAAGATTTGCAAGAAAACTATTTTGTCGTTATTTTTGTTGTAAGATGGTAAGTGTTTTAGAAATAAGAAAATAAAAAAAGAATAAGAAAATACTTGAATAAAGAACATAGATAAAGTAAAACCACTTCTAATATTACTGTTGTCTTTGTATATTTTAGTATACTTGTCTGAAATGGCAAGCTTAACGAATTCGCTAAAACGAGCTTCAAATACGTTTTTGTTTATTATTATTATAACAAAACAGAGCAAGAACAATAATGTTGCCCAGTCTTTATAATCGATTATTCTCTCTTGAAATTGTATTGTTAGCATGTTTGGCAAAATTACAAAAATTAATGTCAATATTATTATTATAAAATTATTAAGAGATAAACTTAAGAAATAGTTTATTTTTGCATTCGAAAATGTGTTGAAAAATGACAAAATCGATAGTAGTAATACCTACCTATAATGAAATTGAGAACATTGAAAGTATTATAAATGCTGTATTTTCTTTAGAAACTCCATTTCATGTTTTAATTGTTGACGATAATTCTCCCGACGGAACCTCAAAAAAGGTTCAAGAACTTCAAAAAATATACAATGACAGGTTGTTCTTGGAAGTGAGAACTAAGAAGGCAGGATTAGGAACTGCGTATGTTCATGGGTTTAAATGGTCGTTGTCAAATGATTATGATTATATTTTTGAAATGGATGCCGATTTTTCACATAATCCAAAGGATTTGGAACGATTGTTGAGCGCTTGTAAGAATGATAAAGCAGATGTTGCTATTGGGTCGAGATATTCTACAGGGGTAAATGTTGTTAATTGGCCACTTAACAGGGTTTTAATGTCTTATTTTGCTTCTGTATATGTTAAGATAATTACAGGAATGAAGATTCATGACGCCACAGCAGGTTTTATTTGTTACAACAAGGAAGTTTTAAAAAATATTAAGTTAGACAGAATAAAGTTCATAGGTTATGCGTTTCAAATAGAAATGAAATATAGAGCCTATGTAAAAAAATATAATATTGTAGAAGTGCCAATCATTTTTACAGATAGAACAAAAGGTGTTTCAAAAATGAGTGGTTCAATCATTAGAGAAGCCGTATTTGGAGTCATAATGTTACGTATAAGAAAATTATTTAATAGATTATAATGAGTACCTTTTTAATTAGGAATGCAAAAATTGTAAATGAAGGAGTTGTTTTTGAAGGAGATGTATTAATTGAAGACGAATTCATTAAAGAGATAGCCGACAAAATAAGTCCTAAATCTTCTGAATGTATCATTATTGATGCAGAAGGAAGTTATTTAATACCTGGTGCAATAGATGATCAAGTTCATTTTAGAGAACCAGGGTTAACACATAAAGGAAATATTGCTTCCGAGAGTAGAGCGGCAATTGCTGGAGGAATAACTTCTTTTATAGAGCAGCCAAACACAGTTCCTAATGCGGTAACGCAAGAACTTTTAGAACAAAAATATCAAATTGCATCAGAGACTTCGTTTGCAAACTATTCATTCATGATGGGTGGAACAAACGATAACTTAGAAGAAGTTTTGAAAACCAATCCAAGAAATGTTGCAGGTATTAAATTGTTTTTAGGTTCGTCTACAGGAAATATGTTGGTCGATAATCAAGAAGTTTTAGAAAAGATTTTTTCCTCGACAAAAATGCTTATCGCAGTGCATTGTGAAGATGAAGGAACAATTAAAGCCAATTTAGAAAAATACAAAGAAGAGTTTGGTGATGATATTCCAATGAAATACCATCATTTGATTCGAAGTGCGGAAGCATGTTATTTGTCTTCTTCTAAAGCTATAGAACTAGCCAAGAAAACTGGGGCAAGATTGCATGTTTTTCATTTGTCTACTGCTAAAGAGATGAGTTTGTTTACAAATAAAATTCCTTTAGAAGAAAAGCAAATTACGGCCGAAGTTTGTGTGCATCATCTTTGGTTTTCAGACAAAGATTATGATACTAAAGGAGCGTTGATCAAATGGAATCCAGCTGTAAAAACAGAATCCGATAGAAATGCGCTATGGGAAGCTTTATTGGATGACAGAATTGATGTTATCGCTACAGATCATGCACCTCATACTTTAGAGGAAAAGATAAATCCTTATACAAGTTGCCCTTCTGGAGGTCCATTAGTACAACATGCAGTTGTTGCTATGTTTGAAGCGGTGCATAAAGAAAAAATATCTGTAGAGAAAGTGGTAGAGAAAATGTGCCATAATCCTGCGAAAATTTTCAAGATAGAAAAGAGAGGATTTATTAAGGAAGGATATTATGCAGATTTAGTAATTGTTAATCCGCATTTGCCGTGGAATGTGAAAAAAGAAAATATACTATACCAATGTGGCTGGTCTCCTTTTGAAGGAACAAATTTTAAATCGAGAGTTACGCATACCTTTGTTAATGGTAAATTAGTATTTATAAACGGAAAAATTAAAGAAGTTAAAGCTGCGCAAAGATTATTGTTTGAAAGAGAATAATTTTTTGGCACTATTTGATAATAGGTAATGAAAGTCTAAAAGGGTAGTTTGAATAAAAAAAAAGAGATCAGATGAAAAAAGTAGTTTTTTTAATAGTAAGTATGGTGCTGTTTTCTTGTTCAGAGAAACCTGTTCCAGAACCTGATATGCTTTTGGAAGAAGAAGTAATGGTAGCTATTTTATATGACACCGCAATTCTTCAAGCTGTTGAAGCTTATCTTCCAGATAAATTGACTACCAATAACATCAAGATAAAAAATTATATTTATTCTAAGTATAATATTGATAGTGTTACCTATTATCAGAATCAGCGTTATTATGCTTCGGACTCTAGAAAATATAGAGATATGCATACCGAAGTAATGGAACGATTAGAGTTTGAAAAAACAAAGACAGATACATTGTTAAAGCAAGAGAAAATGGGTAGTAAAGAACCGATTAAGTAAATTATAGATACTCTTTGGTTAGCTTAGTGATGTATTCGTTCATATTTGTAAACTTATAATTTAAGTTTTTAACAATTTTAGAATTGTCATATTCTGTAATAGAATGCGAAGATATTGAAGTTGCTTTAGTTAGTTTTCTTCTTCTTCCAGTTAATTTTGATAATAACCAATCTGTTTTCCACGCAATTGTAGTAACTGTTTTGTTAGCGTAAATGAAAGGTCTTTTTAATTTCATAGTGTCAGCTATGCAAAACAAAATATCCTCTAGAGATTTGTTTTCTGCTACTATAGTATATCGTTCGCCATTACTATTAGAGTTTGTTAGCTGAACGGCACAGGTAACAACATCTTCAACTGAAACAATTCCAACCTTTCCTTTGGTGTAAAACGAAAGTCCTTTTTTAATTGAATTGAACAATATACTGCTTCCTTTTTTTGGAAATCCATAACCAAAAATGACACCTGGATTTATTATAACAACTTGTAGCCCTTCTTGGAAACCTCTCCAGACTTCTAGTTCTGCTCCATATTTAGAAATAGCATAATCGCCATGTAGTTTTTCAGGATTCCAATCGGTTTCTTCAGTAATTTTTAATTCATTTTCCTTTGCATCACCTAATGCAGCAATCGAACTCACATAGCAAAGTTTTTCTACATTAAAATCAATACAACAATTAACAATATTAGAAGTGCCTTCAATGTTTGTTTTTCTTAGTTTTTCTTCATCTTTTGGATCGAAAGAGATTAATGCAGCACAATGATAAACGGTTTTAATGTTTTTGAAAGCGTTATTTAATGATGGGATATCATTAATATCTCCTTTAATCCAAATGATATTTTTGAATAAGTCTAAATGGTTTTTGTGTTGAAAAACATTTCTTACTTCTTCAATTTTTTTCTCATTTCTGTACAATGCAGAAACGGTTTTGTTTTCTAGTAATAATTGTATCAGTAAGTGAGAGCCTACTAATCCGGTTGCACCTGTAATTAAAATCATGAGAATGTGGGTTGTATTTATTTAGTGTTGTTGTTTTAAGTTTTGCTTTAAAAACTTTTCTAATTCATTTAGATCCATATCTTTCTTAATTAAAACACCATTTTCATCAATTAAAAAAAGAGTTGGAAACATAGAAATACTGTTCTGTTTTGCTATTTCACCGTTTAAATCGAGATAGTTTTCCCAATTCATGTCTAATTCATGTCTTTGCTTTTTCCATAAATCAATATGTTTTTCTTTGTCGGTTGAGATTGATATAACATTAAAGCCTTTGTCTTTATATTTTTCATACAAAGATTTTATTTCAGGCATAATGGCGATACAAGGCTTGCAGCTGCTAAACCAAAAATCGATTAATGTGAATTTATTTTTTTTGATTTCTAATTTGAAATCTATTAATTCTCGATTTTTAAGTGTTAACCTAGGAAAAGGTTTGTCTAAAAATATTGTAATTGTACTGATATTAGCATTTAAACTTTTCCATAATTTAGATTTTTTTACTTCATTTGAAAATAAATTCATGATTTTTTTGTGAATCACATTGTTTCCAGTAATCTTATTGCGTTGAGCGATAAACCATAATGCAATATAAGAATCGGGGTGTTTTTCTACATATTTCAGCAATCGTTCGTCAAAGTCAATTGATTCAGACCTTGTATATCTAAAAAAATGTTTTTTTAAATCCTCATCATTATTTGTAATAAACGGAATAAAAATGTCTCTAAACTCTTTTTGAGTTATTCCATCGTGCTCAGTGGGTGTTAAGTTTTTGTCTATGCTAAGTTTTGTAGTGGAGTTATCGAGAAACAAAAAACCAACTCTAAAAAAAATGGAATCGCTAATGCTTTTTAGTTGATGCACATATAATTGAGGGTAACTGAATGCTTCTTTAATTTTAAATTCATTGTTTTTTATTGGAACAATAATAGATGGGTTTTCATAATAATCGTTACTAAGTGTACCACTAAAGAATTTTAGTGTGTCACTCTTTATGTCTTTTAAAAGAATTTTGCCTGAAATGTTTGTTTGAGAAAAAGTGATTGTTGAAATAAAAGATAAAAAAAGAATAGCAATTTTATTCATAATTAAATTTTCTTGATAAAGCATTTTCTTTAATTGTACTTAAAAATGCAGCTACACAAATATATGAAATTTTATCGATCAACTATTTTATCAGTTTTTAAACGTTGAATTTATTTCAAGCTAAGCTTTTAAACTTTTAAACTAAAAACTATATTTGTGAAAAGTTTAATAAAAATGAAAAATCTAGTAGAAGAATTACGTTGGAGAGGGCTTATTCATGATGTGATGCCAGGAACAGAAGAGCAATTGTTAAAAGAAGCAACATCAGCATATATTGGTTTTGATCCAACTTCAGATTCACTACATATTGGAAGTTTAGTGCCAATAATTTTATTAATGCATTTAAGAAAATTTGGGCATAGACCTATTGCATTGGTTGGTGGTGCTACAGGAATGATTGGAGATCCTTCTGGGAAATCGAATGAAAGAAACTTGCTGGATGAAGCAACATTGAATCATAATGTAAATGGAATAAAATCGGTTTTGTCTCGTTTTTTAGATTTTGATGCAACAGATGCAACAGCTCCTGTATTGGTAAATAATTACGATTGGATGAAAGATTTCTCTTTTATCGATTTTGCACGTGAAGTTGGAAAACGAATCACCGTTAACTATATGATGGCTAAAGATTCTGTAAAAAAACGTTTGAGCGGTGAAGAAGGTGGAGAAGGAATGAGTTTTACAGAGTTTACTTATCAATTAATTCAAGGTTATGATTTTTATCATTTAAACAAAGAATATAATTGTTTGTTGCAAATGGGTGGAAGCGACCAATGGGGAAATATTACAACAGGTACGGAGTTAGTACGTAGAATGAATGTTGATAATGAAGAAAGAGCGAAAGCATTTGCGATGACATGTCCTTTGATTACAAAAGCAGATGGTTCTAAATTTGGAAAATCGGAAGGTGGAAATGTATGGTTAGATGCAGAAAAAACATCACCTTACAAATTTTATCAATTTTGGTTGAATACTACAGATGTTGATGCAGAAAAATACATTAAAATTTTCACATTCTTAGATCAGGAAACAGTAGCGAAATTAATTGCAGAACATAATGAAGCACCACATTTAAGAATCTTACAGAAAAAATTAGCGGAAGAGTTAACCTTGCTAGTGCATACGCAAGAGGATTTAGAAAGCGCTATTTTTGCTTCAAATGCTTTTTTTAGCAAAGATATGGACGGTTTAAATGCATTGTCTGAAAAAGCCTTGCTGGAAGTTTTTGAAGGTATTCCAATGGTTGAGGTTTCAAAAGCCGATTTTGAAGAAGGATTAGATATGGTGGCAGCTTTGGCAACAAAGACAAATTTTCTAGCTTCAAATGGAGAAGCAAGAAGAGAATTAAAACAAAATTCGGTTTCGTTAAATAAAACGAAAGTAAATGAAGAACGTGTAATAACGGCTGAAGATTTAATTAATAATCAGTTTTTGTTATTGCAAAAAGGAAAGAAAAATTATTATGTAATTAGAGTGGTTTAGTTTATAAAACCATCAAATTACAACCTCTAATATCAGAATTATCAAAACGTCCCAGCACTTCGAAAGAATGGTTGGGATTTTTTCTGCCCAAATCTTGCGTAGCTATAAAAGAACAAGAGTTGAAATTCGCTAAATCGATAACATTTAGACCTCCAGTTTTTCCATAATTTACATAGGATAACGCGTCTTCTGTGTCTCTAATTAAAATTTGCATCCATGGTGGGCATTCAAAAATACCATTACCTAACGAATAGGCTTGCGATAATAATTCGGTCATGCCGTATTCTGAGTGAATATTTGATACGCCAAATCCACTGCATAAAATGGTATGTAATTCTTCACGTATAATTTCTTTTCGTTTGCCTTTCATTCCGCCAGTTTCCATAATAATGGTGTTTTTTAGCTGAAATTGATACTTTTCAACAATATCTAATAAAGCATAAGTGACACCAATTAGTAATATGTTTTGACCGGAGCGATCTAAATCAATTAATTTGTTCGCTAATTCTTCGTAGTTGTTTAAGTAAAAGCCAGAATCTTCGTGATTGCTGCTTTTAATTAAATCATCAACCATATAAATTAATGAAGAACCATCACGCTCTAAATAGGATGGAAGCAAAGCTAAAACACAGTAATCTTCAATGTTACCATAGAATTCAGAAAAGGCATTGCGATAACTTTGCTCGTAGATTGAAACATCCGTAACAAAATGCTTACTTGTTTGCATTCCTGTTGTTCCGCTGCTTGTGAATGTTTCCTGTACGTCGTTGTTCGAGCTCAGTATAGTGTGACTTTTAAAGAACTGAATGGGTAAAAACGGAATATCGAGAATAGATTTCACATTGGATTTGTCTTTTTTTAGAAAACTACAAAAATCATGATAAACACTATTGTTGTCATATTGATGTCTGAAAACTTTTAATGTCATTTTCTCAAAATCTCTTTTGCTTGAAATAGTGAATAGGTCTTCCGTTGTCATTATGATATTATTTATTACTTGTTCTTGTGTTCTGCAAAAGTATAAAATAAAAAAAGCACCAACGCTAGGTTGGTGCTTTAAAATTAGCACTAAAAAATCTAATTTTTAACTAACTTCTTTATAAAACCAGTTCCGTTTTTGGTAGTTATGTTTACTATATAAACTCCAGCTTGAAAACTTGAGGTATTTAATTCTAGTTTAGAATTATTTACTGAGTTATTAGTATAGATAATTTTTCCATCCATAGCTGTAATAATCACACTATTCATAGCTACATTATCTGAAGCAATGGTTAACCTATCACTTGTTGGGTTTGGAAACAATACTATAGATTCATTTAAAATAGCCTCTTCTAAGATTACTTTTTCTATTGTTTCAATATTACTATTTTTACTTGTAGGAGTACAAACTTCAATTAACGCTGTTACTTCGGAACCTGCTTTCAAATGAGAATCTGTATTAAAAACAATATAATCTCCCGCTTTCATGGTTACATTTTTATTTACATCCACAACATAGCTTGCATTAGCTTCTATCCAATTTGCTCTTTTGTATATTATCGTACTGTTATTTTCTATAGTAGATAACGTTAAATTAGGCAGACAAGGATTACTGTTGCAGCTTGGGTCATTTGCAGGTAAAACCTCAATTGTTAAAGTGCTAGATGTCGCACATTGATTAGCAAATGGGGTAAAAAGATATGTAGTGCTTATTGTGTTGTTTAAGGAAGGTGACCATGAACCTGTAATGCCATTCAAGGAAGTAGTAGGTAGTGGGTCTATATTTTCGCCTGAACAAATCGGTTGGATGTTATCAAATAATGGACTTATTGCATTTGTATTTGTTACATTAATTATGTCAGTAAGTGTATACGTTGTGCCGTTTAATTGATAAGTAAAAGTGATGGTATGATTACCTAATCCTGCAATAGATGAATTAAATGAAAAAACACCATTGTTGTAACCTACACCATTGCCACTAAAAGTTCCATTAAAAGGGTTTAGTATTACAAAATTATCTAAGTTATGAAGGATTTCATTAGTGCATAATTCATTTGGTAAATCAAGTTCAACTTCATCTTTAACTATAAGACTAACATTATCTATATAATAATAACTCCATCCATTAGCAGAAAAACCAGGGCCATTAAAATTGTAGCCATTACAATTGTTAACTAACGATACTGGTGGTTTTCTTAAGAAATCTACGTTGTAAAGGCCTCCTAGATATAGATATTCTTCTCCTGCTACAGGTCTTGAGGGGATTATAAAAGATATTCTTTCCCATCCATTTGTAACTGTAGTAAATGTTGGATTTGTGAAAAGCATGTTTAGTTGATTTAAAGGTATTGGGATAGATCCTTCGTCATTCATGACAATATTAGTATTGCTCAAAAATGCCTGAAATTTAACAACATTAGTGCTAACATTTTCAGCCAAAGAAACATCAAAACTAAGTTGATAAGTTGTGTTTGCTTGTAATGGAGTGTCTAATTTTGTTTTTATAGTTTCAAATTGATTTCCTAGACCTGATTTTTCTATAATTAACATTCCAGCATATGCTTTTTCAGTATTTTGAATGTCGTCTTCATAACCTAGTTTGTTGCAAGGGATGCTTACTCCGGTTTGAGGTAATGCTAGCGCATTAAAATAATCGGGAGATGTACTGTATGTAGCGATAGAGATGTTTTGCCAGCCACATGCTCTGGCTATCTGTCCAAGGTTATTAGGTGTAGATGAGTATTGGTTAAATTTTCCGTTTTTAACCAAATCATTAGGAGTGTTTGTAGCGCATTCGTTATTGTCATATATGTATACATATATATATGTTATGTTTCCTTTTTCGCCTTCTGAATTAATTGGAATATATCTCAGTAGGCGAAGTCCGCTATTAAGTGATTTAAAACTAACACTTGTTGACGAATCTCCAAATGTTGGAAATATTGTTGCACTTGCATCGTTTATAACTTCCAAACATTCAAAGCCAATAGCATTGTAATCATTTGCTAATATGTTGTTTATGGATATAAATTCGTTTGTGTAAACAATGTAATTATAAATACCATCTTCTGTTATACCGTCATTAAATCCAACTACATTATTTCCATTATCAATTGTGCCTCCATAATCATAATAACTATTTTGTACAGTACTGTTGTCTCCATAAACTAAATTTAAGCTATAGCCAATATCAATTAGAGCATTTCGCTCTTCTGGTTTTAAATAACGCTTTGTATAGTAACTGTTGCTTCCTGTGCTACTGCTTTTTGACATCACAAAGTATGAGTTTGCTGCATGTGATGGAGATGTACATAAGTCTTCGAAATGACTTAAACTACTTGAAGGTCTAAAGCAATTAGGTGTGTAAACAGGAGTAGTGTTAATTCCAGAAAAGAATATTGAAGTATTACAGTTTGTATTTGGGTTGTTGCAATCTAATGTGTTAGGACTAAAAACAGTATTGCTGAGATTAGTGTTGAAGCTATAGTTATACATACTTCCACACATATTATCATTAGTTATTAAGGAGTAGTTTTGAGTATGGTCTTTTAAAAAAGTATCATATCTAGAGAAATATTTATAGCTATTTCCTAAGAGAGAAGTTCCATTTGTGTTTAATAAACTGTTGAAGCCTAGTGCATGAGTTACTTCATGAAGAACAACTGTGTATAAATCTTGTTGCTGATTTTGTGCATTAGAGTTTAAATCTATGTTCCAATTAATCCCATCAAATCTTAAAGCAACCAGTCCATGATAAAAATTTATTGGGCCATTTATAGATTCAGTAGTTGATCTAATTGGTAATGCGGTAAATTTATAAGAATCTTTTCCAGATTGAATTGTTTTCCAGATTTCATTATCAATTATTCCACCAATAGTTGTATTTGATATCATCGTATAGAATGATGTAGCTAAACCAGCTGCATTTGAAGGAACTCCATTAATGTTAGATATGTTCCTTATCCATATCTTTACTTTTGTAGTGTTACCATTGTTTTTTAGTGGAGAGTTGATAAAATTACTAATGTCTTTAAAAACTTTACAGACAACAGCTCTTCTAGCATTGTGAGAGCTGTTGGTCTCGTCTTCCATTCCTGAACCAGTTTCAAAGTATAAATCAAAAAAGCCAGAATCACAAGTGATTAATTCGCTTGAGGTAGTTTCTTGTCCCACTTTTGTTTTTGCGCCAACGAGCAGGTCTTTTAGTTGGTAGCTATTTTCATAATTATCAAAAACTTTCTCAAAATAACCGTTTGGACTAAATGTGGGTTCTACAATTGCTTTATCTTGAGCAAAAATGCTATTGAATACTAGATAAAATAATATGTTTATATAAATAAGTTTTCTCATTATATTTATTTTTTAAAATTTAATGATTACTTATTTTTTATCGACTAATTGTTTAACTAAAATTTTTAGTTCTTCAATTTCTTGATTTTGCTTCTCATTTATCTTATTTTGCTCAATGATATACAAAGTTAACTCTTCAATTTTCTCTTGTTGAATTTTAGCGATATTACCTAATTCTAAACCATTTTCTGCTACTTCTTTTGCGCTAGGAACATTAATTAAATGACCTTTTTCTTTAATGTGATTTTCTACTTCTTCTAATGATGGTAAGTTATAATCTTTGTTGAAAACATAATCTGCCCAAGTGCCAGTAAGACTCACTCTTAGTTCTTCTGTTAAAATACCGCCTTTTACAAACAAGTTATAATTAGAGATATTTACACTCCCTGCCATTGTGGGATAGTTTCCGAAACCATAACCAACACCTACTTTGGCATTGAATTTTAGTTGGTCTTGTGTAAAATCTCCCCAGATTAATTGATTTGTTTCATTATTACCAATAATAAGTTTATTATTTCCTGTTTGTTCAAAACCGGCATTGTAACCTATAAAAATATTTCCCGAAACATTGCTTCCATCATCAGGTCCAGCATTTACCCCAATATAAACATTGTTGTTGCCTAAGAGATTTGTAGAGCCTGCTGACGTACCTATGAAAACATTGTTGTTTCCTGTTGTGCTACTTCCGCCAGAGCCGTTTCCAATCATTACATTTTGACTGCCAATTGTGTTGTTTTTTCCAGCCATATAGCCATAGAAAGTGTTTCCTCCTGCTCCAGAAGTTGTTGTTCCTGCATTTAAACCACCACTGGTTGCTAAGGCATCAGATTGTACGTTTTGTGCAAATGATAAATAAGTAACAGTGCATAATAATGCCGTAAAAAAATGTTTTGTTTTCATTTTAAAATTGTTTATTGAATGTAAATAATTACAAAAGTATAAAATAAAAAAAGCACCAACGCTAGGTTGGTGCTTTAAAGAATGTATTTTAAGAAAAATTATTTAACTACTAATTTTCTAGTAGCTGTTTTTCCTTCTTCAGTAATTTTAACAATATACATACCTGCGTTAAGGTTTGTAGTGTTTATTGTGTTGTTTGTTACTTTAGTGTTGATTACTTGTTTTCCTACGATGTCAAAAATTTGAACTGTCATAGTTGCATTCGCTGCAGAAGAAAAATGTAAAACATTTCCAGCAACTGGATTAGGGTACATTGTTAATCCTTCGATTGCATTGAAAGAATTTGTAGATAAAGTTACATCTGCTAAAGAACGAGCTACAACTTGAGGTGTTCCGTTAAATTCTGCAACTAAAACTGTTAAATTGTTTGTTCCAGTAGGAACTAAATCTGTATTTACTACATAATTTGCTTCTGCAAAAATAGATCTAAAAGCCATAGTTGTTCCATCAGCAATGTCATAATTTGTGTTTGCAGCAAAAGTGTTAATTCCATCTCCATCTGCAAATGTTACCCCGTTAATTTGAACTAATTCACTTTCGTAAGCATTAACATCTCCTGTGATGTTAGCTATAGTTACCACTTCTGGAGTAATAGTGAAAGTTGCTGTAGCTGGAGTGATGTCTTCTAAAGGAATTATTTGTAATACTCCGCTGTAAGAAGAAAGTCTTCCTTTTAATCCAGTCATTGCTTGTCCAATAGCGAAAGAATTAGTTATTGTTTCTGCAGCATCATCAATTAATATAGCAGCTGTAGCATCTTGAATGTATTTCTGATTTCTTGTTGTAGAGCCTGGTCTAGTGAATGTTACGACTGCTTCGCTTGATAATTCGTAATAATCACCTTCAATTCCTGCTCTTAAAGCAGCGATGCTAGAAACAGTTGTAATGTCAGCTACTGAAAAACTTACAGTTGCTGTAACGGGAGTTGAAAGTGGAGCACCCATGTTGTCTACTAATTCTAAATCTACAGTGTAAGATTGACCTGCTGTAGTTGGTACAGCGATATCTGCGGTGTCAAATTTATCTACAGGAGATCCGCTGTTAATTGTGTAAACAATATGTCCGTCTCCAGTACCATTTGCAACAGCGAAGTTTCCAACTGACATTGAAATACTTACATTACTTGTTAACGGGTTAAATACCGTTGAGTTAGCAGGAGAAGTTATAGCCAGAGAAGGTGTCGCTACACCTGTGTAGCCTGTCCAAGATATATCATCTACGATTACTTGTTTTGTAGTTGTATTAACAACCTCTATGATTATGTCACCAGGTTGGTTGATTGCGTTCACTGTGAAAATATGCTCTAGGTTATCATCAAAAACAGGAGAAGTCCCTTTTGATATGCCATTAATAAAAACTTCAACTTGTCTGTCGCCACCACCTGTAAAGCCTTTGTATAATTTCACAGAGAAATTACCAACTCCACCAGATATGGTACTTGAAGTAACTTTGCTTCCGTCAGCTACTCTTCTTAACATAAGTGCGTTTCCATCAATTCCAGAACTGTTAGCGTCTCCATTTTGGTCTCTAGAGGCAACATAAGTCCATGTAATTCCGTTATCACCTACAAAGCTGTTGTTTGCATATGAGTTAGTTGCATTAGAGTTAGTGAAAGTTTCTAATCCTTGTCCAAAAGTAAAAATCGAGACAAAAGAAACTAATAAAAAGTAAATTTTTTTCATTTTTTTTAATTTGTGTTTAGCACAAATATAACAACTATTTTTCTGTTTTAATAAAATAGTAATGTGAAAAAATGGTTAAATTTTTAAAACAAGAGGGGTTGTAACTAATTGATAATTAGTTTTCGAGTAGCAGAAGCATCACCTTCTTTTATTTTTAATATATATACACCAGGGTTTAGCGCGCTTATATTTATTTCTTTTGTGGTAGAAATTGTTTCAAATACTTTTTTGCCAAGAACGTCAAAAATTTCTACTTTTTTTTCAATAGAAGATTTGCTGCTAATGTATATTTTTCCAGTGTTTACTGGGTTGGGGTAAATAGTCAATCCCTCAATCGAAGTCTCTTGAGATTTGTTTGTGGTATTCCCTTTTGTGTCCTGTGAATAAACATTCGCAGAAAACATAAAAGCACCAATAAGAATAATATAAAAGTATTTTTTTATCACTAACATAACTATTTGAGGTGTAAATATAATTAAAATATAATTAGCAATAACAATGCCAAATAAAAAAATCCCTCTTTTGAGGGATTTTTAACTTTTTATGTAGGATTTATAATCTGTATAGTTTTGATTATTTTAAATTATTTAGATATTTTTCTAGTTTCTAAAGGTGTTTTTATTATGTACAAACCTGATGGGAGTGTACTTATGATTTCACTTTCTTGTTCAAGAGAATTTATGGTAGAAAATTTAATTAGTGTTCCTGAAAAATCATAGATAGATAAGTCGTATGATTTTGTAATTAACTCATTGTTGTTTTTTTGTATATTATTAAATTGATTTTTATCTAAAGTTGGGGGAGTTCTATTAGTCATATTAATATAACTAATAGGTATGGTAATTAAATTGTTGTTTTCTCCACCATTAGGCCCTTCATTTACGCTACCATCTTTGTCAATAACTATTAAAATGTGATAATTTCCATATGCTTTGTTACTTGGTATGTCAACTGCAAAAATGGACTGTTGTTTTAGTAAATAATCATTAGGTGAAATAGATGTTAATGTAACATCACGATTGTTAAAATAATAATCATCTGAACTAAGAGTTGCATTTGTAGATAAGTAAAATTTTAAATTTGAGTTAGTTGAAGTAACTGCTCCAATGTTATCAATTATAATTTGCTGAATATTTAATATGCCACTATAGGCTCTATTTAAAATATGTCTTTTACTTCCTAAACTTCCTAAATTAGAATTACAATCTGAACAATTACTATAAATATAAACATTGTTTTTGTTAATAGTTAAATCTGCAAAACCTGCGGGAGCAGTTACGGAAAATAAAAATGATGTTGTATTATTACTGAGATTTATTTCTGTATTATTATTAACTTTCATAATAATATAGTAGTTTCCGATTACAGTAGTTGATGGAATAGTTAATGAAGTTGAGCCATTTTTAATTTCATTAGTGTTTAATGCTGCAATGTTTATTTGCTTTATTAAGACATCATTTGAACTTAAAACGGCATCGTCTTTAGAAAGGTAAAATTGACACTGTGAAGTATCTGCATAACCACCAATATTCGTGATTTGATAATTTGCTGTTTTAGCTGAACCAGCAGAGACATTTGTACTTCCAGTTAGTGAAATCGAATTTGCTTGTAAATCGGGTTTAGGGCAATTTATTGTTGCTTCTGAAATGAATGAAAAAACAGCTGTGCTGCTTGTAGTATCTAAATCATAATCTGAATCTCCTTTTTCAACATTTGCCCCATAAATTATGTAATAATTACTTCCTAAACCGAAATCCATTAAGTATACATTCCCTATTGTCAATGGACTTTCTATTTTTATATTGACTTTTTCTCTAGTGGAGTTAGCAGTCTGTCCAGAGCAATAATTATCTTTAGCTTCTTGCAACGTAGATCCTAATAATATAGGTCTTACATATTTCCAAGATAACGCATTACAAACGTCTATTGGGCTACCAAAATTTACAGGAGTATCAACTTCATCACCTTTATCTACACCATAACCAGCTGCATATTTAACTCTGTAATACCTTGTTCCAAAATTACCATAGCTTAAACCTAAGTCAGCTTTATATATTTGTCCGACCTCTAGTGTATAATTTTGCCTAAAATTTACTTCCATAACACGATATGGAGCATATGTTTGAGCGCAATGAATAGAAATTGCATTTTCTATATAGATTCCTAAATCTTCTAGTTCATGATATCTATAACTTGAAGTTTGAGACCATGCTGAAAAGTTGAAACTAAGAAGTACTAATAAAATAATTTTTTTCATAATATATTGGTTATTAATGTTATTTAAAAGTAGATCTTAATTGATTAAGTGTTGTTTATAATGCGTTAATTTTGAGTTATTAAATAATTTTATTTTAATATGAATAGGATACTGGATTCTAAAAAAAAACTGCATAAAAAAATCCCTCATTTGAGGGATTTTTAACTTTTATATAGAAAATTAATCAGTATTATTCTAAATTAATTATATGCTTTTGTTGATTAGAAGCTATAACCAGTCCAAGCAAATAAAGTTGTTGATACAGAACCAGTAGTACCATTAGTAGCATTAATTGTTGCTGCTGGAGCGTTTTTATTATCTGAAATATCTACACCGTTAGCAGCGTTTCCAACAACAGTTACTGTAGTTGCTGAGTTTGCACTACCTTTAGTGTCTTCAAGGTCTACAAAATCACCAAAAGTAGATGTTGCAGAACCAGCAGCTACATAAGCACCTGTTATAGTTGCTGTAGCACCTCTTCTAACTTTGATTGCGTCAGACATTTCAATTCCACCATTGTTGATAATTGTAACATTGTTTATTGTGAAAACAGATTGATTGATATCAGTAGGTGTATTACCGTCTAAATTACCATCAGCTTCAATTCCTCTTGGGTCAGAAGTTACAGCTGTATAGCCAGCTTCTCTTATCCCGTATAAATTTGTACATGTTCCTGCATATCCTTGAGTATAATCAAACATATCATCCTTAGCATTAACTACTAATATATTTGAAGCGTTTACTGTACCTCCAAAAAATTCGATACCATCATCATCACCATTCTTGATGAATATGTTAGATATTGTTGTTCCAGAACCTACACCGTTTAAGGTTAGTCCATTATGTTCTGATTCGTCATCAATACGTGCACCAGTATATTCTAAGATTACATAATCTAAGATTCCAGAATTGTCATTTGATAAATCTCCACCAAAAAAGATTCCAGTATTTACTTCAGTTGCAGCATTACTAGCAGCACCAGTTTGTCTACTTAATGGCGCTTTTCCGTTTATTATTATTCCTCCCCAATCACCAGCTGAAGGACTTGTAGCATTTGAAGTGAATTTAATTGGACTTGTTTCTGTACCGTCAGCGATTATTTTCCCACCTTTTTCAACAAGTATATAAACATCAGTTCCGCCAGCTAATGCTTTTATCGTAACTCCTGGTTTGATTGTTAATGTAGCACCGTTTTTAACAAACAAAGCACCGTTCAATGTGTAATCTGCTCCGTTGTTTTCTAAAGTCAAATCAGAAACTAAATTTCCTGATAAATTTGTAGCAGATGGTCCGTTTTGTTCAGTAGAACTATCATCACTACTGCATGATGTAAATGTTAATGCAGTAATAGTTAATGCTGATAATAATAATTTTTTCATTTTTTTAAAAATTTAATTTTAATTGTGTTATTTGATTGCAAATGTAAAAGCACTATGTTATGTGAATGTTTTTTTAATCTGATGCTTTAGTTATTTTAATGTTTCTTTAATGTTAAAAAGAGTAACCAAAGCCAATTGAAAAGTTTATTCCTTTTTTATAATCTTTTAAAACAATGTTTTCTCCATTGTTTGCGCTATCTCTAGAAAGACTAAAGTTTGGGTTTAAAAGATTAGATCCTTTTAGACTTATCTTAAATTTGTCATTTAATTTAATTTTAGATACAAAGTCTAAAGTTGGAATAGATTTTTCAACTATGTTTTCGAATCCACGTGTTCCAATTGAATATACTCTATTGCTAAAATAGTTAAGTACAATTGTTGATGAGAATTCAGATTTTTCAAATTTGTGATTAAAAGTTAAATCTGTGTTTACAAGTAATGGTGTTGCTCCCTCAAGCTCACTCGAGTTATTAGTGAATTGAGCGATTGAGTTTTGATCTAAATTAACTTTTGTGTTTAAATATGATGCATTTAATCCTAGGGATAAGGCGTTTTTAGCTTCTGTATCATTAGGATCGTTGATTATGTTTTTTCTTAGTTCTAATTCTAATCCAAAAATAGTTGCATTTTCTCCAACATTTAAGTAAGTTAGTGTACTTCCTGCACTTGGTATTTCAGATCTACTAATTGGATTTTGTATGATTTTACCAAATGCGGTTAATGAAATAATTTCACCTTTACCAAAGTATTTTTCAAATTTCAAATCAAAATTGTAATTGTCTGATGCGATTAAGTTTGGATTACCTTGACTTGAAAAACTTACATCTTGGTATTTGAATGGTGCAACTTCTTTGAATTGAGGATATGTGTATGTTTTACTTGCGTTGAATCTAATGATATTTTTGTCACTTAAGCTGTATTTAATTGCTAAGCTTGGCAATATGTAAGTGTTATCTAGCTTTGAAGGTCCTACATTTCTACTAGAGGCAATATTTGTGTCATATTCCACTTCTTGATTGATTTTTTCACCTCTAACTCCAATTACAGTAGTTAGTTTTTTATTAAAAGAATATGTTAGTTTACCATATCCAGCTACAATAAGTCTATTTGCATCATAATAAAAAGGATCAAATGCTCTTGGATTATTACTGTTTCCTCTTCCTGTAATTAAATTAAATGTCCCATTATTTATTGAATTTTGATTAAAAATGACATCAGGATTGTTGATATCTGTTGCAATTCTTGTCGAGAAATCATGATTAAATGTAAATGCATCAAATCGTCTCGTTGTTAATCTGAAATCACCACCAATTTCAATTAAATTTGTCTTTTCTTCTTTTGAAAAATCATAGTTTATACTCGTATTTGCTACAATGTCTTTTTCATCTAGTTTAGAGAAATATCTTTCGTTTTCCCCTGCACTGTTTGTTTGTGGGGCATAGAATCCGTCTCTAAGTAAGTAATTGTTCGACCTTCTATCTGGTTCGTTTCCAGTAACTGTGTTGAATGCTAATCCAGCATTGTATTTTAGTTTTTCAGATATTTTTATATTAGCTAATAATTGATTAACGAACAATAAATTATCATTTGTTTGTTGTCTAACTAAATATTCTATATCACCTGCTTGCTCTGGGTTGTTTATCCCAAAGTAAGTTCCATATGTTTGGTTGTTGTTGTGTATTAAAATATTATTCAAAGATAATGAGTGTCCATCTCCAAATTTATATTTCATATTATTCATTAATAGTTGAGATACATTGTAATTGTATTTTTCAAACTTTTGATCTTGGTAAATAGATCCAATACTATTTGTTTGTTTAATGTTTCCTTCTGAGAATAAATAGCTATTGTCGAAACTTCCAACTAAATATAATGAAAGTGAGTTTTTCTCACCAATATGAAATTTTTTACCTCCAGAGATTGAAAAACCACCATTTAGTTGAAGATTTTGCTCTTTTGGTTTAAGATTGTTTCTGAATGTGTAATTATTTAAGTTTGAAATGTTAGATTCTGTTCTTTGAGTACCAAACCAGTTGTTACCATCAATTAAAAAGAATTGTTTTCCTATTGTTTGTGTATTGAAACCAGAAGATACTCCAATTTCTAGCTCATTTCCTGATCCTAACTCTTTTGATATAATATTGATATTTGCACCGCCAACATCTCCTAATAAAGAAGAGCTAAACACCTTGTTTATTCCAACGTTTTGGATTACTTCTGTTCCAAAGAAGTCTAGAGAAATATTCTTATATTCTGGATCATCAGATGGTAAAGCTAGTCCGTTTAAAGATGTAGAATTATATCGATCTCCAAGTCCTCTTACAAAAACGTTTTTAGCTCCTTGTTGTTTTGCTACCCCACTTGTTTTAGTTACAGCAGCTTCAGCGTTACTAACTCCTTTTCTTGATAGTTCTTGTGCACCAATAACCTGAGTTATTTCTACAGCTTTCTGTTGTTCTTGAAGTAACACACTCTCTTTTTCTTTAAGGACTGAGTGCGTAACTACAATATCGTCTAATTGTACACCACTTGCTTCTAAAGTATGGTTAATTACTTTTTTTTCTCCTGCTTTAATAGTGAAAGTGATTTCTTTTGTTTCGTAACCAAGATATCCAATTTCTAAAACATAACTCCCAGGTTTAACAGATAATGAATATTTTCCAAGATCATCTGTTGAAGTTCCAATTGTTGTTCCTTTTATTAGTACATTAGCAAAAGGTAATGGTTCGTTGTTGTATTCTTTATCTAAAATAACTCCAGATACTGTTCCCGTTTGACTGAAAGAGTAAAGGCTAATAAATAAAAAGCTTAGTAATAAATGTAGTCTCATTTTGTGTTGTTGAATTTTGTGCAAAGGAACTTCTGCAAGATTACTAGAGTGTTACTTGCTTGTTATAAAAAAGTTTTTTAAATGTTATGTAATTGTAAAGGCATTAAATAATTGTAAAGTCCTTGAAAAATTTTAGATTATATTTACCTTTACAATCGATAGGGAGAACTTTATTATATTATGAAAAAAAGAGATATTAAGATTTTGTTAGTTGACGATGAGCCGGATATATTAGAAATAATAGGGTATAATCTGTCGCAAGAAGGGTATCAGATAGTTACTGCTGCAAATGGTAAAGAGGCGATTGCTAAGGCAAAAAAAGAACATCCTAATTTGATAATTATGGATGTTATGATGCCAGAAATGGATGGTATTGAAGCTTGTGAAAATATTAGGAAACTGCCTGATTTTGAAAATACAATAATTACGTTTCTAACTGCTCGTTCAGAAGATTATTCTCAAGTAGCTGGTTTTGATGCTGGTGCAGATGATTATATTGCTAAACCGATTAAGCCAAAAGTATTAGTAAGTAAAGTAAAAGCGCTTTTAAGAAGATTAAAAGAAAATGAAATTGCAAGTGATACTTTAATGGTGGGTGATATTGAAATTAATAGAGAGGAATATAAAATTGTTCGTAAGGATGAGGAAATTATATTACCAAGAAAAGAATTTGAATTGTTTTATCTTTTAGCAACTAAACCTGGGAAAGTATTTACAAGAGAAGAAATTCTAGATAAAGTTTGGGGTAATGAAGTTGTAGTTGGAGGAAGAACTATCGATGTTCATATTAGAAAGCTTAGAGAAAAAATAGGAGATGATTATTTTAAAACTATTAAAGGAGTAGGTTATAAACTAGAAATTTAAATGGTTATTAATTTTAAAAAATCATACAAGTTTGCTGTTAAATCGGCTACCTATGTTACTATTTTCTCTTCTGGATTATTTTCTCTTTTAAATTATTTTTTTCTAAAAGGAAGTTCCTGGGTTGTATTCTTTTTTGGACTTTCGGTATTTGCATTTTGTTTTTTTGTGCTTCAATATAGAGTGGAACGCTTTATTTATAGAAGGGTAAAGAAAATCTATGATGATGTTTCCTTACTAGAAAATGCTTCTTTTAGAAATCAACCTGTAACTACAGATATGGCTACTTTGACAAGAGAAGTTCAGAAGTTTGCTAGAGATAAAAAAGTAGAAATTGAAACTTTAAAAATTAGAGAAGAATACCGAAGAGAGTTTCTAGGGAATATTTCTCATGAACTAAAAACACCCTTGTTTACGGTTCAAGGGTATTTGCTCACATTGCTAGATGGAGCGATGGATGACAAGGCAATACGTAAAAAGTATTTACAAAGAGCAGAAAAAGGAGTGGAGCGATTAATTTACATTGTGAAAGATTTAGATTTAATTACTAAGCTTGAAACGGGTGATATTAACTTGGCTCTTTCAGAATTCAATATCGTTGATGTTGTTCAAGGTGTTTTTGATCTGTTAGAAATGAGGGCTTCAAAAAAGAATATTTCTTTAACATTCGACATAAAATACAAACCTATAAAAGTTATTGCAGATCAGGAGAAAATACAGCAAGTTGTTACAAACCTTGTTATGAATTCTATTAAATATGGAAAACAAGGTGGAACTACAGAAATTAGTATTGAGGACTTAGTGAATAATAAAATAATTGTTCGAGTAACCGATAATGGAGAAGGTATCGCAAAACAACATATTCCTAGATTGTTCGAACGTTTTTATCGTGTCGATAAAAGTGGCGCTAGAAGTGAAGGAGGTTCTGGTTTAGGACTTGCAATTGTGAAGCATATTATAGAAGGGCATGAAGAAAAAATCTATGTAGAAAGTCAGTTTGGTGTAGGTTCAGAATTTTCATTTACTTTGGAAAAGACTTAATAGCTTCTTCCAGCTAATCTTTGCAGAATGATTCACAAAACCACTATATAGTGGAATTTCTTCTAATTTTTCAACTTTAAAATCTTCTTGATTACAATAAGGAGCTATGCCTTCTTTCTTGAATTTTTTCGCAAGGTATATTTGTTCATATTGCCCAGGTGTCGGAATGAAGAAGGCTTTCTTTCCTAAATGTGCCAAATCCATTATGGTAGTGTAACCTGATCGACACAAAATTTGACTACTCTCGTTAAAAGCAATTTCTAATTCATCACTTTTCATGAAATTGTAATAAGTGATGTTTTTTTCGATAGTGATTTTTTGCTTACTATCAATAATTCCCTTAACGAAAAGAACATTTTTCGGGTAGTTTTCTAATTCGTGAATTAGTTTGTTTTCTAATAAAGTTCGTTGTGGTTCTGGGCCAGAGAGAACAATTAATAAGTCATATTTGTTTTCTACAACTTTTTTATGAAGTCGACTTAACGGACCAATATATTTTAAGGTTTTGAAAGCATCTTCTAAATGACCTAATTTACCCGATAAGTTTGGTTTATTTTCCATATCTGGAATCCAACATTCAGTATATTTTTTAATATAGTATTGATGCAATTGTGTTGTGAACCAAGTTGTGTTTCCTGTTAAAACATTCAGTTGATGTGTAATGAAAACGGAAGGGATTTTTTTTGAAAAAACACCAAGTCTATTGTCTGAAATTAATCCTTTAATTTGATAGGCATCGATAATTTCTTTAGTAGCTTTTCTTTCCGATTTTATAGCGTTAATAATAGTTGGTATTTGAGAAAAGAGCTTCAATTTGAAGTTTTTTCCCTTCTCAGAATATTTTATTTTGTAGGAAGGAAGTTCAATCGCAATTAAATGTGGAAATTCTTTTTTTAATAAGCTCAAGGCAACTCCATCAGAAGCAATTACAGGCTCTAAATTATTTCTTTCTAAAGCTTTAATAATAGGTATGCATCTTGTAGCGTGACCTAAGCCCCAATTTAAAGGAGTAATTAATATTCGTTCTTTCATTTATGGAGTTATTACCAGTTGAGATTTATTTTAAAGCAGTAATAAACTGTTCTGCTAACTTGTTTTCATATTCAAAAAAAGATTCTTCATTAACACTATTTTCATTCTTTTCGTGTTTGTAAAGTTTCCATTTTTTATTATTATATTCAAGAGCCGTTAAGTTTTCAATCCAATCTCCAGAGTTTAAATAGATAGTTTTTCCTTTTGGAGTTTCTATATGCTCAATTTTGGGTTCGTGAATATGTCCGCAAACCACATAGTTGTAATTATTCTCTATTGCTAATTCCGTACAAACGTTTTCAAAGTTAGTAATAAATTTAACAGCAGATTTTACGTTGTTTTTTATTTTTTTAGATAGTGAATAAGGTTCTTTTTTCATTTTTGCTAAAACCCAATTCAAGAATCGATTAATCAAAATTAGCAAATCATAACCCCAACCACCCAATTTTGCTAGCCATTTTGCGTGCGTAATAGAAGAATCAAAAACATCTCCATGAAAAAACCAAGCCTTCTTACCATCTAAATCAAGTACCAATTTATCTAATAAACTTAGATTTCCTAAATGTAAATCGCTAAATTTTCTAAGAAATTCATCATGATTTCCTGTTAAATAATATACTTTTGTCCCCTTGGAACTTAAAGAAATTATTTTTTTAATAATTTTTAGATGGCTAGCAGGGAAATAGGACTTTCTAAATTGCCAAATATCTATAATGTCTCCATTAAGAATTAAAGTTTTGGGTTTAATCGATGATAAATAGGCTAGCAATTCTTTTGCATGACAACCATAGGTTCCTAAATGAACGTCTGAAATGACAACGACCTCAACTTTTCTTCTTTTCAAAATATTTCTTTTTACAAAAAAAGAAAATATATATTTAATTAAAGTTAATCAAAGATTATTAAAACTTTATTTCATTAATTTTACAAAAAATTATCAGACATCGTGGGAAGTAAGAATAAACTTAAAAGATTTAAAGAAAACGAAACATTCACAAATGTTTTTCAACCAACTAGAGAAGAAGTAGTTTCAGAAAGTTTTCAATTGAAAGGGAAATGGAATAGCGAATTTTTTAAAAACGACAACCCAATTGTTTTAGAATTAGGTTGTGGTAAAGGCGAATATTCGGTAGGTTTAGCAGAACGTTTTCCAAATAAAAATTTTGTTGGTATCGATATTAAAGGAGCTCGTTTTTGGAGAGGTGCGAAAACAGCTCAAGAAAACGGCATGAACAATGTAGCTTTTATTAGAACTCAGATTGAACTTATAGAACATTGTTTTGAAGAGAATGAGGTAGATGAAATTTGGATTACTTTCCCAGATCCACAAATAAAATATAAGCGCACAAAGCACAGAATGACAAATACTGAGTTTTTGCAACGCTATAAAAAGGTTTTAAAACCAGATGGATTAATGCATTTAAAAACAGACAGTGAGTTTATGCATGGTTATACTCTTGGTTTATTGCATGGAGAAGGACACGAAGTGTTGTATGCGAATCATAACGTATATCATAATGAAGGAGCACCAGAAGAAGTAATAAAAATTCAAACTTTTTATGAAAGTCAATATTTAGAGCATAACAAAGCAATAACCTATATTCAATTCAAAATTAAATAATTACATGACTTATTTACTTCCTTTACTTTTAGGTTTTTTAATTGCTTTTATTGGTATAATTCCTCCAGGGATGTTAAATATGATAGTGGCAAAACTAAGTGTAAACGAGAGTAAAAAAGCAGGTCTTTTGTTTGGTTATGGTGCTGGATTAATTGTTTTAGTGCAATGTTTTGTAGGACTATATTTTGCTAAATTTTTGGAAAGTCATCCCGGAGTTAGTGAAAGTTTAAAGAAATTTGCCGTTTTTATATTTATAATATTAACGATATTCTTCATTTATAGTGGTTTTAGAGCTAAAAAGCCGGAAAAAGAAGTGGAAATTAAGAGTAAGAAAAATCGTTTTTTCTATGGGATTATAATGTCTTCGTTAAACATGTTTGCCATTCCTTATTATGTTTTTTCAAGTCTAACATTGTCATCGAAAAATATTTATGATTTTTCAACGGTATCGAACTGGTTTTTTATTTTAGGTGCTGGTTTTGGAACGCTTTTGGTTTTTTATATCTATGCAGTACTATTTAAACGAATTGAACATAAAGTAGGTTTCTTAATTAGAAATATAAATTTCATTATTGCAGCAATAACAGGAATTGTAGCTATTTCTTCACTTTATAAAATGATTGCTACTTAATTTTGGAAAAGAAAGAATCAAATAAGGATAATTTTTTTCAACGTGTTTATGACGTTGCAAGGCAAATTCCTGAAGGAAAAGTAACTTCGTATGGAGCAATTGCAAAAGCAATAGGAGCAGCTCGTTCAGCAAGAATGGTTGGTTATGCAATGAATGCTAGTCATACTATGGATGATATTCCTGCACATAGAGTAGTAAATAGAAATGGATTACTTACTGGTAAGTTTCATTTTGATGGAACTAACTTGATGCAGCAACTTTTAGAAAGCGAAGGTGTTAAAGTAGTTGAAAATAAAATTGTCGACTTTGAAAAACACTTTTGGGAACCTGAAATTAGTGCTTAGTTTATACGGTTTTCATGATTACACAAAATTAATCCATCAAACAAATCATAAATGTGGTTTTATCATCTTTGTTTTGATAGGACAAGTAACCGCCATGAGCTTCAATTATATTTTTAGATAAGGTTAAGCCAATTCCTGCGCCTTCTTTTCTTGTAGTGAAGAAAGGTAAAAATATTTTATCTTCAATTTCAGGATCAACTCCATTTCCAGTATCGGTAATAGAAAGGAATAATCTTTTGTTTTTAGTTTCAGCTGCCAAAATAATTTTCTTATTGGTTTTGTCTGCCAAAGCATAGATACTATTCGTTAATAAATTAATTAAAACTTGTTCTATTTGTAATTTGTCAACACTAAACCAATGTTTAAAATCAATAGTGTTTTGTACTTCAATTTTCTCTTTCTTAAATAACGGGCGCATTATTTCTAATCCATTATTTACAATTTCTGTTAGCTCTATTTTTTCTTTTTGAGGAGTTGGTAACATTGCTAGTTTTCGGTAGCTCTCTACAAATTGCTGTAAATGGTTACTACGGTTAAGCATGGTTTGAACACTTTGCTTCATATCTTCTAAATCTTCATTAGTAAAAGATTCTTGCTCGACTAGTTCCTTTAAGTTTTGTGAAAGCGAACGAATAGGTGTTAAGGAATTTAGAAGTTCATGAGAAATGACTTTCATTAGGTTAATCCAAGCTTCTTTTTCTTTCTTTTCAACTACTTTCTGAATAGAGTCGAGCAGAACAATATAGTATTCTTGATTGTACGTTTTTGTTCTAGAAGATTGCATTACAAAAGTTTGGGTGTCTTGTTGATTGACTCTGATTTGTAAGGAAGTTTTAATTTCACTAAAATTTTGTTCTTCAATTAATGTGCAAAGTGAAGGAAATTGATTTTTAAGATAATGCCATTTGCTTACTTTTGGGACTTCAAAATGAGATGAAAAATAATCATTCATTAAAAAAATGTTCCAATCGTTTTTTTCTTTTTGTAGAATTAAAATGCCTGTTTCAATGTTATTTAAAATGGAACGATAAATAATATCTTTAGAAACATGTTCGTTTTGCTTGTTCTTTAAAGTATCATATAGTTTGAATAAGCTTTTGTAATTTACGTGAGATTTATGTTTGGAAAAATCGGCAGAAAAATCATTTTGTAAAATAGCCTGAATGGTTTTGTCATAAAACTGAAAAGCATTTTTTAAGTAAATATAAAGCTCAATAACCAAGCAAATAATCAATAAACCAATAAAAATGGCAGTATAGATTAATTCCTTCTGTAATAGAAAAAATACGACACCAAACACAACTAAGATGAGTAATAATCGAAGAAATAATTGATTGTAAATTTTAAAAGAAGCAATCATGTTATGGAGTTATAATGTTATATTTTTCAATTCTTCTGTACAATGAAGCTCTAGATAAACCTAATTCTTCTGCCGACTTGCTAATGTTATATTCGTTTTTAACTAAAGCTTTTTCAATCGTTATTTTTTCAATATCAGATAATTGTAAATCATCTTGATTCTCTTCATAGCGCGTAATAATTTCTAAATCTAAATCGGCAACTTTAATACTGTCATTTTCGCAAAGAATAATAGCGCGTTCTATTCGGTTTTCCATTTCGCGAATGTTTCCATTCCAAGCATGTTCTTCAATTTGATGTAGTGCTTTTTCGTCGAATGTAACCTTTCCTTTTTCATATTTAACAATCATCTTGTTTAATAAAAATTCAGCTAATGGAATTTTATCAGCTAAACGTTCACGCAAAGGAGGTAGTGTAATTTCCATAGTATTAATACGGTAGAATAAATCTTCACGAAAGTTTTTAATACCAACTTCTTGTTTTAAATTTAAATTGGTAGCCGTAATAATTCGAACATCAAGTGGCCTTGGTTTTGATTCCCCAAGACGAGTAACAGTTTTTGTCTGAATGATTTGTAATAATTTTGCTTGTAAATGAATGGGAACATTACCAATTTCATCTAGGAAAATAGTACCATTTTGTGCCGATTCAAAACGTCCAGCAGTATCTGTTTTTGCATCTGTAAAAGCACCTTTCGCATAACCGAATAATTCACTCTCAAAAATATTTTCATTAAGTGAGCCTAAATCCACATGAACAAAAGCGTTTTCTTTTCGATTAGAAACTGAATGAATGTAATGAGCCAAAACGTATTTTCCTGTTCCGTTTTCTCCTAGAATTAAAACATTAGCATCTGTTTTTGCGACTTTATCAGCAAGAGTATAGGCTTTTTTAATAACAGGAGAAGTTCCAATAAAATAGGTGTTAACACTGTCTATTGAAGCATTTTTCTTTTGGTGTTTTCGAGATTCGTCTACTCCTTTTTTTACAGCTTCTAGTAACTTGTCGTTGTCCCATGGTTTCAAAACATAATCGAAAGCACCTGACTTTAGTCCTTCTACAGCAGTTTCTACTTTCCCAAAAGCAGTCATTAGAATGACAACCGTTTTAGGAGATAGTTTCTTTATTTCTTTTAAAAAATACAATCCTTCTTTACCATCTTCAAAACCAATGCGATAATTCATGTCTAATAACACAAGGTTAATGGTGTTTTCAGCTAGCAATTGCACTACATTTTTTGGGTTACTCAAAGTATGAATAGTTTCAAAATGTTTTTTAAGAAGCATTTTTGCCGAAAAAAGAATGTCCTCTTGGTCATCGATTATTAATATATTGGCTTGTGTTTTTTTCATTTACTGTTCAGTTGTGTACAAATGGTGTTCGAAAATGAACATTAAGTTTTGTTTTTTAAATGTAAGTAATTGTTATGTAGTGCTTTGTGATTTTTAAATCCTTGGCATGAAATTGCCACTATATCTAGAAAATTTAAAGCATGGACACTGTCATAAAGCGTAAAAATAGTAAAAAGAAGTTACTTTTAGCATTACCAATACTCATAGTTTTAGGCTATTTGATATTTGTTTCTGTAACAAAGAAGAGAAGTTTCAATGTAAAGAAGGCTGAAATTACTGTAAAAACGGTCTCTTCAGATTTTTTTGAAGATTTTATATTGTTTCAAGCAAAAGTAACTCCTTTACATTCAATGTTAGTTAACGTAATTGAAGGTGGTGCTGTTCAAGAAATTTATGTAGAGAATGGAGATTTGGTAACCAAAGGACAGCCGTTAGTCCGTTTGTATAACCCAAATACTGAGTTAACATATATGCAACAAGAAACATCAATTATAGAGCAGATAAATAATCTAAATAAAGCCAAATTAGACTTACGAAATCAAGAATTAAATTTAGCCAAAGATTTAATTGCTATTGAACACGATTTTCTAGATGCAAAGAATTTATACGACTTAAATAAAAAATTATTTGAACAAGAAATAATTGCTAGAAATGAATGGACGGTAACACAAGAGAATTATCGTTTTCAGAAAGAACGAATGGATATTATAAAACAAAGTGTAACTAAGGAAAAACAAGCGAATAAAATTCAGATTGGTCAACTGAATCAATCAATAGGTATTATGAATCAGAGTTTGTCTATCTTAAGAAAGAATAAAAATAATTTCTTAATAACAGCACCACTTTCAGGAAGACTGTCTTCATTTGAGCCTATTTTAGGAAAAACATTTACACAAGGTAATAGTATTGGAACAATAGACGTAATGAAGGGATATAAGCTCGTAGCTGATGTGGATGAGTTTTATTTGAACAAAGTAGCAGAAGGTCAAACAGGTTCTGTAGATCATAATGGTAAAACGATAAAAATTCAAATTTCAAAAGTAATTTCTGAAGTGAAGAATGGAAGATTTATTGTAGAACTTAATTTTATGGAAAAAGAAGATTTAGAATTAAATCAAGGAATTTCTTTTGGAGTACGAATCAATTTATCTGAGAAAACAAAAACCAAAGTGCTTTCAAAAGGAAGCTTTTATCAAGAAACGTCTGGAAAATGGATTTTTGTTGTAAACGGAAACAAAGCAGTACGCAGAACGATTAAATTAGGAAGAGAGAATCCTTTATATTATGAAGTTTTAGAAGGATTAGAATCTGGAGATAAAGTGATAACATCTTCCTATAAAGATTATGAAAATATAGAAGAATTAAATATAGAAGAGTAGAAAAAGTTAATTACTAATAAAAAAATTATGATAAACATCAACAAACTTTCAAAAGTGTTTCAAACAGAAGAAGTAGAAACAAAAGCATTAAACGAGGTTTCAATCGCAATCAATCAAGGAGAATTTGTAACTATTATGGGGCCATCAGGAAGTGGAAAATCGACACTTTTAAATATTGTAGGTCTTTTAGATAGTGCATCAACAGGAAGCTATCAACTATTAGGTCAGGAAATGTTAGGACTAAAAGAACAAGAAAGAGCTAAAGTTAGAAAACAAAATATAGGCTTTGTTTTTCAAAACTTTAATCTCATCGATGAACTTTCAGTCTATGATAATATTGAATTGCCTTTAATTTATAATAATGTTGCAGCTTCAGAAAGAAAGAAAAAAGTAGAAATAATTGCAGAACGTTTGGGAATTTCTCATCGTTTAAAACATTATCCACAACAACTTTCTGGAGGACAACAACAACGTGTAGCTGTTGCAAGAGCATTGATAAACGACCCAAAAATCATTTTAGCCGATGAACCAACAGGAAATTTAGATTCTAAAAACGGAAATGAAGTAATGGAATTATTAACCGATTTACATGCACAAGGAGCAACTATTTTAATGGTAACTCATTCTGATTATGATGCTTCTTTTTCTCAGAAAACAATCATTATGAAAGATGGAATGGTGCTTTCAGAAAGAAATAATTCTAAAAAAGTAGATGTGTTAATCTCTTAAAATAAACAATCATGACTAAAATAATTTTCACTATAACATCATTTTTAATCTGTGTATTTTCAGTTGCACAAGTGATTGAAAATAGAGATGTAACAGATTTTAATAAGTTGCAAGTATCAAACGCAATTGATGTGTCCTATAAAGTTTCCAATACAAAAAGTATAAAAGTAGAAACAGATGATAAAGAAAACTTAAAATATGTAAAAACTGAAGTTGAAAATGGAACTTTAAAACTATATGTTGATACAAAAGACTATAAAAATGAGGGAAAGAGTAAAAGGCGTTCAAAGGGTAAAAATGTAAGTTGGGTAAATGGAGTGGAGTTTTTGCTACTGAAAATTACAGTTTCAGGTCCAAATTTAGAAGCTATAAAAGCAAGTTCCTCTGCTGATGTTACAATTGAAAACACTAACGCAAGTACAAGTTTAGATGTTACAGTGAGTTCTTCTGGAAGTGTTTCAGGAAATTTTAAGGCTACAGATGTTACTATTGATGCTTCATCTAGTGGCGATTTTTCTGGAAATGTAACTGCAACTTCTATTGAAATAAAATCAAGTAGTTCAAGCGATGTGAATTTATCTGGGAAAGCAACAACAATTTCTGCAAAAGCAAGTAGTTCATCAAAATGTAATTTAAAAGAATTTACAGTCGAAAATGCAATCCTTAAAGCGAGTTCGTCTGCAGCTATTGTTTTAAAAGTAACAAAATCAATCGAAGCAAAAGCATCATCAAGCGCTTCAATAAACTATTATGGAAACCCATCTGAAGTTAAAAAAGAAGAAAGTTCTTCGGGTGCTGTAAGAGGTAAATAATCATCAAAATCATCATTCAATCTGAGTTTCTTTTCAGATTAAATAAAAAACGAACTGTTATGTTAAAAAACTGGTTACATATATTTCTATTCCATGTTAAAAATAATAAACTGTTTACCATTCTAAATATTCTAGGGTTAAGTATTGGTATTGCAGGATTAATATTTGCTATTTTATATTGGAATGATGAAAAAAGCTATGATGATTGGAATCCAAACAAAGACACTATTTTCTTATTGGTAAATCAAGTAGATGAGAATATTTTCTGGACATCAGGTTCTGCTGCCGTTGGCTCTAATTTGATTAAAAAAACAGATGAGGTAATCTCTTATTGTTATTTAGACGGAGATTATGTTAATGATATTATTCGGTTTAAGAGCAAGAAAGTTCAATCGGACAAGGTTCTTTTTACTCAAAAAAACTTTTTTGAATTCTTTCCTTTTGAATTTGTGAGTGGCAATAAAAATACAGCGTTGCCCGATGAAAATAGTATTTGTTTATCAGTAGAATTGGCAATGCAATTATTTGGTAATGAATCGGCATTGAATAAAGAAGTTACATTTCGAGATAAGAAAATGAGAGTGAGAGGTGTTTATAAAATAAATAATAATGCATCGTATCAACCTTCTTGTGTAGTCAATTTCATGGATACTAGAATTAAAGAACATATTGATCAATGGGGTAATTATCAGTTTGTTTTGTTAATGAAAGTGAAGAATGCGAATTCTAAAAATCAAATTCTAAAAAAAATAAAAGAGTTGTATCATGATAATATGACCGTACGTTTTGCAAAACAAAGAGGTATTTCTACAGATGAATTTATCGAGAAGTATGGAGCAACAAAAGTATCATTAGAACCTTTGTCTGAAGTACGTTTGCATACAAAAACAAATGGTTTAGCAGAAGGTAAAGGAAATTATCAGTTTCTAATTATAATGATGGGATTAAGTATCTTAATTCTATGTTTGTCAATTTTTAATTACATAAATATGGCTACTGCTACTGCAATGAAAAGAGCAAAAGAAGTAGGAGTGCGCAAAGTTCTAGGAGCTTCAAAAAAGAATATAGTAATTCAATTCATTTTTGAAACGATTATAATTGTGTCATTTTCAATGTTACTTTCATTAGTAATTGTAGAACTAACATTGCCTTTTTATAATTCTTTTTTAGATAAAAATATCAACATACAATTTCAACAAATATTTATACAACTAGTAATTGTTTTTATAGGAATCTTATTTACTGCGGGTGTTTCTCCATCTCTTTATGTTGCCAATTTTGAAGTGCTAAAAGTGTTAAAAGGAAATTTTAATAGAAGTAAAGCAGGAGTGTGGTTAAGAAATGGAATGTTAATATTACAATTTGCAATTGCGACATTTTTTATTGTAGGATCTTATATAGTTTATCAGCAAATAGACTACATGAATACGAAAGATTTAGGCTTTAAAGGCGATCAAATATTAAATATATCGTATAGAAATATAGGTGGAGATGGAATAACGAATAAGATTAGGTTTGATAAATACATAACTATTAAAAACGAACTTCTAAAAATAAAGGGAGTTAAGAAAGTAGCTGGTGGTGCTTTTAAATTTGGTAGTGGTGCTCCAACAACAATAGACTATACATATAAAGACATCAGTATTAGTGGAAATAACATTCCAGTTGATTTTGGAATGCTTGAAATGATGCAAATAAAAATGGTACAAGGAAGATATTTCGATCCGAAATATGCTCAAGATACTATTAATTCGATGCTAATTAATGAAACAGCGTTAAAGATGTTGAACGAGCCAAATCCAATAGGGAAAAAAGTAGATTGGGATGGAAAAGAAACTATTATTGTTGGTGTTGTGAAAGATTTTAATTTAGGAAATCCAAGCGAAGAAATTCCTCCTATGTCCTTTTTTCATTTTAAAACGATTCCTTGGTTCATAGCTACTTTAAACAATATCTATGTTGATGTTGAAGCAGAAACGATGGAGCAAGCTTTGACAGATATAGAGCATTTTTGGCAAATGAAAGTGGATTCAAACTATCCTTTTTCATATGATTTTGTAGATAAAGAATACAAAAGGTCATATAGTAGTTTTGTAAAACAGAAAAACTTGTTTACGGCATTAAATGTCATTGTTATTCTTATCGCTCTGTTCGGATTGTTTGCTTTAGCAACCTATTCTATTCAAAGTAGAATGAAAGAGATTGCAATTCGAAAAACACTTGGTGCAGAAACAAATACCTTACTTAAAACACTTTCTAAACAATATGTTGTTTTTTGTGTGATAGGGTTTTTAATAGCATTGTTTCCGACCTATTATCTACTGAATTTATGGTTGGAAGACTTTGCTTATAGAATAGAAATTCCATTAACATCTTTCATTGTCGGTTTTGTCAGTTTATTGGCATTAACATTACTAGTAGTGCTTTCTAGAGCTTTTGTAGCAACTAAAGTAGATGTTTTGAAATACTTAAAATACGAATAATTAATTTAAAAAATAAATTATGTTAAAAAATTGGACAAACCTTCTTTTGCATCATATAAGACATAACAAACTCTTCACTTTTCTTAATATTTTAGGATTAAGTATTGGAATTGCAGGACTAATATTTGCTACGTTATATTGGAATGATGAACAAAGTTATAACGATTGGAATCCTGAAAAAGATAAAGTACATCAAGTTGTTAGTGACTTAGGTAACGATTTAGTTTGGGGATATACTGCAAGTCCGTTAGGGAAATATTTAGGAGACATTTCAGAAGTAGAATCGCATTGTTATTTTAACACATGGTATTATGACGAAATAATAACCTATAAAGGTGAGAAACAGTTAATCGAAAAAATATTCGACGCACAAAATAACTTTTTTGATTTTTTTCCTTTTGAATTTATTAAAGGTAACGGAAAAACAGCGATTCAAGACAATACAAGTATTGCGCTTTCAGAAGAAGTTGCTCAACGACTATTTGGGGAAGATGAAGCAATGGGAAAAGAAGTACAATATTCTGGTAGAACTTTAGTAGTTAGGGGAGTTTATAAAATAAATAAAAAATCATCCATTGCTCCGGAAGTAGTGACCAATATAATTGATAAGCAATTAGAAGCAAATAGTGATCAATGGGGGAATTTTAATTTCGGATTATTATTGAAATTGAAAGATCCATCTCAAAAAACAAAAGTAGAAGGGAAATTAAATCAGTTATTCTTCAAGTATAAAATGTCAAGAGAAGCAGAAAATGAGGGCATTTCAACGGAAGAATATATAAAACTATACGGGTCAATTAATAATATACTAGAGCCTTTAGCTTCAGCACGGTTACATTCAGTAACACACGGTTATCCAGAAGGAAATGGAAACTATCAAATGTTAATGATACTGGTTGGGTTGTCTTTTTTAATCCTAATACTTTCAGTGGTAAACTATGTTAATTTAGCGACAGCAAATGCAATAAAAAGAGCAAAAGAAGTTGGTGTTCGTAAAATAATTGGTGCTACAAAAAGTAACATTATTCAACAATTTGTATTTGAAACAATAATAATGGTTTTGTTTGCTGTAGTAATTTCATTAGTACTAGTTGAACTATCATTGCCCTATTATAATGGTTTTTTAGAGAAAGAGCTAATTATTCACGGAAGTCAATTCTATGTGCAGATTATTTCAATTTTCATTATAACAGTAATTGTAGCAGGAATATTTCCAGCAATTTATGTGTCAAATTTTGAAACATTAAAAGTCTTAAAAGGCAATTTCGGAAGAAGTAAGAGTGGAGTATGGTTAAGAAACGGAATGCTAATTCTTCAATTTGCAATTGCAACATTTTTTATAGTTGGATCTTATATTGTTTATGAACAAGTACAGTTTATGTTGAATAAGGACTTAGGATTTCAAGGTGAACAAGTTTTAGAAATTTCATATAGAAATCCATATGATTATAAAGAAGAAAATTATCAACAAAAATTAATCACACGCTATAATACTATAAAGCAAGAAGTTGCTAAGATTAATGGAGTGAAACAAGTTTCGACAGGTGCTTTTAAATTTGGAAATGGAGCAACTTCATCATCAAGTTTTAGATATAATGATGCTACAATTCAAGGACAAAATATGGCGGTAGATTTTGGAATGCTTGAAATGATGAAGACTAATGTTATAGAAGGAAGATTTTTTAATGAAAAATTCGCATCAGATACTATAAATACGATGATGATTAATGAGACAACATTAAAAATGATGAATGAAAAAAATCCAATTGGTAAAACGGTTGAATGGAATGGGAATAAATTAAAAATTATTGGTGTTGTGAAAGATTTTCATTTATATGGTCCACAAGCTGAAATTCCACCCATGTCTTTCTTTCATTTTAAAACAATCGATTGGATGCTTCAAAATGTGAATACAATTTATGTAAAAGTAGAACCAGAAAACCTAGAGCAAACCATCAGTAATATTGAGAAATTTTGGGTGAAAAAAGTAGATACAGAGTATCCTTTTAGCTATGATTTTGTAGATAAAAGATATGCTAGAACTTTTGAAAAGTTTATAAAAATGAAAAATCTATTTTCATTACTAAATATTGTAGTGGTATTAATTGCATTGTTCGGACTTTTCGCACTTGCAAGTTATTCCATTCAAAGGAGAATGAAAGAAATAGCCATACGAAAAACCCTTGGAGCAGAAACAAATGTGCTTCTAAAAGAACTGTCTAAACAATATATTGTGTTTTGTGTTATAGGCTTTCTAATTGCACTGTTTCCAGCTTATTATTTATTAGGACTATGGTTAGAAAATTTCGCTTACCGAATAAATATCTCATTTGTACCTTTCTTGGTAGGTTTCTTAATTCTATTAAGCTTAACGTTAATTGTTGTGCTTTCGAGAGCTTACAAAGCAACAAGAGTAGATGTTTTAAAATATTTAAAATATGAATAAAATAAGTAAAGTAGCGTTTTTTCTACTAATTAGTTTTTTTGTAAAAGGCCAAGATAATTCTTGGTCTTTACAAAAATGTATTGGTATTGGACTAGAGAATAGTATTCAAATAAAAATAAACTTGCTTGAAGTAAAACGCACACAGAAAGCAAAGAATAGCTTTGTTAATGAAATTTTACCAACAGTAAACTTGTTTGGAAGTCAGAGTTATAATTTTGGTTCAACAATTGACCCTTCAACCAATGGAAGAGTAAGTTCAAATATTCAATATGATAATTTCTATTTGAATGCTCAAATGAATCTACTCGATTTTAATAAACTAGCCAATACTCAAAGAGATAAAATAAATATTGAGATTGCAAAAGCAGACAAAGAAGTAATTGAAAACGAATACAAACTTCAAATTTTAGAAAGCTATTATCAAACATTATTCACGCAAGAGTTATTAAGTATTCAAAAACAACAAGTTATTAATTCGAAAAATAATTTAGACAGAATTCAAAAAGAAGTAAACATAGGAAGCAAACCCAAAAGCGATCTATACGATATTCAGTTTCTATTTGCAAAGGAAGAAAAGCAAGTGGTAGAAACCGAACAATTGTATATCATACAAAAAACCGAACTATTTCAGTTAATCAATTTTACAGATCTTTCAATAGAAGAAGTAGTTTTAGAAAAAAGCATTACACAGACAGAACATCAAACCAATTCGGAAGAAATTAATAATCCGAAAATCACAGTAGCAAAATTAAACTATGATAAAAACAGAAAAGAAATCAAAGCTCAAAGAGGATTAGGTTTGCCTACGCTTTCAGCTTTTTATCAAATATCTTCGTTTTATTACAAACCATTAAATCAACCAAATAGTGCAGTAGAATCGTTTAGTAATCAAATAGAAAATAATAAAAATCAACAAATAGGCTTACAATTAAATATTCCAATTTTTAATGGTTTTAAAAAGAATAAAAGAGTAAGTGTTGCAAAGATAGAAAGCGAAAAAGCAAAGTTGGTGATTACACAAGAGAATCAGAAAATAAAGCAACAAGTAGAAGTAGAGAAGAAGAATTTATACAATTATCTTCAATTACAAGAAAAATTAAACGAAGTTGAGAATTATGCTAATGAATCCTTTGGTACAACACAAGCTAAGTTTACGTCAGGAAAAGCAGATGCGTTCAGTTATGCTTCTTCAAAAAACAATTTGCTTTCATCGGAATATGATGTTTTAAAAAATAACTTACAAGTTCAATTTACCCAATTAAAAATGAATCTAATACAGTTCAATCAGTTATAAATAGAAAAAATAAATTTTTTCTATTCTTTTATTAACAAAGTTTAAACCGAGAAGCTTTTAAACTTTTAAACTTCTGCCTATCTTTGCAATTCATATTCAGTTTAAATAAAAGCTGTTCTCAATAGCTTTTAAACTTTAAACTTTAATTATAAAATATAATGAAGTTAGATAGAAAAGAAATTCTTAATGCATTAGAAACGATTACAGTTGCAGGAGAAGGAAAAAATATGGTAGAAAGTGGAGCAATTAAAAATGTAGTCACTTTTGGAGATGAAGTAGTTGTTGATGTGGTTTTAGCTACGCCAGCCTTACATATAAAGAAAAGAGCTGAAGTAGATATTATGAAAGTAATACACGACAAAGTGTATGAAAAAGCAAAAGTTAAAGTAAATATAAAAGTAGAAGCACCTGTAAAAGAAGAAAATCCAAACTTAATTAAAGGAAAGCAAATTCCAGGAATAAGTAATATTATTGCGGTTTCTTCTGGAAAAGGAGGTGTAGGTAAATCTACAATTACTGCAAATTTAGCAGTTTCATTATCTAAAATGGGCTTCAAAGTAGGAATTTTAGATGCAGATATCTACGGGCCATCAATGCCAATAATGTTTGATGTTGAAAACTCTAAACCCGTTTCAGTCGAAATAGACGGAAAGTCTAAAATGCAACCAGTACAAAGTTATGGTATAGAGATTCTTTCTATTGGTTTTTTTACAAAACCAGACCAAGCAGTTATCTGGAGAGGACCAATGGCTTCAAAAGCCTTAAATCAAATGATTTTCGATGCCAATTGGGGAGAAATTGATTTTATGTTAATCGATTTGCCACCAGGAACAGGAGATATTCATTTATCAATCATGCAATCTTTACCAATAACAGGAGCAGTTGTTGTGAGTACACCTCAGGCCGTTGCCTTAGCTGATGCTAAAAAAGGAGTTTCCATGTTTGCAAACGAAAGTATCAATGTACCTGTTTTAGGGATTATTGAAAACATGTCTTATTTTACACCAGAGGAACTTCCAAACAATAAATATTATATCTTTGGACAAGAAGGTGCTAAGAATTTAGCAAAAGATTTAGATGTTCCCTTTTTAGGAGAAATTCCACTTGTACAAAGTATTAGAGAAGCTGGAGATTATGGAAGACCAGCAGCAATGCAAACAGGCTCTCCTTTAGAAACAGCATTTGAAGAATTAGCTAGAAATGTAGTTAGAGAAACAGTTAGTCGTAACGAAAGTCTACCTGCTACAGAAGCAATTAAAATAACTACAATGGCAGGTTGTTCTGCTGTTAAAGGAAAGTAAGACATGAATAAAGAAGAAATTATAGTAAATATCGAAAAAGCCTTAGATGAAATAAGACCTTTTTTAAACTCTGATGGTGGAGATATTTCACTAGTTGAGGTAATAGACGATAAACACGTTAAAGTTCGTTTAGAAGGAGCATGTACAAGTTGTAGTTTAAGCGTTAGCACAATGAAAGCTGGTGTTGAAACAACAATTAAAAAATATGTACCACAAATCGAAACTGTGGAAAATATTGCCTAAAAATTCAATATGATAAAAGTCATGTGTAAAGCCAAAAAAACTTTGCAAATTTGTGACCTTAATACTTTGGAACTTATAAAAAATGATTGAAACTGATATACTAATAATTGGTGCAGGTCCAACTGGACTTTTTACAGTTTTTGAAGCTGGATTATTAAAATTAAAATGTCATATAATTGACGCTCTTCCTCAGCCAGGAGGTCAATTGGCTGAATTATATCCTAAAAAACCTATTTTCGATATTCCTGGTTATCCAGAAGTATTAGCAGGAGATTTAGTGACTAATTTAATGGATCAGATTAAACAATTTGAACCTGGTTTTACACTTGGAGAAACTGCGGAAACCATTAATAAATTAGAAGACGGAACTTTTATTGTTACTACAAGAGAAGGGACAGAATATAAAGCAAAAGCAATTGCAATTGCAGGTGGACTAGGAACATTTGAACCTAGAAAACCTTTGTTGAAAGACATTGAATTCTATGAGAAAGAAGATAGAGGTGTCGATTATTTTGTAAAAGATCCAGAAAAATATCGTGATAAAAACATCGTAATTGCTGGTGGTGGAGATTCTGCTTTAGATTGGAGTGTTTTCTTGTCTAATGTGGCTAAATCTGTTACATTAGTACATAGAAGAAATGAATTTAGAGGAGCATTAGATTCTGTAGAGAAAGTGCAAGAATTAAAATCTGAAGGGAAAATTAAATTAATTACTCCTGCTGAGATTGTTGGCTTTAAAGGAAGTGAGCGTATAGAATCATTGGATATCGAGATGAATGGTGCTCGCATGAATGTAGAAACCGATTATTTTATTCCACTTTTCGGATTAACTCCAAAATTAGGGCCTATTGCAAATTGGGGACTTGAGATTGAAAAAAATGCAATCAAAGTTAATAATGCTTTAGATTATCAAACAAATATTGACGGAATTTATGCTATTGGAGATGTTAACATCTATCCAGGTAAATTAAAGTTAATCCTTTGTGGTTTTCACGAAGCAACCTTGATGTGTCAAAGTGTATACAATAAGTTAAATCCTGGAAAACGATATGTATTAAAGTATACAACCGTTTCTGGAGTAGATGGCTTTGATGGAACACGTAAAGAAGCAGAAAAAGCAGTTGTTAAAGCAATAGATTAGTTTACTTAAAGATTTTATAGATTTGTCAACTTTTAAAAAGTTGACAAATCTAAATTAGAAATAATATGCAACAAGACATTACCATAAAAATTACTGATAGAAACGGAGTTTTACATGAAGTACAAGCTCCAACCGACATGAATATGAATGTTATGGAGCTAATTCGTTCTTATGAATTAGCAGAAGAAGGAACTATTGGTGTATGTGGAGGAATGGCAATGTGTGCTTCATGTCAATGTTACCTTTTAAACGATGTTTTAAAAACAGAACGTAATGATGACGAAGAAGCGATGCTTTCTGAAGCCTATCATGTAAAAGATAATAGTAGGCTAGGTTGTCAAATTCATCTTGTAGAAGAATTAGACGGACTAGAAATAGAAATTGCACCAGAGCAATAAAATTTTTGTAACTTTTTTTAAGAATGTGCGTATAAGAAGTATACAAACGTGATAAATGCTACAAAAAGAGTCTATTTTAGGGTTACATATTCTACAAACACTTCAATCTAGGAAAGAAGAACGATTATTAAATTATACAGCTTGTATTCATTTTATCGATGGTTTATTGTTGGAATATAACCTTGAAAAAGTTGGAGAATCTCACTTTGTTTTTGATAATAATAGTTTTACAACAGCTATTTGTTTAAAAGAATCTCATATTTGTATTCATACTTGGCCTGAAATTAACCGAATTACGATGGATGTTTATTTGTGTAATTATTCGGGAGATAACACAGAAAAAGTGCGAGCTATTTCAAATCAAATGGCAACTTTTTTTGAAGCCACTATTGTTTCATCTAACGAAATTTTTAGATAATATGGAAATAGTTTGTGCTAATTGTAATACTAAGGTAACTACTTCGTTTAATCTTATCTATAAATACTATACTTGTTTTTCGTGTCATAGTAATTATAAGTTTGATAATGGAATTAATAATTTTCTAGATAAACAATCCAATACTGCATTTCCATCACTTTTAAAAATTGGAGCAAAAGGTGTTTTTAATGAAGAAGAATATACTGTTGTTAGTTTTTCTTCTAGAAAAAATAAAGAAAATGAGATTTGGTTTGAATATAATTTAATCTCACCTTCGGATAAAAGACTTTTTCTAATTGAAGACTGTGGACATTGGATTCTTGAAAAAGAGATAGATACTAAAGAAATTACTAAAAGTACTGGTTTAACCTATAAAGGAATTGAATATAGAAAGTATGAAACAGGGAAATCACAAGAATCCTATCGTTGTGGTTTTTTTAATTATAAATTCGATTCCAATTTTAGCCATTATGAAGAATATATAAATCCTCCATTTTGTCTATCTATTGAACATGATGATAAAAAAAAATATTATCACGGAGAGCATATAAGTCGAGACAAGATAAAAAAAATATTTAATATAGATAATTTAAGAGCAAGAGAAGGGACAGGTATGGTCCAACCTTTTTATTATAATCTAACTCATGTTTTTACGATTTTTATAATTGCTATTCTAGCTATTACAGCTCTTCATATTTTCTTTTATTCACAAAGTAAAGAACAATTGGTATATCAAGATGTTTTTGATTTAAACCAAGTGAATAAAAAAGAATTATATACAGATGTGTTTGAGCTTAAAGGACCGATAGCTCCTTTAAGTATTGATGTACTTTCTAATGTAGATAACTCTTGGATGACTACAGATTTTGCTCTTATTAATCAAGAAACTGATGAAACAGTTTATTTTACTAAAGATTTAGAATATTATCACGGTTATTCAGAAGGAGAGAATTGGACAGAAGGGAGCAATAATGACGAGTTCAATATCTGTGGAGTGAGTGAAGGAAAATATAAAATAATGATTCTTTCAAATAAAGACGAAACAGATACGAATAATACTTCTCTAAATGTGAAAATATATTGGGGAAAACCGGATAATTGGAATTTATATGTTACTATTTTTATATTCCTTGCAATAGGAGCTCTGTTGTATTTTATTAAAAATAGTTTTGAAAGTCGTAGATGGGAAGATAGTTATTATTCACCTTATAAAAAAGAGTAGATGAATACATTTAAACAGTACATTTTCAATAATAAATTACCACTATTAGTTGTAGTGTTCGTAATTGCAACCTATTTATTTTCTACAATGTCAGGAAATAGGATATGTAATTGTGAAAAAATAGAAAAAGAAAAACGAACACGATCAAGTAGAATCTATAATTCAAATAGTTATAATCATAAATAATCATAAACATGGATGAATTCTTTTTTAAACCAATTCTAGCTTCAATTATATATTCCGTTTTAGGGTTTATAATTTTATTAATGTGTTATTTCATAATTGAGAAAATTACACCAGAAAAATCATGGAAAGAAATTGTTGAGAATAAAAACACAGCATTAGCTATTGTTTTGGGTGCTTTTATTTTAGGAATCTCTTTTATCATAGGAATGGCAATTCATGGTTAAAATTAAATATGAATACCTTTTTCTTGTAACAATTTTTATAATATCTACTTGCGGTTTAATTTATGAATTAGTTGCAGGTACACTAGCAAGTTATTTGTTAGGTGATTCAGTTACGCAGTTTTCATTGATAATAGGTATTTACTTGTTTTCAATGGGAATTGGTTCCTATGTTTCAAAATTTTTCAATAGTAATAATCTCATCAGTCGATTTGTAGAAATAGAAATTCTAATTGGATTAGTTGGAGGATTAAGTGCTCCATTATTGTTTTTGATTTTTAATAAAGTAGATTTTTTTGAATTCTATTTGTATTTTATTGTCTTTATAATTGGGTGTTTAGTGGGCTTAGAAATACCTATTTTAATGATTATTCTTAAAGATAAATTCAAGTTTAATACATTGGTTTCTAATGTTTTTACATTTGATTACATCGGTGCGTTATTAGCATCAATCTTATTTCCAGTGTTTTTTATACCCTATTTAGGACTTATTGAAACCTCTATTGTTTTCGGAATTGTAAATATTGGAACAGGTTTGTTAATGTGCTATATCCTTCAGAAAGAAATAAAAAATGTGCGTTTTCTAAAAGTAAAAGGTTTTTTCTCATTGTCGATTTTAGTTATAGCATTCATTTTTTCTTCTAAAATATTATCGTTTTCAGAGAAGAGTCTGTATGGTGAAAATATTGTTTTTTCAACAACAACAAAGCACCAACGCATTGTATTAACTCATGAGCGAAAGAACTTCAATCTTTATTTAAATAACAACCTACAATTTAGTACTTTCGATGAATATCGTTATCATGAAATGTTAGTGCATCCAGCGATGTCATTCGCAGACAGAGTAGATAATGTACTGATCTTAGGAGGTGGAGATGGATTAGCTGCTAGAGAAATTCTAAAGTATAAAGAGGTTAAAACAATCACATTAGTCGATTTAGACGCTGAAATGACCAATTTGTTTAAAGAGAATAATCTATTCACTAAAATGAATAGTTTTTCCATGCAAAACAAAAAAGTTGAAATTATTAACCAAGATGCATTTGTTTGGGTTAATAAAAAAGCAAATAAAAAATATGACGTAGTAATTGTTGATTTCCCAGATCCATCAAATTTTAGTCTAGGTAAATTATATACGACAAGTTTTTATAATAGTTTACAACAAATTTTAAGTAAAAAAGCGGTAATCGTGGTGCAGTCTACCTCTCCTTTTTTTGCTCCAAAATCGTTTTGGTGTGTTAATAAAACCATTCAGTCCGAATTTAAAAATGTCTACCCCTATCATGTTTATTTGCCTTCATTTGGGGAATGGGGTTTTTGTTTAACAACAAATTTCAACTTTGAAAAAAAAGTGCATAGAAGAATAGAAGACTTAAAATTTTATGATTATTCTTTTGAAAAGTATACACAGTTTTCAAAAGACATGATAACTACAGATGTTGAAGTGAATAAGTTAAATAATCAAAAGTTGGTTGCTTATTTTAATAAAGAATGGGGAAGTTATTAATTTTTATTAATAAAACATGAAAAAGGAACCTTCAAATACAATTATTAATATTCTGCCAGATCCAAATTTTACTTGTTATGTTATTACTTCTTTATTTTCTAAGGATGAATGTGAACAGCTTTTAAATCCAAAAATTAAAGAGTCATTTGAAAAAGCAATTGTTAATTATCCAACATATTACAGAAACAATGAGAGGTATGTTATTGATGATAATGAACTTTCTGAAAAATTATTTAAAAAAGTAAAGCCATACTTACCAAAAACGATTGAAGTTAATACAGGTATTTTATCTGAAAATGGTAAATGGCACTTACATAAATTAAATAATAGAATTCGTTTTTGTAAATATTCCTTAAACCAATATTTCAATAGACATCTTGATGGGATATATCATCAAGACGAAAAGACACAATCCAAGTTAACGTTTATGATTTATTTGAATAATGCTACAGAATTTGAAGGAGGTAAGACATTGTTTTATAGATCTAAAGATTCAACTGAAATTTGGGGTTCTTATATACCGAAACTGGGGGATTTAATCGTTTTTGATCACAATGTTTGGCATGAAGGTGAAACTTTATTGAAAGGTGAGAAATTTGTTTTAAGAAGTGATATTCTATATACGAGAAACTTTTTTAAAATTGAAAAACCACCATTTTATGGGCATTTAGGATATATATGGTCACTTTTGAAGTTTGATGAAAATGCTGTTTTAAGTGGAGGAAGAGATAAAGAGATAAAAGTTTGGAGTGTTGATGGAAAACTAAAACAAGTACTAAAAGGACATGGAAACTCCATTTTGTCAATTGAAAAAATTAATTCAGATACTTTTATTACTGGCTCTAGAGATCAATCTATAATTGTTTGGAAGAATTACACTATACTTAGAGAGATAAAGATTCATAATGCAGTTGTATTGTCTCTTTGTAAATTAGACGACACTACTTTTGTTTCTAGTGGTGGAGATAATACAATTAAAATTGTTACTCTTGAAGGAACGGTTTTAAAAGTGTTTAATGAGCATAAAAGTTGGGTTTGGAAATTAATTAGAATTAGTGATGAAATAGTTATTTCTGCATCTGAGGATAAAACAATTAAATTATGGAATTTACAGTTGAATCAATCAGTTATAACTTTTCATGAAAACCACCCCGTAATTAGTCTTGAGTTTAATAAAGAAACGAGTTGTTTACTATCTGGAAATTTAAATGGAGATATTACTATTAGAAAATTAAATAATTATTTTGAAATAGAAGAAGAATTGATTTTTAACGCTCATTGTGGAATAATTAGAACAATAAAGTGGCTTAATAATGGGCAATTTGTAACTGGTGGAGAAGATAATAAAGTTAAAATTTGGAATAGAGAGGGCGAACTGATTTCTGAATTTCAGCATCAAAATTTTGTACAAGCAATTGAATTATTAGACAATAGAACATTATTAACAGGTTCTTTTGATGGAACAATTAAAAGATGGAGTTTGAAATAAAGCATTCAATTTATAAGTTAAGATTTATAATCCTCTAATCGACAAGGTCCTTCTAAAACCTCTTTTACAATTTGAAGTGTTCCATCTTCTTTAGTATCAATAAACCATTTAATAAGAGCAATAGTGCCATTAACGATTTCAATCCCTGTAATACTTCTAGGGTGCACACAACTTCCATCGTTAAAATAATGTAAAGCATTTTCTATTGGGCTAGGAAAACGAGGCCTATGAGTATGGCCTGTAATGGTAATTTTATTATTGTTATTAGCAATCCATTCTTTTATGTTTTCCTCAACCTTTATTAATTCAATATAATTCTTCGCAGGACTTGTAGGGTCTTTTATTCCCCAGACTTGTAAAGGTTTCCAAAGTACTCTAACTAGAAAACGATTAATTTTCCAACCTACATAGTTCATAAAATCGGCTTGGTGGCCATGGGTTAAAAATAATTCTTGATTATGGTTGTCTTTGTTAATTAAAACTAAGGCTTCATGGTATTTTATATTTGGAAATAGTGGCACTTTTTCTCCTTTTCTTTGATCGAAATAGTGACTTAAGTTTTTCTTTATAATATTTTCATTACGATACACCATATCATGATTGCCATAAATCATGTGTAATCGTTTAGTATTAAAAAACTGTTGAAGTAGGAGGTAAACATTTTTATTGGCTTCAAAAATATCTTTAAAAAAGATATTTTCCCATAATTCATCACCATCACCTAGTTCAATGTATGAAAAGTCTTCTTTGTAATAATGATTAAGTGCATGAAAATAAATGTTTCTATTGTTTGCAAAATCATCAGCAAAACTACTGTCACCACGATGACAATCGCTAAATAAAATAAATTTATCGTCATTAGTAAACGAGATTCTTTGGGCTGCTTTATAGGCTTTGTTTAATCGATTTTGGGAAGACATGATTGTTAGGTTGTGTTTTCTTACTTTACTTCCAAAAATACATTTTTTTCTTGATAAAATGAAAAAGCTCTAAATGTAGTTTCACGCTTAGAGCTTTAATCGTTGCTTTGGATTATTTAGCCGACATCCATCTTTCTAGAGTAGCCATTATTTTTTCTTGATCTGCTTTAGGAAAGTGCTTTATTCTTGTTCTATGTGTTCCTGTTGGTAATACCATTTTGAGAGCATCTAAATTCTCTTTAGGAGTAGGAGAACAAGCACCCCAAGTATCGTAACCTCCATATATATAAAGGATTTTATTTCCTTTTGTTTCAACAAATTTTCTAACTTCTTTAATATATTTTGGGTTGTAATCTAAATTAACATCTTTTGGAGCAAAACGTTTGTTGGAAGTGCTCTTTACGATTTGTAATAAATCTTCAACAGGAGTAAAATCGAAGCCATAATAACCTAATTCTCTAATATGTTGATAATAGGAAGGAAGTAAATTATGATAAGTCTCATCATTATAAAAACTAATACCAACAATTGCATTCATATAATCAAACAATTCTTTAGGAGAAGCACTATTGTCTGGAATGTCTTCACATTTTCCTGACCATTGCCAAAATGAAAATGAAAACTCTAAGGCTGCATACTCTAAAGCTTCTTCTATAGTAACTTCTTCAAAAGTCATGTTTTTTTCAGTTGCATAATTCTTTATTTCTGCTATAATAGCTTCTCTGTTTAATAATAGTGCTCTTTGAAAATTCCTTACTTTTTCTCTACATTCTTTCGTACCTACACTATTAATATGATTGGTAGTTCTAATGTCTTCCTGCGTATCAATTAAAGGAGCAACATAAGGAATAGCAATAGTAACATCATTAGGATATTTCGATTTATAGATTAAGGTAGTTTCTCCACCTTTACTAATTCCAGTAGAAATCCATTTGTTTTTATAAAGTTTTTTTAATAGCCCTACGATATAATGATAATCTTCTATGGCTTGATCATTAGTTAAAAATTCCCAAGGAACAGGATTAGGTCTTGATTTTCCATAGAATCGGTATTCAACAACAACCTGATTTGCATTTAGTAGATTACTCACTTCATTCTTAACATAACGGGCAGCATAGCCTTCAGTTTCTATAATCATTGGTTTGTTGAAATCAGAATGAGAAAGATAAATATGATGCTCAAAAGTCCCTTTTTTAGGGTTTTTATGATCTAATAATTGATTTAGTATAATTTCAAAAGACTGAGAATAGCCTTCAAGGTTTTCAATCGGAATAATTTTTGCGGTTGGAAATAACTCAAGCAAACGAGATTTTATTTTTTCTCCTTCAATGTTCTGTCCAAATAGTAATGTTGTAGATGCCAATAAAACGGCAATGAGGAATGGTTTTAAAAGTTTCATTTTGTTTTTAATTTTTAGGTACATATTCTTTTCTATAACTCAAAGGAGAAACACCTTTAATTTCTTTAAACTTTCTATTAAAATTGGAAATGTTATTAAAGCCAGATAATTCTGCAATTTCAATTACAGGAAGTTCTTTTTGTTTTAATAATAGTTTAGCAGATTTTTCAATTCTCAACTCAATAAGAAACTGAAAAAAAGTTTTATTTGTTCGTGTTTTAAAATACCTGCAAAATGCATTTTTAGACATATTAGCAATACTAGCAATTTCTTCAAGGCAAATATTCGAATGAAAATTATTCATAACAAATTCGAACACTATTTGCATTCTTTTTCCTTCGGTATCAGTCATAAGCTTGTTGTATCTAAAACTTGAAAGAGATTCTTTTTCAGATTTAGTAAGCAGCTTAATTATTTTAAAAAAAAGAATAAAGCGGTTAAAATTATTCTCTTTTGAAAATTTTAGAATTAATTTTCTAATTTTTTCAGTGTTAGTATCTATTTTACAACCATTTTTAATTTCTTTAAATAAAGGTTGAATCGATTTAAATTCAGAAAAATTAAACAATAATTCTCCAAAAGATTCTGGAGTAAAAAAAATAGAATGAACTAAGCTATATGGGTTTTCATCAGGATCTCTTGGTTCACTTCTTAATACATGAGGTAGGTTGCTTCCGAAAATAAGAATGTCTCCATCTTTATATTCGGAAATAGTATCGCCAATAATAATTGTACCCTCTCCTCTTTCAATATAACTAATCTGAATTTCTTCATGCTGATGAAGCTTATCATAGAGGATAATTTCTTCGTCCCTTTGATAGATTAGTGTCTCATCTTTTGTTTTTGGAATTTTAAACGGAAATACTTTCATAATGAAAAAAATCTATTCAAATATAAAGTAATTATTAAATATTAGTCAATAAAACTACTTTATATGATACAACAGGGTAATATAGTATCAATTTGGGTTAATATAATCAAAGTAGCCCTCTTTTAATCAGGATATCTTTGCATAAAACAAATGATATGAGTGTTCAATGGAAAGGGGTAATGCCAGCAGTTACCACAAAATTTACAGAAAAAGATCAGTTAGATTTAGAAATGTTCCAAGTAAATATTAATGCACAATTAGAAGCAGGTGTAGAGGGTATTATTCTTGGAGGAACATTAGGAGAGGCAAGTACTCTTTTAGATGAAGAAAAACGCGAACTTGTTCGAGAAACAGTTCGAATAGTAGATGGAAAGGTACCTGTAATTATGAATGTTGCAGAGCAAACTACCCGTGGAGCTATTGAAGCAGCAAATAAAGCTGAAAAAGATGGAGCAAGAGGTCTAATGATGCTTCCTCCAATGCGATATAATGCAACAAATCATGAAACTGTAGTTTATTTTTCAGAAGTAGCTAAAAATACATCATTACCAATAATGGTATATAATAATCCAATAGACTATAAGATAGAAGTAACACTTGATATGTTTGACGAATTATTAAAATTTGATAACATACAAGCGGTTAAAGAATCTACAAGAGATATTTCAAATGTAACAAGAATAAAAAATCGTTTTGGAGATAGGTTAAAAATCCTTTCTGGAGTTGATACCTTGGCTTTAGAAAGTATTTTGATGGGATCTGATGGTTGGGTAGCTGGATTAGTAGATGCTTTTCCAGCAGAAACAGTTGCTATTTATAAGTTAGCGAAAGCTGGAAGAATAGATGAAGCATTGAAGATCTACAGATGGTTTTTACCATTATTAGAATTAGATATTAATGCTCAATTAGTTCAGAATATAAAGTTAGCAGAAGTTGCAACAGGAATAGGTACAGAATATGTTAGAGCTCCAAGATTGCAATTAATAGGTGCAGAAAGAGAAAGAGTACAAAATATAATAACGGAGGGGTTAAAAAACAGACCTCAATTACCCGATTATAAAAGTTTATAGTTTGTTTATTAATTAAATGGCTTATCTACAGATGTATATGCTGTAGGTTTGCTGTTTAGGTTTAAAAAAAAAGAAAAATGATTGAAGGAAAAAGTTATATAGGAAGTCAATTAATAGCAGAAGGGGATATAAAAGTAAAAACATTTAATCCAGAATTAAATGAAGATAATCCATGGGTGTTTACTGAAGCAACAGCTTTAGAAATTGATAAGGCGGTTACCTTAGCAGATGAAGCTTTTGCGACGTATAAAGATTACTCAGGAGAACGGAAAGCTTCTTTTTTAAATGCAATAGCTGATGAAATAGTAGCTTTAGGAGACCAATTATTAGAAGTATACACAAAAGAGTCAGGTTTACCAAGAGGAAGAGCAGAAGGAGAACGAGGAAGAACAATTGGTCAGTTGAGAGCTTTTGCAGAAATGCTATTAGAAGGTAGTTGGGTAGATGCCGTAATTGATACTGCTATACCAGAAAGACAACCTTTTCCTAGAGTAGATCTAAGAAAAATGAATGTACCATTAGGTCCAGTTGTAGTTTTTGGATCCAGTAATTTTCCATTTGCCTTTTCAACAGCAGGAGGAGATACTGCTTCAGCATTAGCTGCTGGATGTCCGGTAATTGTAAAAAGTCATTCTATGCATGTGGGAACTGGCGAATTGGTTGCTTCAGCTGTAATTCGAGCAGCCAAAAAAACAAATATGCCAGAAGGTGTGTTTTCAAACTTAATAGGAAGTGGGAGAACATTAGGAACGGCTTTAGTAGCTCATCCAAAAGTAAAAGCGGTTGGATTTACAGGTAGTATTGCTGGAGGAAGAGCCCTTTTTGATTTAGCTGCCAAAAGACCAGAACCAATTCCTGTTTTTGCAGAAATGGGAAGTATAAATCCTGTTGTGATTTTGCCAAAAGCGTCAGAAATGAATAGTAAAAAATGGGCTACAGCCTATGCAGGTTCAATAACAATGGGTACAGGACAATTTTGTACTAATCCAGGTTTGATTATTGGTGTGAAAAGTGATAGTCTGAAACGTTTTACTGAAGAATTGTCGCAAGAGATAAGCAAAATAAATCCAACATGTATGTTACATCACTCTATCAAGAATAATTTTGATAAAGGTAGGGATTTATTGATGTCTCAAGAAAATGTTGAAGTGATAGCAAAGTACAATGAGGATATTAATCCTAATTATGCAGCACAAACTGTTTTAACGGTATCAGGAAAAACATTTTTAGAGAATAAAACATTAAGCGAAGAAGTGTTTGGACCATTTTCGGTTATTGTTCAATGTGAGAATGAAGACGAATTGATTACTGTTATTAAAGCGTTAGATGGACAATTAACAGGAACGATTCTAAGTGAGGGCGATGAAATAAATGAATATTCAAATGTAATTTCAGCATTGCAAAATAGAGTAGGTCGACTCATTTTTAACGGTGTTCCAACAGGTGTTGAAGTTTGTCCAGCAATGTTACATGGTGGTCCATATCCCGCTTCATCCGATTCTAGATTTACAGCAGTTGGTATAAATTCTGTAAAGCGTTGGGTGCGTCCTGTCAGTTTTCAAGATTGGCCAAATAGCTTATTACCAAAGGAACTTCAAAACGAAAATCAGTTAGGTATTTCAAGAATGGTAAACAATACAGTAACTACTTTACCTATAGAATAATGGCTAGAAAAACATTTTTTTGTGTAGATGCTCACACTTGTGGAAATCCTGTAAGAGTTGTAGCTGGTGGCGGCCCTAATTTAGTTGGGAACAATATGAGCGAGAAGAGGCAACACTTTTTAAATGAGTTCGATTGGATTAGGAAAGGATTGATGTTTGAACCTAGAGGGCATGATATGATGAGTGGGAGTATTTTATATCCGCCAAGTAATCCAGATAATGACTTTGGGATTCTGTTTATTGAAACATCTGGGTGTTTGCCAATGTGTGGTCATGGAACAATTGGAACCATTACAATTGCAATTGAAGAAGGATTAATTACTCCTAAAGTTCCAGGTAGGATTAAAATGGAAGCGCCAGCAGGTTTGGTTCAGATAGAATATAAGCAAACAGGAAATAAAGTAGAGTGGGTTAAACTAACAAATGTTAAGTCTTATTTAGCAGCAGAAAATTTAACAATTGACTGTTCAGAATTAGGAGAGATTGTTTTCGATGTTGCCTATGGAGGAAATTATTATGCAATTGTTGATCCACAAAAGAATTTTTCAGGCATTCAAGATTTTACAGCAAGTAAAATCATTCAATATAGTCAAGAAGTAAGGAAAAGTATTAATGAAAAATATCCAAACTTATTTATTCACCCAGAAAATGAGACAATAAGAGATGTAAGTCATATGTTATGGACAGGAACACCTTTAGACGCAACATCGTCTGGAAGGAATGCTGTTTTTTATGGAGATAAAGCAATCGATCGTTCTCCATGTGGAACAGGAACTTCTGCAAGAATTGCACAATTGTTTGCAAAAGGAAAACTTAAACAAGGGGAAGATTTTATACACGAAAGTTATATTGGTAGTAAATTCACTGGAAAAGTAGAAGAAGTAACCAAGTTAGGAGATTTTGATGCAATTGTGCCAAGTATTCAAGGATGGGCAAAAGTTTATGGATACAATACAATTATTATTGATGATAAGGATGATCCTTATGCGCATGGATTTCAGGTAATTTAAAAATGAAGAAAATAAGTATTATAGGTGGTGGAATTATTGGTCTGTGTACGGCCTATTATTTATCTAAAGAAGGTTTTTCAGTTACCCTATTTGATAGATCCGATTTGACAGATGGTTGTTCGCATGGTAATGCAGGAATGATTGTTCCTTCACATGTTATTCCATTAGCACAACCAGGAATGATAAAGCAAGGGATTAAATGGATGTTTGACAATAAAAGCCCATTCTATGTAAAACCTAGGCTAGATAAAGAATTACTTCAATGGGGTTGGAAATTTTATAAACATGCAAACCAAAAGCATGTGGAAAATGCGATGCCTGCTTTAAGAGATTTATCATTGCTAAGTAAGGAATTGTATAGAGAATTAAATAGAATTAGTGATTCTTTTCTTTATGAAGAAAGAGGATTATTAATGCTGTATAAAAGTGAAAAAGTAGGTGAAGAGGTAATTCATGAAGGGGAATTAGCAGAAAACTTAGGACTTAAAGTCGATTTTTTGTCGAAAGCAGAATTAACTCGACTAGAGAAAGGAACAACAGTTGATGCTATTGGTGCTGTTCATTATAAAAGCGATGCCCATTTGCAACCACAAAAGTTAGTTGCTTTTTTATTTGATGAAATAGAAAAGTCAGGTGGAGAAATTAAGCGAAATTGTAACGTTAATGATTTTGTAATAGAAAAAGGAGAAGTTGTGGAAGTTATTACAACCCAAGGAAATTTTAAAACAGATGAGGTTGTAATTGCTACAGGAACTTGGAGTCCAGAAATTGCTAAAAAAATAGGTTCAAATCTTTCATTATTACCAGGTAAAGGATATAGTTTTACGCTTTTTAATGAAAAAGAAAAGCCATCAATACCTTCCATTTTGTGTGAAGGAAAAGTAGCGGTAACACCAATGGGAGATTCTATTCGATATGGGGGAACAATGGAAATTACACATACAAATGATATAAAAATAAAACAAAATAGATTGCGAGGAATTGTGAATACAGTTAATGAATTCTATCCTAATTTGAATGTTCAAATGCCAAATGAGGAGAATGTTTGGTATGGATTTAGACCTTGTACTCCTTCAGGAATGCCAATTATAACGAGGGATAAAAAAATTAAAAATGTAGTTTTTGCCACTGGGCATGCTATGATGGGGCTTAGTTTAGCTCCAGCAACGGGTAAGATAGTTGCAGAGATTATTTCTGAGAAACCTTTGTCAGTTTCGACAAAGATGTTTCAATTTGTTTAGTATGCAAAAACCGGTCTTTATTACGACCGGTTTTTTTATTTTGTAAGATTAGACCAATTCTTTTTTCAGAATTTGCTCTTCAATTGCATTCCATAGACCAATTCTTTTTTGTAATGCTAAAATTGAAACTTGTTCCACTTCTTGCCATTTTTTTGCATCATTTTCGCATAACTCTTCAATCATTTTCATAGCCATAGGGCCATGTTCGTCTGCGTCTAGTTCAATGTGACGTTCGAAATAATATATTAATTTAGATAAATCCGTTTCTGGAAAGTTTTGTTCGAACTTCTTTAAAATTGCAGAAAACATTTCAGGAATTAAGTCTTCACGACCAAATGTGAATGCAGCTGCTATTTGATGAGGTTCTCCTTCTTCAATAATTCTAAAAGTGAAATCTAGAAATGTTTTTATGTTCTCATGAAGATTACTCTGTTTAATACTAACAAAAATATTTTGAGTAGTTACCACATCTTCTAAGAAGTCTTTCATTATTGAAGTATTAGCTCCACAAGCTTCCATTGCTTCTAAATACAATTCATAATGACTTTTTCTATTTCCTTCTTGATCAATATCTGTTTCTTCAGCAACTACAATCTCATTAATTAAATAACGAATTTCAGGATTTCCTTTAGGAAGCCATGGTGTAGTTGTGCAGGTTAATTTATTTTGTAAAGCTTTTAAGAGTGACATAAAGTCCCATACAGCAAAAACATGACTTTCAAGAAAGCTATGTAAATCTTCTATAGATTTTATTTCATTATATAAAGAATGCTCTAATAGTTGATCTTTATATGGTTTAATGCTACGGTTAATAGTTTGAGTATCCATAATTTTACATTTTTAAATTATTATACGAATGCCATTTGAGTAATAGATTGCAAATAATGTTCCAAAATTAAAAATGCTTCACTAAATAGCGAAGCATTTTGTATAAATTTTATTTATTGTTTAATTATTTAAATGCAGGGAAGCCTGTAATGTCCATACCAGTAATCAATAAATGTATATCGTGTGTTCCTTCATAAGTTACTACAGACTCTAAATTCATCATGTGTCTCATGATGGAATATTCACCTGTAATTCCCATACCACCAAGCATTTGTCTTGCATCTCTAGCAATTGTTAATGCCATGTCAACATTATTTCTTTTTGCCATAGAAATTTGAGCAGTAGTTGCTTTTCCTTCATTTCTTAAAACACCAAGTCTCCAAGTTAATAATTGAGCTTTTGTGATTTCTGTAATCATTTCAGCTAATTTTTTTTGTTGTAATTGTGTTGCACCAATTGGTTTGTCAAATTGAATACGTTCTTTAGAGTATCTTAAAGCAGTATCATAACAATCCATTGCAGCACCAATTGCACCCCATGCAATTCCATAACGAGCAGAATCTAAACATCCAAGTGGAGCACCTAGACCCGATTTATTTGGTAATAAGTTTTCTTTAGGAACTTTTACATTATCAAAAATTAATTCACCAGTAGCAGAAGCGCGAAGAGACCATTTGTTATGTGTTTCTGGGGTTGTAAAACCTTCCATTCCACGCTCAACAATTAAACCGTGAATTCTACCTTCTTCATTTTTTGCCCAAACAATAGCAATGTCTGCGAAAGGAGCATTTGAAATCCACATTTTAGCACCATTCAAAAGATAATGATCGCCCATATCTTTAAAATTTGAAGTCATTCCACTTGGATTAGAACCATGATCTGGTTCTGTTAAACCGAAACAACCAATGAATTCTCCAGTTGCAAGTTTTGGTAAATATTTCATTCGTTGCTCTTCGTTTCCATATTTCCATATTGGATACATAACTAATGAAGACTGTACAGATGAGGTTGAACGAACACCAGAATCTCCTCTTTCAATTTCTTGCATGATTAGACCATATGAAATTTGATCTAAACCAGCACCACCATACTCTACAGGGATATAAGGTCCAAAACCACCAATTTCACCCAAACCTTTTACAATTTGTTTAGGAAATTCAGCTTTTTGAGCATATTCTTCAATAATTGGAGATACTTCTTTTTTAACCCATGCGCGTGCAGCGTCACGAACTAATTTATGTTCATCAGACAATAAGTCGTCTAAAAGGTAATAATCAGGTGATTGAAATAAATCTGGTTTCATAATTATGTCATTGGAAGTAACGCTATTAAACGTTACATTTAGTTATAAATTTACAACAAAAGTAATTAAAGATTTTTAACAAATCAATTGTAAAATGTTATAATTTTAAAAACTATAGAAATGATGAGATCTATGTTGCTTTAAGGTGAGTTATATTCAATAAAATGAAGATTTTTTTCTTTATTTTGCTGTTTTTTATGTTTATTTTGAAATTATCTTTTAATAAAACTTAAAATAAATGTTGTTTGTGTTCTTTTTCTTTTTATTTTAGACGTGTTCTTTTTTTAGAGAATAGATTATATAATATTTTGATAAGTGAATTTAAAAAAAGAAATCAAGTTTTCTAATTGTATCCTTTTATTAATTGATTTAGATATAATTACTGCAAAAAACCACAAATAATAATCGTAAAGATTTCAATTTTTATTTAGATTGAAATGACTTAGAATTTTAAACTTTAAGTTAATGATTATTAGAATTTTATTATTAATATTTTTCTTTGTTTTATGTATATAAAGAAAGAAAAAAGTTGCTGAAGCTAATTCATTACGTGAATTGTAATGTTAGTGTATTTTATGCAATTAATGATCTATGGATTATAGATGATTGAAACTAAAATAGTAATAAAGTTTTTGAAGTAAAGAATATTAATTAAAAATCAAATAGTATGTTAAAAAAAATTTTAAAACTAGACGGAGCTCAAAAATTAAATAAGTCTGAGCAAAAAAATATTAGCGGTGGAGTAAAAATTCCTTTCCCACCTTTTGAACCAAAATTTTGTGGTGGTGACGGAAGCTTTATTTATGTAGGTGGAAAAAAAGTATGTTGCTACATTCCAGCAGATAATAATTATATTTGCTAGTAAATTATAGCATGAAAACAAATAAATTAAAAGACTACTTCGTGTGGTCTTTTTTTATGTAATGATTTAAAATTGACTTTACACAAAGTAGGTTTAAAGGGAATTCTATAAGTACATGTAAAATGCTTAAAAACAAAAGTAAAGAAAGTCCTAAGCTATAATTATAGAAATAAATGCTAACAGCAATTATCCATGTAAGTAAAATGTAAGCAGATTTTTTATGAGTAATTTTTTTATGCCAGCCTATAATTGATGTTTTTGAAAACCAATTTAAATAATGATAGGTATATGCAAATGAAATAAACATTTGAATTTTTAAATCGAGTATTTCATAAAAGAAAAAATTACTTTCATGTTTATTACTTATCATTTTAGATATAGAGTTATTTAAAACATGAAAATTATTAGTAGTAAAAATAGACTTTATAGTCTCTGAAAATTGATAACTACTGTTGTCGATATTTATAAATAATAAGATTATAGGTATACTTAAGAGAAGAAGAATATTAAATGAATTTATATTGTTTTTTTCTTTTAAATTCCCATACCACATAAACAATAGTGTAAAAAGATACACATGAATAATTGTAGGAAGTAGCACACCAATAATCATTTGATAAGATGAAATCTGATGCGAAAAATAGGCTACTAAAATTCCAATAATAATAAGTACTAATTGAATATTCCTTTTTTTTATGAATAGAAAACTAAATGCAACAACTATTGATATAAAGAACAAATGATTTGTATATTTTGGAAGGACGTATTTTAAGATTTTTAAAATAGAATAATCTTGAAATGATGAGAAAATAGAAAGATTCGTTATGCTAGGAATAGCAATAATAATGGAAAAAAACAGAATAATATAGATCCATTTTTTATCATTTAAGAAATATTTTTTCTCCTGAATCCAATTGATCTCTGTTAAATAATGTAACGGACCTAGAATAGCATATACAATAATAAATAATTCAAACGGAAAAATATAAGCTAATCCAAAAGAAATTAGAATTAGTACTGTGTTAAGTTTGTCTATCGGAATACTTTTCATGGTGTAAAAATATCAAAAGCTCTAGATTATTCCAGAGCTTTTGATATTAATATTTATTTTTTAGTTGATTAATACTTAATAACCATTTTTTTACTATCAATTTTTTGATTACCTACAAAAAGAGTGTAGTTATAAATTCCAGAAGCCAAACCTTTTGTGCTGATATTTAGTTCTTTTTCTCCAGTTTCATTTAAATCTACAGTTTCAATTGTCTTTCCTAACATGTCGGTAAAGATAATTTTAGCATTATCTGTTGAAGCAGGTAAGAAATATTTAATTATTGAATTATTATTGAATGGATTTGGAATGTTTTGGTAAAGAATTGGTCCAGAATTTCTGTTTGCTCCAAGAACAGGTGGTCCTGCAAGTGTTCCATCACAAGCACAAGCTTCAATAATATCTAAACGAGCTAAGATATCGTTAATTTGTGTTTGTTGGTTTGTGTTTTCAGTTTGAAGTGCACTTAAAATTGGTGATAAATCAACATTTACTGAAGAGCCATTTTCAATAGCTATAGTTAAAGTGTTTCCTGATAAAGTTGCAGATGTAAGGTTTTGCGAATCAGTGTTAACATAAGCCGATAAATCTACAGTTGAAGGATCATTTGTTAAACTTAAAATATTACCAGTTAGAGTTAAATCCTGAGCATCTGTTCCATTTAAAGAAGATAAATCTATAGTATTCGTTCCACCAGAAATGCTTAAAGTAGATCCGGATAAAGCTAACTCTTGAGAATCAGTATTGTCTAAATAACCGCTTAAGTCTACTGTAGTAGCATCATTTGTTAAACTTAAATTATTACCTGTTAATTCTAAATCTTGTTCGTCTGTGTTGTCCAAATAGCTGGTTAAATCGACAGTATTTGTTCCTCCAGAAAGACTTAAAATATTACTTCCATCTACTGCTAATTCTTGGGAATCTGTATTAATTGAGCTAACCCAAGCAGCACCATCCCACACATAAAGTGCTTTGTCATCTGTATCATAAACCATTAACCCTTCGTCAGTAGTTGTTAAACTTCCTTCTAAAGTAGTTCTTAGTGCATTAGTTAATCGGTTAATTTGAAGTCCTTTGTTGGTATCTGCTAATTCTAAAGAAGCATTAGGGTTTGGAGTGTCTGTACCAATACCTACACTTAAAGGATTAGTAACTCCACCAAGAACCATAGTGTTATCATTAACTGCTGTAGCAGCATTACCAATGGCAACAGCGTTATTCCCTTGTACATTTGAAGAATGTCCAATTGCGATATTATTAGTTGGAAGTAACGTTCCAGGATCAGTAGAAGTAGCTCCATAACCTAAAACAATCGTTCCATTAGCTTGAGCAACTGAGTTTGAGCCTATCGCAATAGCTTGTGTATTGTCGATGTCAACTACATTTCCTATTCCAACACTGTAGGATTGTGAATTGTTTACTTGGTAACCAATTCCTACAGAATAATCTGCATTAGCATTCATATTTGTTTGATATCCCATTCCAATGGCACCAGTACCTCTCAGGTCCATATCATTTCCAATACTAACAGAGTATTGAGCGTTATTATAAATACTATATCCCATCATTATGACATCATTATTACCTACTGTATTTGCAGCTCCAATAAAAGTATTTCTACTTCTAACGGTGTTGTTAAAATCAGAAAAAGCTCCCATACCTACATTGTCTTCTCCTTCTCTGTTTGAAAATCCAGTAGCTCTTCCTACATAAGTATTTCGATTTGCATTAGTAGTACTGTTTGTTCTGTTGTTGTCCCAACCTGCTTCCGCTCCAATAAAAGTATTGTTGTCTGCGTATTCGGTTGCAACTCCTGATGCAGCACCAACAAAGGTATTGTAAATACCAGTGCCCACATCTATTCCAGAGGAATCTCCTAATGCAGTATTATGATGACCAGTATCTATATCACTCATAGATTCGCTTCCTACACCAACATTTCTATACCCTGTCCCATTTGATCCAGCGGAGCCATATCCGCCAGCTTCATTTCCAATAAATACATTTTTGTATCCTGTTACAATTTTACTTCCAGCATCTTCTCCTATAAAAGTGTTTTCATATCCTGTAGTGTTACTAGTTCCTGATTCTTCTCCTATAAAAGTGTTGTCATAACCAGTAGTATTGTTTTCACCTGATTCAGCTCCAAAAAAAGTATTATCGCCTCCAGTTGTATTAAAATATCCAGATTGCCAACCTATAAAAGAGTTGTCGAAGCCAGTAGTGTTTGAATATCCAGCTTGATAGCCGATTGCTAGAAATTCGCTGGTTGTCACACTTCTTCCTGCCTGATATCCTATTAAAGTAGTTCCAGAGCCTGAAGTTAAAAAACTTCCTGTACTGTCGCCATACATAGTGTTAAAGTCACCAGAAGTAATGGATATTCCAGAGCCTGTTCCTTGTACTTCATTTAATGTTTGAGCCTTTGAAAACGCTAAGGTTAACAGCCCAATAATAAACGAAAAGAGTAATTTTTTTTTCATCTTTTATGGTTTTAGTTTTAACAAAAATAGTGAATTCGTAAAGAAAAGGCGATTTAAATATATTAAAATCACTATTTGACGATAAAATGCATTTGTTATTGAAGATTATTCTGCTATATTGCATTAAATTTATCCCGTTTTAAAATGAAAAAAAGTAAAAAGTTCATAGAGGTAATACTATTTGCTCTTGTGTTTTTAGTCTACCTGTTTTCTGCGTCTAAAACTATTACTTTTTGGGATAGTGCAGAGTTTGTAACCAGTAACTATCATTTGCAAGTAACGCACCCTCCTGGCGCATCGTTTTACACACTTCTATGTAATTTTATAATGCTCTTTTTTCCAGCAAGCTGGGTCGCTTTAATTAGTGCTATGTTATCAGCTTTCTTTGGTGCTTTAACAGTTGTTTTTTTGTATCGAATTACCCAATTAATTGCTCTTAGAATAGTTCAAAAAGATAGTTCAAAACAAGTTTTAATTCTTACTCATCTTTGTGGTTTATTAGCAGCTTCAACTTTGGCTTTTTCAAATACTTTTTGGACAGTTGCTACGGAAACAGAAGTGTATACTTTGTCTTCATTCCTTCTATTACTCACTTTCTATTTAATGATTTTGTGGAATGATTGTAATAATGTAGTGCAATCGAGAAGGTTAATGTTTTTTCTGTTGTTCGTACTTGGAATTTCGATTGGAGTGCATTTAATAAATCTTTCAGTTATAATACCATTATCTATTTTGTATGTAAATAAAAAGAAGAATTTAGGCTGGAAACAAATAGTTGTTTCTTTGTTTTTGAGTGTTTTTCTTTTTCTGTTTATTTATAATATAGGTATTCAAGGTTTTTTAAAAATTGCTTCTTTTGTAGATGTGAAATTGGTTAATAATTATAATTTACCAGTAAATTCTGGATTGTTTATATTGATTGTTTTGTTTCTATTTATGGTTTTTTATGGATTGAATAGGGCAAAAAAGAAGAAAAACATAAGAATATATAACATAATTTTAGGGACACTTTTTTTTGCTATTGGCACGAGTACTTATATTATTCCAATTCTTAGGAAAGATGTAGTTACTCCATTTTCTAATTCAATTGAGACAAGTAATCAATTGTTGAATTATTTGAAAGCAAAACAGTTTGGAGTAGATAATACACCTCTTGTTAAAGGGACAATTTTCAATGCTCCGTTAGACAAGGATTTGCCTTTCCTCAATGATGAAGAAATATTAACTTATAACCAAGAGAGTCAAAAATATGAGGTTGTTGATGATGGTAAGTATAGTAAAATAAACTATGCTAATGAATACGATATGTTTTTCCCAAGAATGTATAGTCAGAAACCATTAAGTGCAGTTGGTTATTCTAATTGGGTTGCTATTAAAGGTGAGAAAATTAGTTATCCTGTTCAAGGGAAAATGACAGATTTGTTAAAACCTACTTTTAGTGAAAATTTGCAGTTCTTTAAAAATTATCAAGTAGAATGGATGTACTTGAGGTATCTATATTGGAATTTCATTGGGAAGCAAAATGAGAATAAAGGAACAGGAGAAATTTTTAATGGAAACTGGATTAGTGGATTCAACTTTATTGATAAGAGTAGAATTGGAGACGAAACAGTTATCCCGAGTCGCTATAAGAACGATAAAAGTAATGATGCTTATTATTTTTTACCGTTTATGTTGGGATTGATAGGATTATGGTCGTTAAGAAAAAATAAAGCCTACTTAATTACTACTGTAGTTTTCTTCCTAACTTTTGGAATAGGAATAACAATTTATCTTAATCCATTGCCAGAAAGTGTTTTAGTTAGAGAAAGAGATTATATCTTTCTTGGTTCCTTTCTCATCTTTTCAATGTGGGTAGGCTTTTCAATCTTAACATTAAATGAATGGTTAACAAAAATTAAATCCCAGCAAATCAGAGTTACAATAATAAGTCTTTTTGTGTTGTTGGCATCCCCTTTGCAATTATTGGCTAAAAACTGGAATAATCATCAAAGAAGTAACGATACTTTTGCATACGAATTAGCTGAAAAATATTTAGACTCTTGTCCTAAAGGTGCAATATTAATTACAAACGGAGATAACTTTACTTTTCCGTTATGGTATCTACAAGAAGTTGAAAGCTATAGAGATGACATTCGTGTGATTAATTATGATCAATTAAATATTGAAAACTACATAGATAAGCTAAAATGTAAAAGTTTAAACTCAGAACCATTGAAGGTTAGTTTTCTAAGAGAAAATTATATTGAGGGTACTCCTAAATTATTTCCACTTAAGAAAGAAACTGAAAAACCAGTAGATTTATCTCAATTATTTCAGTTTTTAAACAATGAAAAAACTAAGATTAATTGGAACGGTAAGCAACAACATTATATTCCTGGAGATTTATTTTCAATTAATGTTGATACAATAAAAAAGGTCTTTTCTAATTTTAATATTAAAGAATTAAAAGCAAACTATAATTCGAAAATTCTATTCAAATATTCAAAGAATTTTTATCAGTTAAAAGATATTATGTTGTTCAATATAATTCAAGAAAATATTAATGAAAAACCAATTTGTTTTGCAATAAATGGAGCTACAGATCATTATGTAGGTTTTCAAAATAATTTAATACACAGAGGGTTTGTAGAGCAATTAATCCCTATTGTAAGAGATAGTAAGGTGTTAAATCCGAAAATTGTAGCTTTAAATCTGTGTGATGAAATTTTGATGAAAGGAGTCAGTTTTGAAGAATTAAAAACAAAAACAAATTTTATTAAATCAGAAAATATAGAGTATACACAAATTATATTAAGAAAGAACTACTATTTTCTTGCTCAGGCATTAATCGAGGAAGGAAAGAATAAGGAAGCAAAACAGGTTTTAGATAAGTGTATGACAATGTTTCCAAATTACACAATACCATTCAAACAATATTCCTTTGCATTAGGGAAACTCTATTATAGAATTGGAGAGAAACAAAAAGGGAATGAGGTTTGTTTGTTGAGTATGAAGAATATTTGGGAAGAATTACAATGGATAACGTCATTTAATCCAGAAGTTAATCAAATTATAAATGTAAAGAAAGCTGTAAAAATAAAAGACATTTACTTGCAAATGATTAATCAACTGAATCATTACAATCAGGAAGAAGCTAAAAAGAAAATGATTGAAGCAGATAGTTTTGTAAAGCGATTTTCAATTTGGGAAATAAAAAATAGTCCATACTAAACATAAACTTCATCATAAGTTAATACACAAAAACAGGTAATTGTACCTGTTTTTTTAGTTCTTTATTTGGGTAATTTTGAAAGAAACAAAACAAATAAAACATGGGAACAGATAAAACAATTCAAAGTGTTGCAATTTATCCAGCTGTCGGAATTGCAAGAATAGGGAATTCATCAGAATATTATTTTGCATCCGATTTGCCAAATGCGATTGAAAAACCAGATGGTGGTTTTAAGGATAATGAAGGGAAAGTAAAAAAACAAGTAGCTCGATTCAGGATTTATGGTTTCAATGCTGAAGGTGAAGTTGTAAGAGAAATTACGGCTGCTGAAGCGAAAATTGGTTGGAGAGTGCATGTTGCAAATGTAAAGTCAGCTTGGTATGAATTTAATAACGCATTAGATCTTGAAGGATATGCAATTCCATCAACTTTTAGAAATGGAAATGTAAAAGGAGACGATAGAGAACAACTAGTAATTAATCCTGGAATAAAAAAAATAGAGGGCAGAAGCGAGAAAGGAAAACCTGAATATGAATTAACTGGCGGGAAATTTTACGGAAAAAATGTCCCTCTGGGTAAGATAGAAACAGATGAAGAAGGAAGATTGCTTTTCTTTGGAGGAGATGGAGATTCTGCTTCTTATGATAATAAACCAGCAACGACTTTTGCAAATAATGTGGGATGGCATGATGATACTTCTGATGGGGTTATTAGAGCCTCGGTAGTTATTGATGGTAAAATTTTTGAAGCAGAACCAGCTATGGTTGCTGTAACGCCACCAAATTTTGGACCAGGACTTTTTGGAGTTGTTACAATGTATGATGTAGTTTTAAATTTATTTATAGAAGAATTTAATTACCCAGATCCTACAATAATTAATGGAGTAAATTTTTGGGAACACATTTATCCAGTTTTAGAACGAATGACGAACACACAGTGGGTTAATCAAGGGTTTTTCATGCTTTTTGGGAAAAATTCGCCTTCAGATTTTACAAATCCAGAATTGTTGAATAAACTATCAGATCCTTCAGAAGAGGCAAAATCAGAAAGAGAAAGGATATTTAATTGGTTAAGAGACCCAAATAGTACTATTGCTGAACCGAAGAAAATTCCACCTTTTTATGGAGATGGTTTCGGAGATTACACAAATATTGCTTTAGACGATTTGCCAATTACCAAAACTCAATATAAATGGTTTGAAAAATGGGCAAAAGGAGATTTTAATAACAATAAAATTGAAGAAATTACTTCATTCAACGAATTAACGGCAGACCAACAAATCAAAGCATTAAATAGTGCTCCATTTGAAGAATGTCTAGGTGGTCCATTTCATCCAGGAATAGAGCTAACATGGCCAATGCGTAATGCAAAAATGTGGAAAGAACCTTTTAGGTTGAATGTGTTACCAGAAAATGAAATGCCTAATTTAGATTATGGTAGCCTATTAAGTCCTGCGATTGCTTTAGCAGATGACGGACCTTTATCAGCAAGCGGACCTGGTTCTTTAACAAGATGGTTGGGTGTGCCTTGGCAAACAGATGAAGCAAGTTGTTTGTCGGGTTATGATACAACAACCTATTTGCCATTGCCTTCATTTTGGGCTGCGAGAGTTCCGAATCAAATACTAAGTGAAGATAGTTATACCAGAATGAGTGATAAAAAAATGAATATTGGTCAACGATTGAAACATTTTGATTATCGTCAAGATTGGTTAAGAGAGTTTGGAACACAATATCTTCCAAAAATTAATAAAATGATTAGCGAATGGCATGATTTAGGAATTATTGCAGAAACTGAACATGTGAATCAAGATACAGAATTCTTGCCAGATAGAGTTTGGAAAGAAACAAGAATGGCATATACTTCTATAGATCCAACAATGGAGCAAGTAAGATATGCAGAAAGAGTAGAACAAGAACGATTATTGAAATCAGCACATTCAGATTCAAATAGACGAACTAAGAAGCGTCCATTCTATGGTAGAAATGAGCGATAATATATTCTTCAATATAATTATAATTGGTGGTGGTCCTGCAGGAATAGCTGCAGGACTCACTATTACATCACGATGTTTATCTTGTGTAATTGTTGAAGCGAATCAAATTAGCGATCAAAAATTAGGTGAATGTCTTCCTCCGAATTCTCTTCCTTTGTTTAAAAAAATGGGATTAGAATCATTACTTCAAGATGAGCAACATCATCCTTATTATGGAAATAAATCAGTTTGGGGAAATGATAAAATTGAAGAGAAGCTATTTCTTTTTGATAAGTTTAGTCAAGGGATTTTATTAAATAGAAATTATTTTGAAAAACAACTAAGAGAGGTTTCAAAATTAAATCATCTACAATGGCTTGAAGGATATACTTTTTATTCTGTTGAAAAAGAAAATGATGTAACAAAAGTAGTATTGAAATCTAAAACCAATACTAAAACACTTTATTGTAATTATATAATAGATGCAACAGGAAGAAAGGCTTCTGTTTGTAGAAAATTGGGTGTTAATAAGAATACAATAGACGAATTGACTTCATTAAACTTTAAATACAAGATTAAGAAACCTGTTCCTTTTTTTGTTTTTACAGAAAGCTTAGAAAATGGATGGGTTTATGTTTCACCTTCAGAAAAAGATTTTCTAACTGTAATGATTTTTACAGATTTAGACCTAATTCCTTCTAAAAAAGAGGAAAAGGAGTTTATAGAGAGACATATCAATAATTCAGTTCTAATTCAAGAAATACTAAAAAAAAACGACATCGAACCTGAGATTTTAGATTTAAAAACACGTGTAGCAAATACAACTTGTTTGAATGTGCCTTTTGGAGAAAATTGGATTGCTATTGGAGATGCTGCCTATTCGTTCGACCCATTGTCATCTTATGGAATTACTTCTGCTTTAGCGGCTGGTTATTATGGAGGTCATGCGGTTTCTGATGCAATTTCTGGAAAAACAGAAGCCTTAGAAACGTACCATTTTATAATGGATAATGCATTTCTAAATTATAAAATTCAATTGAAAGAACAGTATGCTACAGAGAAGAGATGGAAAGAGAAAACCTTTTGGAAAAGAAGATTAAACTATAATTAAAGCGATGAATATTAACTTTTTTTACAGAAAAGTAGTAAGGTTTATTGATAATATCGTTTTAATTTAGTAGGAAACTCATATAACAGAACAACAAATAAACAACATGCGAAAAAATGAAAGTCATTACAAAGTTATTGTAGTTGGAGAGGGAGCTATGGGATTAATTTCCGCATATCAATTAAATAATAGAGAAGTTAAAACGTTAGTGTTAGAGCAATTCACATTTAAAAATCAATTAGGAAGTTTAGCTGGTGTTTCTCGTCAATTTAGAATTCCTTATCTAGATGCTGATATACTTTTCAGTGGATTGAAAAACATTTGAAAGGACTAGACTCAAAACCATATTACACGTCAACTTGTTTGGTAGCGTTGAGCGATATTTCAAATAAAGAATTAATAATAGATTTCGCTCCTAATTATGTGCCAAACTATAAAAAATTGTGATTTATGCTACAGGTTGGGCAGCAAAATTCACTCCTTTTTTAGGTAAAATTTTATCAGATTTAGCTTTAGACGGAGAAACACATTTTTGATATTACCCCTTTTAAATTAGGAGGAGATTACTTTAAAGCAATATAAACAAAATAGTTAAAAAATAGTTTAGTATGAAGAATCATAAAAATATTCCATTAAATAACGGAATGTCTCGCGACATGAAAATTGAAGTTGCAATTGTAGGAGCAGGAACATCAGGATTATATACTGCCTTTCGCTTAACTCAAGAAAAAAAACATGAAGCTAAAGATTTGCAAATTTTTGATATGAACTCAAGAATTGGTGGAAGATTAGAGTCTGTGAAAATACCTGGTATGGATTTTTGGGGAGAGCTTGGAGGAATGAGATATCTTACTTCACAAGAGATTGTGACTACCTTAATTGAAGGATATCCATTATCGGAGTCCGATTTAGAAAAAAGAACAGCAGTTTTAGATTACCCAATGACTCCAATTCCATTTCCAATGGGTGATCCAGCAGATTTATTGATGTATCTTAGAAAAGAAAGATTCAAGCAAGATGCTTGGGAAGTGGCACAGCAAAAGGGACAAAAATTCCAAACGCGCTTCTATTTAAATCAAGATGATTGTGGATTTAGTGGAGATCAGTTGTTTAATAAAATAATCTATGATGTCTTAATGTCAGACCCTTGGTTTGTTCAAAAGTATGGAGATAAGGTTTTTAAATATACTACTTATCGATATGAATTTCAATTGACAAGTAGAGATTGGGATGATATTAAGCCGAATTTAGAATACCGTTTTGTTGGTTCTCCTTATAATAATAGAAAGGTTAATGATATCGGTTTTTGGAACTTAATTAAAGATCAAGTATCTCAAGAAGGATACGTTTTTCTTGCCAATGCAGGAGGATATTATTCAAATACAATCAATTGGAATTCTGCAGAAGCTTTTCCTTATATGGTTGGAGATTTTTCAAGTAGTCCAACATATAAAACAATTGAAGAAGGTTATGATAGTATAGCTTATGCTTTAGCAAATCAATATTTAATGAATGAAGGGGCTTGTATTTGGTCTGAAAACAAATTGCTTACATTTAATAGAGAACATGTAAATAGTACTACTCATAAATATGAATTAGTGTTTTTAAATCTTCAATCCAATGAAGAATGGAAAGTGTATGCAAACACATTAATATTAGGTATGCCTAGACAATCTCTGGAATTGTTAGATCAGAATAATTTCTTTTTTGATACTAATATAAGAGAAGAGTTAAATGAGAATATACGTTCCGTAATAAAAGAACCAGCATTTAAGATACTTATGGGGTTTGAATATCCTTGGTGGAAAAAAGCACTAGATATAGATTCTGGTCATTCAATTACCGATTTACCAATGCGTCAATGTTATTATTTTGGTACAGATGAAAATAATGATCATTCAATGTTGTTAGGTAGTTATGGTGATATGGAGACAGAAACATTTTGGAAAGCATTATCAGATGATAAAGTTTTGTTTGAAGTAAGACCTACGAAATCGGCATCGCTTTTAGAATTAGAAGAATTGAATGATGTTCAAGCTACTCAAATGATGGTGAATGAATTGATGAATCAATTGAGAGAGCTTCATGGACCCGATGTTGTTATTCCAGATCCATATGTTACATGGTTTAAAGATTGGACAGATGCGCCTTTTGGAGCAGGTTATCATGCATGGAAGGCAGGTTTTTCTGTAAAACATGTAATGCCATATATGAGAAAGCCTTTAGAAGAGGAAGCGATTCATATTATTGGAGAAGCTTATTCGGATCAGCAAGGTTGGGTGGAAGGAGCTTTTTGTGAAGCAGAAAAGATGCTTCAAGAATACTTCGAGATGAATCGCCCAGAATGGTTAAGTCCAGATTATTATTTGGGTTGGTAAAAAAACTCACAAAAGAAAGAGGCTGTTATTTCTAACAGCCTCTTTTTATATTCTTGTCCCGTCCTGAAATAAGTTGACATAAAATCGACTTATTATGAATAAATCAGAAAACAGGCCAGCAAAGCGTAGTCAACGCGATTATAATCTGGGCTTTAAATTAGCTGTTATTTCTCAAGTAGAAAAAGGCGAACTTACCTATAAGCAAGCTCAAAAGAAGTATGGAATTCAAGGTAGAAGTACAGTTTTGGTTTGGTTAAGAAAATTTGGTAATTTAGATTGGAGTAACCTCAAGCTTTTGTTTATGGTCAAATCTAAAGAAACTCCAGCCCAAAGCATTAAAAGATTAGAGAAAGAATTAGCTGATGAGAAGCTTAAAAACACAGTGCTAAACACCATGATTGATATCTCAGATAGTCAATACGGTACTCAAATTAGAAAAAAGTTTTCACCCAAACCATCCGACGCATCCAACAAGAAGAAGGCATAAGTATGTCCAGAACTTGTAGATTGTTTGGGGTAAGCCGACAAGCTATTTATCAGCAGGAAGCACGTTGTTTAGAACGAGAGAAAGAATTATTAATAGTAAAGCAACTCGTTGAAAAACAAAGAAGAATTATGCCTCGATTAGGCACAAGAAAACTTTATTTTTTACTAGAACAATCTTTTGTTGAAAATAGAATTAAAATCGGGAGAGATGCATTTTTTGCTTATTTGAAAAGAGAAAAAATGCTAGTTAAACCAATGAAAAATTACACAAAAACCACCTTTTCTAAACACTGGTTACGTAAGTACCCCAATTTATTTAAAGATATCGATATCAACAGAATAGAACAGGTTTTTGTTAGTGACATAACTTATATAAAATCTAATAAAAGAACTCATTATCTATCATTAGTTACAGATGTTTTTAGCAGAAAAATAGTTGGTTATCATTTGAGTGATGACATGAGTGCAGAAAGTGTGGTTAAGGCCTTAAGAATGGCAGTAAAAAACAGAAAAACAAACCTTCAATTAATACATCACTCAGACAGAGGTTTACAATATTGTTCTAAAATTTATCAAAATGAATTAACCAAAAATAATATTATTGCTTCTATGACCGATGGCTATGATTGTTATCAAAATGCTCTAGCGGAAAGAATAAATGGTATTCTAAAACAAGAATTCCTCATATACAAATGTAAATCAGGTGATGAACTTAACCTTTTAGTTAGAGAGTCTGTGGAATGCTATAATAGTAAAAGACCTCATTTGAGTTTAAATATGAAAACACCTAACTTTGTATATGAAAAAACCAGTGAAGTTAACTTCACTGGTTTTAATTAATTTATTGTAAAACTCGTCAACTTATTTTAGGACGACTCATCTTTAATAATTGATTAATTCAATTTTTCAAAAATTCCTTTTTTATTTTTAGTGTAAACAACACTTTTGAAATCGATTTTTTCAACATCGTTTAACACATTCAACGCTTCATCTAGATAAATATCTTTTTGAAGATCTTCATGCCAACGATCTCTTTTTTCTTTTAGAAGTGAATCTTTTTTGAAAAGTTCGAGTTCAGATGGAAGAGAATTAAAAACTAATTTATTGTTATATTCAGAAAGTGATTTGAATTTTCTTAGTTTGTTGTCAATAATTTCCATTTTAATTTCAAATTTTTCTAAACTTAACTCAAAACTATTGTCATCTTTTCTTTCATATATCCATTTCGCATTCTCTTCAATTAACTTGAAGTTATCATTTCTTTTGATTCTTTCGTTACTATTTGAAATAACAGTTTCAAAACCTGAAAAAATTGGTTTGTATGGAGCAGCATCAATTTTGTCCCATGGTAAAGCATTTTCTTCATCTCTTTCTCCCATATCTAAATAGGCAAAACGATCTGGAAATACAATGTCACTTAAAACACCTTCTCTTTGAGTTGAACCACCATTAATTCTATAGAATTTTTGAGTAGTCGTTTTTAAAGCTCCTAAATCACCGTATGAATTGCTTCTTACAAATTGATTTAAGTCTACAAGGTTTTGAACAGTTCCTTTTCCATATGTATGTTTACTTCCAACAACAAGACCTCTTTTGTAATCTTGAATTGCTGCAGCAAAAATTTCAGAAGCAGAAGCAGAGAAGTTATCAACCATTACAACAAGTGGACCTGTCCATTGAACACCAGGATCTTTATCTGAAAGAATGTCTTTTTTACTTCCAGAAGATTTAACTTGAACTACTGGGCCTTGCTCAATAAATAAACCTGTCATGTTAACAACAGTTTCTAATGAACCTCCACCGTTACCTCTTAGGTCAATAATAATACCTTCAATTTTCTCTTTCTTTAGTTTTTCAATCTCAACAGCAACATCTTTGTATGCGTCTCTTTTGTCTTTGTTGTCAAAACTGATGTAAAATTTCGGTAAGTAAATAACTCCGAATTTTTTTCCTTCTTTATCAACAACTGCAGATTTTGCAAATGTTTCTTCTGTTTCAACTTCATCACGAATAATAGAAATAACAGTGATAGAACCATCAACTTTTTTAACAGTTAAACGAACCTCAGTACCTTTTGAGCCTTTAATTTTTTTAACAACATCATCTAGTCTCATTCCTGCAATATCAACAGGATCTCCTTTTCCTTGTGCTACTTTCAGTATCACATCTCCAGACTCTAATTCTTTACCTCTCCAAGCAGGCCCACCAGAAATTAATTCAGAAATTTCAACAGCATCATTTTTCTTTTGTAAACGAGCACCAATTCCTTCGAATTTTCCACTCATGCTTATATCAAACTTATCTTTTTCTTCTGGAGAAAAGTAAAAAGTATGTGGGTCAAATTGTTCAACAATAGAATTGATGAAAATGGAATACCAGTCGTTACTATCAAGCTCTTTCTCGATAAAGTCAAAATAATCATTTAGTGATTTAAGAGAACTTTCGCGAGCTTCTTTTTCAATTTCAGCAAAACTTTTTTCTTTATAAGAACTATCGTTTTTCTTTTTGTCTTTTTCTAATTTTTGTTTGTCGATAATAGTAGAAAGTGCAGACAATTTTAGCTGTCTTCTCCATCTATTTTTTAAATCCTTGTCGTTTTTTGCGTAAGGTTGATTTTCATAATCTGTACTTATTGATTCATCTATAGAAAAATCAAAAGGTTTAGCTAGTACAGCTTTATAAATCGATTTAGATTCGTTCACTCTTTTTATTAATCGAGTGTTAGTTAAGTAAAAGAAAGATAAGTCTTTATTTTTGATCATATCATCAATTACATGCTTGTATTGATCAAATTCTTTAATATCTGAATCTAAAAAAAATCTTTTTGTAGGATCTATCCCGTTAAGATATTTGTTATAAACCCTTTTAGAGAAGTTATCATTAATCTCAACAGGACTATAATGCCCCTTCTCTAAAACATAAGTCAGTAACTCTAAAAGTAATTTATCTTTCTCTGGGTCTTCGGTTTTGGTAGTAGGAACAAAGCTCCATAGAACTGCAGATAAGGCAGTTACTAGCAAAATAACCTTATAATTTCTTCTCATAAAATCAACAATTTGGGTCATTAATAATTTTTTAACTAAGGTACATAAAATATCATGCCAATATGTTGCAATGTACAATATTTTTTTCAAAAAAACCAATTTTTTTATTTGTACTCTCTTGATTTTCGGTTCCATTTAAATTATTTAAATTAGCAAAAAAATAATTCATGAAGAAACCACTCATTCTGGTAACAAATGACGATAGTATTGTGGCTCCAGGAATTCGCTTTTTAATTAGCGTAATGAAAGAGATAGGAGATGTGATAGTTGTAGCTCCAGATAGTCCGCAAAGTGCTATGGGACATGCGATAACAATCAATAATACGCTTCACATTGATAAGGTAAATTTAGACAAAGATATAGAACATGAATACAGTTGTTCGGGTACACCTGTAGACTGTGTAAAAATGGCAGTTCACGAAATTTTAAAGCGTAAGCCAGATTTATGTGTTTCGGGAATTAATCATGGTTCAAATTCCTCTATAAATGTTATTTATTCAGGGACAATGAGTGCAGCTGTGGAAGCAGGAATAGAAGGCATTCCTGCTATTGGTTTTTCACATTTAGATTATGGATGGGGAACCGATTTTGAACCGACAAAAGAATATATTAAAAAGATAACTTTGGAAGTTTTAGAACATGGTTTGCCTGAAGGAGTTGTCTTGAATGTGAACTTTCCAAAAACAGAAGAAGAACCAATAAAAGGCATTCAGGTTTGTCGTCAAGCGAAAGCAGCTTGGGTTGAGAAATTTGATAAAAGAACCAACCCTCAAGGTAAAGAATATTACTGGTTAACAGGGGAATTCGTGAATTTAGATAAGGGTGAAGATACAGACGAATGGGCATTGAAAAATGGTTATGTTTCAGTGGTTCCTGTTCAATTCGATTTAACGGCATATCATGCAATACAAACACTTAATTCTTGGAATTTAAAATGAAAAAAACAGACATATTAATAGGGTTTCTAATTGGTCTATTTGGCGCTTTTTTAGGAACATATCTTTCCTTATCATTTTTTACAGAGCAAGGTTTTGTAGAAGGATTTAGATTGATGAAACAAGGTGGAAATATTGGTAAAGTGATAACATTAGGAGCAATTCCTAATTTGATTATTTTCTTCTTTCTTTTGAAAAAAAACAAAGATTTGATGGCACGTGGGATTGTCTTGTCTATGTTCATTTTAACAATAATAACATTAATTTTATAAGATGAAAAAATCGATCCTAGTTTTATTTTTTTGTACATTATTTAGCTTTGCACAAGAAACAACAGTGACTGATTCTGTTGCAGAGAAAAATGTGATAACAAAGATTATTTTGCTTCGTCATGCAGAAAAAGAAAAAGATGGAAGTAAAGATCCTAAATTGTCTAAACAAGGAATGTTGAGAGCAGAGAAGCTGAATTTTATGTTGTCTGACTTTTCAATTGATAAATTATTTTCTACAGCTTATATTAGAACTCAAAAAACATTGGGAGCTATTTCACAATCTAGAAATATCACAATATCGAATTATGAAGCTAGAGATAAGAATTTTGCTGAACAATTAGTGAGAAATGAAATGGGTAAAACTATCATTGTTGCAGGTCATTCAAATACAATTCCAGCATTGGTTAATGTATTAATAAAAGAGGATAAATATAAAGATTTGTCTGAAGAAGAGTACGGTAAGTTATGGATTTTGACATTTTCTAATGAAGAATTGATAGATTGTAGTTTATTTAACTTTTAGATTTTATCCATATGAAATATTATATAATAGCAGGTGAAGCATCAGGAGATTTGCATGGTGCAAATTTGATGAAAGCGATCCTTAAAAAAGATTCAAATGCGGATATTCGATTTTGGGGTGGTGATTTAATGCAAAATGCGGGAGGTGTTTTGGTTAAACATTATCGAGATTTAGCATTTATGGGATTTTTAGAAGTAGTGATGAATTTAAAAACCATTTTAAATAACATCAAAATTTGTAAAGATGATATTGAAAAGTTTCAACCAGATTTAATTATTTTTATTGATTATCCTGGTTTTAATATGAGAATTGCAACTTGGGCAAAAGAAAGAAAAATACCGACACATTATTATATATCACCACAAATTTGGGCTTGGAAAGAAAGTAGAATTAAGGCTATTAAACGAGATGTGGATTATATGTATGTAATTCTTCCATTCGAAAAAGATTTCTATGAAAAGAAACATAATTTCCCTGTTGAATTTGTAGGTCATCCATTAATTGATGCAATTAAAGATCGAAAAAGCATTGATGAATCTGTTTTTAGAAAACAGCATCAATTAGATAAAAAACCAATAATTGCACTTTTGCCTGGTAGTAGAAAACAAGAAATTACAAAAATGCTTTCTGGTATGTTATCAGTTGTAAAAGATTTTCCAGATTATCAATTTGTAATTGCAGGAGCTCCAAGTCAAGACTATTCTTTTTATGAGCCTTTTCTGAAGAAAAAAAATGTACATTTTATATCGAATAAAACCTATGATTTATTGAGTGTTTCTCATGCAGCATTAGTTACTTCAGGAACAGCTACATTAGAAACAGCTTTGTTTAAAGTGCCAGAAGTGGTTTGTTATAAAGGAAGTTGGGTTTCCTATCAAATAGCAAAGCGCATTATCACATTAAAATATATTTCTTTGGTTAATTTAATTATGGATGAAGAAGTTGTTACAGAACTGATTCAAGATAAATTTAATACGAAGAATATAAAAAGCGAACTTCATAAGATATTAAAAGGAGAAGATCGTGAGGAAATGATTAATTATTATGATGAATTGGAACAAAAATTAGGAGGAAATGGAGCTAGTGAAAAAACAGCGAAATTAATTGTATCGTCATTAGAAAAATAATCTTTACTTTCGCACAAAATTAATCATTTTCATTATGAGAAAAATTATATTTATTGTCCTAGTAGCTTTCTCTTTTGCGAGTTGTAAAACTAACGCAATTATGATTCAAAATAATGAAGAAATACAAGATGAGGCTGCTGGTAATTATGAGATTAGCTTAGATGTTACTTATAAAGACAGTTTAGTAAAAATAAAAAAAACACTTCCAAAACCAGAAAAGACTGTTTTTTTAAAGAAAAGATTAAAAGAAAAAGAAAAAGCAAGATTTAATGACATTGTTGAAGATATTGATGATTTTTTAATTCGAGCTAAAATAATCGATAGCGCAAAAGTATATGTTGGTACTCCTTATCATTATGGAGGAATGAGTGAAAAGGGAATTGATTGCTCTGCATTAATCTATAGAGCTTATCAAAAAAATGATTTTTCCGTCCCTAGAACATCTATTGCACAGAGTGAATTAGGGGAAAAAGTAAAACCTAAAAAAGCAGATATTGGCGATTTAATTTTCTTTAGAACAACTCGAAGAAAGAGGATTTCTCATGTTGGTATGGTTGTTGAGAATTATAATGGAGATATTAAATTTATTCATGCTTCATCGAGTAAAGGTGTAATGATTTCTTCATTGGAAGAGGCTTATTTTAAGAAAAGATTTGTGAAAATTAAACGATTAATACTATAATAATTTTGAAAAAAATACTACTCTTTATTGTTGTAATAAGTTTTGTAAGTTGCAAAACACAGTCAAATATTGTTACGTCTAAAAAAGAGGCTAAAGCAAAAGGCATATACATATATGACTATTCTGTAAACAGAGACACTAAAGTAGTAAAAGTAGCAAAGGGTAAAAAAAGTAATAATTCTGTAGCAAAAACAGAAATACAACCAGAAGAAGAAAAGTCTTTGTATAGAAATAATAACAAAGCAAATTCCCTTGCTTTTGAAATTGTTGATTATGCACGCGATAATCTTGGTGTTAAATATAGAACAGGAGGAACAACAAGGAAAGGAATGGACTGTTCCGGATTAGTATTTAGTACATTCGGAAATTATGACATTTCATTGCCTAGAACCTCTATAGATATGTCCAGACATGGAGAAAAAATTAAAAGGGATGAAGCACAGCCAGGTGATTTAATTTTCTTTAAAACTAATGGAAGAACGGTTATTAATCATGTTGGAATTGTTACTCAAATTAGAGAAGATGGTGAAATTGAATTCATTCATTCATCTACACGTAGAGGTGTTATTATTTCTTCCACTGCGGATAATTATTATTCGAAAACCTATGCGCAAGTGAACCGTGTTTTAAGTAATTAATCTTCATATTTAGAAAATGAATGTATTAAAATACCCAATGATTACAATCTCAATTAGTTTTGTAATAGGTATTTTAGTTAATTATTTTTTTCTTTTATCATTTACCCAAATTTCATTATTCGTATTTTTTTTCTTCTCTATATTTCTTTTTACTTTTTTTAGAGCAAGGAAAGAACTCTTTCAAGATATTTATTTCGGATTCAATTGTTATTTATTAGTAGCTTCATTAGGTTCGATGGCGCATTATTTAAATAGCGATTTGAATTATGAGAATCATTATTCTAAAATAATGGTTAATGAAAAGAATGAAATAATTGGAACTGTTTCAACCATTATTAAAGCGAATGAAAAATACAATAAGTACATTGTAGCTTTAGAAAAATGTAATAACAAAAAGAGTATTGGAAAAATACTTTTGTACTATTCAAAAGAAGATACCTTAGGATTAAGAGTTGGACAAAGGATAGTATTCTATGAAAAATTGAATAAAACTCCAAAAGCATTTAATCCGAATCAATTTGATTATTCAAAGTATCTTGAAAAACAGAATATTTACCATCAAGTTTTTTGTAAACAGAATAAAATTGTAAAATTAGGAGTAGTAAAGGGCTATGAGTACTTTTTTCAAGAAATGAGAACTAAACTGAGGGAAAGTTTTTCCATTCATGGTTTTGATGTAAAGACGAGGTCAATTTTAGAGGCTTTAATCCTTGGACAAAGAAGTTATATGGATAAAGAAACAATGAATGATTATTCTAAAGCAGGAGTTATTCATATTCTAGCCATTTCAGGACTACATATAGGTATTCTTTTTGTTTTCTTATCAGGTTTGTTGAAACCACTTGAAAAAAAGAAATACGGTAGGTATTTAAAGTTAATAATAATTATTACTCTTTTATGGGGTTTTGCGATTATTACAGGTTTTTCAGCTTCTGTGGCTAGAGCGGTAACACTATTTACTTTTGTCAGTATTGGAAAATTTTATTATCGCCAACTTGGTGTTTATAATGGAATTGCAATTTCAGCTTTGGCTTTGTTAGCTTATAATCCAAATTTTATTTTTGATATAGGTTTTCAACTAAGTTATTCGGCTGTAATCTCAATATTATTATTTCAGCCTTTTTATGAGAAAGCCTATTTTACGAAGAATAAAGTAGGTATCTATTTTATAGATATAATTCTAGTTTCTTTAGCTGCTCAAATTGGTGTTTTGCCCTTAAGTTTGTATTACTTTAATCAGTTGCCATTGCTTTTTTTGGTTGCAAATCTATTGGTTATTCCTGTTGCAAGTGGTATTCTAATAATTGGAATAATAACACTGATTTTAAATTTCGTTTTTCAACCTTTAGCCGTAATATTAGGTAAAATAATTACCTATCTAATTTGGTTAATGAATAATTATGTTGCCTATATCTCAAAGATTGAAAAAGGTAGTATAAATAATATTTCTTTCAATTTATTATTAGTGGTTTTATTGTATTTGTTTATTATTGCACTTGTCTTTTTGATGTATAATAGGAAATGGTATGCCTTTCGAAATCTAATTTTTAGTATATTATTGTTTCAAGTAGCCTATGTTTTGATAAAAAAGAATGAAGCTAATTATGATGAATTTTTAGTTTATAATAGTAAAAAGAGTTTAATTTCAATTAAGCGAAAAAATCAAGCTATTTTTTATACAAATTCTGAAGGAAATAATAATATTATCATTGATGACTATATTCAAAGTACGTTTATAGATTCAGTTAAGATAGAACCATTGCAAAACGTTTTACTTTATAATGATAGAAGAGTTCTAATTATTGATAGCAATTCAGTGTATAGGATAAGTTTAAAACCAGATATTGTTGTTTTAACATATAGTCCTAAGATTAATTTAGAACGACTTATAAGTGAAACTAAACCACAAATTATAATAGCAGATAACAGTAATCCATTTTATAAAATTGAACAATGGAAAACTACTTGTAGAAAAGAAAAAATCCCTTTTCATGCAACAGCAGAAAAGGGATTTTATAGATTAAAATAATTTTATTTCTTTTTTGAAACAATTCCATCTGCAACGGCTAGCCATTTTTCAGGTCCACCAGCAACATATCCAGTACTTCCCAATCCATTTAGATTCATTTTACCTTCGTCACTTTTTTTAGGAGTAACAAACCAAACAGTAGGATATCCTCTAACTTGGAATATACTTTGTAATTGGCTGTTCTGAGCTTTTATGGTAGCATCTTGAGCTGTTCTTCTAGGAAAATCTAACTCTACTAAAATCACATTTTCTTTTGCCCATTTTCCAAATTCTGAAGTTTTTAAAACCTCTTTTTGTAATCGAATACACCAACCGCACCAATCTGAACCAGTAAAGAAAAGTAGCATTGGCTTTTTCTCTTTAATAGATAATTCAGAAGCTTTGTTCATATCTGTATGCCAAATTAGTTCTTGAGCATTGCTCATGCTAAAACTTATCAAAAACAGTACTAAAAATATCTTTTTCATTTTCCTTTTAATTAAACGTTATAACAAAATTAGGCAAAAAGAATGCCAACATTTGTTTGTTATCTAACACCATGCATTAGTTTTTTTATAATTGGAGTCATTAAAATAGAGAATAAACCAACGATAACAGATACTATAGTTAACATCCAAAAGAAGTAACTTAGCCCATGTTCGTTAGCAATTTTATCAATATTTTCTCCAAATTTACCAGCACCTTTCATACCAATTGCAACCGCTAAATACCAAACTCCAAACATGAATGCAATCATTCTTGCAGGCACTAATTTACTTACGTATGATAATCCTACAGGAGAAATACATAGTTCTCCCATTGTATGGAATAAATAGACAAGAATTAACCAAATCATACTTACTGAAGCAGTTTTTGCTCCAGGCTCAATTCCTGTTGCTCCAATTGCAACACATGCCATACCTAAAGCTAATAATCCCATACCAATACCATATTTCATATTTGCATTTGGGTTGTATTTGCTTTCCCACCATTTAGAAAATAATGGTGCTAATGCAATTATAAATAAGGAATTCAAAGTAGAGAACCAAGTTGCTGGTACTTCTGTAACACCTTCTGTTACCTTATCTATTTTCAGCATCTGTAAAGTAGCATCTGATAAGTCTATAAAGCCAGCAGTATAGAAATCTTTAAGTAACATCCAAATTGCAATTGCCCAGATGATTACAAAACTTGCTGCCAAAATAAGGTTAGCGACTGCGTAATTCTTAAAAGTTTGTTTGAATAATAAGTACAATACCCAAGTAATTATCGCTAATGGAACTACTGTTATAAGTGAATTGATAATTAAGAAAAAAGTACTCCAGCTTCCTTCTAATACTCTATCTGTATAATCACTTGCAAATATTGTTAATGAGTTAGGTGACTGTTCGAAAATAGCCCAAAAGAATATTGTTAAGAATGCAAAAAACGTTACTGCAATTAATTTTTCTCTTGTAATTTGAGAATATTTCATTAATCTTATTACTAATAAAATAACAAATAAAATCAGTGCTGAAACAATTGCTATATTATTACCGTTTTCTCCTAGGAATCCGAATATGTTTACAGCTCCTCCAGAGATTTTAGAAGCAGGATCATTAATAATCCATAATAATCCTAATATCGAACTAATAGCAATTATTCCTAATTCTAAAGGTGTAAATGGGTTTCTTTTATCAGTGTCTTCTGCTTCAGACTTTGCTTTGCTTTCAGCTGTTGGCTTTAGACCGATATTACCAAAAATATTTTGTGATAACCAAAATTGTAACATTCCAAAGAACATGAAAATTCCAGCTAAACCAAATCCATAACTCCATCCTACCTTTTCACCTAAATATCCACAAAGAAGAATACCGAAAAATGCTCCAGCGTTTACACCCATGTAAAATAATGTGTAGGCTCCGTCTTTCTTCTCAGGTCTATCTTTATACATTTCAGAAATAATAGAGGTCATATTTGGTTTAAAAAAACCATTTCCAAATACTAATAAGACTAAACCTAAATAGATAGAGAATTCGGTTTCAATTGCCATGGAAGCATGACCTAAAGTCATTAATACAGCTCCAACAACTACAGCCCATCTAAATCCGATTATTTTATCTGCAAAATAGCCTCCTAACATAGTAGATAAATATACTAAACCTACATATGAACCAAAAAGTGCCGATGCATTTTCTCTAGTCCATTCCCAACCGCCATCTATAAAAGATGATGTTAAAAATAATATTAAAAGTGAACGCATTCCGTAGAAAGAAAAACGTTCCCACATTTCTGTGAAGAATAATACAAATAATCCTGCTGGGTGCCCTAAGACAGGGTTTTTGAAAAACTGATCTGTTGAATTTTGACTCATATATTTATTATTGTTAGTTAGTTTTTTATTTTTCGTTATCTTCAGCTCCGTGAGTTAAGCGTTGTAGAGGTTTTAATAATAGTATGAAGAGTGTTCCAATAATTAGAGTAAATATGAATATACTTAAAAACACAGAATATTCTCCAAAATCACTTGCAGATTCACCTACTATTCCTGCAACCTTGTTACCTAATCCTGTTGCAGCAAAATAAACCCCCATCATTAATGAGGCATATTTTGCAGGAGATAATTTTGTAATAAAGGATAACGCTACTGGTGAAATACATAATTCTCCAATAGTATGGAATAGGTATGCTAAAACAAGCCACATCATACTAGATGTTCCTGATTTTTCAAATTGCATTGCAGCAAAAACCATGAAAATAAAACCAAACCCCATTACAATTATTCCGACTGCCATTTTAAATAAAGACGATCCTTCCTTTCCTTTTAATTTTCTGTTAGCCCAATAACCTGCTATTGCTGTCGCTAAAAGAATAATAAAGCCTGCATTCAAACTTTGGAACATTACAGTTGGAATTTCTAATCCAAATAAAATTCTATCTGTTTTTGTGTCAGTATATAAATTCATTAGTCCCCCTGCTTGCTCAAAGGCTCCCCAGAATATAATCACCATTATAAAAGAAAGTAAAAGCACTAAAAAACGATCTTTTTGTATTTGATTATTTAAATCTTTATAAACCATCATTAATAATGATGTAATTATTGTTAAAAATAAAAACAATAAGCCATAACCCCATCCGAGTTTGTACCATCCAATTAGTGAAACTATTGAAAGAAATATAGCAATTACAAGTTGTTTTTGTGATTTAAATAATTTTTCAAATAAAAGACCATATGAAACGGAGTTTTCTTCCTTTGTTTGAGGTTGTAAATTTCCAACATGAATTAAATATTTTTGCCCCCAGATATAGACTAAAAGTCCAAAAACCATAGCAATACCTGCTAGACCAAAACCAGCATGCCAGCCCCACTTTGCAACAACTCCGCCTATAACCAAGGTTGCTAATAATGACCCTGTATTTATCCCGATATAAAAAATACTAAACCCTTTATCCCTTCTTATGTCACCTTCTTTATAAAGTCCACCAACCATAGTCGAAATGTTTGGTTTTAATAATCCCACACCTAATATAACTAATGCTAAGCCAGTGTAAAATGCCCAAGGATCAGTTAATACAAGAACACCATGACCTATACAAAGAATGATTGCACCTAAAAGGACTGATTTTTTCTGACCAAGAACTTTATCGGCTATCATCCCTCCTGGAATAGACATTACATATACTAGCATTGTGTACCATCCATAAAGAGCTAATGCTTCTTTGCTGCTCCAGCCTAGACCTGGACCTCTTTCGTCTCCTATGGTTTGTGTTGTCATATATAAAACAAGTAAAGCTCTCATTCCATAATAAGAAAAACGTTCCCACATTTCTGTGAAAAATAGTATATAAAGACCAATTGGGTGTCCGAATAATTCTTTTTGATTAACAGTGTTTGTATTGCTCATATTTTAATTTTTCTAAAAGAGAATTAGTTGTTTTTGTATATTTTTATATTTTATCTGAAATTCTACCGCCAATAACAGTAGATGCATATACAGCGGCAGCAGCGACGTCTTTTTAGGCTAAGGCTTTGAAAATTTCATTTACCGTATAGAGCATTAATAGAGCTCTAATTCCATAGAAACTAAATCGTTCCCATAGTTCTGCGAAAAATAAATAAAATAGACCTTTTGGGTGTCCGAGAAGTTCTTGCTGTTGACTTGCCTTGTTGTTCATGTTATAGTTTTTCTAAAATGAAATTTGTCATTTTTGTATATAATTGCAGTCTAGTTTTTCCACCATAAATTCCATGATTTTTGTCTGGATAAATAGCCCAATCAAATTGTTTGTTTGCTTGAATTAAAGCCTCAACCATTTTCATTGTGTTTTGAACATGTACATTGTCATCTGCTGTTCCATGAATTAAAAGGTAGTTTCCTTTTAGTTTTTCAACATGATTAATTGGTGAGTTATTGTCATATCCACTAGCATTTTCTTGTGGTGTTTGCATGTATCTTTCAGTGTAAATACTGTCATAATATCTCCAGCTAGTTACTGGTGCTACAGCAATTGCTGCTTTAAAAATATCTGCTCCTTGAAAAATACAGTTTGAAGACATAAAACCACCATAACTCCAGCCGAAAATTCCAATTCTTGATTGATCAACATACGCATAATTTCCAATTACTTTAGCTGCGTCAATTTGATCTTCAACTTCAAACTTGCCTAATTCTTTATAAGTACATTTTTTAAACGCTGCTCCTTTATATCCTGTTCCTCTTCCATCTACACAAACTATAATGTAGCCTTTTTGAGCTAACATATAGTACCAATAATCGTTGTATGAATTCCATTGATTTGTTACAGACTGAGAACCTGGTCCAGAATATTGATACATGAATACTGGGTATTTTTTTGAAGCATCAAAATTCTTAGGTTTAATCATCCAAGCATTTAATTCATGACCTTTCTCTGTAGTTAATGTAAAGAACTCTTTTGGAGCAACATTATACCTTGCTAGTTTTTCTTCTGCTTCATTATTAGAAACAATCTCTTTAATCGTGTTTCCAGATTTAGATTCGTTCAATGTATAAAGTGGCGCATTGATTGCGCTAGAATATGTGTTTATGAAGTATTGAAAATTTGGACTAAAAATAGCGTTGTTAGTTCCTGTTTTAGAAGAAAGTCTAGTTTTCGATTTTCCGTTGATTTTAACAGAATAAACATCTCTATTTATTGACCCATTTTCAACAGATTGATAGTAGATAGTTTTGTTTTTCTCATCAAAACCATAATAATTAGTTACTTCCCATTTACCTGATGTGATTTGTTTTTTTAGTTTACCAGATTTATCATAATGATATATATGATTGAAGCCGTCTTTTTCGGAAGTCCAAATAAAACTATTGTCTTCTAAGAAGGTAAGATTGTCAGTAATGTCAATATATGCTTTATCTGTTTCATTTAAAACAATTTCAGTATTTCCAGAGTTTGCATCAACAAAATGTAAATCCAAGTTGTTTTGATGACGGTTTATAACTTGAACACTAAGGGTGTTTGCTTCATTTGTCCATTTAATTCTAGGAATATAGAAATCGTTGTAGTCACCAAGGTTAATTTTTTTAGAAACATTAGATTTTAAGTCATAAACATGTAGAGAAACATTTGCATTTTTTTCTCCTGCTTTTGGATATTTAAAAACATATTGTGAAGGATATAAACCTTCATTGTACATATCCATAGAAAATTCAGGCACTTCTGTTTCATCAAAACGAATAAAAGCAATTTTATCACCAGACATATTCCAATCATACGCTTTTACAAAAGCAAACTCTTCTTCATATACCCAATCAGTAATTCCATTTATAATTGCGTTTTTCTTTCCATCAGTCGTAATTTGTAAATGTGTTTTTGAAACAACATCATAAACATATAAATCATTTTCAAAAGCATAAGCAATTTTAGAACCATCAGCTGAGAAAGTTGGTTCTTGAATTTGTTTATCTGTAAACTTTGTTAGGTTTTTAGTTGGAATATCATATACGAAATAATCAGCAGTAAAAGAATGTCTGAAAATTTGATTAGTGTTTGTGGCAATAAGTATTTTACTCTCAGTTTTATCAAAAGTATAACTATCAATCGACTGTAGTTCACTATGATTTTTAGTATCTATGAGGTTGCTTACTTTTTCAAGAGTCTTGAAGTCGTATAAATCAATCTGTGTTGACTTAGTTTGTCTGTTGGAATTTAATACGGTGTATTGATTTGTATTCTTCATTGCTTGAAGTTCGTCCATTCCAGAAGTTCTAAATGATCCAGACCAAATCTCTTCAAGTGTGATATTTTGTTGTGCAGTAACTGAAAAAGAAGTTACAAACAAGAATAATGCGGTAAAATTCTTTAATAACATATGTAGTTTTTTTTATTAAAAACCCCCAATAATATGAATTTTTTGCGACATATCCATCAAATTTAACTTATTTTGGTCGCTATATTTTTTTTTTATACATTTATAGAATAAACCACCTGCTATTATCTTTTATGGTTAAATTTTACTATTTAATTTTTTTTTCATTATTTCTGCTATCCTATACCCTACATGGTCAGCAATATAATTTTGAAATAATAAATCAAGAAAGGGGATTTCCTTCCTCTTCAGTCAACAAAATTCTTAAGAGTAATGATGGCTTACTGTGGTATGGAACAAATGGAGCAGGATTGGTTCGTTATGATGGAAACAGCTTTATTCATTACAACCGATTTAAAAATTTAGAAAATCTTTTTATCACAGACATTATCGAAGATAAAAATAAAAATCTGTTGCTAACAACGAGATACAAAGGTTTATTTGTCTTTGATGGAAGGAAAATCATTAAAGAAATTGATTATATCAAGTATAATGATGAAATTGATGTTGTCCAAAAACTTGTAAAAATCAATAATAAAATTTATGGAATATCTTCCAACAGAATTTATCTGATTAATGATGATTTTACTATTAAGCCTGTACTTAGTATTTTTGATAAAAAAATAACAAAAATAAATTCTATTACTGCAATTGGGTCAGACAGTTTTATTGTTGCCACAGATATTGGGTTGTATCAATATTTGAATAATAATTTTTTTCTTATCGACTTTGAGGGAAATAATATTTGCCTTTCGGAGAATAATAAGACATTTAATTATGTTGGAGACAAGAATGGGAACATTTATATTATTCAGTTTAGTAATGAGAAATATATTTATAATCGATTAATTACAACGATTAAAGATTCTGACGGTAATAATTTCAATATCGACAATATATACAGAGCAAATTCTGGAAATATTTGGATATCGAGTAAAGGATTTGAAGGTGTTGGAGTGCTTTACAAGAATGGAAGTCATTTAATTATTAATAAGAAAAACGGTTTTCCTAGAACTGAAATAAATACCATTTTTGTAGACAATAGTAGTTTGTTTATTGGTTCTAATTCACTTGGAGTAATTCAATTTAGTGATCAGACTTTTGTGAAATATAATGAATCTCCAGAGTTAAGTTCAAAATCAATACATGCCGTTGTAGAAAGAGATGATCATTTGTTTGTCTATAGTTTAGACAATGGATTAAACATGTTTAGAAAAGAAGGTTTTTTTATATTGGATTTTGAGAAGAGAATACCTGTAAAAGAAAAAATAAATTTATTATTTAAATCTAAAAATAATGAAGTAGTAATAGGCTCTAAGAGAGGATTATGGACCTATGTTTCAGATTCTGTAAATACCGTTATTCCGGAAATCTATGTAGAAGACATTAAACAAGATGAAAAAGGTAGATTCTGGATAAGTACAAAAGGAAATGGATTATTAATTACAGATTCAGCATTTAATATAAAGTACAGGCTTTTTACAAATGCAAAAGTTTGTTACAACTCTATATATGTAAAAGATAATCTTTGGTATGTTTCAACATCATTAGGCTTGCATGAAGTTTTCGAAGAAAATGGAACGTTTGTTATAAAGGATAAATTAATAAAAGATTTATTGTTTTTAACCACCAAAGACAAGCATAATACAATTTGGTATTCAGGAGAAAACACGATTTATTCGGTAAATAATGGAAATGTAAAATCGTTTGGCACAAAAGACGGTCTGTCTTCCACATTAGTTTATACCTTAACAGGAATTGGGAATAATATTTTAATTGGTTCTAATTTTGGTTTAGAAAAAATAATTTCAGACGATAAAGGTAACGTGTTCAATGTAGAAAGTTTAAATTCTACAAATATGTTTGATGGTGTTGAAACCAATATGAAATCAGATTTTATAGATAGTAATGGTAATATATATTTTGGAACAGTAAAAGGGTTGTACAAGTTTTATTTTAAAAATAAAAATTCAAGAAGGCACGTTCCAATATTTTTAACTCGATTTCTTGTTAATAATAAAGATTGGGAAACTACAGATAACAAGTATTTTAATGTTCCAAAAAGAAATACTTCTTTTGCGCATAACGAAAGTACATTAACATTTCATATAGGTCAAATTAATAATTCATTACTTCAAAGTAATTATTATTCATTTAGATTAAAAGGGTTGAATAGCTTGTGGACGAAACCGTCTAAAAGTAAAGAGGTTAGCTATCATAATCTTCCTCCTGGAAGCTATACATTCTTTGTGAAAGAAGTAGATGTTTTAGGGAACGACATGGGAAACTCAACATCCTATACTTTTAGTATAAATCCACCTTTTTATGCGTCTTGGTGGTTTGTTTTTCTTTTGTGTTCGTTAATAATTATAGCTTTTAATTATTTAGTAAGAGATTCATCAAAGTACAATAAAGATTTTGTGAAAAGCATTTCTGAAAATGAAATGCAGTCTGACTTGAAAAGTTATTTCCTATACATTGGTATTATAATAATATTCACACAACTAGCCTATTTTATCTTTGAAATCTATAACGAGAAGGAACTTGTAATAAAAACAGTATTAGGATTTTGTTCTTTATTCCTTTATTTTCTTTCCTATATTAGAAAAATCAGAGTCAATTTAGAACGAATATTTACGGTTTTCTTCATTATTATAACAATAATTGTCTTTACGAATTTGACATATTCGGAAGTTACTTTTATAAATTTCTCAGAATTTTTGTTATTGATATTCTTCTCTTATAATGTTTTTAGAAAATTTAGCAACTATATCGTCTATACACTAATTATAATAGCTGCGCTGCTATGTTTCTTTATAATTCAAGCAGAAAACAAAGGAGTGTTTATTCAATTAATTAGTGCAACATTTGTAATTTTAATCATTAATTTTTCAAGGAGAATTAATTTTTTAAATACCCACGATCGATTGGTTTTTACAAATAACATAATCAACCAATCAAACTCACTTACTATTGCTAGCGATAAACTTGGTAATATAGTTTTTTGTAGCGATTCTGTTCAAAAAGTGTTGGGTTATAATGTGGAAGATGTAATGGGACATGGGTTTTGGAGGCTGACAGAGGATAAAGAATTCGAACAGATCAATTATAATGATAAGTTTGTGCCTAATACAGTTCATGTTAGAAAGCTTAAATTGAAGAATGGAGAATATAAATTTATTCAATGGAGCGATTTTAAATATTCAGATAACTTATTTATTGCAACAGGTCACGATGTAACTCAGAAAATTATTGCAGAAAAAGAATATCAAACATTAATTCAAAATGCACCAGATATTATTTATGATGCTAATAAAGACGGAATTATAACATTAATAAATGAAGCTTCAAAAAGAGTTTTAGGATTCGAACAAAATGAAATTGTAGGGAAGCATTTCTCAGATTTCTTGTCAGATGAAGAAAAAATAAAAGCATTAGAATTCTATAAGAAAAAAAATAGAGGAAAAACGGATTTCGATTCCTATGTAATTCCTTTAAAAAACCGCAAAGATGAAACATTGTGGTTTTCGCAAAAAGTAAGAATGAAACACGATTTTGAAAATAAAATTTCAGGTTTTTCATGCGTACTTAGAGATATAACAAATACTAAGAAATTAGAAGAGCAAATAATTTATAAAAACAACATATTAACACAGCTTTCAAAATATACAAATAAATTAATTCAAAAAGACAATATCGATGAAATATTCGATGACTCATTGGGACAATTAACTGTAGCAATAAATGCAGATAGAGTGTGTTTCTATGAGTTCAATATTGAACAAAGTCATGTAAGTCAAAAATTCGAATGGTTTGCTTTAGAAGATAAATTGAATATCAATAACCCTGATTTTCAAGATTTAGATATTAATAATTGTTCAGATATGTTCAATTCTTCTTTTAAAAATCAATCTTTCTCAATTACGGTTAAAGAAATAGAGGATGATTCTTTTAGACAGAAAATTGAAGAAAGAGGAACTAAGTCATTGTTGTTAGTGCCTGTTTTTCATGTTGATAGGTTAATTGGCTATTTAGGGTTTGATAGTTTTTATGAGGTAAGAGAATGGGGTAAAGAAGAAATTATTATCCTTGAAACCTTAGCTAATAATATTGCAACTTCAATTATAAGAATCAAAAACGAAAGAGCGCTTCAAGAAAGTGAAGAGAAATTTAAACTTCTCGCGAATAATATTCCTGGGGCAGTTTACTTAGTCAAATGCGACGAGAAGCGTACTAAAGTTTATTTGAATAAAGAAATTGAAAAATTGACAGGGTATTTAATGTCTGAATTTTTTGAAGGAACAATTGGATTAACCGATTTGTATCATCCTGAAGATAAACTTAAGGTAATGCAGGAAATTCAATACGCTATAACTAATCAGAAAGCATTTTTTATAACATCGAGATTGGTTAAAAAAGATGGAACAATAGTTTGGGTAGAAGAACACGGTGAGGGAATATTAGTAGATGGAAAAACAGAATATTTAGAAGGAGTTTTAATAGATATAACCGAAAGAAAAAAAGCAGAAGAGGCAATTTTAGCAAGAGAATTAGCTGAGACATCAAACAAAGCAAAATCGGAGTTTTTGGCCAATATGAGTCATGAAATTCGCACACCTTTAAATGGTATTATTGGCTTTAGTAAGTTGTTGTTAAATACCAGTATAACAGAAATTCAACATCAATATCTTCAAACAGTAAACCAATCGGCAGAATCACTACTAGATGTTGTTAACGATGTATTAGACTTGTCGAAAATTGAAGCAGGAAAGCTAACTTTACATGAAAGTAAAACAAATCTACATAATATAATTAACCAATCTGTCGATATGGTTAAATATACAGCACATCAAAAAAATATAGAGATAATTGTAAATGTTCAAGAATATATAGAATGTACAATCTGGAGTGATGAAGTGCGTCTTAAACAAATTCTACAAAACTTATTAAGTAATGCAGTTAAGTTTACATTAAAAGGTCAAATAGAGCTTAATGTTGCTGCTCGAAAAACTTTAGAAGGAACATCGATTATTGATTTCCAAGTGAGAGATACTGGAATAGGGATAAAACCAGAAAATAAAGATAAAATTTTAGAAGCATTTTCACAAGAAGATAGTTCAACAACAAGAAATTTTGGAGGAACAGGATTAGGACTTTCTATAACAAATAGTTTACTGAAATTAATGAATAGTCATCTAAAAATAGAAAGTGAAATTAAAAAAGGAAGTACATTCGGATTTGAAATTGAATTAAGAACATCGCCTTGCGAAACTCATGTAGTGCTTTATAATAATAAGTTCGAAAATGCATTAGTTGTAGAGGATAATAAGTTAGTGTGCGAAGTGATAAAACGAATGTTTAATAATCTAAAAGTACCTTGTACAGCTATTTCTTCAAAAAATAATATAGTAGAAATAATAAAGGAAGCAAAGGAATACGATTTGATTTTAGTTGATTATGAATTTTTGTCTAAAAAAACAATCTTAGAAATAATAGATGTTGTTAGTATTAGGAAAAAGACACATCTCTTAATAATGCAAAATTCCACTTCAGATTTCATTGCAAACAAGAATATAACAAATGTTCAGAACATAATAAAGCCTTTAAAGATTTATGTTCTTCAAAACTATCTAAATAAAATAAACAATCCAGTCAAAAAAAACGCAAAAGAAACGTTGCAATTTGTAAATAAAAAAATGCCAAAAGTATGTGTGTTAATTGTTGAAGATAACAAAGTAAACATGTTGCTAACAAAAACATTAGTAGCGAAAAGTTTTCCAAATACAATCATACATGAAGCAACAAATGGTTTAGAGGCAATAGAAGTCTTTAAAAATGCTAATCCAGATATTATATTAATGGATATTCAAATGCCTGTAATGAATGGATATGAGGCAACAGAAATTATTAGAAAGATCAATTCTGAAATAGTTATAATTGCATTAACGGCAGGAGTAATTACAGGTGAAAAAGAGAAATGTCTAGATTTAGGAATGAACGATTTCATATTAAAACCAATAGACAAGCGACATTTCGATAATACATTAATAAAATGGATAAATGCAGTACAAAAAATATCCATTTAGTATCTTTGCAGACTTATTAAGAAAGTAGAATTCATGACTCAAAACATTAAAGGTTTCTCAAAATTATCAAAAGAAGAGAAAGTAGATTGGATAGTTAAAACTTATTTCTCAACCCCAGAAACAGCAAAAGGAATAGTTAGTCAATATTGGAATAGCAATGAAAGTTTGCAAAAACTACATGATGAGTTTATAGAAAACACAATTACAAACTTCTATTTGCCCTACGGAGTTGCTCCAAACTTTATTATAAACAATAAAAGTTATACGGTTCCAATGGCAATCGAAGAAAGTTCGGTTGTTGCTGCAGCATCAAAAGCGGCAAAATTTTGGGGTGAAAGAGGCGGGTTTAAAGCAACTGTAATCAACACAGAAAAAATTGGACAAGTACATTTTCTTTTTAATGGAAATTCAGAAAAATTGCAATCTTTTTTTAATGCAATTAAACCGAAATTCTTTACAGAAACCGAAAATTTTACCAAGAACATGCAAAAGCGTGGAGGTGGAATATTAGATATAGAATTAAGAAATAAAACGGAAGAATTAGATAACTATTATCAGCTTCATGCTACTTTTAATACGAAAGATAGTATGGGAGCAAACTTCATAAACACGTGTTTAGAGCAGTTTGCAAAAACATTAGAAAACGAAGCGCAAGATTTTTTAGATTTCACAGAAAACGAAAAAAATATTCAAATAATAATGAGTATTTTGAGTAACTATGTGCCAAACTGTGTAGTTAGAGCAGAAGTTTCATGCCCAGTTTCCCAAATGAGCGAAGATGCATCAATAGATGCTAAAGAATTTGCAGAAAAATTCGTAAATGCAGTTAAAATAGCAGAAATAGAACCTTACAGAGCGGTAACGCACAATAAAGGAATCATGAACGGGGTAGATGCAGTAGTTTTGGCTACAGGTAACGACTTTAGGGCTGTAGAAGCAGGGATTCATGCCTATGCAAGTAAAACGGGGCAGTATCGAAGCCTGTCACATGCGAAAATAGAAGACGATATCTTCACTTTCTGGATAGAAATTCCATTAGCATTAGGGACAATAGGAGGTTTAACTTCTTTACATCCTTTGGTTAAATTTTCACTTGAAATGTTAGGTAATCCAAGTGCAGAAGATTTAATGAAGATAGTTGCAGTAACTGGCTTAGTGCAAAATTTTGCCGCAGTTCGCTCGCTAACAACAACAGGGATACAACAAGGACACATGAAGATGCATATAAACAATATACTGAATCAGCATAAGGCAAGTAAAGAAGAGAAAGTACAAGTTATGGAGTATTTCAAAAACGCAACAATCTCACACAGTTTAGTCGTAGATTATTTAGAAGGACTAAGAAAGTAATCTTTTTTAGGAGCTAATTCCTGCTGTTCGCTATATCTGTCATTGCGAGAAATGCATTGATTTTTAAATACATAAGTTCAAATCTCGCAATGTCAGGATGTCGCTTCCATCAGGGCTAAAACCAATCAATATGAAAGAACAAATTTTTTATAGTAATGGAAAACTACTCCTAACAGGGGAATATGTTGTGCTCGATGGGGCAAAAGCCTTAGCGGTGCCAACAAAATTCGGTCAAAACTTGGTAGTTAATCAAGGGAAAAATAAAGAAATTAGTTGGGTAAGCTATGATTCAGATAAAACAATATGGTTTCAAGATGTGCTTACTTTTCAGGAAATTCAAAAAAAAGAAACAGAAGGCACAAATTCTAAGGTAAAAAATACACTTTTAGAAATTTTACATCAAGCCTTTATTCAAAATCCTGGCTTTATTAATAATTCAGATGGGTATGTTATCGAAACGCATTTAACATTTCCAAGATTATGGGGGCTAGGAACATCTTCTACTTTAATCAATAACTTAGGACAATGGTTGCAAATAGATGCTTTTGAATTGTTGCAAAAAAGTTTTGGAGGTAGTGGGTACGATGTTGCATGTGCTCAAAATAACCACCCTATAATTTATTCTATAGAAAATAATAAATCAAAATTTCAAATTGTAGATTTCGAACCTTCGTTTAAAGAAAATATACACTTCGTTTATTTAAATAAAAAGCAAAGTAGTAAATCCGCAATTTCAAATTATATAACAAAACGACATAGAGTCGATACTATTATTTCAGAAATAGATCAAATTACTCAAGATGCATTAAAAACAAGCGAAGGGCGAGCATTTGCATTGTTGATGGAAAGACATCAAGTTATAATGAGTAATGTTCTAGAAACTGAAACAGTGAAAGAAATGTTATTTCCAGATTTTAAAGGGATTGTAAAAAGTCTTGGAGCTTGGGGAGGTGATTTTGTTATGGTGTTGTCTAAGCAAAGCCCTAAAGAGTATTTTATAGAAAAAGGATATACTACAATATTAAGCTATGATGAAATGGTTTTGTAGAAAACTATAAATTATTGGAAATAAAAAAACCACTCGTTTGAGTGGTTTTTTTTGTGGTACCTCCAGGAATCGAACCAGGGACACATGGATTTTCAGTCCATTGCTCTACCAACTGAGCTAAGGTACCATTTTGTTCAAAGAACAAATAAGATTATAACGATATTTTAGAATCTACTTTTAGTAGTAATTTGTGGTACCTCCAGGAATCGAACCAGGGACACATGGATTTTCAGTCCATTGCTCTACCAACTGAGCTAAGGTACCATTGCTTTGTTTTAGCGAGTGCAAATATATAACGCTTTTTTAAATATCCAAGACATTTTTTTAAAAAAATCATTTTGTATATTTGCGAACCGAAAATCTTAATAATGCTTTTAACTATAGATATTGGTAATACAAGGATTAAATGTGCTGTCTTTGAGTATGATAAAATTTTATTTAAAGAGAGCTTTGTGAGAAATGATGCTGAAAAAAAAATAAAAGAAATTTTTTATAATTTTCCAGAAATAGTAAATTCAATATCATCTTCAGTTGGTAATCTAGATAAAGAAACATTTTTATTAATAGAAAAGAACTCCAATTTAACCGTTGTATCTAATCAAACAAGAATGCCATTTCAGAACAAATACAGTACGCCAAATACTTTGGGGGTAGACAGAATGGTATTAACTGCTGGTGCGTCTATAAAATACCCAAAGAAAAATTGTTTAATTATCGATGCAGGAACTTGTGTTACTTATGATTTTATTGATGAAAACAACAACTATTTAGGAGGTGCAATTTCACCAGGTATTAAGTTACGTTATGATAGTTTACACAATTATACAGCTAAATTGCCGTTATTAGAAAAAAAACATCCAAATAATTTTGTTGGAAACTCAACGGATGAGGCAATTCATTCAGGTGTTATCAATGGAGTAATCAGTGAAATAGAGGGATTCGCATCACAATATTTTCTTAAATATGAAGATTTAACAGTAATTTTAACAGGAGGCGATGCGGAATTTTTGGCTAAAAGATTAAAAAGCACCATATTTGCCAATTCAAATTTTTTACTAGAGAGTTTGAATTTATTATTTACTTATGTACAAAGAAAAAATGACTAAAAAATTAATTGTTTTTGTAACACTTTTATTTTGTGTTATAGGTTACTCGCAAGAAGGTACTTCATCACCATATTCATATTATGGTTTAGGTGAAGTTAAATTTAGAGGTACTCAAAGCTCAAGAGCCATGGGAGGCTTAGGTATTCAAGGGGATAGTATTTCTCTTAATTTACTAAATCCAGCTTCATATTCGCATTTAAGATTAACAACATTAGCAGTTGGTGCAACGTCAACATTTACTAATTTAGAGAATGAAACTGAAAAAGGAAAAGCGAAAAGAACAGGCTTAGATTATTTAGCAGTTGGTATTCCTATGGGTAAATTTGGTGCTTCTTTAGGTGTTTTGCCTTATAGTGCAGTTGGATATAAGTTAAAAAGCTCAACTACAATAGACGGTCAAGTTGTAGAGAAAAGTTTTACAGGAGAAGGAAATATAAATAAGGTGTTTTTTGGTTTAGCATACAGTGTAAATAAAAAATTAAGTTTAGGTTTCGATGTTCAATATAATTTTGGAGATATTCAAAATGAAAGTATAGAGAATAACACGTCAATTACTTTGTCTGGAAGAGAAAGAAATACTTCAAGAATATCAGGTAGCTCATTTAATATTGGGGCCTTGTATACTACAAAATGGAAAGAAAAATACGACATTTATACTAGTTTTGTGTTTTCTCCAGAAGCAAGATTAAATTCAACAAACGAGCGCAATCTTGCAACAGTTACTTTTACGGGTAACGGAGCAGAAATTGTCAATGATAATATTGATATTGCAGTACCAAATTCAAAATTGTCAATTCCAACTAAATTAGCTTTAGGATTAGGTTTGGGTGAAAAAAACAAATGGTTAGTTGGTTCAGAGGTTACTTTTCAAAGTAGTAGTCAAATATCAAATAGATTTAGAGATGAAGATGCTGATGTAGCTTATAAGAATTCGCAAAAATTTGTATTAGGTGGATTTTATATACCTAAATTCGATTCGTATACAAGCTATTTAAGTAGGGTTGTTTATAGAGCTGGGGTTAGATATGAAAATACTGGCTTGGTGATAAAGAATAAAGAGATTAATGACTATGGCATGAATTTTGGTCTAGGATTACCGCTAGGATATTCAAAAATAGATGTAGGTTTCGAATTCGGTGTAAGAGGAACTACATATTATAACTTAGTAAGAGAAAACTATTTTAATTTAAGTATAGGTTTATCTTTAAGTGATAAATGGTTTAAGAAAAGAAAAATTGATTAATAAATTTTATAATTAGTATATATGAAAACTAAATTATCTTTATTATTTGTAGCAACGATTGGTTTTTTTGCAAATGCACAAAATAGCGATGCTTGTACAGAGACTTTAAGTTTAATGGGTTCTTCCGTTAGGGCAAACGACCCAGCAGGTTATGATTACCTAGCGACATTGAGAAAAGATTGTGCTTCTTTTGATAAAAGAGTTTATTCTTATGGTGAATTTGCTATTAAGCAAAAAATTGAAAGAGTAGAAGGCGCTGAAAAAGAAAAATACGTTCGTGATTTAATGAGTTTTTATGATGAAAACTTAACGCACTTTCCGGAAACAGCAGGTAGTGTTGATATGAAAAAAGGTTTGACTTTGTTTAATTATAAAGTTGGAAATAACGAAGAAATCTTTGCTTTTTTAGATAAAGCTTTTAAAACAGATAAAGAAAATTTCGATTCTACAAGAGCTTTATATGCTTACTTCGAAATCTTTGTAAATGATTATAAAGGAGAGAAAAAAGGAATTACGCTTCAACAAGTATTTGATAAATATGATGATATTTATGAGAAATTAGCGTTACAAGAAAAAGAATATTCAGATGCTAAAGATGTTTTAATAGCAAAAGAAGAAGCAGGTCAAGAATTAGATGCAAAAGAGGCGAAAGCGAAAGGAAAATACGAAGCGAATTTAGAGGATATAGCTATAGTTACATCAAGTATGGATGGAATTATTGTTCAATTGTCATCATGTGATAAATTGATTCCTTTTTATCAAAAATCATTTGATGAAAATGTTGGTAACAAGCAATGGTTGCTGAGAGCTGCGGATCGTTTAGAAGCTAAAGAATGTGACGGTGATCCATTGTTTTCTAAAATTTCAGAAGCGCTTTATAAGTTAGACCCAAGTGCGGAAGCTGCTTATAAGTTAGGTGTTGTTGAGTATCAAAAGAAAAATATCACTAAAGCAATGAGCTATTTTAATCAAGCAGCAGATTTGTTTACAGATAGTGGTAAGAAAGCAAATGTGTATATGAAAATGGCTACTATTTATTCTAGATCAAGTAAAAGTCAAGCAAGAAATTACGCAAGAAAAGCATTGCAAGCTAAACCTTCATATGGTAGAGCGTATATGTTGATTGGTGATTTATATGCTGGTAGCTTGAATGATTGTGGAACAGATCCATTTAGTAAGAGAGCTATTTATTGGTTAGCGGCACAGTATTGTGATAAAGCAGCTTCGGTAGATTCTTCTTTAAGAGGAACGGCTTCGAGTAGAGCAGCAAATTACAGAGCATCTGCGCCTTCTAGAGCAGAAATTTTTAATCATAAAGATGGAAACATGTCTGGAAAAAGAATTTCTTTTAACTGTTGGGTTGGAGAAAGTGTAACGGTTCCTTCTCTATAATATGAGAAAAAAAAATAGAAATATAATATTTAATATAGTCACAGTAATAATCACTGTGACTATGTTTTTTTCATGTGAAGGGTCTTTAAAAGATGTTCAGAAGTTTAATAAATCTTCTTTTTTGCCAGCAGGTGAGGTAGATTCGGTTAATTTAAAATATACAGATTCAGGACGTGTTAAGTCTATTCTTAAAAGTGAAAAAATGTTGGATTATAGTAATATACCAAATGCTTTTACTGAATTTCCAAAGGGAGTAGAGGTAACGATGTTTGATGCTAATAATAAAACAACAGTTATAGAATCGGATTATGCAATTTCGTACAAACGTACAGATATTATTGATTTACAAGGTAATGTGACTATAACTTCAAGCGATGGTAAGAAGTTAGAAACATCTCAGTTGTATTTTGATCAAAAAAATGAATGGTTTTTTACTGAAAAACATTTTAAATATACAGATAATGCAGGAGGTTTTCTTCAGGGGCCCGGTGTAGACTTTAGTAAGGACTTTAAAATCTTCAATATGCAAACGAGTAGTGGAGAAATCAATAGTGTAGAATAAAACATTTTATTTTTTGTCAATTAATTTCCTTATTTTTGATGAAAATTTGAAAAAATGAATTATTTAAAATTTATACAATATTTCTATTTGCTTTTTGGTGTTTTCTTTTTTTATGAAGCATTTAGAAGATATCAAAATAATGAAAGTTACCTTATGAGTATTGTAATTGCAGTAGTCGCAATAGGAATGTTCTTCTTTAGAAGACACTTTTATAATAAACAGAAAAATGGTCAAAAGTAATATATGGAAATAGCGATTATTGTTATTTGTTTACTACTTTCAGCCTTTTTCTCTGGAATGGAAATTGCTTATATTTCTTCCAATAAAGTATATCTTTCTATAGAAAAAAAACAGCAAAATTTTAACGCAAAAATTTTATCTAAATTAACAGAAAAACCATCTCAGTTTATCACTTCGATGTTGGTTGGAAATAATGTTGTTTTGGTAATTTATGGAATTTATTCGGGTGATTTATTGATGAATTGGTTAACTTCTTTTAGTTATGCTTTTTCTCCATTTGTAAGTCTCCTACTTCAAACACTGCTTTCTACTGCAATAATTTTAATGACTGCAGAGTTTTTGCCAAAAGTGTTCTTTCAGATATATGCAAATTCTTTTGTGAAGTTATTTGCAGCACCAGCTTATGTCTTTTATCAATTATTTTTTTGGGTTTCTAAGTTTATTATCTGGATTTCAGATTTTATTTTGAAAAAATTCTTTAAAACAGATGGAGATCAAGTGCAAGACTATTTTAGTAAGGTAGAGCTGGGGAATTATATTACGGAACAAATGAATAGTATTTCTCAAGATCATGAAATTGATTCAGAGATTCAGATTTTTCAAAATGCATTAGAATTTTCAGACTTAAAAGCAAGAGATATTATGACACCTCGTACTGAGATTTCGGGTGTAGATATTTCAGATTCAGTTTCTGAGTTGAGAACTTTGTTTGTAAGTACAGGATACTCTAAAATAATTGTTTACCAAAATTCGATTGATGATATTTTAGGATATGTTCATTCTTTTGAATTATTCAAAAAGCCAGAGACAATAAAGTCTATTATGATGCCTATTGAGTATGTTCCAGAAACTATTTTTGTAAAAGATTTGTTGGATATTCTAACTAAAAAAAGAAAAAGTATGGCAATTATTCTAGATGAGTATGGTGGTACATCTGGAATTATTACCGTTGAAGATATTATTGAAGAGTTGTTTGGGGAAATTGAAGACGAACATGATTTAGATGAAGCTCTAATAGATGAAAAAATTGAGAATGATGCTTATCTTTTCTCGGGAAGGTTAGATGTTGAATTTATAAATCAGAAATATGGCCTAGGAATACCAGAAAATGATTCCTATAGTACTTTGGGTGGTTTTATTGTTCATAATACAAAAGAAATTCCTCAAAATGAAAAGAAAATTAGGATTGAAAACTTTGAAATTACGATACATTCTGCTTCAAATAAAAAGATAGAATTGGTTAGACTTTCAATCTCAGAAGAAAAACAATAAGAAAAAGACAAAAAATTAATAGAAATTTTAACTTTTCTGTTTTGTTATTAAATAGATAATTGTATTTTCGCTCACTGAATAAAATTAAATTAATATAAAATGGCAGTTTTATCTAAAATTAGACAACGTTCATTCTTTCTAATCGTAATTATCGCTTTAGCATTGTTTTCATTTGTTTTAGCTGATGTTATCAAATCTGGAAGCTTTGGTTCAAACTCAAATAATATTGGATCTGTAGATGGGACAAATATTGCATCACAAGAATTCATGAAGAAAGTAGCTCAAGTTGAGCAACAAGCACAGCAAGGGCAAAACATGAGTTCTACTCAAGCAATGAATACTGTGTGGGAACAAGAAGTTAGAAGTATTTTGGTTGGAGGAGAAATTGAAAAAATCGGATTAGGTATCGGAGATGAGCAAATTATTAACGTTATAAAAGCAAATCCATATTTTTCTCAAAATCCACAGTTCTTAAATGAAGGTGGGAAATTTGATGAAAGTAAATTTAAAGAATTTGTAAAGTCAATTAAAAATGACCCTAATCAGGATCGTTGGATTCAATGGAAGCAATTTGAAAAAGATGCTGAAAAATCTGCTGTAGAGCAACTGTATTATAATATGGTTAAAGGTGGTGTTTATACTACTAAAGCTGAAGGTAAATTTAAGCATGAATTAGATAACAAGAAAGCTGATTTTGATTATGTAACTGTTGGTTTTTCAACAATTAATGATGATCAAATTAAAGTTTCTGATGATGAAGTTATGGCATATATGAAAAAGAATGCTAAAAAATACAAATCAGAAGAAACTAGAAGTATTGACTTCATCTTATTAGAGAAAAAACCTTCTACAAAAGATGAAAAAGATTTAGAAACTGAATTCTATAATTATGTTAACGGTGGAGAAGGTGTTCCTGCGTTTAAAGATGTAGAGGTTGAAAAGTTAGCTGCTTTTGTAAATAAAAATTCTCAAACGCCTTATGATTCTACTTATATTTTAAAGAAAAATTTGCCTATTGAGTTTCAAGAGCAATTGTTTAACTTAACAGAAGGTGAAGTTTTTGGACCTTATTTAAATAACGGTAATCAATCTTTATCAAGACTTGTAGGTAGAAAATCTAATTCAGGTGCAAAAGCAAGTCATATCCTATTGTCTTTTGATGGTGCACAAAGTCCTACTTCAACAAGAACTAAAGAAGAGGCTCAGGCATTAGCAAATTCATTGTTAGCACAAGCTAAGTCTAATCCTGATGGTTTTGCAGCTTTAGCTTCGGCTAATTCTGATGATCCAGGGTCAAAAGATAAAGGTGGAGAATACGATAATATCGCTCCAGGTCAAATGGTTCCAACTTTTAATGATTTTGTTTTTAATAACCCAGTTGGATCAATTGGAGTTGTAGAGACGGATTATGGATTCCATGTTATTAAAGTATCAGCTAAGTATGATGCAGTTCGTTTAGCTACAATTTCTAAAAAAGTTGAAGCATCAAACGAGACTATTGATAATTTATATAGTCAAGCAAGTAAATTCGAAGAAGCAGTTAGAGGTAAAAACTTTGAAGAAGTAGCAAAAACTTCTAAATTTACAGTACTTCCTGCTGCTAATATTAAATCTTCAGATGAATATATTCAAAGTTTAGGCGCACAAAGAGAAATTGTTCGTTGGACTTTTAACAATGAAACAGAATTAGGAGATGTTAAACGTTTTGAAACTCCAACTGGATTTGTTGTTGCTAAATTGAAAAGTAAAAATGACACTGGTTTATTATCTATGGATGTAGCTAAAGAATCTATAGGTGTTATTTTAAGAAATGAGAAAAAAGCAGAGCAAATTAAAAAGAAAATGACTGGGACTTCTTTAGAAGATATTGCAAAGAGTTCTGGTGGATCTGTTTTAACTGCTGCAGGTGTTTCTTCTGGAAACCCGTTAATTCCTAATGTAGGTTTAGAGCCTAAAGTTGTTGGGACTGCATTTAGTTTAGCAGAAGGGAAGTCGTCTAAGTTGATTGTAGGTAATTCGGGTGTATTTATGATTAAATCTAAGAAAGTAAGTGCTGCACCAGCATTAGATAACTTTTCTACATTTATTACTCAAGAGAAATCGCAACAAGCTTCTTCTTCTCAGTCTAGAGCATATCAAGCTATTAAAGAGAAAGCGGAAATTAATGATAATAGAGCTAGATTTTAATGATAAAATAAGCTTAAAAAAAAGATCCGTTGAAATTTTCAGCGGATCTTTTTTTTTAGTTATAAACTCTTAACGTGGTAGAGTTTATTTGTTGCACTCTGTATTGTTTCATTGGGTATTCTTTTCCAGGGGCTAATCCTGTAAAGAAACTATATTCGGTATCATCACATGGGCATTTAGCCTTTATCCCGTTAATTGTCATAGTTGAACATGTAGAGAGTACTTGGTTTGGGCATGCAGCATCAAAAGCTTTGTAATTTCCACCTCCAGCATTGAAAACGAAAACACCTCTAATTCCTGCTGCACCATTGTTTACGTAAACTACATTGGTATCAAAAACTAATTGACTATATTGTGGTAAGTTTAGATTTAATGTTACGTCAACTGGAAAGTTTGGTAAATAGGGATTACTGTTGTTAATTTTATCATCTTTCGAACAACTGATTGATAAGCCAATCATGATAAAAAATATTATGCTTTTTCTTATTTTCATGCTATAAATTTTAAATATCAAATTTAATTTATTTAAATTTGACTAGCTAAAAATCAGACATAAATTAAAATTAAAAAATAATTATTACCTTTGTAGAAGGGAATCCCACTTTGGTGGGATTCTTTCTATTTTATATAAAGAATGAACTTATGAGTACAGTATCTTATTACACAGCAGAAGGTTTGAAAAAACTAAGAGATGAAGTTGAGCAATTAAAAAGCATTGAAAGACCAAAAGCATCACAGGCTATTGCGGAGGCTCGAGATAAGGGCGATCTGTCTGAAAATGCAGAATATGATGCGGCTAAGGAAGCGCAAGGGTTACTTGAAATGAAGATTTCTAAAATGGACGAAATTTTGGCAAATGCTCGCTTAATTGATGAATCACAATTAGATTTATCAAAAGTACTTGTGTTGTCAACTGTTAAAATAAAAAATCAAACTAATGGTATGGAAATGACATATACATTAGTTGCAGAAAGTGAAGCGAATTTAAAAACTGGAAAAATTTCAGTTACTTCACCAATAGGAAAAGGTTTGTTAGGGAAAAAAGTAGGTGAAATTGCCGAAATTAGTGTTCCTAATGGTGTGTTAAAATTTGAAATCATAGAAATATCAAGAGAATAATATGGCGTCTATTTTTACTAAGATAGTAAATGGTGAAATTCCATGCTATAAAATAGCAGAGGATGATAATTTTATAGCTTTTTTAGATGTTAATCCAAATGCTAAAGGACATACTTTGTGTGTGCCTAAAAAAGAAATAAATAAAATCTTCGATATGGAAGATGATTTGTATTTAGGACTTATGGCTTTCTCTAAAAAAATTGCAAAAGGCATAGAGAAGACAATAGAATGTAAAAGAGTAGGTGTTGCGGTTGTAGGGCTTGAAGTTCCTCATGTACACGTGCATTTAATTCCTTTACAAGATATGGATGATATGCGTTTTCAGAGGAAGGTAAGTTTAGAAAAAGAAGAATTTGAAGCTTTAGCTAAAAAGATAAGTCAAAATATTTAAATTAAAATCCTGTTAAAGCAGGATTTTTTTATTCTGAAAAATATAATAACAAAAAAAAAGTTCTGCAATTGCAGAACTTTTTAGTCTTTCTAGGTAATCAAAAAATAATAATGATATAAATATATTAGTCTTCGATAACTACTACTTGAGCAGCTACTTTACCTTTTCTTCCTTCTTCTTCTTCGTAATTTACTCTTTCTCCTTGAGTTAATGACTCAACTCTCATTCCACTTGCGTGTACGAAAATGTCTTTTCCTGTTTCTTCATCTGTGATGAAACCGTAACCTTTTTCTTCATTGAAGAATTTAACTGTGCCTATTCGCATGTTGTAATGTAAAAATAATTAATAATACTCCAAAGATATACTTATTTGTGAAACAAACACAGTTTTGAGTGAAAAAATTATTGATTTTCAGACTTTTCCTTTTCTGGAGCATTATTTTTTAACACATAATCTTTAATATTTTTGTTACGATACCTATGATAAATGAATAATGGCATTAAGACTAAAGCAAGTAATAGTACGCCTAAACCTACCCATTTGTCACCATCTGCACTATTAATATTCTTTAGATAATAACCGTAGATTACTAATGCGAAAAAAGAAAAAAGTAAAAACCTAAGTATGTATTTCATAATTAAAGAAAATTAAAAAAGGCTCAATTTGAGCCTTTTTGAGTTATTTTAAACGAATATGTAATTCGTCTAATTGTTTGTTGTCAATTTTTGCAGGTGCATCAATCATAACATCTCTACCTGAATTATTTTTTGGAAAAGCAATAAAATCGCGAATTGTTTCCTGTCCGCCTAAAATAGAAACTAATCTATCTAAACCAAAAGCTAAACCACCATGAGGAGGAGCTCCAAATTCGAAAGCATTCATTAAGAAACCGAATTGAGCTTCAGCTTCTTCTTTGCTAAAGCCTAATAAATCAAACATTCTTGCTTGAAGTTCTTTATTATGTATACGAATTGAACCACCACCAATTTCATTTCCATTTAAAACCATGTCATACGCGTTGGCTCTTACTTTTCCTGGTTCAGTTTCAATCAATTTGATGTCTTCTGGTTTTGGAGATGTAAATGGATGATGCATTGCGTGGTAGCGTGCACTTTCTTCATCCCATTCAAGTAAAGGGAAGTCAATTACCCATAATGGTGCAAATTCGTTAGGTTTGCGTAAGCCTAAACGAGTTGCTATTTCCATACGTAAAGCAGAAAGCTGTGCTCTCGTTTTATCCGCGTTTCCGGATAATACTAATATTAAATCACCAGGTTTGGCATTGGTTGCTTCTGCCCATTTTTTTAAGTCTTCTTGATCGTAAAACTTGTCTACAGAAGATTTAAATGTTCCATCTGCTTCACATTTTACATACACCATTCCTAGAGCACCAACTTGTGGTCGTTTCACCCATTCGATTAACGCATCTATTTCTTTTCTTGAATAAGAAGCACAACCAGGAGCTGCAATACCAACAACTAATTCTGCACTATTGAATACTGAAAAATCTTTATGTTGAGCGATTGCGTTTAACTCTCCAAATTTCATTTCGAAACGAATGTCTGGTTTGTCGTTTCCATATGTTTTCATTGCATAATCGTAAGTTATTCTTGGGAATTTTGCAACTTCTACACCTTTAATTTCTTTTAGCAAATGACGAGTCAATCCTTCAAACATATCTAATATGTCTTCTTGTTCAACAAAAGCCATCTCACAATCTATTTGTGTAAATTCTGGTTGACGGTCTGCCCTTAAGTCTTCATCACGGAAACATTTTACAATTTGAAAATATTTATCCATTCCACCAACCATCAATAATTGTTTGAATGTTTGTGGAGATTGAGGTAAGGCATAGAATTGTCCTTCGTTCATTCTGCTAGGTACAACAAAATCACGTGCTCCTTCTGGAGTTGACTTTATTAGATAGGGTGTTTCAACTTCGCAAAATCCTTTATCAGAAAGAAATTTACGAACTTCCATACTTACTTTATGACGGAATAATAAATTATTTTTTACTGGGTTTCTACGGATGTCTAAATAACGATATTTCATTCTTAGGTCTTCTCCGCCATCTGTTTCGTCCTCAATTGTGAAAGGAGGAACCATTGCTTGGTTTAAAACAGTAAGTTCTGAAACTAAAATTTCAATTTCACCTGTTGGCATGTTTGGGTTTTTAGACTCTCTTTCGATAACCTTACCTTTAACCTGAATAACGAATTCTCTTCCTAATGATTTCGCTTTCTCAAAAACATCTTTATTAGTTCGTTCTTCATCTAAGATTAACTGAGTGACTCCATACCTATCACGAATGTCGACCCAAATCATAAAACCTTTGTCTCTTGATTTTTGTACCCAACCAGCTAATGTTACTTCTGTATTTATGTGTGAAGCATTTAGTTCTCCACAAGTATGACTTCTATACATTTTCTTAAAATTTATGCAAAAGTAATAACAAATATTAATTTTATCGCTTAAATTTATTAGATTTGGTTTTTATTTTAAACTCAATATAAGTGTTATGAAAAAAGTAATCCTATTATTTTTATTTGCTATAGTATCTACATATGCTCAAGATAGCAGTGAAATGGTCTCTTTTGAAGGGAAAATAGCAAATCGTAATTCAGATTCTATAGTTGTTTCTTCTGGAAGAAATTTTGGAAAGACTATAAAACTGAATAAAAAAGGTGAATTTAAGGATGCATTTGAAATTCCAGCTGCTGGTTTATTTCAAATATTCGATGGAACTGAAGCAACTTTAGTATATTTAAAAAGCGGATATAATTTGAAGTTAACAATGGACGCAAAGAAATTTGATGAATCTATTGTTTATTCTGGAAATGGTTCTAAAGAGAATAATTATTTAGCTAAAAAAGCATTATCTGATGAAGCTTTTGGTATTGTGGCGGAAGACTTGATGAAAGAGGATCAAGCTGGATTTACAAGAGGTTTAAACAAGAAAAAAGAAAGTGATTTAGCAAATCTTAGTAGTGCAGATATAGATGCAGACTTAGTTGCTTTATTGAATCCTATGATTGAGCAAGATGCAAAAATGTTTGCACAATATTATGGACAAAAATTAGAGGCTAGTAAAATGGCAGGAACTTCTTTTCCTTCGTTTAGTTTTGAGAATCATAAAGGAGGAATGTCTAAAATTAGTGATTTCAAAGGAAAATTAGTTTATATAGATGTTTGGGCAACTTGGTGTGGACCATGTAGAGCTGAGATTCCATTTTTGAAAAAAGCTGAAGAAAAATACAAAGGAAAAAATATAGAATTTGTTAGTATATCTATTGATTCGAAGAAGGATTATGATAAGTGGAAAAAATTTGTTATAGACAAGAAACTTGGAGGAGTTCAATTAATTGCTGAGAATGATTGGAATTCTGATTTGGTGAAAGCATTAAAAATTAGTGGTATTCCAAGGTTTATTTTAGTAGATGTTGAAGGTAATATTATGATAGCTGATGCGCCAAGACCATCTTCTGAAGCTTTTAATTCTGCTTTAGATGAGCTTTTAAACTATAAAGGATAAGACAAAGAGATAATATTAAAAAGTCGATGTGAAAGCATTGACTTTTTTTAAATTTTCAATGTTACCAAATTGTTAACTTAATGTTTGTTTATTGTAAAATAGTTTATTATATTTGTTATAATAATTACTTAACCTATTAAAATATAGACATATGAAAAATATAATAATCACAGCATCTTTATTAATCTCAAGTTTAATGTTTGCTCAAAAGGTAGAACCAAAGTTCGAAGCAGTTGATAATATGGTTAAGGCTACTTATTATCATGATAACGGTCAAGTGAAACAAGAAGGTTTCTATTTGGATGGAAAATTACATGGTGAATGGATTTCATATAATGAAAGTGGTGTTAAGCAGACTATTGGTGAATATAATAAGGGAAATAAAGTTGGTAAATGGTTTTTCTGGAATACAGATAAATTAAGTGAAGTAGACTTTTCTGATAGTAGAATTGTAGCAATAAAAAAATGGTCTAGTGAAACATTAGTTAAAAACTAGATTTCAATAAAAATTATAAATAAAAAAGATGGTAAAATTTACCATCTTTTTTTGTTGAAGGTATTTTCTTTTTTTATAGGTTTTTATAATAGCTCACTTGTATTGTTGTTCCTTTTCCAATCTCAGAGGCAATAACTTTAATTCTCCCTTTGTGATAATCTTGAACAATTCTTTTTGTTAATGATAAACCTAGTCCCCAACCTCTTTTTTTAGTAGTAAAACCGGGTTCAAATATTTTATTGAATTGGTTTTTTGGAATTCCTTTTCCAGTGTCCGTAATCTTGATTTTTATAATATTTACATCATCAATGATGTTTATATCTAATTTCCCTTTTCCTTTCATGGCATCGATAGCATTTTTAACAAGATTTTCAATTGTCCAGCTGTGGAGTATTGGGTTGATGGGAATCTGTATAGGGTATTCAGGACCGGAGAAAGAAAAAACAACATGTTTGGAGGTTCTGGCTTTAAGATATTCGTAAGAGTTCTTAGTCTCATCAATAATATCTTTTATTTCAAGAACAGGTTCGCTACCAATTTTCGAAAAACGATCTGTAATGGTTTGCAAACGATTGATGTCTTTTTCAATTTCTTGAATGGTACTTTCTTCTACATTGTCTAATTTTAAAATTTCTAACCAACCAATTAATGAAGATAAAGGCGTGCCAATTTGATGAGCTGTCTCTTTTGCCATTCCTGCCCAAAGTTTATTTTGAGTAGCCATTTTTGTGGCTCTATAGAAATTGTATACTACAGCTCCAAATAAAATGATAATCAAAACTAAAGCAATTGGATAATATTTTAATTTGTTCAGTAATGGAGAATTTCCATAATATAATAGATGATAAGTGTCATCAGAAAGAGACATTTTAATTGGCATGTTTTCTGTTTTAATCTTATCAAAAAGCTTCTTTAATAAAATACTATCATTGGCAATCTCTTCTTCAATATTATTGTTGTTGAGTATAACGTTATCATTGTTAATAACAATCATAGGGTTTGTACTATTGGCGCTTATAATTTTAAACGGCAATTCAACATCGGTATATTCATTAGCATTAGCTAAGTTTTTTTGAGCATCCGCCCATAATTCAACTTTTAAACGTTCTTCGTTTTTAAAAATCTGAAAGAAAGTATAGGTGTTCCAAAGTATGATGATTACAATTAGGAAGGAAGATAATATTATGAACCAACGTGTGATGTTTCTTTTTTCGTAAAATTGCATAGGAAATATTTGTTAGTAAAAATACTAAAAAAAGTAATTAAGTATATAGGGATCTATTAATACTGAAACGTAATTATTAAAAACTTATTTTGTTTTTAATAGAAAAGAGAAGAATTTTATATAAATGCCTTTTCAATTTGGGTTGAGATTAAAATTGTGTAATTTTGTAAAAATATTTTCAAAATGATATCAATAGACCCAAAGGAAATAGCACCAGCAAAATTACAAGGATACCTTCAAGGAGCCGTTGCACCGAGACCAATTGCATTTGCAAGTACGCTCGATGAAAACGGAAATCCAAACTTGTCTCCTTTTAGTTTTTTTAATGTTTTTAGCTCTAATCCTCCAATTTTGATTTTTTCACCAGCAAGGAGAGTCAGAGATAATTCAATAAAACATACGTTAATCAATTCTAAAAGCACTAAAGAAGTTGTTATTAATGTGGTTAATTATGATATTGTTCAGCAAATGTCATTATCAAGTACAGAATATCCAGATGGTGTAAATGAATTTGAAAAATCAGGTTTAACCATGGTTAAGTCGGATATTGTGAAACCATTTAGAGTAGCAGAAAGCCCTGTTCAGTTTGAATGCATAATTAATGAAGTTATAGCATTAGGAGATCAAGGTGGTGCTGGAAATTTAGTAGTTTGTGAAGTAGTTAAAATTCATATTAACGAAGCGGTTTTAGATGAAAATGGAACAATAGATCAACATAAAATTGATTTGGTTTCTAGAATGGGTGGAAATTGGTACAGTAGAGCTAATATGGGAATGTTTGAAGTTGAAAAACCTATTTCAACCTTAGGTATAGGTGTAGATGCAATTCCTGTAGAAGTTAAAGAGAGTAATGTTTTTACAGGTAATGATTTAGGAAAATTAGGAAATATTGAAGCAATTCCTTCTGAAGAAGAAATTACTATCTTTGCAAAAGATAATTTTGAAATAAAAGCTGTTTTGAGCTCAGATGATGTATTGAAAAAGTATCAATTAGCCAAAAAATATTTAGATAATAACGATACTAAAAGTGCGTGGCAAGTACTTTTAGCAAAAAAATAAAATTTTTAAGAGATGGAAGTAACAGGAAAAGTAAAGGTAATCAACCCGGTACAACAAATTAGTGCAACGTTTAAGAAAAGAGAGTTAGTTGTAACAACTGAAGAGCAATACCCTCAACATATAATGATTGAGTTTACTCAAGATAAAACAGATTTGTTGAATAACTATAATCAAGGAGAAGAAGTAAAAGTTTCTATCAATTTAAGAGGTAGAGAATGGGTTAATCCACAAGGAGAAACTAAATATTTTAATTCTATTCAAGGTTGGAGAATCGAAAAAATGCAATCAGAAGCTCCTTCAGGGCAAGTGCCACCTATGCCAGCTGCAGACGCTTTTGAACCTGCAACTAACTTTAATGAAGAAGAACACGACGATTTACCTTTTTAATCAAGAGAAAAGAGAATAGAATATAGAAAAAAGAAGTCATTCGATAATTAAAACTTATTTGAATGACTTCCTAATTTTTAGTACATTCTTCTATCTATTTTCTTTCATCTATATTCTTTTATCTTTTTTTTAAATGTATTTTCTAACAAAAGACCTTTATTTCCCACCCGTTGAAGAAGCTTCACCTGAGGGTATTATTGCTATTGGAGGCGACTTATCTATTGAGCGATTACTGTTGGCATACAGAAGTGGTATTTTTCCTTGGTTTGAAGATGACGAACCTATAATGTGGTGGGCTCCAGAAGAGCGTATGGTGCTGCTTTTTGAAGATTTAAGAATAACCAAAAGTATGCGTAATGTTTTTAATAAAGAGGAGTTTAAAGTAACATTTAATAAAGATTTTAGAGCAGTAATAACTAATTGTCAAGTAATAAAACGAGAAGGTCAAAATGGAACTTGGATAACCGAAGATATGGTGGAAGCTTATTGTAAACTACATGAATTAGGTTATGCTAAATCTGTTGAAGTTTGGCAAAATGAGGAACTAGTTGGCGGTTTGTATGGGGTAGATTTAGGTCATATTTTTTGTGGAGAAAGCATGTTTTCTAAAGTTTCCAACGCTAGTAAAGTTGCTTTTATAACGTTAGCACAAAAACTTCAAAAAGCAAATTACAGACTGATTGATTGCCAAGTTTATAATGATCATTTAGCCTCTTTAGGTTGTGTGGAAATTGATAGGGAAGATTTTATGATGGTTTTAAATTATTAATTGTGTAGTTTTATACTTTAATATAAGTTAAAATGAAGTCTTACCTATTGCTATTGTTCTCTATTTTATCCTTTGGACAAACGTCTATAAAAGGAGATCTTAAATATTTAGAAAGTAATGATTATTCCTTCTTAAATAAAATATTAGAAAACAAACGAATCGTTTTATTAGGTGAACAGTCACATGGAGATGGTGCTACTTTTGATGAAAAAGTTGAGATTATCAAATATTTACATGAAAAACTAGGATTCAATACTATTGCTTTTGAAGGTGGTTTCTATGATAATTACAAAGCGAGTCAGCTTTTTTTGAACAAAAAAGAGAATAGTAGTATCTATAATGAATCTATTTTTTCAATTTGGTCAGACACACAATCTTTCCAAGACTTATTTCTTTATATTGAAGAGAGAGCCAAAAATAAAGATACCATAAGAATTACTGGTTTTGATTGCCAAGAAGGAGTTCTGTTTGAGAAATATTTTATATCCGATTTAAAAACAATTTTTGCTTCAAGGAAAATAAAAGTAAGTCCTTTACAAATTGAAAAAATAGAAAAAGCCTTTGTTTATCGAGATTTAGATCTAATTGCTTTTAGTAAAACTGATTCAATTTCTTTATATAAGGATTTTGATTATATTGTAGGTGCATTTGAAAAAATGACTACTTTAACTTTGCATGAAAAAATCATTCAACAAGTTTTTAAAAGTAGTTTAGCCAACGTGAATTTTGAAATCGCTCAAATTCAAAAACAAAAAATAGCCGTTCAAAACCCAAGAGACGAGCAAATGGCTCAAAATTTTATTTTTTTAGCAGAAACCTATCCAAAAGAAAAAATTATAGGTTGGGGCGCTTCTTATCATTTTGCGAAAGAAATAAGCAATTTAGAAATAGATACGCTTACAGAAGACTATTTTAGTCAACAATCCGATTTAGAAAAGAAAGCAACAGGTTATACTGATTATAAAAAAGGAGAAGGAAAGCAACTTCTTGAAGGAGGTGTTCCAATGGGTAAGTTGTTGAAGGAACATTTTAAAGAAAAAATGTATACCATTGCTTTTTCATCTTACGAAGGTAATTATGGTATAGTAAATTCCAATACTTATCCTATTTTAACACCACCAGAAAATAGTATTGAAAAGCAACTTTCAAATCAGGATAAAGCTTTTTTTGAGTTTGATGACGAAAAGAAGGAGTCTTTCTATTGTTTAGCTTTAGGAAATATGCCTATTAAAGGTAATTGGCAAACTAATTTTGATGCTTTAGTTTTCATTAAAAAATCGTATCAACCTTCAGTAAGAAAATATAATGAAAGTGATTTTAAGAAAGGTAGTTTTTCTGGTTTTATTGCCAAAGGATATGTTTTTGATAAAGAAACTAATTTGCCTATCAATACTGTAGAAGTAGTTTGGGGAAACAATGAGAAAGCAACTCTTACAAAAGAAAATGGTTCTTTTGAGTTTATTATTGACACTTCCGATTTAACTAAGTTTTTAAAAGTGAATGCTTTTGGATACGCTTCCGATTCTATTCAGGTAAACCTAGAAAAAAAAAGCTATGAATTCAAACTCAATAAAAGTAAACTAGGAGGAATTGTTCTTGATGAAGTAGTTTTGAATTCTGATAAAAAGGAACTAATTGCCATTAATATTATTAAAAAAGCGAAATCACAACTAAAAGAAAACTATTATCAAAAAGGATACAATCAAACGTTTTATTACAAACAAAATAGCATTAAAAATGAAGAAGAAACCATAAAAGACGAAGCTATTATTACATTTTATAATCCGAAAGGAATAAATAGTGGTAACGATAAGGTTTATGGTAAGGTTGACAAGTTAAAAAAAACGCCCAATAAAGAGGAGAAATATACTTTTACTGGAGCTTTTGGTTTGATTTCTCTTTGGAATAGAGAGCTCATCACGATAAAGTCAAATCCTTTATATAGAACTAATTCTTATACTTACACGAAAGAAGGTTTTGAAACTATAAAAGGAAAGAAAGCTTACAAAATTCATTTTAAAAATACTTCTCCAGGTTCTTATTCAACAGGATATGGTTATCCAGCACCAAAAAGTTCATCGGGTTACTTATATATAGATTGTGACTCTTTTGCAGTATTGAAATATGAGCATAGTGTGGAAAGAGCACCTTTTGATTTGAAAGACGATTCCAATAGAACGGTTTCCTATTCACATACAATTTCGGAAACGTATCAATATAATAATGGATTTTATTTTATTGATGAATTAACAGAGACTCAAAAAAACAACATTACATCAACTATTGATGAGCACTATTTAATGATTACTTATACTAAAACTACATTAAAATCTACTGGTTTAGAGGTGAAAAATTTAGAAGTAATTAAAGAACCATTAAAGCTGAATTTTGGAGCTAGCACCACTTTCAATGAAGATTTAGTGTTTTGGGAATCGATGAAGAATTTTTAATTACAGTAAATTATGATAGTTTTTTTAACGGGTGATATTTCGGGTTTACTACTTTCATTATTACTATTATCCTTAGTAATAGGATTGATTGTATTTGTGATTATAAACTTTTTTATAAAAAATAAAGTACGATTTATTTGGAAGTTACTTTTCATTATTGTCTTTATTTTCTTCTTGTTTGTCTTGCTATTAAGAAGGGTTAGTTCTTTTTAAAACTTCAACTTAATAAAACTCCATTCTAAAGTATTGAAAATAATCAGTTCATTGGTTAAACAAGGTAAATTAGTAATAATTTTTAAGGTTTCGTGAGCCATCATAGTGCCAATTATTCCTGGCAATGTTCCTAAAACACCATTTAAACTGCAATTCGGGACATCCTCGGGATTGGGTGGTACTGGAAATAAATCGCGAAGGTTTTTACTGCCTTTGTTATTAAAAACTGCAATTTGCCCCTCAAATTTTAAAATACTTCCATAAATTAAAGGTTTGCCCAATTTTACACATGTATCGTTAACCAAGTAACGAGTGGCAAAATTATCGCAACCATCTATAATTATGTCAAATTGAGAAAGTATGCTTTCGCAATTATCACTAGTTATTTTTTCTTCAAACGGAATGTAATTGATTGCTGGATTCAGTTTTTTTAATACCTCTGAAGCGGTAGTTGTTTTTGGTAGTTCGATGTGGTTTTCGTTATATAAAACTTGTCGGTGTAAATTAGATAATTCTACGAAGTCAAAATCTACTATGCCAATTGTTCCAACACCAGAAGTTGTTAAATATTGTAATATTGGACAACCTAAGCCACCAGCACCAATTACTAAAACTTTAGCATTTTTTATTTTTTCTTGTCCTTCGTTACCAATTTCAGGCAACAACATGGGTTTCGTATAACGTAAATAATCTTGAATACTAAGCATTGTTTACTCTTAATTTATAATTTCTTTAAATTCACATTTTTAAAACTTTTCCACTTCATAACTTTCGACTTTATGACCAAATGTCCTATCCCAATCTTTCCAAACAGGTTCGTATCCTTTTTGACGAATAATAGTTGCTATTTCATCAGCCGAACGTTCATCACTGGTTTCAAATTGTTCTAAGGATTGTTTGTCCACACTATAACCGCCTGGATTTGTTTTGGAACCAGCACTCATGGTTGTTGTTCCAATGGGAATAATATTGTCTCTGAATTTCTCGTTTTCTCTTGTGGAAACAGAAATTTCTATATCAGGATTCCAAATGCGATAAGCACAAATTAATTGGGTTAAATCCTTGTCGTCCATAATAAAATTAGGTTCAATAATGCCTTCAGCTGGGCGAAGCCTTGGAAAGGAAACAGAATATTTACTTTGCCAATAGGTTTTTTGTAAATAGTCCAAATGTAGTGCGTTGAAAAAACTATCGGTTCTCCAGTTTTCTAATCCTAACAAAACACCTAATCCAATTTTATGAATACCTGCTTTTCCAACGCGATCTGGTGTGTCTAAACGATAGTCAAAATTTGATTTTTTCCCTTTTGGGTGGTATTTTTTATACACTTCTTCATGATAGGTTTCTTGATATACCAAAACGGTATGCACACCAGCATTGTGTAAAGCCACATATTCTTCTTCCTCTAGTGGTTGTACTTCGACTGAAATATTAGCAAAGTGTTTTTGAATAATTGTTATTGCATTTAAGAAATAATTGATGTTTACCGTATAGTTCGCTTCTCCTGTAACCAATAGAACATGATCAAAACCAGCTTCTTTTAGTACTTTTATCTCTTCTTTTATCTCTTTATCATTTAGCGTTTTTCGTTTGATTTTATTGTCTAAACTAAAACCGCAATAGGTGCAAATGTTTTGACATTCATTACTCAAATACATAGGAGCATACATTTGAATGGTTTTTCCAAAGCGTTGCTTTGTAAGTACATGACTTTTTTGTGCCATGACTTCCAAATAATTTTGAGCCACTGGAGAAATTAAATTTAAAAAATCATCGACTGTACATTTGTTTTTGGAAAGACTTTGTTCCACTTCTTTAGCAGTTACAGAATAGATTTTTTCTTGAATAGAATTCCAATCGTATTTTTTGAATATTTCGTTGAATGTGTTCATGTTATTTTGTTCATAATAGGAGATTAATTACTTTTTACTAATCACTAAGGACTCTATTCATTTAAAAAAGCAGTTAACGGACTTGATGCTTGTGCGAAACTAGAAACCGAACCCAATTGCGCTTCATATGCTTTTCGACCAGCAATTACTGCTTCTTTAAAAGCTTCTGCCATTAATCTTGGATTTTGTGCAACAGCAATTGCTGTATTTACTAAAACTGCGTCTGCACCAATTTCCATGGCTTTTGCAGCATCAGAAGGAGCACCAATTCCGGCATCAATAATGACAGGAACTTTACTTTGTTCGATAATAATCTCTAAAAAATCAATTGTTTTTAGTCCTTTGTTACTTCCTATGGGTGAACCCAATGGCATAACTGCTGCTGTGCCAACTTCTTCTAAACGTTTGCATAAAACCGGGTCGGCATGAATGTAAGGTAATATTATAAAACCTAGTTTGGCTAATTCTTCTGTTGCCTTTAAGGTTTCAATAGGATCGGGTAATAAATATTTGGGATCGGGATGAATTTCTAATTTTAAAAAGTTGGTTTCAAAAGCTTCTCTGGCTAATTGGGCTGCAAAAACTGCTTCTTTCGCATTTCGAGCACCAGAAGTATTTGGTAATAAATTGATATTGGGATGTTTTAAATGGGAAAGAATAGCGTCTGTTTCGGTTTCAAAATCGACACGTTTTAAGGCTACTGTGACCAATTCGCTTTCCGAAGCCAAAACTGCTTCTTCCATTTGTTGGTTGGAACCAAATTTTCCTGTTCCTAAAAACAAACGAGAAGTAAAAGTGGTATCTGAAATTTTAAATGTTGACATATAATTTTTCGTTGAGAGTGGTTGTTATTATTGGGTTTTGTGTTAGTAAACCTGAAACGGCAATACCATGAAGACCTGTTTGTATAAGCGCATCAATATCTTCTAAAGTAATGCCTCCAATGGCAATAAGTGGAATTTTAATTTGATCTTCAGCCATTTTATTTAGAATAATTTTATAACCTTCTAAACCTAAAATGGGACTTAATTTTTCTTTAGTAGTAGTAAAACGAAATGGACCAAGACCTATGTAATCGCATTTTTCATTTGCTCTTTGTAGAACATGTTCAAATGTATTGGCTGTTCCACCAATGATTTTTTGGTTACCCAAAATGGCACGAGCATCTTTAATTCGCATATCGTCTAAGCCCAGATGAACACCATCTGCATCAATTTGGTAAGCCAAATCTACTTTGTCATTAATAATGAAAGTCGCTTTGTATTGATTACAAAGTTGTTTGGTTTTTTCGGCAACAGTCAAAAGTTCATTGTAATTTCCGTTTTTAAAACGCAATTGAATCCAATCGCAACCGTTGTCTAATGTTTTTTGAATGTTATACAATTGTTCGTCAACTGTATTTCCTTGTGAGATATAGTGTAATTTGCTAATCATGATGGTATCCTAATAAAGTGTTGTTGGAAAGAAGTAATTTTTCAATGTAAACCTTAGCTTTTTGGCATGAGGTAGTAGTGTCAATTCCCAAAGCTAAATTTGCTGTAATTGCAGATGATAAAACACAACCTGAACCATGTTTTTCATTAGCCAAAGTTGTAGTTGGAGCGAGTTTTATGAATTCGTTTTTGATAGATAAGTAGTCAACTCCTTTTTCGTTTGTATTATGACCTCCTTTTAACAAGACATCACAATGTTTGGAAAGAAGTACTGCTATGGTTTCAGCATTAATTCCTTTGGTAGATAATTGCAAAATTTCCTTATAATTGGGAGTAATCAAATCGATTTTTTTTAGAATTTCTTCTAATTTGGCTTGGTTTTCAATCTGTAAAAAGTCGAATGTTGTACTGGATTTTAAAACAGTATCCCAAATGATTTTTGTTTTTTGCGAATGCTTTTTTATTTGGAAAACAATGTGTTCTAAATAATCCAAGGAAGGAACAATCCCAATTTTCACCGCTTTAATTTCGTATTTATTAAATAGAGTAGTTATCGATTCTAATACAAAATCAATTGCAATCCATTCCATTTTGATGAATTCGTTTTCTGTTTGAATGGTATTTCCTGTTATAATTGCCAAACCATAAACCTGATGTTGCTCGAATGTTTTCACATCGGCTAAAACACCAGCTCCACCAGAAGGATCAAAACCAGCAATACTTAAAACGAATGGGCGATTTGTTGACATATTTTAAAGTTTTCTATTGGGTTTTTACTGTTCCAAATAGTTCCAAGTAAAGCGAAATCATCAAAGCCATTGGTGAGTACTTCCTCAATGTTTTCCACTGAAACACCTCCTAAAGCAATTAATTTTGTATTTTGATTGGTTCGTTTCTTTATTTCTTCGAATGCATTTTTCGTTGGTACATAATTCTGTTTTGAAATACTTGGATAAATTGGACTTAAAAAGGCATAATCAAAAGCCTTTGTTAAACCATTAAAAGCTTCTATCGAATGTACCGATGTTGAAAGAAACCTAACAGGTTTTTGAAACCTGTTAGGTTTAGCAAGTCTATCTTTTTCTGTAAAATGAAGCCTATCGATCTTAAATTCTTCTGCTAAATCATGACGTTGATGCAAAACCAATTTGGAATAATAGCTCGAATTTATTTTTGATAGAAATAAACGCAATTCCTCTTTCGAATAATTCGGTTTTCGAATATGAAATAGCTCCATGCCTTCTTCAAAAAGAGAATGAATTATGTTTATTTCATTTACTATTTCTATTGGATTCGAAATTACAATCATATCATTTTGACTAATCACTAAGTACTAACGACTAATTACTAATATTACAAATAAATTTCCTTTCCGTTTTCGATAAATTCTTCCGACATGGCTTTCATTCCTTCTTCTGCAGCTGCTGAATCTCTAATTTCTTGAGAGATTTTCATCGAACAGAATTTTGGACCACACATCGAACAAAAGTGCGCTACTTTAGCACCATCTGCTGGTAAAGTCTCATCGTGAAATTCTCTTGCTGTGTCTGGATCGAGAGCCAAGTTGAACTGATCTTCCCATCTAAATTCGAAACGTGCTTTACTCAAAGCATTATCACGGTATTGTGCTCCTGGATGTCCTTTGGCTAAATCGGCAGCATGTGCTGAAATCTTATACGTAATTACTCCGTCTTTTACATCTTTTTTATTGGGTAAACCCAAATGTTCTTTTGGAGTCACATAACAAAGCATCGCACAACCATACCAACCAATCATGGCTGCTCCAATTGCAGAAGTAATGTGGTCGTAACCTGGAGCAATATCAGTAGTTAAAGGTCCTAATGTATAAAATGGAGCTTCCGAACAATGTTCTAATTGTTTCTCCATGTTTTCCTTAATCATATGCATAGGCACGTGACCTGGACCTTCAATAAATACTTGAACGTCGTGTTTCCAAGCAATTTTTGTTAGTTCGCCCAACGTTTCTAATTCGGCAAATTGAGCTGCATCATTGGCATCGGCAATAGAACCCGGACGCAAACCATCTCCAAGAGAAAAGGCTACATCATATTGTTTCATGATTTCACAAATGTCTTCGAAATGGGTGTATAAAAAGTTTTCTTTATGATGGAACAAACACCATTTTGCCATGATGGAACCACCACGAGACACAATTCCCGTTACACGATTGGCTGTTAAATGAATGTATCTCAAAAGCACACCTGCGTGAATCGTGAAGTATGAAACCCCTTGTTCTGCTTGTTCGATTAAAGTATCTCTAAATATTTCCCAAGTTAAATCTTCGGCAACTCCTTTTACTTTTTCCAAAGCTTGATAAATTGGTACTGTTCCAATAGGCACAGGAGAGTTACGAATAATCCATTCTCTCGTTTCATGAATATTTTTACCTGTAGACAAATCCATAATGGTATCTGCTCCCCAACGACAAGCCCAAACGGCTTTTTCTACTTCTTCTTCAATACTCGAAGTCACAGCACTGTTTCCGATATTTGCATTGATTTTCACTAAGAAATTACGACCAACAATCATAGGTTCACTTTCAGGATGATTGATGTTATTTGGAATTATCGCACGACCAGCGGCTACTTCGCTTCTTACAAATTCGGGTGTGATTTTGTTTTTTGGTGTATTGGCTCCAAAACTTTCCCCTGCATGTTGGCATTGCATGGCTTTGGTTTGGTGCTCTATTAGTTCAATGCGTTGGTTTTCACGAATGGCAATGTATTCCATTTCTGGAGTGATGATACCTTGTTTTGCGTAGTATAATTGGCTAACATTGGCTCCTTTTTTGGCACGCATGGGTTTGTGTAAATATTCAAAACGCAAATGGTCTAATTCTGTTTTGTGCAAACGTTCTTTTCCGTAGTTTGAAGAAATTTCGGTTAATTCTTCTACGTCACCGCGGTCTAAAATCCATTGTTCGCGTAAACGTGGTAATCCTTTTCGAACATCAATGTCAATGTTTGGGTCAGTGTAAGGACCTGAAGTATCGTAAATGGTTACTGGAGGATTTTTTTCTACACCACCTTTGGCTAATTTTGTGTCTGATAACACAACTTCACGCATTGCTACTTTGATAGGATGGATGTCACCATTTATGTATACTTTTCTCGAATTTGGAAAAGGTTCTCTTGATATTTTCTCTTCGTTCGTCATAATTATGTTTTAAATTTTTAAAATAGAATAGTTTTTTGCACGCTGATTTTGCAGATGAAGCAGATTTTTTTAATATTTTAAAAACTGCTAACTAAAATCTGAACACTGCATACTAAATTAACCGCCTTGTGTGGCAGTAATGATTAAAATGTCATCGGAAGGAGAAAGCGAAAAAGTAGCCCATTGGTTTTTAGAAACCACAGTTTGGTTTACAGCAACTGCAATTCCGTTTTGTTTTTCGGGAAGTTCGAAATCGATAAGTTCTTGGACTGTAAGGGATTTACAATCGAAGGTTTTGTTTTTGTTGTTGATTTTTAATTCCATTCCTTTTACTGAATTTAGTATATAGTTATACTTTAGGAATGGCTATAATGGTACATGAATGTACAATGAAGTCATCTTACTTTTCCCTACGCTAGTATGAACTAGATCAGGTTCAGAGGGTAAAATCTCAGCCTGTAAAATTACAGACACCCCTAAAGTGAATAACAAATGTAGTGAAATGAAATGAAAAATAATCTTAAAGTTAGAAAAATAACAAAAGTTGTAATCCGGTTACTTTTGATTTTTACTTTGTGGGTAAGGATTATAAATTTATGCTATCAGGGGTTTTATAAAATTATAAGTGCAACAAGGCACCTTACTATAGTAACCCATACTAGTTACAAGTGTATCATAGCATTTTACTATAGTAAGTGATACTAGTTACAAGTGCAACAAGGCACCTTACTATAGTAACCCATACTAGTTACAAGTGTATCATAGCACTTTACTATAGTAAGTGATACTAGTTACAAGTGTATTATAGTACTATGCTATAGTAACTCATTATAAATGTTTTATCCCTAGGAATGTTCTTGTAGTTATTTCTAATTGTCAAGCGAATCCAATAAAGCTTATTTTTTCATAATTTTTTTAGTTGCAGTGCCCGCATCTGTTTTTACATACAAAAAGTATAGACCTTTTGATAGGCTAGACATATCTACTGCATTTTTACCGTTTATTAGCTCTCCTTTTTGAATTACTTGTCCGTTTATAGTTATTAATTGATAAGTAGCGTCAGTAGTAAGATTTACATTAATGCTAGAAGTTGTTGGATTGGGATAAATATCTGTTTCAGAAAGGATAAAATCTTCATTATCTAAAACATTATTTAAATCGTATATCTGCGTCCAATTTCCAGCATTATCTTCTAGGAATAAATATACATCAAAAGATGCATTTGCAGGTAAAGAAGAAACAACATTATTGACATTTCCATTTTGGACATTCATTAAGAAATTACCATTTGCAATTGCTCCAGTTCCATTAAGGATGTCATTGTGGGTTACTGTTCCTGCGTTGTTTCCTGGGAAAATAGCATAGTGAATTGTTCCTGTTTCTGGACCATTAACAATCAAAGTAAGCGCTGTAGGTGTCACATTTTCAGTTTGTGGATATCCAATATTTAAAGGCATCGCATAATGGTCTCCTCCAAAAATAACATAAGATTTCCCTATTTGTGTGGTTGGTGTATATGGACTACTTACAACAAAATCGGATATTCCATCTCCATTTATATCTCCATTACCGCTAACAGGACGAGCTATATTGGTTGGGTTTAGTCCTTCTATAATAAAACCATTTACTCCATTTAGTGTAGTTTCGTTTATTGGATTTGGAAAACCGCTAGTACTTCCAAAAACAATATATGCACGACCACCACTTCCATATACTGAAATGAAATCATCAATACCGTCTATATTTATGTCTCCAATACCAGCAGATGTTAATTGTCCAGGAAGTGTAAATCCGTCTGTTCCGTTTAAACTACTTAAAGGAAAATGGGCAGGAAAAGGATCAGTACTTCCGTATATCGCATTTGTTTCTGAGAAAAAATCATCAATACCATCATTGTTAATATCACCTAAAGTACCTACAAAGGTTAAAAAGTTTCCTCCATTGTTATCAATACTGAATCCATCAGTTCCGTCTAAAGTTGTTAAATCCACCAAAGGAGAAAATGGTGTTTCTTTTCCAAAAAGTAAATAGCTAATAGCTGGGTCAGTTGAATCCCAATTTCCAATAAGAATATCTTTGAATCCATCATTATTTATGTCGCCTGCTCCTCCAACTTTGTAAGATGGTCTTGAGCCAGGAAAACTACTGGTTTTAAAACCTTTTGTGCCATCTAACCAAGAGGCATCAATTGCTGTTGGAAAATTGCTTGAACGACCAAAAATAATCCATGCTTGTCCTGACCAATGTCGAGTGCCAATAATGAAATCGTTAATTCCATCACCGTTAACGTCACCTAAACCAGCTATTTGATTACTTCCTGGTGAATCAATTAAAAAGCCATTAGTGCTATTAATATCATTAATTGTTATTAAAGCAGGAAAAGAAGTTGTCCCATAAATGACAATTTCATCTGGAGATGTACTGCTAGACCCAATGATTAAATCATCAATTCCGTCTCCATTAATGTCACCAGGTCCTGTTATTGTTGCTCCTCGTCTTTCATCATAAGCTATACCGTCTACAGTAAAACCATTGGATCCGTCTAAAGTTGATAAGTCAAACGGACTAGGGTAAGGAACGCTAGATCCAAAAATAATATACGCTGCACCTGCATATTGTAAGCCACTTGCTGTTGCAGTTCCAGAACCAAATGCAATATCTTCTAGCCCATCGTTGTTAATGTCTCCTATAAACTGACTTTCTGCACCAAATTGTAAATTTGTTGAGAGTCCAGAAACTTCAAATCCATTACTACCGTTTAAAGTACTAAGATCAAATGTTGTTGTATAGAGTTGATTTTGTGCTAGTATTTCATAGTTATGACAGTAAAAGCAATATAGAAATGCAATAAAAGCAAATTGTACCTTTTTTAATAGTTTGATTTTTAGGCTTTTCATGATAAATTAATGTTTTTTTATTAAAAAGCACATTTAATTCATCGATAAAAGGTTCACATCACTATAAATGATGATATTTCCTGATTTGGAAAAAATAGTATTTTCTATTATGTCATCTTTTAAAAGGCATTTTTTCTTTATGAAAATTTCGGCAATGTTCTCACATACAGTTCTTCTACTTTTTTTCTTGCCCAATCAGTTTTTCGTAGAAAAGTTAAGCTTGATTTTACAGAAGGATTTTCAGTAAAACACTTAATTTTAATTAATTCTCCTAAAGTATCAAAACCATAGAAATCGACTAGTTGTTCTAGAATTGTTTTTAAAGTTTTTCCGTGTAATGGATCGTTGGACATATTGTTTGGATTAAATGAGTTTTGGGTAATGAAAATTGTAATGGTATAAAAATGTAAAAATATTTAATTAATTTTAACCACTTCTAATTAATCAAAATCATTTTATATAATAATGGCTTTTTACAAATTTAATAAAAATGCTCGTACTGATGAAAATACTGGTTTTGGTACAAATGCTTCCATTTATGGCGGTCGATTTATAAATAAAAACGGAACAGCAAATGTTGTTAAACGTGGTGTTCATTTTATGAATAGAACAAGTTGGTATCATAAAATGTTGGAATTATCGCATGTGAATTTTTTAGCAGTGATTTTTTTATTTTATTTTTTGATTAATATTTTGTTTGCTCTGTTGTATTATTTTGTAGGTGTTGAGAATTTACAAGGCTTTAGAAGTTCTACGTCTGAATTGATAAATTTAGGAAATGCGTTCTTTTTTAGTACACAAACGTTTACAACAGTAGGTTATGGACATATTAGTCCTGTTGGTTTTTTAGCAAGTACAATTGCGTCAATAGAAGCTTTAATAGGTTTGTTAAGTTTTGGAATTGTAACAGGTTTGTTTTTTGGTAGGTTTAGTAAGCCTACAGCTTATATTAAGTTTTCTGAAAACGCGCTTATTGCACCTTATAAAGGAGGGAAAGCTTTAATGATGCGTTTGTCTCCTTATAAAAACACGAATTTTACTGATGCAGAAGCGAAAATCACTTTAGGAATGATTGTGGAAGAAAACGGAAAAAAGACAAACAAGTTTTTTTCTTTAGATTTAGAAATGACTAAAATTAATACTTTAACCCTAAGTTGGACATTGGTTCATCCAATTACTAATGAAAGTCCTTTGTATCATTTAAGCGAGACTGACTTTAAGAATGGGGAAGGAGAGGTTTTAGTATTTCTAAAAACATTTGACGATATGTTTAGTGGAGTTGTTTCTGTACAAACTTCCTATTTGTTTGATGAAATTATTTATGGTGCTAAATTTGATATTATGTATGCAGAAAATGAATCTAAAACCAAGACGATTTTACATCTGGATAAATTAAATTCATTTTCTAAATACAATTTTGATTAAATTATTTTCTTGTGAAACAATCTTCAATATGATCGTTAACCATTCCTGTGGCTTGCATGTGTGCATACATAACTGTCGAACCCACAAATTTGAATCCTCTCTTTTTTAAATCTTTACTTAACGTATCAGATATTGGAGTCGTTGCTGGAACATCACTCAAGCTTTTTGGATTGTTGTCTATTGGCTTGCCGTCAACAAATGCCCAAATATATTTTGAAAAACTACCAAATTCTTTTTGAATTTTTATAAATGCTTGCGCGTTTGAAACTGCCGATTTTATCTTTAATCGATTTCTAATTATTCCAGTATCCAAACACAAAGATTCAATTTTTTCCTCATTGTATTTTGCAATAACTTCTACATCAAAATTATCGAATGCTTTTTTGAAATTTTCTCTTTTTGATAAAACCGTATACCAGCTTAACCCAGCTTGGAAAGTTTCAAGAATTAAGAATTCGAATAGTGTTGGATCATCATATACTGGTTTTCCCCATTCGTTATCGTGATAATCTCTATATAAATCGTCTTTTTCGCACCATCCACATCTTATTTTAGTAGTCATCATACAAATAATTTATATTAGAATTTCGTTCTCTCTTTTTGAAACTAGCTCTAAGATGAGGTTCGTTTATAGTTTGATTAATGATTGTTTCAATATCTGTTTCAATCTTGTCTTCGTCAGTAATTACAGTGCTTCTTAGGTATCTATAAGTATAAAGTTCTAACTTATTGTTTTTAGTCACAAATGCAAAAGAACAAAGATTGTCTTCATAGTTTTTTGGTTCTTTTTCAGTTATCTTATAAAAGAAAAAAGTAATTTTATGATTATTACAGTCAACTAATTTTTTTTGTAAAAAGACAATACTATCATTTTTTTTAACATCATAGAAGTTGTTTAGAGCAAAATTTGCGATTTCGGTTTCAGAAAAGTCATATGTGTTGTTCTCTAATTGCATTAATAAGAAAGCTTTTTTCGGATCAGATAGTATCTCTTTTTTGTCACTTTCTGTTAATGTGTTGTTTAGGCTAGAGAGACGCATTATCTCAATGTCTAAAGCAAGTATGTCTAGTTTTTTTAGCTTCGTAATAAATTCTTGTGTTTCATTATTGTTTTTGAAATGCTCTAATAAATTTAAATAACCAATCAACTCATCAACAGGAGCGTATTGCTGATCTGCTAGATATTCATCTTTATCATCATCATTGTACTCGGTGTTTTCTATTTTCCAACTTAAAACGCGTTTGTATTCTAATTTAGCATTCGTTAATATCATTTTTCTAAATGATTTAAGCTTAGAAGCAGAAGCATGTTTGGTTTCTATTAATTCATTACAAAAATTAATTAATGGTTCGTTATATTCTGGAATACTATAAAATTGGAATATTTTAGGAAATAACTCTTTACTGTTTTCTTTATCTTCTAAAAAGGTATAGAATAGACTGCTAATATCATATTCACTGTTACTCAAGGGAAGATCATATTCTAAGAGTTCCATTATTTTTTGATATCCTTTTTTAGATTTTTGGAAGGTTAATGCCTTTAAAATATTTAATTGAATTTCTGCAGGAGCATTTTCTCTTTTGTAGTAGTTTTCTAAGAAAGGAATAATTCTTTCATCGTCTATAGAAGCTAGCTTGTTTAATAAGCTATTCTGAGCTGTTATTTCTGTTGCTTTAAAGCTAAATTCGTTCAAGAATTGAATTACTTTAGGAATGTCGCTCTCTAAAATTTTAAGTTCATGAGTAGAGTTTAATGCAGAATAACGAATTGTATCCTTTTCATTATAGGCATCCTTAATGTATTCGTCTATTTTACCTTCAAAAATACTGTTTTTGGGTTCATCATTAAAGGCTAGGCTAGAAAAAACCGTTTCAATGAATTCATCATCATTATTATAATCCTTATCAACTAAGACTTGAGTTACAATATATGCGTCTTCTCTAAAAAGAACATTGCTTTTTATGGCTTGATTGCTACCTTCCTTACTAACCAAATAGTTTATAGAAACAGTTTTGTTCTCTTTGTTTTCTGAGGTAGTTTCTTTAATTATAGTGTATTCTCTTTCTTTATCTTCAAAAAGAACTTCATACCAATTACTTCTTTTAAAACCTTTTTTACTGTAAACTGAAAAGCTTAAAACTGAATTGTTATTTACATAGTCATAATCATTCTCGTAATATGCGTCATCTGAATGAGTATAGAATTTGGTGAAATAATGTTTTAAGTTCGATTTTATAGAGTCAAGATTCTTGAAGTTGTCGTATTTATGAAATTTATAATACTCAAGGTTTATTTTTTTACCATTTTCGGCATTTATATATAGATACTTATTATCTACATTGAAAATGTTTTTATTTTCGGTTTTTTGTTCACCAATACCATAAAATAATTTTTCATTTAATTTTCTTGGAATTTTTACAGAAAATTTACTAATTGTATCGGTATAGACTTCTAAGGTGTCTTTGTAGATAAAAGGTTTTTCAACGAATGAATTGAAAAACGTTTCTTTGTCTTTTGCAGTTGCATTAACAGCTCCTAGTAGATAGTATTTATTTCCAAAAATGAATGACTCTAGAACAATTTCTTTTTTATTCAGTATTGCTTTCCCTTGTGTTTTCTTTCTTGAATTTATAGAAAATGTAGGTTTGATTTCATGTTGAATGAAGAATTCTTCTTGCATTTGCTTTTCTTCAAACTCTTTGTTTTCTAATAAATGAAGTGTATTTAAATTACGTTCTGTTACAAAAAAGTAACTTTGAGTTTCATTTTTATAGGCTTGAAGTTCGATGTTTTCGGGTGTAGTTGTGTTTTCACCATAGACTATAAAATAGGAAGGGATTTTAACATTAAAGCCACCTCTTGTTGGGGAATAATCTTGCCATTCGTTTGAGAATTCTTTCAGCTGAATAGATTCGAAGATATCTTTAGAGTATAATTTTGCATAGTTTTTAGCACCAGTTAAAGAAACTGAAATAATTTCTAAAGGTGTGATGTAGAAATTAAAATGTTGACTATTTCCTGTTTTCGTTTCATTGTCAATTTCAAATCGAGTGAAGTTTTTTTCTTCGGTTAGTTTTTTTGAGTGAATTGTACCAGGTATGTTTTCAAAAAACAGACTGTCTAACGATTTGTGATTGTATTCACCTTTTTTGCTTAAGAAATTATTTACTGGTTTTCTGATGATTTTAATAACACCTCCATTTGTATAGTCGGGAGAGCCAATAGAATACTTATCAGTAACTACATATTTATTCATAGATAATGAAATCATATTGTCAGCCGTACTGTGTTTGTGAAGCGTTGGTTTTGGAAAGTTAGTTTCGATAGTTTTTTTTAAATCTTTTCCAATTTCAGAAAGTTCTGTGCTCACAGGCTTTACAGTATATCCTTTTTCTTTTAAAAGTTGAATGACGCCTTCTTTTCCAGCTAAATGAGCAGCTCCTATTGCAGCAAAAAGAGATTTGTCTTGCATTATTTTCACCATACTGTCTGCCATTATTTTATTTCGGCTAACAATTAGAGCATCATGTGCTTTTGGAGATATCATTAATTTATAGAGTGAATCTAAAATAACGATGTTTTTTTCCCTGTAAGATTCTTTGATGAATTCATTCAGGTTTTTATTTTTCAACATTTTAAGAAGTATCGACTTATTTTCTTCTTTCGGTTTAGCTTCTTCTTCTGTTAATTTATAGATAGGAATTAAAGACGTTTTAGCATCTTCAAGTCCCATTATTGTTTTGTTGTATTTTTTTCCAGTTTGAAAAATAAACATATCAAGAACTGTGTCTTCTTGATAATCTGCACTATTGTTGTTGTTACCCGAGATGACATTGTCAAAATAGGTAGTGTTCGTATTGAATAAGGTTTTTACTTCGTCTTTAGTAATAGCATCTAAATAGAATTCAGTATAAAGCTTATAGGCAGAGTTTAGGTCTCTAGAATACATAAGGTTTGTTAAGTCTCCCCAAGTTTCTGGATTGCTTTCGTTTGCTACAACTTCTACGTTTAGCAAAGCTTCAAAAAAAGCATCAGAAAGATGATATGATATTTTATCGTTTACATGCATTGTTCCGTAAACGAAAGATTTTTTTTCTGAGCCTTTTTTAGATATTTCCCAGAGTAAATTATTTTCTTGTTGACCAAATAAAAAATAAGAAGATAATAGAGTTAAGAATAGTAATTTTTTCAAGCTTATAAAGATTTAGGTATTCTATCAAATATAAAACAAAAAACCTTAATTTGATTAATCAAATTAAGGTTTTTGTTTAAAATAAATTGCAATAATTTATTTAAATTATCCTAAAGAAACTCTTTTGAATCCTGTAACTGTTAAATCAGCATTAACTGTTTTTACATATCCAGCAACATTCATAGAACCATCTTTAATATAGTCTTGGTTCACTAAAGTATTGTCTTTGTAGAAACGTTGAATTTTACCTTTAGAAATGTTGTCTAACATTGCTTCTGGCTTTCCTTCAGCGCGTAATTGCTCTTTAGCAATTTCTATTTCTTTTTCAATGATTGCAGCATCAACACCATCTTCGTTTAACGCGATTGGGTTCATTGCAGCAGCTTGCATAGCAACGTTTCTTGAAGCTTCTTCTGCACCATCTACGTTAGCAGATAATGAAGTTAAAACAGCAATTTTGTTTCCAGCGTGAATATAAGAACCTATAAAAGCACCTTCTAATCTTTCAAAAGAACCGATTTCGATTTTTTCTCCAATTACTCCAGTTTGTTCTATTAATTTATCAGCAACAGTCATACCGTTATAATCAGAAGCTAATAATTCTTCTTTAGTTGCATAATTTAATGCTTGGTTAGCTAAATCAGAAGCTAATTTTACGAAAGAATCGTTTTTACCTACGAAATCAGTTTCACAGTTTAATGTGATAGCTACACCTGCAGTTTTGTCAGCGTTAACAACAGTAATTGCTGCACCTTCTGTAGATTCTCTATCAGAACGGTTAGCCGCTACTTTTTGTCCTTTTTTACGAAGGTTTTCAATTGCTAAATCAAAATCTCCATCTGCTTCAACTAAAGCTTTTTTGCAGTCCATCATACCAGCACCAGTTGCTGTTCTTAATTTGTTTACATCTGCAGCAGTAATATTTGCCATAACTTTGTCTTTTTATTTTTTAAATGTAAAAATTCCAAAACTCAAAATCCAAATTCCTATTTTAAATTATTATCAACATTATGTTTCTAATAGAATAGGAATTTGAAAATTGTTTTTTGGAATTGTTATTCTATTATTATTCTTCTTTAGAAGTTGTTGTAGCTTCTGTTTTAGTTTCTACTTCTTTAGCGGCAACTGCTGGTGCAGCTGGTTGCTCATCTTTTTCAGCTTTTCTGTCAGAAAGACCTTCAATGATAGCAGCAGATACTAATCCTAAAACTTTATCGATTGATTTAGAAGCATCATCATTTGATGGAATAACAAAGTCAATTGGACGTGGGTCCGAGTTTGTATCAACCATTGCAAAAACTGGAATGTTTAATTTTTGAGCTTCTTTTATTGCGATATGTTCAGCTTTAACGTCAACTACAAAAAGAGCAGCAGGTAGTCTAGTCATGTCTGAAATAGAACCTAAGTTTTTCTCTAATTTTGCACGTAGACGATCTACTTGTAATTTTTCTTTTTTAGATAGTGTATTAAAAGTACCATCTTTTTTCATTCTATCAATCATCGCCATTTTCTTTACAGCTTTACGAATAGTGATGAAGTTTGTTAGCATACCACCTGGCCATCTTTCAGTGATGTAAGGCATGTTACAAGCAGCTGCTTTTTCAGCAACAATATCTTTAGCTTGTTTTTTAGTAGCAACAAAAAGTACTTTTCTACCTGAAGCAGCAATTTTTTTCAAAGCTTCATTAGCTTCTTCAATTTTAGCTGCAGTTTTGTATAAATTTATAATATGGATACCATTGCGCTCCATATAGATGTAAGGAGCCATGTTTGGGTCCCACTTGCGAGTCATGTGTCCAAAATGTACACCAGCCTCTAATAACTCTTTAACGTCAATTTTGTTTGCCATTATGTAATAGTTTACGTTCCGTGTTATAGCAATAATCAAGTAGTCACTTGCGTTAGTCTTGAAAATTTAGATGCTAAACTAATCCCCTTTTTACAAGGAATATCGACAACTTTGTTTTTAATTCAATTTTAATTGTAAAAATTTGTTTGAAAATATATTCAGATAATAATCGAATATTAACGTTTCGAGAATTGGAATCTCTTACGTGCTTTCTTCTGACCAAATTTCTTACGTTCTACCATTCTTGGATCTCTTGTTAGTAATCCTTCTGGTTTTAAAATAGCTCTGTTTTCAGCTTCTACTTCACACATTACTCTAGCTAAAGCCATTCTCACAGCTTCTGCTTGTCCTGTTGAACCACCTCCATAAACATTTACTTTTACGTCAAAGTTTTCTGCATTTTCTGTCATTGCTAACGGTTGCATTACTTTGTACTGTAAAGTAGCAGTAGGGAAGTAAGTTGTAAATTCTCTTTTGTTTACGGTAATTTTACCTGTTCCTTCAGTAACATAAACACGTGCAACTGCACATTTTCTTCTACCGATTTTGTGAATAACTCCCATTACTTAAGATCGTTTAGGTTTACGGTTTTAGGTTTTTGAGCCTCATGTTTGTGCTCAGTACCTACATATACATTTAAATTGCGGAATAATTCAGCACCTAATTTTGTCTTAGGTAACATTCCTTTGATAGCTTTTTCTACTAATAATGCAGGGTTTTTTTGTTGCAATACTTTAGCAGTTAAACTTCTTTGTCCTCCTGGGTAACCTGTGTGTCTGATGTACGTTTTGTCATCTAACTTGTTACCAGTAAGGTTGATTTTTTCTGCGTTGATAACGATTACGTTATCTCCACAGTCAACGTGTGGTGTATAACTTGCTTTGTTTTTACCTCTTAAAAGTATTGCTACTTTTGATGCAAAACGCCCTAAGTTATGACCTTCAGCATCTACAACAATCCATTCTTTCGATACGGTTGCTTTGTTTGCAGATACAGTCTTGTAGCTTAATGTGTTCACAATAATTAATTTAAATTAAACATTCCATTCCCAATTAAGGGAGTGCAAAAGTACAATTATTTATGATAAATACAAACAGGAAGTGTATAATATTTCTTGATTTTTATTTTTTATTATTCGTTGGTAATGTTTTGAAAATAAATAGTTTCTGTGTTTTATACAAATTAATCTAGAAATTAATCTTAAATTATTATTTTTATCCTTTTAAATTTTCTACATGAAGTCTAAAGCGACATTAAAACAAATTGCAAAAGAATTAGGAGTTTCAATATCAACAGTATCTAAAGCGTTAAATGATAGTTCAGAAATTAGTAAAGCAACAAAAGATAAGATTAAGGAATTTGCAGAGTTGAAAAACTATACGCCAAATTTGATGGCTAAAAATCTCAAGTATCAAAAAACAAATACTATTGGTGTTGTTTTGCCAAATATTCTAAATTCTTTTTTTGCGAAAGTTTTCAGTGGTATTGAAAATGTGGCTAGGGAGAAAGGATATAATCTTATTACAGCTATTTCGAATGAATCTTTAGAAAGGGAAAAGCAATTAATGGAAATGCTTAATAATGGTGCAGTGGATGGATTTATTTTGTCTGTTGCAGAAGAAACGCAGTTGTCTAAAAAATTAGATCATTATAATGCAATCATTAGAAGTGGAACGCCAATTGTTTTGTTTGATAGAATTGTTGATCTGCCTAAATCAGATAAAGTGATTGTTGATGATTTAGATTCTGCAATAGACGCAACTCAGCATTTAATAAATATTGGCTGTAAAAAAATAGCATTAATTTCTACTATTGATAACTTGAGTGTTGGAAAGTTGCGTTTTGAAGGCTATAAAAAAGCGCTAGAAAATAATGAAATACAAATTGATGAAGAATTAATTATTGTAGATAATGATATGGATTCATTCGATGATAAATTAAAACGAATCATGCAACAGCGATTGGTTGATGGTGTTTTTGCTTTAGATGAGCATGGATTAACTAAAGTACATAAAATTGCAATTCAAGAAGGGATTGCAATTCCTGAAGAAATTAATATTTTAGGTTTTGCTGATGGTGTTTGGTCTAGAAGAATGTCTCCTAGTATTTCAACGGTTAGTCAGCACGCACCAGAAATAGGTGAGAAGTCTGCAACACTATTAATTGATAGATTACTAAATAAAGACGAAGAAAAAGCATTCGATTATAAAACAATTATTATTAAAACAGAATTGAGGCAAAGAGAATCTACAAAAAAACTATAATTGTTTTTTTTGATCATCATTCCAAGTAATATAACCGATTATAGCATTGAAAAAATAAAATATATATTTAGCTGTATTAGCAATATTGAGCAATAGCAGATTTTGAATAATTTTTGTAAGATTGTAAAATTGCCATAAAAACCAATTGTCAGGATACATTCTAGCAGTATTGAAAGTACCTCCAAATGTTAGTCCAGCAGGAATTGAAATAGCAAAATAAAGTTTCCAATCGATTGTGTTGGTTGACAAATATTTAAAAGCAATATAATTAAGAAGAAAAGAGAAGAAGAACCCAAGAATAATATTTCGGTAAAAAATAAAATCTATTTTTCGTAGTACTTTACTTTTTTTCCAAGAATTAAAAACAAGATAATTACCTATAAAAGAAACTGGGTAGGTTAATATCGCTCCAGCATTTCCGAGTAAATAATCTATTGAACCACTCAAGAAAGTATTGCAAGTAGTTATAAAATTTCCAATATTATTTTTCTTCGTTACAAGTCTGTTTCCAATCATCGAAAAACTGGTATTAATAATAGAAACATAACCTAATAGAAACATATAATTTTTTCCATTGAAAGAAAAATTATAAACTGTTTTATGATACCCTAGGACTATAGAAGCTGTTATTACTATGATTAAACCAATAATATCTAGATAAGTACTATTTGTTATTGATTTAATTTGTGTTGTAAGCGCATTGGAAATTTTCAGTTTAAAAATCATTATTCCTTAGTAAAGTTAAATTTTGCCCCACCTTGATGCAAAATTAGACTTTTTTCTTGAAAGACGATTTGAATTCCAGCAGGAGAATATATAAAAGTTTTCTCGTCTTTAAAAGTTAGTGGAAATGCACTTTGTCCTGTTGCTTGCGCGAAAAAATCACCTTCTTTTTCAAAAATAGTTAATTTTAAAGCAATGTCATTGGAAGAATAGGTTCCAATGTGTTTAGAAATTAATGCTTTATCTATTTTTTTGAAATTTGGAAAAGGAAAAGGAATTTTATAATAAATACTTAAAATACCAATCATAATGTCGTTTGTATTGTAGTTATCGCCATTAACAATAAGAGAAATACTAATTTTTTCTGTCGGATAATAGCCTATGTTAGATCTGAAACTCTCTATTCCTCCAGTATGTCCATAAAACCGTCTTTCTCCAAACGGAAATTGAATCAAAGCTTTACCATAGCTGTCTTTTAGTGTTTTCATAGCTTCTAGAGAGCTTTGCTTAATTAGCTTTCCATCAAATAAGGCATAGATAAATTTTGTTAAATCAGAGGGAGTAGAAACTAACGCACCAGCAGAATATGCAATCTCGTTTTTCCATTCTTCCGTTTTTTTCCATTGGTTATCATTAAAAAGAAAAGAATAGCTTTCGTTATTAGAAATCTGTACCCCATTTGAAGGATAAAACGTGTTTTTCAATCCAATTTTTGAAACAATTCTTTTTTCTATATTTTCAGCAAAAGATTTTTTAGTGATTTGTTCAATAATTCCACCAAGGAGATAATAATTAGAATTACTATACGCATATTTTGAATTTGGTTCAAAATTAGATTCATAATTGCTTATTTTAGTATAAATAGCTTCTTTCAAATCTGGAGCATTCAATTCTGCTTTTGTAATAGAATCCTGGTTGATATAATCAGGAATACCAGTTCTTTGGTGTAATAAATGGTCTATAGTTATTTTGTCTGCATTCTTTACATTAGGAAAATAAGAAGTTAGTTTAGTGGCTAACGACAATTTCTTTTCTTCTACAAGCTGCATAATTATTACCGCAGTAAATGTTTTTGTAATAGATCCAATTTTATATTTGGTTTCACTATTTGCTTTAGTCCTGCTCTTCGTGTCGCTATAACCATAGGCTTTAGAAAAGACAATTTTGTTTCCTTCTTGAATCGCCAACGACCCCATGAATTTATTGTTTTTTTCTAAATGACTTAAAAGGCTATCAATTCTTTGTAGTCTTGGTTCTACTTGAGCAGAAACTGTAATTCCAAAATAAAGGAATGAAAGTAAAAGAAGTTTTTTCATGGTTTAAAATTACTTGTTTTGAATATATTAGACAATGAAATTGATTATTTGTTACGAGTGATTAATTATTTTTTTTTTTTTTAAGAACTATATTTGTTACTTAAACAAATAAATAAATTTATGAAAACAACAATGTATTTTTTTTTTAGTTAGTGTATTATTTTCTTTTTCTGCTTTTTCACAGAATTGGGGATTAAATACAAATCAAGGAGCTGTATATACTACAACTCAAAGATTATTGATTGGAGCTGACCAGTCAAATACTACTCTTAACTCAAATGATGGTTCTATTGAATTATTTTCACCAAGTTATTCAGCTTTTTTTATGAATGCTGCAGATAAACATTTAGTTTATTGGTTAGGTCAGCAGGATTCGGGAATGAGAATAGATGACCATGGTCCATTTAAAATATATAAAGATGGTGTAGGTTTTGTGATGAATTTTAATAATAATGGAAGTGTAAGTGTAGGTACAGATTTAATACCAACCGGCTACAAACTAGCAGTAGGAGGTAAAATAATTGCAGAAGAATTAAAAGTGCAATTGCAAACTGCTCCATGGCCAGATTATGTTTTTGCTAAAGATTATAAATTACCTTCTTTGCTAGAAGTTGAAAAACAAATTAAAGAAAAGGGTCATTTAGAAAATATGCCATCTGCTACAACAGTAAAAGAAAATGGATTTGAAGTAGGAGAAATGAATAGGTTATTATTAGAAAAAGTAGAAGAACTTACTTTATATACTATTGACCAACAAAAACAATTAGACAAGCAAACTAGAGAAATTGAAGAACTAAAAGCTTTAGTAAATACATTGGTTCAAAAAAATAAGTAATCATTAATTTTAAAAAATAAATATAATGAGAAAACTTATTTTTATAAAGCTATTAGTGTTTTTGATGCTACAAAATGTTTTTGCTCAAGACCCAACAGTTGCAGAAACAGTCCACAGTCCAAATGGCTACTTCGATACTGTTTTTGACTATTATGGGAATAGTTATCAATTAAAAGATTTATTTGCAGGCGTTGATGTTAAGGTGGGAAAAGAAACAACTTCAAGTATAGTTATTCCATGTGATACAGGAATTTTCGAATTGTATTTTGAAACTGGTTCAGGAATGGAAGACGTCACTGATGTTAATCATAATACTAGAAGAGCCGTAGTTTGTCAAGTTTTTCATGATTTAAGTGATTTTATTGTGACTCCTTTAAAAGATGCTGGAAATACAACTAGAGTAAAAATTTGGGTTAGAAATATTGCTAATGTTTCTAATTCTAGTTCAAATGTATTAGGATTGGCATCTTCTTTTTTTACCATGCCTTATAATTCAAACACAAGTTTTGGAGGAATTGTTGATAATGAAATTTGGAAAACCATAACATTAGGTAGTGACTCTTATATTAATGTTGTTACACCAATTTTAACAAATAATGCTAATGGGGCTCCTAATGGTTCAGGAAATATTTATCATGGAATGATAGCTTTTAATTTTAGTAACCCTAATTGGAATTGGAATACAGATTTAAGTAATAATACTCCTTTTGAATTAGTTGATTTATATAGTGTTGTTTTGCATGAAGTAACACACGCTTTAGGTTTTGCAAGTTTAATTTATGCAAATGGAGAATCGGCCTTTAATAGTGGTTATAATTATTACAGTAGATATGATACTTTTCTTAAAAATAATGATGGAACTCAAAACTTAATTACTAATACAGGAGCTTTCCCTTCTATGTATAATTATTCGTTTAATAATTCTTTTTTGAATACATCTTTTTTGCATCCAGACACAAATAATTGCATTGCAGGACAGACTACTTGTATTGATGCTGTCAAATTTTCGGGAACAAGTATTAATGTACCTGTTTTTACTCCTAATTGTTTCAGATATGGAGGCAGTTTGAGTCATTTTGAAGATACTTGTTCTTCTCCATCACATGTAGATAATACTTATTTTGTTATGAGCGATATTATTTCAAATAGCTTAACTAAAAGATATTTGAAGCCTGAGGAAAGAAAAGCGCTCTCAGATATTGGTTATAGGCTAAATTCTACTTTTGGAAATAATTCAATAGTTTATAATAGTTTTATTGATTATCAAGAACCTATTTCTACTGGAATAAATGTAGCTGGAGTAAATGATGGTATTGATAATTTAGGCGCATTTACATTAACTGGAGCAAATGGAGTCTCATTCCCATTAAACAACATTTTTGATAATGATATTAATATTAGCAGCTTTGAAGGATTGGAAGATGTTTTTCACAGTAGCTCTATTTTTTCTGCAACAAGTGGAAGTTCAAACATTACAGTAGATTATACAGGATTTGAATTTGGTTTACATCTTTTGAGATATATTCCTATTAATTCTAATGGGCAAAGAGGAAATATAACTTATATCTATGTTTTTATTGATAATGGTGTTGACTGTACACCTTTAAGTTCTTGTAATTTAGTTTTAAATGGAGGTTTTGAGGAGTATTCAATGGTTCCTAATGGACAAGGTCAATTAAATAGAGCCTGTGGATGGAGTCATGTTAATTTTCCAATTACAGGAGCGGCTGATGCTTATCATGTAAATTCAACTTCTCAACCTATTCCATGCAATAGTTTTGGATTTGAAACAGAAAATAATGATTTGTTAAGTTATGCAGGTATGTGGTTTCAAAGGAATAAATCTGGTCAGTATGGGAAATATTTTGAAAATATTAGAACAAAATTATCGACTCCATTAACTCCAAATACAACTTATCAATTGAGTTTTGATGTATCTTTAAGTGAGGGAGCTAGTGCCAACGCAATCAAAATACAAGCTTACCTGGACCAAGATCTGATAGCTACTTCAAACTATGGTGAAATTAATATAACTAACAATAGCATGTTGTTTGAAAGTAATTATTTTCCTCAAACTACAAATGGGTGGGATAGTTTAGTTTTTACATTTAAAACAGGGGCTATCTCAGGCGAAGAATTTTTGTATATAGGAGGATTACATAACGTGCAATTTCAATCTATTACTCCAACACCAGCTCCATCTGGCTGTGTTGTAAATTCAAATAGTGGTACTCAAGCAGCTAGTTGGGGGTATTCATATTACTATATTGATAATGTTAACTTAATTTCATTAAATGGTTCATCATTTGATTTACCTAATCAAGTATGTACTTACATGTTCTTAGCAAATTTAACACACTTTTTACAAGCTGTCCCTACTAATGGTGTATTCACAGGAAATGGTGTTTCATTAAATAGCGGAGTTTATGTTTTTGATCCTTCATCAGTAAGTTTAGGTAATCATACCATTACTTACACTTATACTAATAGTAATGGTTGCGAGGTTTCAATTTCAGATACTATTGAAGTGGTTTCAGATAGTATTGTTCCAGAATTTGATCCTATAGCCCCTATATGTTCAGGAGGAAGTATAGCATTGCCAACCACTTCGGTTAATTTTATAAATGGAACTTGGTTTCCAGCTATAAATAATACTGCAACAACAACTTATACTTTTACTCCAAATGCAAATCAATGTGGAGCGGTTACAACAAGTTTAACAGTTACTGTTTTACCAACAAACGATCCAAGTTGTAATAGTAATCCTTGTCTGCCTAATTTAACGTTATCTACTACAGAAAATAATAGTATGATAATATACAAAAGAGCAAATTGGATAGAAGCTAATTCAAGCTATGTTGTGGATGTAAATAAAAATGTAACAATGAAAGCAGGAGATTATATTGTTTTTAATACAGATTCTCATTTGAAATCGGGTTCTGAAGTGACAGCATTAATTGAAGTTTGTACTCCTACAAGTAAAAGTAGTAATGTTAAAACAATAGAAAAAACAATCTTAGAAGAGGCTATTTTAAATGAATCTATAGTATTGTTTCCAAACCCTACAACGGATAGATTGACCATTGCTTCTGATAGTGCAGCTATGAATAGTGTGGTTATTACAGCTATGGATGGAAAAATTATTTATAGTAATCAAACGGTAAATGCGTCTAAACTAGAATTAGATACCTCTAGTTATCAAGGTGGTATTTATATGGTTGCTATAACCACTACAAATGGAACTAGTTTTATAAAGAAACTGGTTAAAAATTAATGTTTTTTAAGAGGCTAACTGAAAAGTTAGCCTTTTTTAATAAGGATGTTTTATGCTGTCAAAAGATTCATATCTTTTAAATAAATCATATTGTAATCGAGGATTTGTAGTTTGTTTCAAATTTCTGTAATAATTAAAATCTTTTTTTATAGAAATCAATTTATCTCGCGATTTTTTAGATAAACCAAAAATTACATTGGAAATATCATATTCCTCAATTAATCCTCTACACATTTTACATGGCTCATAAGTTGTTATTAAATATAATTTATTTCTATCTAAAGCTTTAAATTTTTTATAACCAATTTTATCAAAACAATTTTTAACTGCATTTATTTCTGCATGTCCTGATGGATTATTATTCTTTGAGACATCATTATATCCTTCACCTATTATGCTATCATTATATATTAACAAACTTGCGACAGGAACGTCATTTGAAGGAATACATTTTTCTGCTAAACTAGAAAGTCTTTTTTCATAATTTGTAATGTTTTTATTAGTTGAAAAAAGATACAAATTTGTGACAATAAGATAAATTAGGATAGTAAAAAAGGTGCCAAGAAATATATAAAAAACAGGCCAAAACAATTTTTTTAAAAAATTCATTTATATTTACTTTCAGTATCTATAAAAGTATGAAAATACTTTTAATTAATTTCTATCAAATTATAAAAAAGTAATGCATAATAAAACGTTAGTAGATTTATTGTATTATACATTTAGTTTATCTAAAAGAGAAAATGTAATAGGCTCTTGTAATAGTACTCTTGGATACCTTTATAAGATAAGTGCCTTTTTTAGAGTAATTTCTGTTACTAGAACAACAAATAATTTTGAAAATATTCGAATGAATAATATTGATTTATGTTTTTATAAAACAAAACCATTATCAAAATGGAAAATACCTTTTAAATTTAATTCTTTTATAAAGTCTTTGCAACCTGATTATATTTTGGCGCATGGTTTTGGGTTTGTACATTATTTAATTTTTTTAAAAATAATACTTCCGAAAACTAAAATCGTCTTACAAAGCAATGGTTTTGCTCCTAAACCTAAGGGGATTAAAAAATACATTTATAAAGTTTCTGATGTATTTATTGATGGTTATTTATTTACGGGTATTGAAAATGCAAAGCCTTGGTATGAAAATAAAATCCTTACAAAAAATAAAATTTTTTCTGTAATGGAAGGCTCAACCTACTTTACGTTTTCTGGAAATGAAAACCGAAAGTCAAATACTTTTCTTTGGGTAGGAAGATTAGACACGAATAAAGATCCATTAACAATACTAAAAGCATTTGATCGTTTTCTTATTATTCAAGAGGATGCAGTTTTAACAATGGTTTTTCATGAGAATCATTTATTAGAAGAAGTAAAAGATTTTATTTTGAATAGTGAAAAACTTAAAAATGCAGTTATAATAAAAGGATATGTAGCGCATCATTTATTAGAAAAAATATATAATGAAAATGAGTTCTTTATATTAGGTTCGCATTATGAAGGCAGTGGATATGCTTTAGTTGAGGCAATGGCTTGTGGTTGTATTCCAATAATAACAAATATAGCTCCATTTAGGTACATGACGAATGAAGGAGAATGTGCTTTTCTATTTACACCAAATAATGAAGAAGAATTGTTTTTTCAACTAATAAAATCAAACGATTGTGATTTATTAGTTATACAAGAAAAGGTATTAGAGCAATTTGAAAATAGATTGTCTTTTGAAGCCATAGCTAAAGCCATAAAAAATATTTTTCAGTCATTATAAAAATGATTATAAATCACATTAATATTATCTTCCATTCTAAAGACCTGAATCCGTTTAGGTGCTATTAATTGGTTTAAAAGATTTTTTAATTTAGTACCTATATCGTTTTTATTTTCAGAATAATAAAAATTTTCAATACTTTTAGTGTTTTCTATGTCAATTGTGCTTACAACTTTGCATCCAGAATATAACGCTTCTTGTATTACTGTGCTATTACCTTCATATTTTGATGTATGCAGGAAAATTTTTGAATTATTTAAATATTTGAGAGTTTTTTTATGAGTCAAAAAACCAGTAAAAATTATATTGTCAGATAATCCAAGTTTTTTTACCTTATCTAAAAGTAATTGTTTTTCTTCACCATCACCAATAATTACTACGTTTAATTTTTTTATGTTTAAATGTGAAATAATATCAATAAAGAAAGAATAGTTTTTTAAAGCACCAAGATTTCCAATGCCAACTATATCTATTTCTCTGTTATCTAAATTTAATTTTGGAAAAACATCAGGATTAATAAAAACATTTGAAATTTTCCTTACATTATAGTTGAAGTTTTTGTTAAACAAAACTTTTTGTTTTTCTGAAATCATTACCAAATCATCTTCCTTTAATTTTAATATTTTGACATATTTATTATTTTTTTTTGCATCTTGACCTTGAAGCCAGACGAGTAGTTTTATCTTAAATATTTTACTAATTATAAAACCAACTAATGAAGCTTCTCTGTACCAAAAACATATTATCCCATCGTAATTGTTTTTTCTGTGAAGAGAGGTTGCCTTTAAGATTGTTTTTAAAATTGTCGGAATTTGTTTTAGTTTAGAATTAAATTTTCCACCAATAGAGTGAATATTAACTTTATCCAATTGATAGTTCTTTTTGGAAAAAGGATACATCATACTTATCACATCAATCTCTATATTCTTTTCATTTGCAAAGCTTTTAGTAAATTGACTAATAAAGGGTACAACATTATCTTCATGAATGTTTTTTGGAAAAATAGGTGTAATAAATAATAATTTTTTAGTCATAGCTTTTTTAAAATTCGATTTTCTAAGATATACTTTTTGTTTGAAAAATTGGAAGCTTCATCGTTATGTGAAACTACAATTACAGAAAGTTTTTTTTCAAATGTTAATGTTTGAATATATTTAAGAATATCTTTTTCTAAAGATTGGTTTAATTGATTTGTAGCTTCATCTAACAACAAGACTTTTGGTTTAAAGAATAATGCTCGTGCTATTGCAATTCTTTGCTTTTGACCACCTGATATTGTTTTGCTATCTAATAATAAATAACTATTTATTTTTTCAGGTAACGTATTTATCCAATCATATAAATCAAGAGCAATTAATATTTTATTTAAGAATTCATAATCTATATTACTTTCATTTGTAAAAAGCGTTATGTTTTCTCGAATCGTTCCTTGAAATAGAAATGGTTGTTGAGATACATAACCAATAAAGTCAAAAATAGTATTGTTGGAATTGGCAGAAATATTATCAATATATATATCCCCATTTTTAGGGCTTAATAATCCAGAAATTATATGTAAAAGAGTACTTTTTCCTTGGCCAGATTTTCCTGATATACAAATAAAATCTCCTAAATCAATCTGAAATGAAATATTTTCTAAAATGTTCTTTTTATTGAACTCAATACTAATATTCTTTAACTCTATTCTGTTATTGAAGGTTAGCTTACTGGTGGTTCTAATATTAGATTTGTTATAACTAGATAATATTTCAACACAATTTAGATTTGTTTTAATATCTATGAAAGAATTTAAAATTTTATTAAAAGAAGGTAAAATTTTAATGCTTGCACCTGCAAAAAAAGAAATTAATATTAAGGTATTCTTATCTGCTTGATTTATCATATAAAAAAGAATCATTGATGATAAACCGATAATGATTAGTATTTCGAAATACCTTGAATTTGATTGTTTAAAAGCCGATAATAATGCAAGTTGTCTATTGTGAGATTCATTTGAATTTTGAAATTTTTTTTGAAATTCTTGCTCACTTTTAGTTGTTTTAATCTCAATAAGTCCGTAAAAAATATTATTAATATTTTTTAAATTATCTTCATATAACCTAACTATTGTCTCATTAAAAAAAACAATTTTTTTCTGTTTAATTTTTAACAACAAAAGGACAAATAATATTAGTGACAAAAGGGAAAATAATGTAATAGTCGGATTATACAATATACCAATTGAAATAATAAATAGTAGAATAATTAGTTCAGATAACAATGTGTAAAATGAAAATAGAATATTAGTTGAAAACACAATAGGTAATTGAAAAACATCTCTAAAAAATGCATTCTTATCTTTTTTAGTATAGTTAATATAGCTATTATGTATATACTCATTCATCAATTTTTCAGATATTAAGGAAGATATACTATAGATGAATAAAGATTGAAATCTTAGAATTACAGATTGAAGGATGTTTTTTATAATATAAAAAGCAATTAATGCAATAATCAAAAGAACAGTAATCTTATTATTAAGATTTATATTAAATGTTGAAAATAGAACAGAACTTAAACGGTCTTTATCAAGTACAATTAAAAACAGTGGTACTAATAATGTTAAAGAAATAAAATCGAGAAAAGTATTAATTAGGAAGTAAACTATAAAAACAGGAAGTTTTTTCCTTTTAGAATGAGGAATTAATAAATAGGATTTTAAAATTAATGTTTTCAATTTTTTTTATTGTAAATATTTCGATTCATTATAATTCCAATAATCAATTTTAAGTTATATAAAAGTAATTTTTTTTCTAATTTAAATATTGAATAAATTATATTTCCATTTAATGAGTTTAAAAGATAAAGTAAGTTAATAAAATTAAATCTTTTATTTTTAAGCATAATAAAGTGTAATGCAGAGACTCTATAAAAGTATGCTTTTTTATTGTTTATTCTATTTGTTTTGTCTTTATGGTGATACGCTAAAGAGTTTTTCACAACATAAATTTCTGAATTGTTTTTTAAAGCAAAATCATAGTTGTCTCCAATACCGTTTTTATAAAATGCTGTTTCAAATTTTATTTTAGTATTTCTAATAACCGAAGCTCCTAAACCATATATGGGAGTTTTAAAAACAGGAGTTTTATAATCAATTACAATTGGCCAACCTGATTTAGCAATTCTGTTCCCTTTTTTTAAATAAAAGGCAATAAATTTTTGAATAATTTTATTTTTTGAATAATCTTCTTTTTTCAGGTCTACCCATACAGACAATCCAAAAATATAGTTGAAAATTAATTTAAGAAAAGGAATTCTCTTTTCTGAATATTTCCATTCATCATTTCTCTTTTCATAGATTAAACCACTAGTCATATTAACGGATGGGTTTTCATCTAGATAAGTTATTAAATTCTCTATATAATTTTCAGAAATTTCAATATCGTCATCGCATAAAAAAATAAATTCTGTTTTACATTGTTCAATACCAATATTTCTTTGCAAACATACAGAAGGTGAAGAATGTATAATTTTTATATCTAATTGAGTAAAAAAAAGTTGGTTGCTATTTAATTTCTCATCGCTTGAATCAACAATTATAATCTCTTTTGGAAGATAGGTTTGTTTGGAAATAGAATTTAAAAGTCTATTTAAAGAATTTATTCTATTTCTTGTAGGTATTACTATTGTTATTTGAGATTTTTTTTCTTTCATTCTGGGTTTTTACAAAATAGATTTCCATGTAAGTTTTTTATAGGTAAACCTTTAATTATTTCTTTTATCTCTGTATTTTTTATCCATTTTTTTAAATGAAAATTTTGATTTTCGTTTAATGTATAATTGAAATCAATATTTTGATTTTTGAATAAATCTATTATTTTAAGAGTATCAGCGATTAATTTTCCTGTAAATTCAAATTCTATTATTGGTATTTGGTAATTTAAATTTGATAAAATTTCAAATTCATAGCCTTCAACATCGATTTTGCAATATTTTGGTAATCCATATGTTTCAATTAAATGATTAAATGATTTAACTTCGACAAATTCATAGTCTTTCCAATATACTTTTTCAGTGGTGTAATTTTTAATGAACTTTTTTGATAGAGATGCAATTTCACTATAGTTTCCTAGATATAATTTTTTAATTTCATTTTTTGCACCAACAGCATATGGGAGATAATTAAAATTAACATTTTTTTGCTTTAACTTTTCTAAATGTAAGTGACAGGATTTTTGAGGCTCAAAAGCAATAACATTTTCACTAATATTGAGCATGATTTTACTTTTTGCTCCTATATTAGCACCTATATCAAAGCATAAATCTCCATTGGAAATAATATTTGAATAAAATTTTATTTCTCTTTTTTTTATTTTTTTTGCAAAAATAATTTTATAAATTTTATTTACTAATTTCATCTATTTAACATCATCAACCCACTTGCTAAAACAGCTTTTGTCTTATGTTTTAAAGCTTGGGTTATATTCGTACTTTTCTTTTTGTAAAACTCTACTTCGTTTACTACTTTACTTACAGCATAATCATAATATTTTCGAGAATAGGTTCGTTTAAAATCAATATCTCTATCTGTTGAGGTTTCCCAGTCAGGAGCAATTGTTATTTGGTTTTCAATTTCATTATAAAGGGAAGTTCCTTTTATAGGATAGGCTATCGTTATGGTATAATGTGTTGGGTTCGCTTCTTTTAGATACTGAATAGTTTCATGGATGTCTTCTTCAGTTTCTCCTGGATAACCTAGCATGATAAATGTTCCCGTTTCAATTCCTAATTGATTGGTTTTCTGAATGGCTTCTTTTACAATATTAACATCAACTCGTCTGTCCATTAAATCAATTATTTTTTGCGAACCACTTTCTGCTCCTATCCAAATTCTAAAACAACCCGATTCTTTTAATAATTGTAATATTTCATCATTTAAACGTTCAGCACGTGTAATACATTCAAACGGTATAATTGTATCTTGTTTAATAACTTCATCATGAAAGGCAGTCAACCATTTGTGACTTACTGTGAAAACATCATCAACAAACCAAATAGCATCTGGATTATAAGTTTCTTTAAGCATTTTCATTTCCGCAGCAACTTGATCAGCAGGTCTTCTTCTGTAACTTTGCCCGTAAACAGCAGTACTACACCATTTGCAAGTATATGGACAACCTCTTTGTGTAGAAATTGTCATAGAACTTTGACCATGATTTTTTTTCCATGTATCTAAATAGTTTTGCATATTTATAGCTTCTCTATTTGGTAATGGTAATTCATCTAATTCTTTAATTTTTACTCTTGCAGGTGTTTTTATGACACTATCATTTTCTAAAAAAGCAAGACCATTTATAGTTTTAAAATCACCCTTTGAGAGTATTGCTTCATATAATTCGAAAGTTGTTTCTTCACCTTCACCAATCACTAAAAAATCGGCTCCTGCTTTTAAATAATTTTGAATATTATAAGAAACATCGGGCCCACCAAGTACAATTTTCGGATAATTGTATTTGTCGCTTTTTATAATTTTTATCAACTTAATAACTTCAATTTTAGTCATTAAATTGGTATATATGCATATTACTTGTGGTTTTTTAGATAAAATGAAATGTAATTGTTCATCTTGAGTTGAAAAAGTACTATCAAATACATCGTTAGGAATGTTTTTATTTACTAAATAAGCAGAAACATACAACAAACCCAAAGGAGGGTAGGGCTTCATTATCTTCTGTTCTTTTGGATCGTCAGAGACATAGTAGGCATGTGTAAATAAAATGCTCATCGTTTTTCTAAAGTTATAATGTAATGATCTGAATATTTAGAAAGGAACGACCAATTAGAAGTTGTCTTTTCCAAAAAAAACAAAAAGTTAAATGTTTTTCTTTTATTCTTGAAAAATGGTTCTAAATAAGAAGGAGGTACAAAAAAACCAATTGGTTTGTATTCTACTAACTTAAAATATTCTTTTGCTAAATTTACAATATCTTTTGGATTATAATAATAAGTGGGTACATTTTCTCCATCTACATTTGCAATTGCTACTTCTTTTCTTCGCCTAAGAGCTGTTGAAAACTTACCCTTCAACATGAAATAGAGTTGTTCCCAAATCGTGTTTTTTGGCATAATTACTAATGATAACTTTCCCTTTTTATTTAGCGCATTGGAAATAGTGCTAAAGAAATGCTCTATTTCATTTTTAGACAAACAATTTAATCCACCAAAATTTGAAAAGACTAAATCAAATGTTCCAAAATCTTTTGTTTTACTAATTAAATTAATATCTAGTTGAGCAAAATCTAGGTTTTTATATTGATTTTTTGCTTGCCCAATTGCAATCATATTTTCAGAAATATCGGTTGCCAACACATTAAAATTTTGTTTCGCTAACCAAATAGCATCCTCGCCAGTTCCACAATTGACTTCCAATATATCTTTACAATTACTTAAATGTTTGGTAAGGATTTTGTACACAGAATTTCGTTGTGCTTTTCCAATCAATGTGTCTGTAAAAGATTGGTCGTACGTATTTGCAGCGTTATCAAAACTAGCTTCCATTTTGAAGTGTTTTCAAAGCAACTTTATCCAAATATGCGCTAGGAATATAATAGCCTAATTTTACAATTGATTTTATTTTCTGTATTGAAAACGAGAAGTTTTTTAAATTATAAAACCCTTGACTTTTTCGATATTCTTTATGAACAAACCGTTGTAGTTTTCTATAATAATTGGAAGAGTAAGTTCCTTTAAACATCATGTCTAAGTCGTCAGAATCTTTCCAATTTGCTTTTAATTGCAAATCATCTTTTACTTTCTCATAGAATTTCGTTCCAGGTAAAGGATAAGAAACAGAAATGCCAATATTATCAGGTAACAATTCTTTTACCATAGCTATGGTCTTTTCAATATCTTCTTGAGTTTCGGTTAAATAACCAAATTGCAAGAAAAAAGCAACTCTAATACTTTTTTGTTTTAGAAGGTAAGTAGCTTCATAAATTTCAGATACTTGAGTTCCTTTGTCCATAGCATCCAAAATTTTCTGTGAAGCACTTTCTGCACCAACCCAAACTTCCTCTAATCCAGATTCGGCTAAAGCATCAATAGTATCTTCTTTCAATAGTAAATCTACTCGACTTTGAATGAAATACTTAATTGAAATATTTTTTTTCTTTAGTTCTGTATTAAATTCTTGCACCCAATTGGGCTTTAAGCCAAAAATATCGTCACACATCCAAAAACGTTTTACACCAAATTCTTGTTGTAAATATTCAATTTCATTTACAATATATTCAGGTGAATGGGCATTATATCGATTCCCATAAATAGGTTTTGCACACCAATTGCATTTGTAAGGGCAACCTCTTGTTGTTGCTAAATTTAAGGTGAATTCTTGTCCACTTTGGCTCCAAATGTTTTTATATGCATTTATATTTATCAAATCCCAAGCAGGTAATGGCAATTCATCTAAGTTTTGTAAAACGGTACGTGGCTTAGTTATTATGACTTGTTCATTGACTGTGTAAGCTAATCCAGCAATATCTTTTGTTTCTTTATTTTTCTCTAGCGCATTGATTAGTTCTAAAAGCGTAATTTCTCCTTCTCCTTTTATAATGAAATCGGCTCCTTTTTCTAAATACTCTTTATAATGATCGGTTGAATCGGAACTTGATATTATAACAATACAATTATGTTGTTTTCCATATTGAATCATTTCAAAGCAAGCATCTCTCATGTTTGTAAGACACATTTTGGTGAGATAATTAAAGCCATCATCATATATAACCAAATAGTTGGGTTTAGATTCTTTTAAAAGTGGTAAGATTGATTTTGGAGAATCTAATAGGTTTGTGTCAAACAGAGCAACATCATAATTGTTTTTTCTTAATGTTGAAGCCGCATATAGCGTTCCCAAAGGAGGAAAAGGAGTTTTGTTTTTCCATTGCTTTGGATCAAGCTTATAATAATAGGAATGTGAAAAAAGAATTTTAGACATGTTCTTTTGGTATATCAATATTATGTTTTTCTTTAATTTCTAAATACTTAGTATTCAATAAATCAATTACTTTCTTTTGGAAATTCGATGGATGGTGTTTAGAAACTTTTTTAGACGATTTAAATGCAATAGCGAAATCTTCGGGTTTCATTTTGTTTCTAAATTTTATTTTCCAAACATTGAAAGTAAGTGTAAAACAGAACTTTTCAACAAGTACTCCAAATCTTTTTTGAAGAATAGTTTCTAATAATCGAGCAATCCAACTAGTTTCTACTGTTTCTTTTTCGAGGCTTTTATTCGTCTTGTTAGGAAGTAGGTTTCTATTCCAGTTATTGTTTTCAAAAAAACGATTAAAAACATCACCTTGTATAGGTATTAAAGTCGCTATTTCTGTTGCAGTGAAAATATTTTTTTCTTCAATTTCTAAATTATCAGAACTTATAAAATAATTTAAACAGAAATATTTTCTTGAGTTGAACAGAAATATTTTTTTAAAAATAACCAAAAATGTTCTACAAGTCCATAAATGATTGGGTTTTGAAATAATGAAAAAATCAACATCACTATTCGCATCAAAATAACCTTTAGATAGCGAACCAGAAATTGATACACCTTCTACAAAAGGAAAATATTTTTTAATAAAATTGCCTTTCTTTTTCGCTTTTACTAATGCTTTTATTGCGTTCTTATTTCCTACTATTCTATTTGTAACATTTTCTTCTGTTAAGTTAGGATGAAAAAATACATCAGTTTGTGTTATGATTTTTTTTTCTAAAGCATCTTTCAATTCTTTTTCTACATCTTCCATTTTTTCATGAAGCGAGTATAGAAAAATCTCTTCTTTTTTTAATGGATGATTAAAAATTGAAAAATATAATAGTGGTCTTAAAATTTTCAATGCAATTTTAGTTAAGTTTTTTCAAATATATCAAATGTATGTCGGAATTAATAATTCAATGATGAATAATTCAATTAGGTCAGTGTTTATGGGTGTTTTAGAAGTAGAGCTGATTCTAACTGATTCTTTTGTAGGGAGATAAAAGTATTTGTTGATTAGAAAAAATAAAATTTTAACATTCGTAATAGAAAAAATATAATAAATGTTAATTATATTTACAATGAAATTAATGGATATATCGGATTTTTCTTTTATAAGCGTTTGTTTTTTGGAATTATATTGTTTTTTAGTAAGGTAGGTATTAATACTACTTTTCCTTCTGGAGATTTAGATGTGAATGGAAGTAGTTTAAGAGTAATAAGTCTTGCTGGTGAAACAATTACCAGAATTGATAGTGGTGATTATAGAGTTGTGTTTTTTTTTACAATGTCAGTAGCTATTGTATAATTATGTTGTCTGTTAAGGATTTCGATGGGAATAACAATTATGATAACCTTGAAATTGCATATTTAAACCAAACAAATGCAGGTTTTTACATTAATGATGGAGACAGTGATAATGGAAGAAGTGTGAAAACGGATGTTGATTTAGAATTTATGTTTGTTGTTTATTCTATTTAATATTAATAGACAAACAACCCTTTTAGATAAATTTATTGCATTAACCAAACTTAAAAACTTAAACGTTAATTCGTTTAAGTTTTTTTTTGTTTTATTATAGAAAAAGTGTAATTATTGTTAAATAAAACAATATTGTTAATGCGTAATTGATTATAAAAATGCTTTTAAACGTTTTTATTATACACTTTGTCGATTTATTGTTTTCTGTTTTGCATTCTTGATATTGAAAATTATGTAAGTTCTAAATTTGACTAACGATTAAGAAGTGAATTTTTTTTAAATATTATTTTATAGTAAGTGTTTGAAAATGAATGAGCAGTTGATATGCTAGAGTTGTTATTTGACAATGGAAATTTGAGAGTTAAAGATTGTGATGGAAATAATAAGTATGATGATTTAGGAATTAACTATTACGATCAAACAGCATCGGGTTTTAGAATAAACATCGGAGATTGTAATGACGGTAATTCAGTAAAGACGGACGTCGATTTAGAGTTTATAGTATATGCTATTTAATTTTGTGAGATGAATTGAATGGTACTTTTTAGATAGATTTATTGCATTAACCAAAAAAAGCTTAAACAATGTGTTTAAGCTTTTTGATGTTTTTACACCTAAAGGAATCGTTTTTTAATGTGCTTCTAGCCAGTTTTTACCAAGCCCTAAATCGACAGTAAGTGGCACTTCTAATTTGAAGGCATTTTCCATCTCGTGTTTTATCATGGGTTGAATCTTTTCAAGTTCACTATTGTGAACATCAAATACAAGCTCATCATGTACTTGTAGAAGCATTTTAGATTGCCAATTTTCATCATTTAAGCGATTGTGTATGTTTATCATTGCAATCTTAATAATATCAGCAGCGCTTCCTTGTATTGGTGCGTTTACAGCATTTCTTTCAGCAGCACCTCGAACAACCGCATTTGCAGAATTAATATCTTTTAAATAACGTCTTCTTCCTAATACAGTTTGAACATAACCATTTTCTCTAGCAAAATCAATTTGCTCTTGAATATAAGACTTTAATTTAGGGTATGTTTTGTAATATGCATCAATAAGATCTGCACTTTCACTTCTCGATAAATCAGTTTGATTACTAAGACCAAAAGCTGAAACACCGTATATAATTCCGAAATTAACAGTTTTAGCATTACTTCTTTGCTCTTTAGTAACCTCTTCTAGAGCAACATTGAATACTTTTGAAGCTGTACTTTTATGAATGTCTTCACCGTTTTTAAAAGCTTCAATCATAGTTGTTTCTCCACTAAGTGCTGCAATAATTCGAAGTTCAATTTGAGAATAATCGGCAGCTAGTAATGTGTAATTTTCATTTTTAGCTGTGAATGCTTTACGAATTTGTCTACCTCTTTCTGTTCGAATGGGAATGTTTTGAAGGTTTGGATTGTTAGAACTTAAACGACCTGTCGCAGCAACTGTTTGCATGTAATCGGTATGTACTCGTGTTGTTTTAGGGTCAACCTGATTCGGAAGTGCATCTACATAGGTGTTTTGAAGTTTTACTAATTGTCTCCATTCTAATATGTAACGAACAATCTCATTGTCTTTTGCTAAATAGCTTAAAATTTCTTCTCCAGTTGCATATTGACCTGTTTTCGTTTTCTTTTGTTTTGTGCCACCAATTTTAAGTTTGTCAAATAATATATCGCCTAATTGTTTTGGAGAAGCTAAATTGAATGTTTCTCCTGCGATTTCATATATTTTTTGTTCAAAGGAATTAATCTCGATTTGCATTTCTGAAGACATAGATTTAAGAAATGCTACATCCAATTGAATTCCTTCTCGCTCCATTGAAGCTAGAACTTTAACTAATGGAATTTCAATATCATCAAATAGTTTTTTTGTACCCACTTTTTCAAGAATAGGAGAGAAATGTTCTTTCAGTTGAAAGGTAATGTCAGCATCTTCTACAGCATATTCCTTCACATCTTCAATGCTAATGTCACGCATTGATTTTTGATTCTTTCCCTTTTTCCCTATTAAATCTACAATTGGTTTAGGAGAATATTTTAAATAAGTTTCACTTAAAATATCCATATTATGACGCATATCTGGGTTGATTAAATAATGAGCAATCATAGTATCAAAAAAATTGCCTTTTACTTGAATTCCATAGTTCGCTAAAATCTTTAAATCATATTTTAAATTTTGACCAATTTTTTCAATTTCTTCATTTTCAAAGAAAGGAATAAATTTATTCGCTAACTGTTGTGCTTCTTCTTGGTTTTCTGGGAAGGGTACATAGAAACCTTTTCCTTTTTCCCATGAAAATGCAATACCTACTAATGTTGCATTTAAAGCGTCTAAACCTGTAGTTTCTGTGTCAAAACAAACAGATTGTTGCTTTTCTAAATTTTGGAGTAATAATTTTGTTGCTAAATCACCTTGAATAATTTGATAAAAATGTTCGGTATTTTCTAATGAAGCATAGTAGGAAGTAGTTGTGTTTTCTGTTGCTTCAGTATCATTAAAACCAAACAAATCAAACTGATTTTCATCTTTTGGAGGTGTTTTTTTAGTATTATTTCCGTTTGTGTCTTCAGTAGTATTAGAATCATTAAATATTTTATCGAATTGCGTTTTCATTTGACGAAATTCTAATTCCATAAAAATCGCATCTGTTTTTTCAACATCTGGTCTAGATAATTCGTAATCTTTCTCATTAAAAGTAACAGGACAATCGAGTAAAATTGTTGCTAATTTTTTAGAAAGAATTCCCTTCTCTTTGTTAGCTTCAATATTCTCTTTCATTTTTCCTTTAAGCTCATGTGTGCTTTCTAGAAGCTTTTCCATAGAACCATATTGAGCTAGGAATTTTTTAGCTGTCTTTTCTCCTACACCAGGTAAGCCTGGAATATTATCTACAGCATCCCCCATCATTCCTAAAAAGTCAATTACTTGAAGCGGATGTTCAATTTCAAATTTAGCTTGCACTTCTGGAACGCCCCATATTTCGATACCATTTCCCATTCTTGCAGGACGATACATGAAGATGTTTTCTGATACTAACTGTGCAAAATCCTTATCGGGTGTAACCATAAATACTTGAAAACCTTCTTTTTCAGCTTGTTTAGCAAGTGTACCAATCAAATCATCTGCTTCAAAACCAGCTTCTTCTATAATTGGAATATGCATTGCGTTTAATAGATCTTGAATGTACGGAATTGCTATTTTTATAGCTTCGGGTGTTTCGTCTCTATTGGCTTTGTATTCTTCAAACATCTCTAATCGAAATGTACTTCCACCTTTATCGAAAGCTACGGCTAAGTGGTCTGGCTTCTCTCTTTTGATAACATCCATTAAAGAATTCATGAATCCCATAATAGCTGATGTATTCATTCCTTTTGAATTAATTCTAGGGTTTTTTATGAATGCATAATACCCTCTAAATATTAAAGCATAAGCATCAAGTAGAAATAATCGTTTTTGCGACATGAAGTGTTTTTTTAATTTGAGTCGTAAAAATACAATTCTTCTAAGATTTAGATCGGAATTATGTAAAAAAATACAGTATTTATTAATGTAGAAAAACTACATAAATTGTTAAAGTTTTGGTTTTCAGTGATTTTTATAGTTATATATAGAAGAATTTCGTAAATTCGAGAGAATTAATTAAACGACCCCTTACTATGAAAAAATTTTACTCATCTATTTTGAATACAAAATACTTTGTATTCACTTTATTGTTCTTTGCGTTAAGCATGAATGGACAAGTTGGTATAAACACTACTACTCCAGACGCAAGTTCAATTTTAGACATAACTTCTACTACAAAAGGAATATTAACACCTAGAATGACAACAGCTCAAAAATTAGCAATTGCATCACCTGCAAACGGATTGTTAGTATATGATACAGATTTAAATGGGTATAGTTATTATGATTTACCCACAACTACTTGGGATAATATACCACATGGGAGATCAAATTTTAAGAGAATTAAAGCTACAGATGTTTTGGCTTCAGCTTTAGCATCAGAATTAGCAGCAGGAGGAGGGTCTAAATATTTGTTGGACACAAATACTTTGTATGAGATTAATGGAACTGTAGTAGTTGATTTCCCTATAGAATTAAACAATGCTTATCTTGTTGGTTTAGATTCTGGAGAAGATAAATTAATAAAATCTACAGGAGACTTATTTACAGGTACAACAGGTGGTTATATTAAGGTGTTGACTTTGGTTGCTTCTGCAGGTAATGTTTTTAATATTAACGGTGGAGGAACTCAGAATTTAGTTTTTAGAGATTTAATCATTGCAAGTTCTGCAAACGTGGGTGTAGTTGATAATTTTGCTTTAGTTTTTTCAAGTATCGTTCAATTTGTTGCAAATACTAATGGTGTAATATATAGAGATGTTTCTAAATTGTTGCTTGATAATCAAGGATGGTTTGGAAATAATGCTGGGATTTATGAGAAGTTTGAAGGAACTTTTGGTTCTTTACAAAAGCAAGGGGGATTTATGGATGTTAATGGGGCGGTTATTGGGGTTGATGTATCTTCAAATCCAACAATTACGTCTGATGGAACAATGTTTGCTGTAAATTTTGCAGGAACTCTTACAACTGGTTTTTATGTGAAAAAATATACTGTTGGTTCGTACACTGGTTTTAATTTTAATAATAAGTGGAACGTTAATTGTTCGGGAATACCCGAGGAAGGTGATCAAGTTGCATTAGGAGATGTGAATTATGATTATCCTGTTGGTTCAGGTGCATTAACAACGTTATCAGGAACACCGACTAAACTATTAGGTACTACAACATCTAATAATTTATATAGAGCCTCTCGTAATGGAGTTGATAATAGAGTTCAGTATTTAGGAAACAAAAAAAGATTTTTTAGAGTAACTGGTGCTGCTTCTTTTCAAGCAACTGCAACAGGTACTATTTATGTCTTTTATATTGCTAAAAATGGAACAGTGGTTAATCAATCTAAAGTATATGTAAACTCCAATTCAACTACAGATATTTTAGCGGTTCCTTTTCAAACTATTGTTGAGTTGTCTCCAAATGATTATATAGAAGTTTTTGCGCAGAGATTTAGTGGTTCTGGTAATATATTGACAGTTTCTTTAAATCTTTTAATGAATTAATAGTTGGCTTAATTATAAATTTTGAAAAAAGATCAATGGTTATTCATTGGTCTTTTTTGTGAGTTAAAGTTTTAATAATTAATATTCAGGGTTAATTTAATAGTTGTTTATTTGCAAAAAAAGATTATGTTCCGTTGGATTATTTTAATACTTATCATAGTATTAATTGAGATTTACTCATTTCAAGTAATTAAAACTATTACTAAGAGTAGATGGATTATTGGTGCTTATTTAATAATTTCATTTGTTGTATTAGCGTATATTTTATTTTTTTTCTTAACCTATAATAGAGGTGAAGGACAAAATAAAGATTCATTATTTGCAATAGGATTGCTATTGATTACTGTTTTACCTAAAATAGTTCTTACAATAATACTCTTTGGAGAGGATATTTTTCGTTTTTTCGCTGGAATTATATCATCTTTTAGTAATAAAGAAGGTGATTTTTTACCAGAAAGACGAAAGTTTGTAAGCCATATAGCGTTAGGGTTGGCGGCAATACCTTTTTCATCTTTATTGTATGGAATGACGATAGGGAAGTATAACTTCAAGGTAATAAAAAGAACATTATTTTTCCCAGATTTACCTGAAGATTTTGATGGAACAACAATAACACATATCTCAGATATACATAGTGGAAGTTTTGATAACCATGAAAAAATAGAGTATGCAATTGATTTGATTAATGAACAAAAATCGGATTTGGTTTTGTTTACAGGCGATATTGTTAATACACACGCTAAAGAAATGGATCCATGGATAGATACTTTTAAACGTATTGAAAGTTCAGGATTAGGGAAATATTCAGTTTTAGGAAATCATGATTATGGAGAATATTTCAAATGGAACTCTGAAGAAGAAAAAGAGGAAAATTTTCAGGCAATTAAAGGAATTCATGAGAAAATAGGTTTCAAATTGTTGTTAAATGAAAACGTGAAAATCAAGAAAGGAACAAGCGAATTAAGTTTAATAGGAGTAGAAAATTGGGGTAAGCATTTTAAGAAAGTTGGAGATCTAAAAACAGCTTCTGAGGGTGTAATGAAAGAAGATTTTAAAATTTTAATGAGTCACGATCCTAGTCATTGGGATTCAGAAGTACAACATCATGAGAATCATTATCATTTAACACTTTCAGGACATACACATGGTTTCCAGTTTGGAATTGAAATTCCAGGATGGATAAAATGGAGTCCTGTGCAATATGTTTATAAGCAATGGGCAGGATTGTATGAAAATTTAGGAAGATATGTCTATGTAAATAGAGGTTTTGGATTCCATGCCTATCCAGGAAGAGTTGGAATTATGCCAGAAATAACCGTAATTGAACTAAAAAAAGGAGAAAATGTAGCATAATTCAGTAAAAATGCTAAATTTGTATATAATTTTCTTTTGAAAAATTGTTTTTTTATAAAAAAACTCGATAGTATGTCAAAATTTGGAGAACTTATTGATGCTCAAGTACCAGTATTGATAGATTTTTATACTGAATGGAACGAGCCTTCTGTAGCAATGAACGAAGTAATTCGCGATGTAGCTGCAGCTCTTGGTGATAAAGCCAGAGTTATTAAAATTGATGTTGATAAAAATCGTGAGTTAGCAGAAGCGCTTAGGGTTAAAGGTTTGCCTACTTTAATGATTTATAAAGCAGGACAGATGATTTGGAGACAAAGTGGAGAAATGGATGCAAACACATTAATTTCTTTGGTTAAAGAGCAAGCTTAGTTTTTAATAGAATTAAATGTGTATCCTTTTTCTTTTAAAATTTGGATTGTTTTTGGTAATACAAATTTAAGATTCTTTTCAGCTTTCAAGCTGTCATGAAAAACGATAACGCTACCTGTGTTACAATTGCTTATTATATTCTTTAAGCACTTTTCACTTTTTAATTTTTTGTCAAAATCATAACTAATAATGTCCCACATAATTATTTTGTAACCTTTTTTTCTTAAATAGTAAGATTGACTAGGTTTTATTTTGCCATATGGCGGTCTGAAAAGGCGTGTTGGTTTTTTAGAAATCTTTTCATATTCACTGTTGAATAATTCTATATTATTAAAGTATTTTTCGTTATTGTTTTTCCATCCGTTTAAATGGTTTAAAGTGTGGTTTCCAATTGAGTGTCCTTCATTGATGATGCGCTTTAAAATATGAGGATGTTTTCTAATATTATCTCCTATACAAAAGAATGTAGCTTTTATTGCTTCTTTAGCTAATATATCTAAAACCCATTCAGTAACTTCTGGAATTGGGCCATCGTCAAATGTTAAGAATATTTCATTTTTAGTGTTTGGAATGTTCCAAACATAATTTGAAAATAGTTTTTTGATTAAATACGGAGTTTTTGTCCAAAATAAATTCATTTAGTAAAAGTATAAAAATAAAAAATGTGACAATATTTATTGTCACATTTTTATGTATTGTACTATTTTGCTCTTTATTCAATCATGTCCCTTTCAAATTGAGAAAACATCTTGTTGTAATTGTTGAATTTTATTTTTTCTTTATTATAAAACGCAGTGTCATTAGCTCTTTCAGCTATTTCTACTAAACTTCTGTAGCGTTCAATACTTGATATTATATCAACGTAAATATCATTTTGTTCACTAGATTTTAATCCTTTATAATAGGTTAATTCCTCGTTGTATTTTGTAATCAATTGTTTAAGAATATCTCTAGCCTTGTCTTTTTTGCCGATCTCATAATATCCTTCTGCAAAAGGCTCTATTAGAGTGTAGTATTCAAATTTATCTATTGGCATTTTAGCCATAGCAAGATCTATAATTTTTTCAGCTTTATCTTTCTTTCCTTCATTGATTAATGCTTCCATTAATCTAGAAAGATTTGTTCTATAAGTAATGCTGTTTTTACGAGTTTCAGGATCATGGTAAATATCAGGACTTCCGCTATTTCCCCAATCCCATTTTGTAATAATACTATACATTTTTTCGGTATCGATTAATCCCATCTCTAATGGATTTGGACCACCTTTACCTCTTTTTGTTTTAATTGGAACTAGTTTGAAGCACATTCCGTCTAATTGTAGGTATTCTTTCATCCAAAGATAGTCGTCTTCACCAAAGCTTCCACCTGTAAAATAGATAGGTCTTTTCCAATTATTTGTGTTAATGATGTCTAGCATCATTAGTCGATTTTTGTAAAGAGCGCTTCCTTTTATCGTGAACTCAATTGATGGAACGATAGAGTCGTAGTATTTTGGAGAAACTACTTTGTTTTTAATAATATTATCCTTGTTTATTGGAATAAATATTTTGTTAGAAGGGAAGTAATTTACAGATTGCCCACTTCTTAGTGTTACTTTTGCTCTTTCATCTTCTAGAGATATGAAGTTAATTAATTCGTCTAGTCTAATAGAGTCTTTCGTTCTTTCTTCAAAAAAACTATAATCTCTATTACTACCTTTGTATAGATCTCTAGACATTGATAACGGAATAGGGTCAGAATCATAAGCTTTACGTCTCATTTGGTCAATATACCAATCTGTCATGAATAGACTTGTGTTAACAATTCGAATGTCTGTTCTGTATCCTTCAATTTCTTGTGCATACCATAAAGGGAAAGTATCATTATCTCCAATTGTGAATAGAATTGCATTTTTTTCGCAAGAATCAAGATATGCTTTTGCGTTTGCTAGTGCTGTATATTTGTTCGCTCTACTATGATCGTCCCAGTTTTGGTTTGCCATCAATATAGGAGCTGCTAATAATGTTAAACCAAGAACAACAGGTATGGATACTTTCGGTTGTAAGTATTTTTTAGCTCCTTCGTATAAAGAATATACACCGAACGCAATCCACATTGCAAAGGCATAGAATGAGCCAACAAGTGCATAATCTCTTTCCCTTGGTTCAAAAGGTCTTTCGTTTAGGTAGACTTTTAATGCTAATCCTGTAAATAAAAACAAAACAAGCAATACATAGAAGCTTTTAAGGTCTTTCTTAGCATGGAAAATCATTCCAATTACAGCTAAAATAAAAGGTAAAAAGAAATAAGTATTTCTTCCTTTGTTATTCAGCATGTCTGAAGTTAAATTGTCTTGACTACCAAGTCTAATTTCATCAATAGCTTTAACACCACTAATCCAGTTTCCGTCTAGGTTATCGTATTTTCCTTGATTGTCATTTTGACGGCCTGTAAAATTCCACATTAAATACCTCCAGTACATATACCCGAATTGATATTCAAACATGAACTTAATATTGCTTGCAAAAGTTGGTTTTTCAACAATTAAATAGTCACCATATGCTTTTAAGAACTTATTGTAGTCATCTAAATCCAAACGTCCAGAACTAAATGCTGTTCTAAAGTTAGAAACGATATCTATTAATTCAGGCTCATCTGCAAATTCGGGTTTTACTCTAAAGTCAAGAGGTTCTGTTAATAGCATATAGTTTTCACTATGGTCAGTGCTCCACATTCTTGGCAATAAAGCTTTATGATTGTCGTCTGTATTTTGGTTGGCGTTTTTGTAATTATTTGTAATTACATATTTACCGGTTTTATAATCTCTTTCGTAGTTTGGTTTTCCGTCTGTATAAGGATTGTCTTCATCTAATCCAGAATAAGCTTCAGAAAATTGAGATCCAAAAAACAATTGTTGTTCTCCATATTGTTCTCTGTTGTAGTAAGCAAGTACTTCAGCTGCATCAGATGGTTTGTTTTCATTGATAGGTGGGTTTGCATTGGCTCTAATAGGCAACATTAACCACGATGAAAATCCGATTAAAATAAATAAGACTGCAAGTATAATAGTGTTGTAAAAAACAAGACCTTTTTTTCTTGTGAATTGTAGTCCAAAATAAAAAGCTAAAATTAAACTTAAGAAAGCTAAAATTGTTCCTGAGTTAAATGGTAACCCAAAAGTGTTTACTAAAAAGATTTCTGTTTTACCAAAAAAAGCAAGAGAATAAGGTAATAGAAGTTTGAAAATAAACAATAAAATAGCTACAATCACAATGTTTGCTATGATGAAACTTTTAATTGTGATGTTCTTATATTTTTTAAAGAAATATAGAAAACCAATTGCAGGAAATGTAAGTAAAGCCATAAAGTGTACACCGAAAGACAATCCGATTACTAATGATATAATTAATAGCCATTTGTTTCCTTTTGGAGTCTCTAAGTCTTGTTCCCAACGTAATCCTAGCCAAAAAAGCAAGGCAATAAGGAACGATGCCATTGCATAAACCTCTGCTTCCACGGCATTAAACCAGAAACTGTCAGAGAATGTAAAGGCTAAAGAGGCAACTGCAGAACTACCTAGAATCATTATATAATTGCTGGTAGTGTCTTTTTCTGAATGACCAAAAATACGTTTCATTAGTAGGGTTAATGACCAAAACATGAAAAGCACAGTGAAAGCACTTGAGAAAACAGACATCATATTAACCATTAATGCTATTTTGTCTGGACTTAGTGCAAACATTGCAAAGAAAGCGCCTAGCATTTGGAATAATGGTGCGCCAGGTGGATGTCCAACTTCAAGATTGGCAGATGTAGCAATGTATTCTCCACAATCCCAAAAACTCATTGTTGGTTCAACAGTTAATGTATATGTTATTAAGGCTACTGAAAAAACGATCCAGCCTAAAATGGTATTCCACTTCTTGAAATTAAATGCTTTCATATTTACTATTTTGTCATTTTCTATTTGTTTTACAAAGAAACTACTTTTTTGGAATTACTAGCGGATAAAAAATAATTTTAATATTTTTTTTAGAAAAACTTGTAAACTAAAAAAAATGTTTTAGATTTGCACTCGCATTCAGGAAATATGTCCCATGGTGTAATGGTAACACACCGGTTTTTGGTACCGACATTCAAGGTTCGAGTCCTTGTGGGACAACAAGTGAAAGCTTCTCTATTTAGAGAAGCTTTTTTATTTTAAAAAGATCTGTTTTGAATATCAGTGCTTTAATAGTATTGTGTTCTTTTTTTCTACTTTTTTGTTTAAAAAAATGAGTATAAGGTTTTTTTTTATTGAAAAATGTTTTAGATTTGCACTCGCATTCAGGAAATATGTCCCATGGTGTAATGGTAACACACCGGTTTTTGGTACCGACATTCAAGGTTCGAGTCCTTGTGGGACAACAAAAAAAAACTCTTCAAATTGAAGAGTTTTTTTCATGACTATACCTGTTTAGGTATTATATTTTAAAAGTTATAACGGGTCTTTTTGCATGATTAACTAAATCTTCGCTAATGCTTCCGTTAAAGAAATGTGCAATTCCTTTTCTTCCGTGGGTACTCATTCCAATTAAATCAGCGTTAATGTCTTTTGCAAAGTGTAGAATTCCTTTTTCAACATTAATGTCGTTGTAGATGTGTGTTGAGAAACGATTTATTTTAAATTCAGCTGTAAATTTGTCCATTATTTTTTGAGCAACACTAGTTGATTTAAAGTTATTAGGAGTGTTTATGTTTACAAGATGAATATGTGAGTTGAATTTGTTTGCGAAATCGACAACTTTTTCAAAAGGTTTTTTTATTTCATCAGAAAAGTCAGATGCGAAAACAAAATTTTCAGCATTGAAATTTTCTTCTTCTTTTTTTATCACTAGAACGGGAACGTCAGAGTTTCTTACAACTTTTTCAGTGTTTGATCCTATAAACATTTCTTGAAATCCACTTGCGCCATGTGATCCCATGATAATTAGGTCTGCATTGTGGCTTTTTCCGTTGTTCATAATTCCATCAAAAGCTAATTCAAATTGAAGGACTTTAGAGATTTTTATACCATCAAGATATGGTGAATTCATTATGCTGTCAAGTTTTGAGATTGCAGCATTTTTAAAAAGCATTAATTCTGGAATTTCATGAGAAGTAGTTATAGCATCATTTCCCGTTGTCGGTAATTCAAGCATATGAATAAGAATAATTTCGCTATTGTCTTTTTTTGCTATTTGAGCAGCTACTTTTAATGCATATTCTGCGTGCTTTGAAAAATCGGTGGGAACTAAAATTTTCTTCATATTAAATGGTTTAGGGTTATAAATTGTTTACTATAAAGTTACTAAATTATATTAAGAAATACACATTTTTTTTTAATTTAAAAATATTATGTATATTTGCATCGATTATTTAGTTCGGATTTAGATAATGAGGCACGCAATGCGTGCCTCTTTTTATAAAAATATGACATTTAAAGAGAAAGTAGAAAGGTTGTTAGATGCAGCTATATTAGAGCGTAGCCATTTGTTTTTAATTGATTTAAAAATTGATGAAGCTAACAAAATCAATGTTGTTTTGGATGGTGATAATGGAGTTAATTTGCAAGACTGTATAGATATAAGTAGAGTGGTTGAGCAAGATCTTGATAGAGAAGAGAATGATTTTTCTCTAGAAGTGGCTTCTGCTGGAGTATCTTCACCATTAAAGTTAGTTCGTCAGTATAAAAAAAATATTGGAAGAAAGCTTAAGGTCAAGACAGCTGATGATCAAGAAATAGAAGCGGACCTTGTAGATGCTGATGAATCGGGGATTTCATTAGAATGGAAAGCAAGAGAACCAAAAAAAATAGGAAAAGGAAAGGAAACAGTGGAAAAATCTGTAAATTTGCCTTATTCTGAAATAAAAGAAGCGATAGTAGTAATATCATTTTAAATAAAGAGTTGACATGGAGAATATTGCATTAATTGAATCGTTTTCAGAATTTAAAGACGATAAGCTCATTGATAGAGTTACCTTAATGGCAATTTTAGAAGATGTGTTTAGAAATGCATTGAAGAAAAAATATGGTTCTGATGATAATTTTGACATAATCATTAATCCTGATAAAGGAGATATGGAAATTTGGAGAAATAGAACTGTTGTTGAGGATGGAGAAGTAGAAGATGAGAATTCTGAAATTTCATTGTCAGCAGCTAGAAAGATCGAGCCAGATTTCGAAGTTGGAGAAGATGTTTCTGAAGAAGTGAAATTATTTCAATTGGGTAGAAGAGCGATTTTGGCTTTACGTCAAAATTTAATTTCTAAAATTCATGAACATGATAACACAAATCTTTATAAACAATTTAAAGATTTAATAGGTGATATTTATACAGCTGAAGTGCATCATGTAAGACCTAGAATGGTTGTGTTGATGGATGATGAAGGAAACGAGATAGTATTGCCAAAAGAGAATCAAATTCCTAGCGATTATTTCAAAAAAGGAGATAATGTTAGAGGGATTATTGAAAACGTTGAATTAAAAGGGAATAAGCCTCAGATTATAATGTCAAGAACAGCTCCAGAATTTTTGGAGAAACTTTTTGAACAAGAGATACCTGAAGTCTTTGATGGTTTAATCAATGTTAAAAAAGTAGTTAGAATTCCTGGTGAAAAAGCAAAAGTAGCTGTAGATTCTTATGATGATAGAATTGATCCAGTCGGTGCTTGTGTGGGTATGAAAGGATCTAGGATTCATGGAATTGTTCGAGAATTAGGTAATGAAAATATAGATGTAATTAATTTTACAACTAATATTCAGCTATATATAACAAGAGCCTTAAGTCCAGCAAAAGTATCTTCTGTTAAAATTGACGAAGAGAATAAAAAAGCGGAAGTGTTTTTGAAAATTGAAGAAGTTTCAAAAGCAATTGGTAGAGGAGGTTATAACATTAAATTAGCAAGTTTGTTAACGGGTTATGAATTAGATGTTATAAGAGAAGGTGTTGTTGAAGTAGATGATGTAGAATTAAGAGAATTTTCAGATGAAATCGAAGAATGGATAATCGAAGAGTTTGAAAAAATTGGTTTAGATACCGCTAGAAGTGTACTTGGTCAGGATGTCGAAGATTTAGTAAGAAGGACTGATCTAGAAGAAGAAACAATATTAGACGTTGTTCGTATTTTGAAAGATGAGTTAGAAGACTAATTTTAAAATTAAACAACACGCAAAATAAAAAGAATTAGAAAAAAGATTATATGTCTGATAAAAGAGTTATAAGAATCAACAAAGTTTTAAGGGAGTTAAACATTTCTCTAGATAGAGCAGTGGACTTTTTGAAAGAAAAGCATCATGAAATTGAAGCGAGTCCAAATGCGAAAATATCTGAAGAAGAGTATGATGTCTTATGCAATCAATTTTCTGCTGATAAAGGAAAGAAAGAAGCTTCTCTAGAGGTAAGTGAGGAGAAAAAGAAGGAGAAAGAAGCACTTAAGAGAGAGCTAGAAAAAGAAGTTGAATTGAAACGTCAGCAGGAAGAAATTCAGAAACAAGAAGTAATCAAAGCAAAAGCTTCTTTAGCAGGACCAAAAGCAGTTGGTAAAATTGACTTAAATCCTAAAAAACAACAACCAAAACTAGAAACTCCTCCAGTTGTTGAAGAAAAAGCTAAAGTTGAAATTGAAGCGAAAGAAGAAAAACTTGAAGTAATTTCTACTCCTAAAGTAGAGCCTGCAAAAGTAGATGCTCCTAAGGTTGAAGTGCCTAAAGTGGAAGTTCCAAAAGTTGAGAAAGTTGAAGTAGCTAAAGTGCAACCAAAAGTAGGGATTCAGAAAAAATCTTCTGAGACTAAAACTTTTGTTAAGCAAGAGGCTAAAAAAGTAGATGTCGTTAAGGTTGATGAGAAAGCGGTTGAAGATAAAAAAGTAGAAGAAGCTCAGACTGAAGAGGAGATTCTTAAAACGAATTATCAAAAACTTTCTGGAACAACTTTTACTGGTCAAAAAATTGATTTGTCTCAGTTTGATAAAGCTAAGAAAAAACCAGACGATAAAAAAGAATTTAAGAAAGCGGGTCAAGGAAATCAAAATAAAAAAGAAGCCGGAGATCCAAATAAAAAACGTAAAAGAATTACGAAGCCAGCTGCAGGAGGTAATAACTCGGGTACTGCAGGAACTACTACTGGAGGAACTAAAAAAATCTTTACAAAAGATAATAGTCGATTCAATAAAGGTAAGAAGGTTGTAATTCAAAAAACGGAGCCTACAGAGGAGGATGTTAAAAACCAAATCAAAGAAACTCTTGAAAGATTACAAGGGAAAGGTAAAAAAGGAGCGAAATCTGCTAAACACCGTAAAGATAAAAGAGATAGTCACCGTCAACGTGTAGATGATGAACAACAACAACAAGAATTAGAAAGCAAAATCTTAAAAGTAACAGAATTTGTTACTGTAGGAGAAGTTGCTACAATGATGGACGTGCCAATTACAAAAGTTATTGGAACTTGTATGATGTTAGGAATCATGGTTACAATGAATCAACGTTTAGATGCTGAAACATTAACTATCGTTGCTGACGAGTTTGACTATAAAGTTGAATTTATTACAACAGATATCGAAGAGGCAGCTGAAGTTGTTGAAGATAGACCAGAAGATTTAAAATCGAGAGCGCCTATTGTTACTGTAATGGGACATGTCGATCACGGTAAGACATCTTTATTAGATTATATTCGTAGCGCAAATGTTATTGCAGGAGAATCTGGAGGAATTACGCAGCATATTGGAGCATACGGAGTGAGATTAGAAAATGGTGAGAAAATCGCATTTTTAGATACTCCTGGTCACGAGGCCTTTACTGCAATGCGTGCTCGTGGTGCTAAAGTGACGGATATTGCAATTATTGTTATTGCGGCTGATGATGACATCATGCCTCAAACAAAAGAAGCAATTAGTCATGCTCAAGCAGCAGGTGTGCCAATGATTTTTGCAATTAATAAAGTAGATAAGCCAACTGCAAACCCTGAAAAGATCAAAGAAAGATTAGCAGCAATGAACTTGTTAGTAGAAGATTGGGGTGGTAAATATCAATCTCATGATATATCAGCAAAAACAGGTTTAGGTGTTAAAGAGTTATTAGAGAAAGTATTATTAGAAGCAGAAGTTTTAGAGCTTACTGCAAATCCAAATAAAAATGCAGTTGGTACTGTAGTAGAAGCTCAGTTAGATAAAGGTAGAGGATATGTTTCAACTATCTTAGTTCAAGCGGGTACTTTAAAAATTGGTGATTATATGTTAGCGGGTAAGAATCATGGAAAAATTAAAGCCATGTTTGATGAAAGAGGACATAATATTACTAGTGCTGAGCCTTCAACTCCAGTTTCTATATTAGGTTTAGACGGTGCTCCAACAGCAGGTGATAAATTTAATGTATATGACGATGAGAGAGAAGCGAAACAAATTGCTGCTAAGCGTACACAGTTACAACGTGAGCAATCTGTTAGAACTCAAAAGCATATTACCCTTGCAGAGATTGGAAGACGTATTGCTTTAGGTCAGTTTAAAGAATTGAATATAATTCTTAAAGGAGATGTTGATGGTTCTGTAGAAGCATTATCAGATTCATTTTCTAAATTGTCAACAGAAGAAATCCAGATTAATATAATTCATAAAGGAGTTGGTGCTATTACTGAATCTGATGTGTTGTTAGCTTCTGCTTCTGATGCAATTATTATAGGATTTAATGTTCGTCCACAAGGGAATGCAAAACAATTAGCAGAAAAAGAAGAAATCGATATCCGTAATTATTCAATTATTTATGCAGCGATCGACGATTTAAAAGATGCAATGGAAGGAATGTTGTCTCCAGAGTTGAAAGAAGAAATCACAGGTACTGCTGAAGTTCGTGAATTATTCAAAATTTCTAAAGTGGGTACAATTGCTGGATGTATGGTTACTGATGGTAAAATTCTAAGAAATGGTCAAATCCGTTTAATTAGAGAGGGAGTCGTAATCTATACTGGTGAGCTTGTTGCATTGAAACGTTTTAAAGATGATGCGAAAGAAGTTTCTAAAGGATATGATTGTGGTATGCAGATAAAAGGATATAACGATCTTAAGGAATATGATGTTATTGAATGTTTCCATGAAATTGAAGTAAAAAAGAAATTGAAGTAAAATTTCAATTGAGTCGTCCTAAAATAAGTTGACGAGTTTTACAATAAATTAATTAAAACCAGTGAAGTTAACTTCACTGGTTTTTTCATATACAAAGTTAGGTGTTTTCATATTTAAACTCAAATGAGGTCTTTTACTATTATAGCATTCCACAGACTCTCTAACTAAAAGGTTAAGTTCATCACCTGATTTACATTTGTATATGAGGAATTCTTGTTTTAGAATACCATTTATTCTTTCCGCTAGAGCATTTTGATAACAATCATAGCCATCGGTCATAGAAGCAATAATATTATTTTTGGTTAATTCATTTTGATAAATTTTAGAACAATATTGTAAACCTCTGTCTGAGTGATGTATTAATTGAAGGTTTGTTTTTCTGTTTTTTACTGCCATTCTTAAGGCCTTAACCACACTTTCTGCACTCATGTCATCACTCAAATGATAACCAACTATTTTTCTGCTAAAAACATCTGTAACTAATGATAGATAATGAGTTCTTTTATTAGATTTTATATAAGTTATGTCACTAACAAAAACCTGTTCTATTCTGTTGATATCGATATCTTTAAATAAATTGGGGTACTTACGTAACCAGTGTTTAGAAAAGGTGGTTTTTGTGTAATTTTTCATTGGTTTAACTAGCATTTTTTCTCTTTTCAAATAAGCAAAAAATGCATCTCTCCCGATTTTAATTCTATTTTCAACAAAAGATTGTTCTAGTAAAAAATAAAGTTTTCTTGTGCCTAATCGAGGCATAATTCTTCTTTGTTTTTCAACGAGTTGCTTTACTATTAATAATTCTTTCTCTCGTTCTAAACAACGTGCTTCCTGCTGATAAATAGCTTGTCGGCTTACCCCAAACAATCTACAAGTTCTGGACATACTTATGCCTTCTTCTTGTTGGATGCGTCGGATGGTTTGGGTGAAAACTTTTTTCTAATTTGAGTACCGTATTGACTATCTGAGATATCAATCATGGTGTTTAGCACTGTGTTTTTAAGCTTCTCATCAGCTAATTCTTTCTCTAATCTTTTAATGCTTTGGGCTGGAGTTTCTTTAGATTTGACCATAAACAAAAGCTTGGGGTTACTCCAATCTAAATTACCAAATTTTCTTAACCAAACCAAAACTGTACTTCTACCTTGAATTCCATACTTCTTTTGAGCTTGCTTATAGGTAAGTTCGCCTTTTTCTACTTGAGAAATAACAGCTAATTTAAAGCCCAGATTATAATCGCGTTGACTACGCTTTGCTGGCCTGTTTTCTGATTTATTCATAATAAGTCGATTTTATGTCAACTTATTTCAGGACGGGACAGGTATAAAAAAACCGCAAACTAATATAGCTTGCGGCTTCTTTTTAATTTTAAAAGTTTAGAAGGTGTATTTTAAGCCTCCATAAATATTTCTTCCAGGAGAATTGATACCAGAAGCGAAGACTCTATATTGTGTGTCTAAGATGTTTTCTATTCCTGCAAATAATTTCGCATTTTTAAAAATAGAGTAACTTCCTTTTAAATTATAAGTTTCCCAAGCAGGCATTCCTCCTTTTGGAGCGTATTGTTCGTTATCTTCACCATTAGCAAAATAATCTTTAATGTCTTTTTTTCCATTGTATAACATATATACATCAATAGCATATTTGTTTTTAGCATAACTTAGTCCTAATTTCCCAAAGTAAGGAGAAATATGATCTAAAGGACTTTCATTTTGTTCTTCAACAATTCTTCCATATGTGTAATTGAAACTTGCGTTAAATTGTAATGCATCAATAATATAACCTCTAACATTAGTTGAAATTCCTGTAATGTAAGCTTTTCCTTTATTTTGATTGGCTAAAACTTGACTGTTTGATCCATTGTATAATATAGTAGATTGTCCTTCATATTCAAAAGCATCTGTTACAATCGCATCATACATACGTGTGTAAAAATAGGTGTTTTCAAATTTGAAGCGCTTTGAATCCGATTGTATAACAAAACCAATATCTCCAGTTAATGTTTTTTCTGGTGTTAAATCTTCATTTGGAACAATTACGAAACCATCTCCAGATTCGAAAACTTTACCAAAATCATCAATATTAGGTACTCTAAAACCTGTAGAAAGATTTGCTTTTAGTGCTATATTTTTTGAAGTGTTTTGTACTATTCCTAAGGAACCACTATAAGTAAAATTACCTTGATTTATCTTAGAAAAAGGTAACGGAAAATAAGTGTCATCTGTAATTGTGCTTTTTAAAGTAGTATATCCAGCTCTGAAACCTGCACTCCAAGCAGTTTTTTCATTTGATTTTTCATTATAGGAAACGTATAGATCATTTCTATGCATCATGTTTTCTCCATTAGGATAGCGTGTATCTAAGCCAGAAATCTCACCTGTTACTATATTCTCTTTGTTAGCAGTTGAGTTTAGTGTCTCATAATATGATTCAAGACCATAAAACAATTCTCCTTTATTGAATTTTTTATGTAAATCGGCACTAAAAGAATACATATTTACATTTTCTTCTCGGCTTTGTAAATTCATGTTTCCAAAACGTCTGTTATGACGACTTTCTTTAGCGTTCTGATATGCAATACTAATTTTCACGTCACTATTTAGGAATGCTTTTTCTTTGTCTAAAGTATAAGCAGCCAATATTCTTTGTTGCGGACCATAATACCATTCTGAATTCTTGAAACCAGTTGTGGAAGAAACATCTGTTAGTCTGTCGTATCTAGGAATGTTAGATGTCGTTGAGAATTGAAGATTAATATTGTGTTCAAAACCTGAATCCGTCTTGTACGCTAGTTTTTGTAAAGCATTATATTGTGTATATCCCGAGTTTTTTTGAATATATTTATTACTGTTTTCAACTACCTGATCTATCCCGTTTATAGTTGTTGTGTAAAATAATCGTTCTCCAAAATAATCGGAGCGTCTATTTTTCTTTTTACCCATTTTTAAGTCATCAAAATCATTGAAAGAAAAGACAGTTAACGAAGCAAATTTCGAAGTTGCATAGTTCAAATCAAAAGCAATAGATTTTTCATTATTAACACTTCCATATCGTGTATTTATACTTCCAGAAAACGCTTTGTGAGTTTGAGATAGAAATTTAGGATTCTTTGTTGTCATATTTACTGTTCCTCCTAATGCATCACTCCCAAATATAGTAGAAGTAGGTCCGTAAAATATATCAACACTTTCAAGTAAATTCTCATCAACAGTTATTGCGTTTTGAAGGTGTCCGGTTCTAAAAATTAAATTGTTCATTCGGAAACCATCAACTAATAGTAACACTCTACTTGCTTCGAAACCTCTAATGGCTGGGCTTCCTCCTCCTTGTTGAGATTTTTGCACAAACAAAGAACCTGAGTTTGAAAGCATTTCTGCTGTAGATTGATAGTTCTGAAACTCAATTTGTTTAGCACTTATTGACTCTACTTGATTGGGTAGAATCTTTTTGTTTTTTGGAATTTTATATGAAGTTACAATGACTTCTTCTAAACTGGTAGTTCTTGTTGAGTCTTTTTTTGTTTGGCTATAACTCAAAATACTAATTAAAGATAGTATAAGTATGATTTTTTTTTTCATTTTGATGATGTTGTTTTTTTTTACAAAAAATAGCTTGTTTTTATTTTAAAGAATAGCTAAAATAGGTGTTTTTGGGTACTTGTAGTTCTACTAATTAAATCAGAAAGGCTTAATTAATAAAAGTTCTCACCTTTTAAAAGATGAGAACTTTTTATGATAACAAAAAACTCTAAAACGTAAGATTTGTTGTCTTAGTATATTGTTATATCATCGTATCATATAATTTTTTTAGAACTAAGATGATTTTATAAGAAGTGCAGTTGGATATTTCTTCTTAATTTCAGCTAGATTTTTTTCAGCATGAATTCTTAACTTGTAATTTCCAACCCAAACTTTATAAGTAGGATTAGTGTATAAGATTGTTGCTTCGATTTCCTTAAATTCTCTTTTGAAAGAGATTAAATTTCTTTTCGCGCTTTCCTTTTCACCATAAAAAATCTGGATTTTATAATTTCCATCGATATTAATTTCACTATTAATTTGTCGCTTCTGTTTTAATAGTTTTTCAAATCTAGGATCTTGTTCTACTGTGGTTTTTGTTTCTTGTGAAAAAGATTTTGGAATAAAAAAAAGACTAAAAATAGTCAATGATAAAATGTTTTTAAGTGCTAAATTTCTCATAATGAATAAAATTTAAAGCAAAAATACATTTTTTTAAGTAAAACGATGTGACTGAAATTATTTAGAATAGATATAAATTACATTTTAAGATAATATTAAGGTTTTTAGAATAGTTCTAAAATCGTATTTTTGTCGGAGTTTAAAATAAAGTATGATTATATTTGTGCCAAAATACATTTAGAATCATACTAAATTTACTAGATAATCATTAACTAAATATGAAAAAGGTGGGTAACCATAAATCGTTTTCAAGGATTTTCTTCAGCTTAGCTTTATCGCTGACTTTTTCTTTATCTGTGTTTTCACAGGAAGCTGCGGCAGAAGCTCCAGCTCCAGCAGGTGCTGATCCTGCTAAAGGTAAAGAGTTGTTTAATGCAAATTGTGCCGCTTGTCACGCTTTAGATAAAGCAATGACGGGTCCAGCATTAAGAGGTGTTGCAGATAAGTATGACAAGGAATTCCTTTACAAGTGGATTAGAAATAACACGGAACTTATTAAAGCAGGAGATCCTACTGCGTTAAAAATTTACAATGACAATGGTCAAAAAGCAATGACCAATTTTCCAGCTTTATCAGATGGAGATATTGAAAATATTTTGGCGTATACTTCGCAAGTAGCACCGCCTAAAACGGAAGTAATTGTTGATGGTGGAGGGCGTGTAGATAATTCTTCTTCGGGTATTTCAAACAACATTATTCTTGGTGCTTTATCATTGGTTTTATTAATGTTAATTGTTATGTTGTTCTTGGTGAACAATGTGTTAACTAAGATTGCTAAGGCTAATAATATTGAGATTCCAGCAGATAAAAAATCATTGCCAATTTGGAAAGCATTTATTAAAAATCAATTTTTATTAGTGGTTTCTGCAATATTTTTCTTATTGTTTGCGGCTTATTTTGCATATGGATTTTTAATGCAAGTGGGTGTAGATCAGGGTTATGAGCCAATTCAGCCAATTCATTACTCACATAGAATTCATGCAGGAGATAATGCTATCGATTGTAAATATTGTCACTCTGCAGCTAGAGTAGGTAAGCACTCAAATATTCCATCATTGAATGTTTGTATGAACTGTCATAAGAATATTAGTTCTGTAGCAGATGAAACTTTAGCAGAAGGAAATGAATTTGGTGTTGATTATAATAATGAAATTCAAAAACTTTATGATGCTGTAGGTTGGGATAAAGAAAATCAGAAATATACTGGTAAAACCGCTCCAGTTAAATGGATTAGAATACATAATTTACCAGATTTCGTTTATTTCAATCACTCGCAACACGTATCAGTAGCTGGAGTAGAATGTCAAACATGTCATGGTCCTGTTGAAGAAATGGAAATCATGAGGCAACATTCTTCATTAACTATGGGATGGTGTATTAATTGTCACAGAGAGACAAACGTGAAAGTGGAAGACAATGAATACTACACGAAAATTCATGAAGAACTTTCTAAGAAGTATGGTGTTAAGCAATTGACAGCTGCTCAAATGGGAGGTCTAGAATGTGGTAAATGCCACTATTAATAAATAAAAATTAAGAAGCTAATATCAATATACAATATGGCATCAAACAAAAAATACTGGAAAAGTGTTGAAGAGCTAAACGAAAATAGCTCTATTGTTGAGACGCTAAGGAACAACGAGTTTGTGGAACAGATTCCTGTTGATGAGTTCTTAGGAAACGAAGAAAACTTATCTAACTCTGCTACTTCTCGTCGTGACTTTTTAAAATATGTAGGATTTAGTACTGCAGCTGCTTCGTTAGCTGCGTGTGAAGGTCCTGTTGTGAAATCTATTCCTTATGTGGTTCAGCCAGAAGAAATTATTCCTGGTGTAGCAGATTTTTATGCTACAACAATTGCAGATGGTTTTGATTTTGCTAATATTCTCATCAAAACACGTGAAGGTCGTCCGATTAAAGTTGAAAATAATAATTTAGAAGGTTCAAATACTGGTGCAAACGCAAGAGTACACGCATCTGTTCTTTCTTTATATGATAGTTTGCGTTTAAAACAACCTAAAATTGCTGGTAAAACTGCATCTTGGGGAGAAGTAAATGCAAAAGTGAAAGCTAGTTTAGAAGATGCAAATGTAAAAGGAGCATCTGTTGTGTTGTTAACAAATACAATGGCAAGTCCTTCTACAGATGCTTTAATAACTGAACTAAAAGCAAAATACCCAACTGTTAAACAAGTTGTTTATGATGCTGTTTCTGAATCAAATGCTTTAGATGCTTTTGAATCAGTTTACGGAGTTAGAGCTTTAGCTAACTATGATTTCTCAAAAGCAGATGTCATTGTTTCTATTGGTGCAGATATCTTGGGTGATTGGCAAGGTGGAGGATATGACGCAGGTTATGCGAAAGGTAGAATTCCAAAACAAGGAAAAATGTCTAAGCATATCCAAATTGAGGCAAACATGTCTTTAGCTGGAGCTAATGCTGATAAAAGACTACCAATGACTATTGCGCAACAAAAATTGACTTTAGTTAAGATATATAAAGCAATAACTGCAGCTGCTATTTCTGACGTTAAAGTTGAAAAAGAAGCAGAAGTAAATAAAGTTATTGAACAATTAAAATCTGCAAGAGGAAAAGGTGTTTTAGTGTCAGGTTTAGATGATGTTGATGCTCAAATGTTAGTATTAGCAATTAATAGTGCTATTGCTTCTGAAGCATTTGATCCAAATGGTGCTAAATTGATTAGAAAAGGTAATAATAAAGATGTCGCTCAATTGGTTGCCGATATGAAAGCAGGAAGCATTCATACGTTAATTATGAGTGGAGTAAATCCAGTATATACGTTACCAAATTCTAAAGATTTCTCTGAAGGACTTAAAAAAGTAAAGCTATCTGTTGCGTTTTCTATGAAAGAAGATGAAACAGCTAAGAATACCACGATTGCAGCAGCTGCTCCTCACTATTTAGAATCTTGGAGCGATGTAACAATTGTAAGAGGTCATTATAGTGTAATGCAACCAACAATACGTCCATTATTTGACACGAAGCAATTTCAAGAAGCTTTGATGACTTGGTCTGAAAATAGTGCAAAATATTATGATTATTTAAAAGCTTTTTCTGCTACTCAAATAGTTGATAAATCTTGGAATCAAATAGTTCATGACGGTTTTTCGAAATCTGAAGTTATGCCTTTAGTTGCTAATCCTGAATTTTCTGTTACTGCTAGTGCAAGTAAATTAGCACAAGCAAAAGCTGTAGGAATGGAATTAGTATTGTATACTAAAACAGGTTTAGGTGATGGTCAACAGGCGAATAACCCTTGGTTACAAGAATTTCCTGATCCAATTACAAGAGTATCTTGGGATAATTATGTTACCGTTTCTAAAGCTGATGCAGATAGATTAGGCTTAAAGAATTGGAATGTTGCAAATGGAGGAATGAATGGTAGTTATGCTACTTTGAAAGTGGGTGATGCTACTTTACTTAAAGTTCCTGTTATTGTACAGCCAGGTCAAGCAAAAGGTACTGCTGGTTTAGCTTTCGGATATGGTAAAGTTGAAGGAATGAAACAGGATATGCAAGTTGGAGTTAATGCGTATACTTTATATAGTAACTTGAATGCAAATCAGTTTGTAAGTATTACTAAAGAAGATGGAGAGCATGAATTTGCATGTGTTCAGTTGCAAAAAACATTAATGGGTCGTGGAGATATTATTAAGGAAACGACACTTGATATATTTAAAAAAGAAGATGCTAAAGTATGGAATCCAGTTCCTATGGTTTCTTTAGATCATAAAGCAACACCAGCTACTGAGGTTGATTTATGGACATCTTTTGATAGAACTACTGGTCATCATTTCAATTTATCTATTGATTTGAATGCTTGTACTGGATGTGGGGCATGCGTTATCGCTTGTCATGCTGAAAACAACGTTCCTGTCGTAGGTAAAGATGAAGTAAGAAGAAGTAGAGATATGCACTGGTTGCGTATTGATAGATACTATTCTCATGAAGAAACTTTCAGTGGAGATGTTAAGTTAAAAGAGGATACGACTGGTTTAATGGCTTCTATCAATACCTTAAGTGATATGGAAGATCCATCAGATAATCCACAAATTGCATTCCAACCGGTAATGTGTCAACACTGTAATCACGCTCCTTGTGAGACTGTGTGTCCAGTGGCTGCTACATCACATGGTAGAGAAGGGCAAAACCACATGGCATATAATCGTTGTGTTGGTACTCGTTATTGTGCAAATAACTGCCCATATAAAGTTAGACGTTTCAACTGGTTCTTATATAACAAAAATTCAGAATTCGATTATCATATGAACGATGACTTAGGTCGTATGGTATTGAATCCTGATGTGAATGTACGTTCTCGTGGAGTAATGGAGAAATGTTCAATGTGTATTCAAATGACACAAGCGACAAAACTTAATGCTAAGCGTGAAGGTAGATTAATTAAAGATGGTGAGTTCCAAACTGCATGTTCTGCTGCTTGTTCAAGTGGGGCAATGATTTTTGGTGATGTCAATGATAAAGAAAGTCAAGTAGCTAAATTAGCTGAAGATGACAGAATGTATCATTTACTAGAGCACATTGGTACAAAACCAAATGTATTCTATCACGTTAAAGTTAGAAATGATAAATAAGTATTAATTTAAGAAACAATATAAAGGATTATGTCGTCTCATTACGAAGCACCCATTAGAAAACCTTTAGTAGTAGGAAATAAATCTTACCACGATGTTACTGTAGATGTAGCTAAACCTGTTGAAGGAAGAGCTAATAAACAATGGTGGATTGTATTTTCAATTGCCTTAGCAGCGTTCCTTTATGGATTGGGCTGTATGATTTATACAATATCTACAGGTATTGGTACATGGGGATTAAATAAAACTGTAGGATGGGCCTGGGATATTACCAACTTCGTTTGGTGGGTAGGTATCGGGCACGCTGGAACTTTAATCTCTGCTGTATTATTATTATTCCGTCAAAAATGGAGAATGGCAATTAACCGTTCTGCAGAAGCAATGACAATTTTCTCTGTAATGCAAGCAGGTTTGTTTCCAATTATTCACATGGGTCGACCATGGTTAGGATACTGGGTACTACCTATTCCAAATCAATTTGGATCATTGTGGGTAAACTTTAACTCCCCATTGCTTTGGGATGTATTTGCAATTTCGACGTATTTATCAGTATCATTAGTTTTCTGGTGGACTGGATTACTACCTGATTTTGCTATGCTAAGAGATAGAGCAATTACACCATTTACAAAGAAAGTATATTCAACTTTGTCTTTTGGATGGAGTGGAAGAGCGAAAGATTGGCAACGTTTTGAAGAAGTTTCACTTGTATTAGCTGGTTTAGCTACTCCTCTTGTACTTTCTGTACACACTATTGTATCTTTTGACTTTGCTACTTCTGTAATTCCAGGATGGCATACAACTATTCTTCCTCCATATTTCGTTGCAGGTGCAATTTTCTCAGGATTTGCTATGGTAAATACTTTACTAATAATCATGAGAAAAGTATCTAACTTAGAAGATTATATTACAGTTCAACATATCGAATTGATGAATATTGTAATTATGATTACAGGTTCGATTGTTGGTTGTGCTTATATTACTGAGTTATTTATCGCTTGGTATTCAGGTGTGGAATATGAACAATATGCTTTCTTGAATAGAGCAACAGGTCCTTACTGGTGGGCGTATGCATTGATGATGACATGTAATGTGTTCTCACCTCAGTTCATGTGGTCTAAAAAGTTAAGAACTAGTATTGCTTTCTCATTCATTATTTCGATTGTTGTAAATATTGGTATGTGGTTCGAACGTTTTGTAATTATCGTAACTTCGTTACATAGAGATTACTTACCTTCATCATGGACAATGTTCCAGCCAACTTTTGTAGATGCAGGAATCTTTATTGGGACAATTGGATTTTTCTTTGTACTTTTCTTATTGTACTCTAGAAGTTTTCCAGTTATTGCTCAAGCAGAGGTTAAAACTATTTTGAAATCGTCAGGAGACAATTACAAGAGGGAGAGAGAATCAAAAGAGAGTAATCATTCAGACAATCATTAATATCATGAGTAATAAAGTTATACACGCTATATATAATGACGATGATGTTTTAATGGATGCTGTAAAGCAAACTAGAGCAGCACATCATCATATTGAAGAAGTTTATACACCTTTTCCAGTACATGGTTTAGATAAAGCAATGGGATTAGCTCCAACAAGAATTGCAATAGCTTCATTTTTATATGGTTTAGTCGGAATATCAGTTGCTACTGCAATGATGAGATATATCATGATTGTAGATTGGCCACAGGATATTGGAGGTAAACCAAGTTTTAGTTATTTAGAAAACATGCCTGCGTTTGTGCCAATTATGTTTGAGTTGACTGTGTTTTTTGCAGCCCATTTAATGGTTATTACTTTCTATATGAGAAGTAAATTATGGCCATTTAAGCAAGCTGAAAATCCAGATATTAGAACAACAGATGATCATTTTTTAATGGAAGTTGGAATTCACGGAGATGAAGAAGAAATGATTTCTTTTTTCAAATCTACAGGAGCTGTTGAAGTAAAAGTAATAGAAAAGCATTAATACAAGATATGAAAAGCTTATATAAAATAGTAGCAGTAGTAGGTTTATCAATAATGGCAACGTCATGTTTTGATAAATCGAAGCCGAACTACCAGTTTTTTCCAAATATGTATGAATCCGTTTCTTATGAAACATATTCAGAACATGAAGCATTTGAAGGTGGAAAAGAAGGTCAAATACCAGCAGAAGGTTCTATTAAAAGAGGTTTCGTGCCTTATGAGATACCGAACACTAATGAAGGTTATGCTTTAGCTAAAGAAACACTAAAAACTCCTTTAGATTCAATTTCGATTAATCCCGAAAAAGGAAAAGAATTGTTTAATATCTACTGTGCAATTTGCCATGGTGATAAAGGAGACGGAAAAGGAACACTTGTTAAAAGAGAAAAGTTTTTAGGAGTTCCTAGTTATAAAGATAGAGAGATAACTGAAGGTAGTATTTATCACGTAGTTACTTATGGATTAAACTCTATGGGTTCACATGCTAATCAATTGTCGCAAGAGGAAAGATGGCAAGTAACAGATTACGTTTTAAAACTTAAGTCAGAATTATAATTGTAAAACACTTTTTTGAAAATCATTAATATGTATACGTTTTCAAGTAAATTAAAAGCTTTTTCATTAGCCTTAATGGTTATAGGAATCATTGGGATTGGTATCGGTTTTATGACTGTACCAAGTAAAGAGAAAGTTGAAGAAATGTTAAAGCATGGTGATGGTCATCATGGTAGTGAAAAAGCACATGATGCTCATGGTTCACATGATGTTCATACTGAACAAGCGGTATCGCATGATAGTCATAAATCAGAAGATACTCACGCTAGTAAAGAACATGATGAGCATGTAGAACATGTATTGCATCAACAACAAAATAAACCATGGTCTGCATTTTATGTAGCATGTATTTTCTTTATGTTGTTAAGTGTTGGTGTTCTTGCATTTTACGCGATTCAACAAGCAGCACAAGCAGGATGGTCTCCAATATTATTTAGAGTTATGGAAGGGATAACAGGTTATTTATTGCCTGGATCAATTATTTTCTTTTTAGTATTAGTAGCTTCGGGTCTTCATTTAAATCACATATTTGTTTGGATGGATAAAGAGGTAGTTGCAAATGATCATTTGTTACAAGCAAAAGAAGGATATTTAAACGTACCATTTTTCTTAATTAGAGCAGCAATATTTTTAGCAGGTTGGAATATCTATAGATTTGTTTCTAGAAGAAATTCTATTGCTCAAGATAATGCAACTGATAATACTTTTTATAAGAAAAACTTTAAATGGGCAGCAGGTTTCTTAGTATTTTTTATTGTTTCTGAGTCAATTATGTCTTGGGATTGGATAATGTCTGTAGATCCTCATTGGTATAGTACTTTATTTGGATGGTATGTATTTGCAAGTTTCTTTGTTAGTGGAATCACTTCAATAGCTTTAATTACACTGTATTTAAAATCTAAAGGTTATTTGCCAGATGTTAATACAAGTCATATTCATGATTTAGCTAAATTTATGTTTGGAATTAGTATTTTCTGGACATACTTATGGTTCTCTCAGTTTATGTTAATTTGGTATTCTGATATTCCTGAAGAAGTAACTTATTTTATAACAAGAATCGAAAATTATAATTTACCATTTTTCGGAATGTTAGTTATGAACTTTATATTTCCTTTATTAATCTTAATAAACACAGATTTTAAACGTTTATCATGGATTATTGTTATGGCTGGTATTGTTATTTTATTCGGACATTATATTGATTTCTATAATATGATTATGCCTGCAACGGTAGGTGACCAATGGTATATTGGTTATGCAGAATTAGGATCAATAGCTTTTTTCCTTGGTTTGTTTATATTTGTAGTGTTTACTACTCTAACAAAGGCTCCGTTAGAAGCAAAAGGAAACCCTTTAATGGGAGAGAGCAAACATTTTCATTATTAATATTTAAAGTAATAAACAAATGACAAGTTTATTGATATTCTTAGTTTTAGTTTTAATTGGAATTGCTATATGGCAATTAACTAAAATTTTCGATTTAACTCAAGTAGGTGTAGATTCAGAAAATTCTGAAGTTGCAAACGATAAGGATAATGCAGTTAATGGCTATTTAATGTTTGCCTTTGTTGGGTTTATCTATATATTTACAATATATTCTGTTGTAAAATGGGGAGATTTAGTATTAGGTACTCCAGCTTCAGAACACGGTGCAGATGTAGATAATTTAATGAACATTTCACTTGTTTTAATATTCTTCGTTCAGACGATAACTCAATTTTTATTACACTTCTTTACTTTTAAATATAGAGGAAGAAAAGGGCAAAAAGCTTTATATTTTGCAGATAATAATAAATTAGAAGCTATTTGGACTATTATCCCAGTAATTGTTCTTGCGGGTTTAATCCTTTATGGATTGTATACTTGGAATGAAATTATGTACTATGAGGAAGAAGAAGATGTTATCTATGTAGAATTGTACGCAAAACAATTCGGTTGGGAAGCTAGATATGCAGGAGAAGATAATACTTTAGGTAAAGCTAATGTTAGATATATTGAAGGAATTAATACTTTAGGTGTTGATTTAGCAGATCCTGCTGCTCAAGACGATAAAGTTGTTACTGAATTGCATTTACCGAAAGGGAAGAAGGTTGTTTTTAAAATGCGTTCACAAGATGTATTACACTCAGCTTATATGCCTCATTTTAGAGCACAAATGAACTGTGTTCCAGGTATGGTAACTCAATTTGCTTTTATTCCAACGGTTACAACTGTTGAGATGAGAGAAGATGAAGCAATCAAATTTAAAGTAGATAAAATTAATAAGATTAGAGCTAAGAAGAGTATTGAATTAGCTGCTAATGGAGAAGAAGCTTTAGATCCATATACATTTGATTACTTACTATTATGTAATAAAATTTGTGGTGCATCTCACTATAACATGCAAATGAAAATTGTAGTTGATACACCAGAGGATTTCAAAAAATGGTTGAATGAAAAGCCAACATTGTCATCACAATGGAAGGAAGCTAATGCACCAGCTCCTGAACCAGTACCAGTTGTTGTTCCAGTTGAAACAGTTGTTGATACTACTAAGGTTTTAGCTCAAGTTATAAAATAGATTTTAAGATATATAAAATAGTATAAGATTATGTCAGCACACGAACACGGTCATCATAAAGAAACATTTATAACTAAATATATTTTTAGTTTAGATCATAAGATGATTGCTAAGCAATACCTTATTACAGGTTTATTAATGGGAATTATAGGAGTTTTATTATCTATTTTTTTCCGTATGCAAATTGCTTGGCCAGGAGAATCTTTTGGTTTATTTAAATTTTTCTTAGGAGAAAATTTTGCACCAGGAGGTGTAATGAAAAATGATATTTACCTTGCATTGGTAACAATACATGGTACAATCATGGTATTCTTTGTATTAACAGCTGGTTTAAGTGGAACTTTTAGTAACCTGCTTATTCCTTTACAGATTGGAGCAAGAGATATGGCTTCTGGATTCATGAATATGTTATCATATTGGATGTTCTTTTTGTCTTCTGTTATTATGGTAGGATCGTTATTTATTGAATCTGGACCAGCTTCCGCAGGTTGGACAATTTATCCACCTTTAAGTGCTTTGCCTCAAGCAATCCCTGGATCTGGTTTAGGAATGACTTTATGGTTAGTTTCTATGGCTATTTTCATTGCTTCTTCTTTAATGGGTTCATTGAATTATGTTGTTACAGTTATTAACTTGAGAACAAAAGGTATGACAATGACAAGATTACCATTAACAATTTGGGCATTTTTTGTAACAGCAATTATTGGTGTTGTATCTTTCCCTGTATTGTTCTCAGCTGCATTATTATTAATTTTCGATAGAAGTTTTGGAACATCATTCTTCTTATCTGATATATTTATTCAAGGTGAAGTTCTACATTATCAAGGTGGTTCTCCTGTTTTATTTGAGCACTTGTTTTGGTTCTTAGGTCATCCTGAGGTTTATATTGTATTATTACCAGCATTAGGTATTACATCTGAAATTATTGCAACTAACTCTAGAAAACCAATTTTTGGTTATAGAGCTATGATTATGTCAATTCTTGCTATTGCATTTTTATCAACAATTGTTTGGGGTCACCATATGTTTATTTCAGGAATGAATCCTTTCTTAGGTTCGGTATTTACATTTACAACATTATTAATTGCTATACCTTCTGCTGTTAAAGCGTTTAATTATATTACTACGTTGTGGAAAGGTAACTTGCAATTAAATCCTGCAATGTTATTCTCTATTGGATTAGTTTCTACTTTCATTACTGGAGGTTTAACAGGAATTATTCTTGGGGATAGTACATTAGATATTAACGTTCACGATACATATTTCGTTGTAGCTCACTTCCATTTAGTAATGGGTATTTCTGCACTTTATGGATTCTTTGCCGGTGTTTACCATTGGTTTCCAAAAATGTTCGGTAAAATGATGAATAAAACTTTAGGTTACGTTCACTTCTGGGTTACTGCAGTTTGTGCTTATGGAGTTTTCTTCCCAATGCACTTTATCGGTATGGCAGGTTTACCAAGACGTTATTATACAAATTCAGCTTTTCCATTATTTGATGAATTAGCAGATGTAAATGTATTAATTACAATATTTGCTATTGTTGGTGCTGCTTTTCAAGTTGTTTTCTTCTGGAACTTCTTCTATAGTATGTTCTATGGTAAGAAAGCACCTCAGAATCCTTGGAGATCAAATACTCTTGAATGGACTACACCTGTTGAGCATATTCATGGTAACTGGCCTGGAGAAATTCCAGAAGTACACCGTTGGCCTTACGATTATAGTAAACCAGGTCATGATGAAGATTTTGTTCTACAGACTGTACCAATGAAAGATGGTGAAGAAGAATTACATCACTAAGATGAAATAAAATATACATTAAAAACCTTTCCTTCTCGGAAGGGTTTTTTGTTTTTAACTTTGTTTATCTTTGTTCCTATGAATGAAAATTTAGACCCTAATAAAGAAAGATTTACTCCTCAAGACTTAGATATTGAAAAGGCATTGCGTCCATTAAGTTTTGATGATTTTGCTGGGCAAGATCATGTATTAGATAATTTGAAAGTTTTTGTTGAAGCAGCCAATCAAAGAGGTGAAGCTTTAGATCATTCGTTATTTCATGGGCCTCCTGGTTTAGGAAAAACTACTTTAGCAAATATCTTAGCTAATGAGTTAGGTGTTGGTATTAAAATCACTTCAGGACCTGTACTGGATAAACCTGGAGATTTAGCAGGTTTACTTACAAATTTAGAAGAAAGAGATGTCCTTTTTATTGATGAAATTCACCGTTTGAGTCCTATTGTTGAAGAGTACTTGTATTCAGCAATGGAAGATTATAAAATAGATATTATGATTGAAAGTGGTCCAAATGCAAGGACTGTTCAAATTCACTTAAATCCATTTACTCTTGTTGGTGCAACTACACGTTCTGGTCTGTTAACAGCTCCTATGCGTGCTCGTTTTGGTATTCAGAGTAGATTACAATATTATAATACTGAACTGCTTGCTACAATTATTGAGCGTAGTGCTACAATTTTAAAAGTAGAAATTGATATACAGGCTGCTATTGAAATTGCTGGTAGAAGTAGAGGTACTCCTCGTATTGCAAATGCTTTATTAAGACGTGTTCGTGATTTTGCGCAAATAAAAGGAAATGGGAGAATTGATATCGAAATTACACGTTATGCATTAAAAGCTTTAAATGTAGATGCAAATGGATTGGATGAAATGGATAACAAAATTCTTTTGACTATTATAGATAAATTTAAAGGAGGACCTGTTGGGTTAACTACTTTAGCTACTGCAGTTTCTGAAAATGGTGAAACAATTGAAGAAGTTTATGAACCTTTTTTAATTCAAGAAGGTTTCATAATGAGAACTCCAAGAGGAAGAGAAGTTACTGAAAAAGCATATAAACATTTAGGAAAAGTAAAAGCAAATATTCAAGGAGGTTTGTTTTAATACATTTAATTATGAGTCATAAAAAAAACATTCCTGAGGTATCTTTTCTTCGCTTTATAAAACATTCTGTAGCAATTCTTAAAAATCCGTTGCCATTTCACAATGCTAATTTTAACTTACTTGGCGACATTTTTAGATTAAAAATTGGTTTAGGGAAATCTGTTATTTTTTGTAGAGATGCAGGTTTGTTAAGCTATGTGTTACAGAAAAATCAAAAAAATTATACTAAATCAAAAATTCAAACACAAGATTTAGCTAAATATATTGGTAAAGGACTTTTAACTTCGGAAGGAGAAAAATGGAAAAAGCAGCGAAAGTTAATTCAACCTGCTTTTCATAAAAGTCAGTTAGCACTTTTGTTGGATACAATTCAATCTACAATTCTATTTGAATTAGATAAAATTACTACAGATAAGCCAATTGATATTTTTCCAATTTTTAATGATTTAGCATTTCAGACTGTAGTTAAGTCACTATTTAATTCGGGCGTTAATGATGCTGATGTTTCAAAGCTTCAGGATGTAACAGAGATTACGCAAGAAATGCTAGTTAAAGAATTAAGACAGCCTTATTTAGGCTGGTGGTTTAAAATTTCTGGGGAGATTGAAAAGCATATTAAGTTGACTAATGATTCTCGTGATATTCTTAGAAAATTAGTAAGAGAGCGTAAGAAAACAAATACTAAGTCTAATGATTTATTAGACATGCTTCTAGATGCTCGTTATGAAGATGGTGAAGTAATGGAAGAAGATCAGTTGTTAGATGAAATCCTGATTTTATTTGCTGCAGGACATGAAACCACATCGAATGCATTGACGTTTACTTGTGAGTTATTGGCTAGAAATCCAGTTGCCCAAGAAAAAATTTTAGAAGAAACTAAACGAATTAAGAATGAGTCTTCTGATTTAAAGCATTTGTTAAAGAATGCTGTTTATACAAAGCAAACCATAGAAGAAGCAATGCGATTATATCCTCCAGCTTACTTTATAGATAGAGTGAATATAGATAATGACGAATTTGAAGGTATAAGTTTGCCTAAAGATTCAAACCTCCTTTTTTCAGTTTATGAAATCCACCGTCATCCCGATTTTTGGGATAGGCCAAATGAGTTTATTCCTGAACGTTTTTCAGATGAAACTATAAAGTTCTCAAAAAATTATTTTCCTTTTGGTGCAGGACAGCGTATGTGTGTTGGTAATAATTTTGCCATGTATGAAATGATTTTAACGATTGCAAATCTTGTTGAACGTTATCAAATTCTTGAAAAGAAGACTCCAATAGAGATTAAACCGTTAATCACATTAAAACCTTTAAATGCTATATTAGAATTTAAGAGTCGTAATTAAACATTTGAATCAAGGTTGTTTAAAACTTGGGATTAATTTTTTACTAAGAGAGAACATCTAAATAGATAGTTTGATATAAAACATTCGCTTTTTGTTAGATTAAAAGCAAAATATAAATAGCGTGTTTTTTACTTATCTTTGTTGAAAATATTTTCTTATTGTGAAAAAATACATCTACTTATTAGCCATATTACATGTAGCCGTTTTTGGTTTCGCTCAAAATTTACCAAACGATTGTGTTAATTATATACAAGCTTGTGATAATCAGAATGTCTCTTTTAATGTTTCGGGTTCGGGTGTGCAAGAAATTGTTCCAGAATCTTGTGAGAGTAGTGAACATAATTCTCTTTGGATGCGTGTAACAATTGACCAGCCTGGGACATTAGGTTTTACAATTATTCCTCAAAGTACAGATATTAATGAAGATTATGATTTTTGGGTCTTTGGACCTGTGTCTGATTGTGCAAATTTAGGCGCTCCTATTCGCTGTTCAACTACTAATCCTGTTGCGTCAGGACAAACGAATAATCATACGGGATTAAATGCAATTTCTATCGATACAAGTGAAGGGCCTGGAGCTGCAGGTAATGGATTTGTGAAACAACTGATTGTTTTGCCTGGGCAAAGTTATTTTGTAGTTATTGATAGACCAATTGGAAACTCTCCGTTTTCATTAAATTGGTCAGGTTCTGCAACAATTTTAAATCCGTTTGAGAATATTAATTTTCCTAATTTTCCAGATGTAATACTTTGTGATGAGGGAGCAGATAATTCTGAACCTTATGATTTTTCTATTTTGGATACGGCTACTTTAACTGGGCTTTCAGGCTTTTTTATTACGTATCACGCTTCTATGCAAGATGCGTCTTTAAATGCAAATCCAATTACAGGTTTAGCTAATTTAAATCAAGGGACATATTATGCAAGAATTGCTTCTACCACTGCACAGTGTACAGAAATTAAAACAGTCAATCTAATTTTTGATAATATAACAACGAATGATGTTGTAAAAACGGTTTGTGAAGGTGAGATTACAAGTGCAATAGATTACGATTTGAGTAGTCATAATAATGAAATTTATACAGGAATTCAAATAGTAACTTATAAGTACTTTACAACATTAACCGATGCGAATAATAGTACAGCCGAAATATTGAATTGGCAAAATAGAAGTTTACCAATAGGAACAAATACTTTTTATGTTCGTACAGAAAAGGGAACATGTTTTGATATTTCTGAGTTAACAATAAATGTAGTTGAAAGACCTGTTATAAATAGCCTAATAGAGTTAAAACAGTGTGACGACGATACTGATGGATTTAGTGCTTTTAATTTAACAGAAGCAAATTCACTAATTGTAGGAAATACGGCGGGACTAACAATTGATTATTTTTTAAGTATAACAGACGCAGAAAATAATACTAACGCAATTTCAAACACTACTTCTTTTATTAATCAAACAGTAAGCACACAAACAATTTATTATAGAGTTATTAATGGAAACAATTGTTTTAGACCTGGGCAATTAAATCTAGTTGTTTCGGCGACTCAAATTCCTGCAACTTTTACTCCAATAGTTTTCACAAAGTGCGATGCGACTTTTGGAACCAATAATGATGGTATAGCTGAGTTTGATTTTAGTGGTGTAGAAGCTTCCATTGCATCTTTATTTACAGGTCAAATTGTAAGTGTTACTTTTTATGAGAATTTAGCCGATGCTTTAGCAGAAACCAATTCGATTTCTTTAGTAAGTGCATCTAATTATACTAATGTGAATTCGCCAAATATTCAAGATATTTATGTAAGAGTAGATAGCGATTTAAACAATGATTGCGTTGGATTGGGAAAGTATGTAAGTCTACAAGTAGAAAATCAGCCTATTGTTGATCCTGTTGTAATAAGAGCATGTGATGACAACAATGATGGAAGTTTTGATTTTGACACAACAAATATCGAAACTCAAATTTTAAACGGTTTAACCAATGTTACGGTTACTTATACAGATGCAGCTAGTGTGAATTATACAACATTGCCAAATCCGTATCCTTCAACAAATCAAATAGTAACAATTACTTTAACAAATAATACAACAGATGCATGTTCATATACAACTACTTTAGAATTTATTGTTGATGAAGTACCAACTGCAACTGCTGTTCCGTCAAATTTATTGATTGCTTGTGATAATGAAACAGATCCATTATTACAAGATGGATTGGTAGAATTTGATACCTCAAATTTTGAAAATTTAATTATCGGTTCGCAAACAAATGTTCTTGTAGAATATTACGATGCAAGTAATAATTTGTTGAATTCTTTTATAGGGAATTTCAGAACAAATACGCAAAATATAACAGCTAAGGTTATTAATGCCAATAATACAAATTGCTTCAATACAACTATATTGTCATTTGTTGTACATCCAAAACCAAATATTTATATTCAAGGAGAAGATGAAATTATTTGTAGAGATAATAGTTCGGATTTTGAGATTTTAAATGCTGGTTTGGTTGATGAAACCACGATTAATAATTATACCTATCAATGGTATTTGAATAATCAAGCGATTGCAGGGGCAAATCAATATACTCTTACTGTTACAGAAATTGGAGAATATAAAGTAGAAGTTATTAATGCTAATTCATGTATCAGTACAAGAAATATTTCGGTAAAGCCATCTAATATTGCGATAATTAATACTATTGAAGTTGTAGATTTAGTGGATTCTAATACGATTACGGTTTTAGTCACTGGAGATGGTGACTATTTATATAGTTTAGACGGTTTTAATTATCAAGAGAGTAATGTTTTTGAAAATGTTCAAGCAGGAATTCAAACGGTATATGTTTATGATAACAATGGTTGTGGTATAACATCAGATTTGATTACAGTACTTTCAATTCCTAAGTATTTCACACCAAATGGAGATGGAATCAATGATTCTTGGAATGTGAAAGGATTTGATGATAGGTTTTCCGAAAGTACATCTATTTCTATATTTGATAGATATGGGAAATTAATAAAAGAAATATCTTCTTCATCTGAAGGTTGGAATGGTACATTTAATGGAGAAAAAATGCCGTCATCCGATTATTGGTACACAATAAAACTGCATGATGGAAGAGTAAAAAAAGGACATTTTACTTTAAAACGATAGGCTATATTATAAAACACCAGCTTTTACGCTGGTGTTTTAATTGCAAACTACGAAAACGTTCTGCGTAATATTAACTAATTAATTTAAGAAAAGCAGCGTTTTTTATTTAGACTCTATAGTGTATCTCTTTTATTTAATTTTAAATAGGTAATCCTTTTTAATTTTTTATATTGATATAAAAATGACTCAATGTCTTTTTTAAAGTTTATGTGATCATTTAGATAATAAGTTTCACAATCAATATCTTCACATTCTTTTAAACCATCAATTTTTCTAATATAAACGATAAGGTTGTCAAACAAGTTTCTGTTTTGTCTTTCTTTCTCTTCTAGTTTTTTTATTAATTTAGCATAAACTTTATTGTCTTTTTTGCTTTTTAAAAGCTTTTTAAAAAAAATAATTTCTGCATTAATACAAGTTAATTCTTCTCTCCATAATAATATGTCATTATTAATGAATTGTCCTTCAATATCGTCTTTGAAGTGGTGTTTATTGACGAATTCATTCATCTTTTTTTGTTTATAATGTTTTTGAATTTTTAACTTTTATTATTTCTATAGTATTTATACCTGTTGGAAACTGCCAATCTATTGTGTCGTTTTGAGCATAACCAAAAAGGGCAAGTCCCATTGGTGCTAATACAGATATTTTATTATTAGCTAGGTCGCTTTTCTCTGGAGTAACAATTTGATATGTTCTTTGTTCATTAAACGCAGTTTTGATGGTTACAATAGAATTAAATCGAATAATATCTTCGGGTAATTCTGTGTTGTCCATTATTTTCGCATCTTTTAGTTCGTTAACTAATTTCTCAAAAGATAATCGATATGTTTTATCATATTTATTATGAGAGTTTGAAAAAAGTTGCTTTAAAGTTTCAAGTTCTCTTCGATCAATAATTATTGTTTCGTATTTCATGATTCATAAAATGAGTTTTATTAATAGAACTTTTCATTATGGAAAAATTCCTCTTTCAACATATGCAGTTTCAATGCGACTAATAGCAATTGTATATGCTGCAGTTCTCCAATCAACTTTATTTGTAGTAGCTAGCTTCTCTACTCTTCTGAAGTTTACTGTCATTTTTCTTTCAATTTTGAACATTACTTCATCTAATGGCCATAATTCTCCATTTCTATTTTGAAGCCATTCAAAATAACTACCAATCACGCCACCAGAATTACATAAAATATCAGGGATTATAGTAACATTGTTGTCTAGTAATATTCGTTCTGCTTCGTTGTTAATTGGTCCGTTTGCTCCTTCAGCAATAACTTTAGCCTTGATTTTATCAGCATTGGCTTCTGTAATTTGATTTCCTAAAGCGGCAGGAATAATGAAGTCACATTCTAATCCAAAAAAGGCATCAGGATTCATTTCTGTTGCACCTTCAAATCCTTTTGTTGAGCCTTTTCTAGGTTTACAATGCTCGTATAAATCTTCAACGGAGATTCCTTCATTATTAATTAGAGTAGCGTGAGCGTCTTGTGTTGCGATTAAAATAGCTCCATCATTATTTAGAAAATGGGAAGCCCAATATCCAACATTTCCAAAACCTTGTACAATGAATTTTTTACCTTTTAAAGTCTCATTTTTGTCTTCAAACAACAATCTAAGGGTTAAGTATACTCCAAAACCAGTAGCTCTGTCTCTACCTTCAAGTCCACCACTTCCAATAGGCTTTCCGGTTACAACGTGTTTATGGTTTGATCTTTCGTTGGGGGATTTTGTAGACATAAATGTGTCTGCCATCCAAGCCATTGTTTGCTCGTTCGTGTTTACATCTGGTGCAGGAATATCATATTCTGCTCCAATATTATCTCCTAATGCAAAAGTAAATCGTCTTGTGATTCTTTCAAGTTCAGATAGAGAGTAGTTTCTTGGGTCTATTTGAATACCACCTTTTGCACCACCATAGGGTAGTCCTGCTAAAGAAGTTTTCCATGTCATCCACATTGCTAAAGCTTTTGCATCATTTACATCTACAGTTGGGTGATATCTTAAGCCTCCTTTGTATGGCCCTAATGCATTATTATGTTGAACTCTATAACCTGTAAAAATTTCAACATTTCCGTTGTCCATTTTTACAGGGAAATGAATGATTATTTCATTATTTGTAATAGATAATATTTTTCTAATATTTGCATTAAGATTCATGGAATCTGCAGTTTTATTAAATTGTTCCAAAACATTATCGAGCATTGTTTTTTGCTTTTTTACTTCTAAAATTTTTATATTATTCATATTCTTCGCAATGATTTTTATTGTTTTCTACCCAAGTACAGAAAGTATTATTATCACAATTTGAGCAAATGCCAATTAGACTATTTGCAAGATGAACCTCTTCAAAAGGTTCAATAGATTCAGGATTAAGTAAAATTTCCATATTTTATATTTTATTCCTTAGGAGTAGACAATCTGTGTGCCATTTTTCAAAGTGTACATGTAACTATCTGTTTATTAGTTTTTTATTTGTTTTTTATTCCTTTTTGTTAGTTTTTTATTTGGGTATATATGCATCAAACGAGGCAAAATGCCCCGTTTTTTATTGGATTGGTTTTTTATTGGAAGTTTTATGAATTTTTACTTTTAATATGTTATTTTAAAAGTTTTTGTCTCAAAGTTTTTCGGTCTATTTGTAGAATTTCTGCTGCCTTTGTTTTGTTATTGTTAACATTGGCTAGCACTTTTAAAATATATGTTTTTTCAATTTCATGCAAAGGTTTTAATTTTTCATTTTCTATTGGTTCTTTGTATTTTAATGATTTTGGCAATGTATCAACATCAATAACCGTATCGCTTAAAATAATAAGACGTTGAATTATGTTTTCTAATTCTCGAATATTTCCTGGCCAATTGTTTCTTGTTAGAATGTCTATTGCTTTTTGTGTTATTGTAATGCTAGGTTTACCATATTCCCTTCCATATTTTTTTAAAAAAGTAGCTATCAATATAGGAATATCTTTTTTTCTATCCCTCAAAGGTGTGGTTTCTATATTTACAACATTAAGTCTGTAGTATAGGTCTTCTCTAAATGTTCCGTTTTCTATCGCATTTTGTAGGTTGTTATTTGTGGCAGAAATAATTCGAACATTTATTTTTTGAGGATTTTGAGAACCAATCATATAAATCTCTTTTTCCTGTAACACTCTTAAAAGTCGAGTTTGAATAGTATGTGTTGCAGTTCCTATTTCATCTAAAAATAGGGTTCCGTTTTCTGCTGCATGAAACAATCCTTTTTTAGTTTCGTTTGCTCCAGTAAAAGCTCCTTTTACATAGCCAAATAGCTCAGATTCAATTAAGTTTTCAGGAATGGCTCCACAGTTTACAGCTATAAAGGGTTTTGATGCAAAATTACCATTATAATGAATGGAACGTGCGATAAGTTCTTTTCCTGTGCCACTTTCCCCTTGAATTAAGACAGTTGCCTTATTGTTTTTTACTCTTTTGATAACGTCAATTAATTGCTCATGTTCTTTGGAAACTCCAACTAAGTTAGTAAAGAAATCATCTCTTTCTTCTTCTTCTCTTTTATTGGAAGTGTCTTTCTTCTTGTTTTTGAAACAATTATGAATTGATTTTTTTAATTCTTCGAAAGTGAATGGTTTTGTTAAGTAGTCGGATGCGCCAGATTTTACAGCATTTATAGCAGTGTCTACTGAAGGGAATCCAGTTATAACAAGTTTTGGGATGTTAGGAAAATGTTCGTCAGCATATTTTATAAGTTCAATTCCATTTATTTCGGGCATTTGTAAATCTGTAATTAAAAGATCAATGACAGATGATTTTAGTACATCAATCGCTTCAATAACAGAAGTAGCTTTGTAAGAATGAAAATTCAAGTCTTTTAAATTACGTTGCAATAATTCTAACATATCATAATTGTCATCTACAATTAAAATATTTTCTTTTTTTAAACACATCTACTTTTCTTTTAAGGGTAAAATAATCTGAAAATTAGTTCCTCTGGGTTTGTTGTTTATTACTTTTATTTCTCCTTTGTGGCTTTTAATTATTCCATGAACTACGCTTAGGCCAAGACCAGAACCCTCACCAATTGGTTTTGTGGTAAAAAAAGGTTCGAATATTTTAGATTTTATAGCTTCGTCTATACCAGAACCTTCATCTTTGACTTCAATGATAAAGTTCTCTTTTTTTGAATAAACTAATACATCAATCTTGCTTTCGAATGGTGCTACATAAATAGCGTTCATAATAATATTGAAAAGAACTTGTGTTAATTGAATTTCATCTATTTGTGCTTTGATTGTGCTGTCTTTAAAAGTAACATTACAAGTTATATTAGCTCTTTTGAAGTTTGGGCCTAATAGCGTAACGGCTTGCTTTATGATGGGTTTTATGAGAAGTATTTCTTTGTTTTGAGGCATTTCACAAGAGAAAAACATTAATTTTTTTACAATTTCTCGAGAGTAAATGGCAGCGTTAATAATCTTTGTAATGTCTTTATCGATTATTTTTACTTTGTTTTCTCTTTTAATAAGTTCTGCAAAACCAAGAATATTTCCCAATGGTGTGTTTAGTTCGTGAGCAATTCCAGCTGTTATTTCTCCTAAAATGGAAAGTCTATCATTTCTTTCTGCCGATTGCTTTAATTTTTCTTCTTTTTCTTTTCTTTCTTTTCTTTCTAAAAAGAGACTTGTTTCAGAACTAATTTTTTCAAGAAGTTTATTTTCTTCTTCTAAAAAATTAGTTATAGATAGTTTTGGAGAAGGATAATGAATTCTTATAATACCTACTTCATTATTCTCTATGTAGGTTTTACTTTCTATATGTATAGTTTTTTTAGGCAAAGTATCAGTAAATATTTCTAATTCGTTAAAAGTAATTTCTATTATAGCTTCGTCAGAATGTTTTAAAGCTTTTTTTAAACTTTCACCTATTTTTGTTAATGTATCCTCAACAGTTGTGTTTTTCTGATTAATGATATGAGTTGTCTCGTATAAGCACACTAATTCCTTAATTCGTTCGTTTAATTTTTCTTCGGTTGAAATTGATGACATAAGTTTTTATATAAAAAATCGGGGAATAATTACCCAATACAAAAATATGTAATTTGTGTGTGAAATTTTGTTTTTTTAAAATATAGGTTTAAGTATTTAGTCAATTAGATTTAAAAATACAGAAATGGTTCAAAAGAGTAGCTCTAAAATTTTTTTCTTTCAATCCTTATTCTAACTTTGTAAGTTAGTATAAAACATATTATATGCATAAGGATACAAAAAGAAGAGAAGCTTTATTATATCACGCGAAGCCAACACCTGGAAAGATTCAGGTTGTGCCAACAAAGAAATATGCTACCCAGAGAGATTTATCTCTAGCCTATTCGCCAGGAGTAGCAGAACCATGTTTAGAGATTGCAAAAGATATAGATAACGTATATAAGTATACAGCAAAAGGAAATTTAGTAGCAGTAATATCAAATGGAACAGCTGTTTTAGGTCTAGGAGATATAGGTCCTGAGGCATCTAAGCCAGTAATGGAAGGAAAAGGATTGCTTTTTAAGATTTTTGCAGATATAGACGTTTTTGATATAGAAGTAGGGACAAAAGATGTTGAAGCTTTTATTCAAACAGTAAAAAATATTGCACCTACATTTGGTGGAATTAACCTTGAAGATATAAAAGCACCAGAATCTTTCGAAATAGAAAGAAGACTGGTTGACGAATTGAATATTCCTGTGATGCATGATGATCAACATGGAACAGCAATTATATCTTCTGCTGCATTATTGAATGCACTAGAGTTAGCAAACAAAGAGATTGATAAAGTTAAAATTGTTGTTTCTGGAGCAGGATCAGCAGCATTGGCATGTTCAAACTTGTATGTTCTACTAGGTGTGAACGTAGAAAATATATTTATGTTCGATAAAGACGGAATGTTAACGACATGTCGAGAAGATTTATCTGATTTGCAAAAGAGATATGCAAAATCATGTGAGCCTCAATCACTGAAGCAAGTACTTGTAGGCGCAGATGTGTTTTTAGGGTTGTCTGTTGGAAACATATTAACACCAGATATGTTGTTGACGATGAAGAATGATCCAATTGTTTTTGCAATGGCAAATCCAACTCCAGAAGTTGATTACAATGTAGCAATAAATACAAGGAAAGATATCATCATGGCAACAGGTCGTTCAGATCATCCTAACCAAGTAAATAATGTATTAGGCTTTCCATATATTTTTAGAGGAGCGCTAGATGTTCGTGCTAAAAAAATTAATGAGGAAATGAAAATGGCAGCAGTTCGCGCATTAGCAGAATTGGCTAAAAGTCCTGTGCCAGAACAAGTAAATGTTGCATACGGAGAAACCAAGTTAAACTTTGGTAGAGATTATATTATTCCTAAACCATTCGATCCAAGATTAATTTCAGTAGTTGCGCCAGCTGTAGCTAAAGCAGCTATGGAATCTGGAGTAGCTCAAGTTGAGATTACGGATTGGGAAAAATATGAGTTGGATTTATTAGACAGATTAGGTTCTGATAATAAAATGATTCGAATGTTAATGAACCGAGCAAAAACGAATCCAAAGAGAGTTGTTTTTGCAGAAGCGGATCATTTAGATGTTCTAAAAGCAGCTCAGATTGTTCTTGAAGAAGGAATTGGAGTGCCTATTTTATTAGGAAATAAAGAAATTATTCAAGAGCTTAAAACTGAAATAGGTTTTGATGCCGATGTAGTGATTATCGATCCAAAAACAAAGGAAGAAGACGGAAGAAGAACAAAATATGCTACTTCATTTTGGGAAACTAGAAAAAGAAGAGGTATTACCATGTTAGATGCTGAAAAATGGATGCGTGAACGTAACTATTTTGGTTTAATGATGGTGAATGAAGGAGAAGCAGATACAATGGTTACGGGTTATTCTAGAAGCTACCCTTCGGTGGTTAAACCAGTTCTAGAAATGATTGATAAAGCACCTGGAGTTTCTAGAATTGCAACGACAAATATGATGATGACATCTAGAGGACCAATTTTCCTTTCAGATACAGCAATAAACCCTAACCCAACGGCAGAAGATTTAGCGAAAATTGCATTAATGACAGCTAAAACTGTAAGGATGTTTGGTATGGAGCCAGTTATGGCAATGGTTTCTTTTTCAAATTTTGGTTCTTCAGAGAGTGAAAACCCAAAGAAAATAAGAGAAGCAGTAGCTTATCTTCATAAATATTATCCAGATATAATCGTCGATGGGGAAATTCAAACTGATTTTGCTTTAAATCCTGAAATGTTGAAAAGTAAGTTCCCGTTTTCTAAATTGGTGAATAAAAAAGTGAATACTTTAATTTTTCCAAATTTAGATTCGGCAAATATTACTTATAAAATGATGAAAGAGCTTAATAAATCGGATTCAATTGGACCGATTATGCTTGGATTAGATAAACCAGTTCATATTTTTCAATTAGGAGCAAGTGTAGAAGAAATGGTAAATATGGCTGCGGTTTCTGTAGTTGATGCACAAGAAAAAGAACGAAAATTTAAAAAAGCTATTAATAAATAATATTTTTTATATTTTTGGCTATTAACCAATAAAAAAATCATGATTACTCACATTCAAGGAAAACTAGTTGAAAAAAATCCGACAGAAGTTGTAATAGACTGTAATGGTGTTGGGTATCATATTAATATATCACTACATACTTTCTCTCTTTTGCCAGAAAGTGATAATTTAAAACTTTTCACTTTCTTGCAAATAAAGGAAGACGCACACACTTTATACGGTTTCGTAGAAAAGCAAGAAAGAGAGTTGTTCAAATTGTTAATCTCTGTTTCTGGGATTGGAGCAAATATTGCAAGAACTATGTTGTCTTCTTTGGCGCCACAACAAATAATTCATGCAATTGGATCAAATGATGTCGGAACAGTTCAGAGCATTAAAGGTATTGGAGCAAAAACAGCTCAGAGAGTTATCTTAGATTTGAAAGATAAAGTGTTAAAAGTGTATGATTTAGACGAAGTTTCTTTGGTTTCTAACAATACAAACAAAGAAGAAGCGTTATCTGCTTTAGAGGTGCTTGGTTTTGTTAGAAAAACAGCAGAAAAAGTTATAGACAAAATTGTAAATGAAGCCCCAAATGCATCAGTTGAAACTTTAATTAAACAAGCACTAAAAAACTTATAAGACTTGGAAAATAAAATTAGCGGGAATATTTTTAATAAATTTCAGAAGGGGATAAAAATACTTTTTTTATGTGTTCCTTTTTTTCTTTATTCTCAAGAAGAGACTCAAGAGCAAGATTCAATTAAAAATGGAGTGGACTTAGGGAAAATAAAAGTACCTAATCCTCAAAGTATTGTTGAGGCTTATACTTATGATCCAGTAACAGATCGTTATATTTATACAAATACTTTCGATGGCTTTAATGTTAACTATCCTTTAGTGTTAACTCCAAAACAATATCAAGAACTTGTTTTGCGTGAAGAAATGAGAAAATATTATCGTGAAAAATCGGCAGCGATAGACGGTAAAAAAGAAGGAAGTGAAGAAAAAAAGAAAGATTTATTGCCAAGATACTATATTAACTCAAAGTTCTTTGAAGCTATATTTGGAAGTAATACCATAGATGTTAAGCCAACAGGTTCTGTAGAGATTGATTTAGGTGTTAGGTTCACAAAACAAGATAATCCTGCTTTTTCACCAAGGAATAGAAAAACAACAACTTTTGACTTTGATCAAAGGATTAGTGTAGGGCTTCAAGGTAAGGTTGGCACACGATTAAATGTGAATATTAATTATGATACACAATCTACCTTTGCTTTTCAAAACCTTATAAAACTAGAATATGGATCTACTGAAGATGATATTCTACAAAAATTAGAAGTTGGTAATGTAAGTTTTCCTTTGTCTAATTCTTTAATAAGAGGTTCGCAAAGTTTGTTTGGGGTTAAAGCTCAATTGCAATTTGGGAAAACAACTGTTACAGGTGTTTTTTCTGAACAAAAATCGCAAACTAAAACGGTAACTTCTCAAGGAGGTGGAACGCTACAAGATTATGAATTATTTGCTTTAGATTATGACGCAGATAGGCATTATTTCTTATCGCAATACTTTAGGAATAAATACGATAAGTCTTTA